>NZ_KQ034046.1:781754-1194096 GCF_000970855.1 Lactobacillus helsingborgensis
CCTGATTTATGATGGTGGTAATTTTAACATTTTACCACGAGGATCGTTAAACATTAATGGCTCAAATATGGGCGACTATTCTGGTACTTTAGTCCTAATTAGGGGTACGGCCAATATTGAAAACGGTGGTTTCAATATCGTTCTTGGAAAGCTAGGTCCAAATGGTAGATACGTAGATGGCGGTAATGGCCAAATACTTTTGGTAGATGTGCAAGGCGGGAAGTTATTTGTTAATAATCCTACCTCATTAATTTTGAATGTCCAGGGCAATACCAATCCTGCTACGAGTATTATCGGCACAATGCCGATTACCTTAACAAATGTGCGGCAGCAGTTTGATTTGAGCTCAACACAAACTGGGGTTGGTAAAGTAACATTGCCACCATTTCACGTTTTAACTGTTAGGAAAACTGACAATACAATTGCAGTTGATAATATTGAGTTGCTTAATGGTCAAGAAAAGCTAACTGCAGATAAATTAGCAGAAATTAAAGCACAGGCAGCCAAAGCTCATATTTCACTTGATAAATTGCCGCCTGATGTTCAAAATTCGTTGGCTGATGGGATTAAGAACGGCTGGACTTACGACCAAATCTTTTCGGATATTATTCAGAAAGCATTCAATAATAGCAATAATTTTGGCTATAACAACATTAGTTTCATTCCAGCCAATCCGAGTGGTTTTTTGGATATTGATCCTGGTAAGGTACAGATAACCAGAAATTCTGATGGTTCACAAACAATTTCCGGTGAACCAGGCAGCGTAATTAATTATAATTTTACTGTTGATGGTCCGGATTCAGATCCAGAAAATTTGAAAAACCCATTTAGTTTGATTCTCCCAGTTGCGACTAAAGCATATATTATGGCTAATTTAATCGATAGTATGGGAGTAAAAACTGCGTGGACACCAAAGGATCAAAATGGCAAGAATTTAATTGACAACCCATATTCGCAAACAAAAGACACCATAAGAGATTCAAGCAACAGTTCTTTGAGCCCTTTACCAACACAATTTGCAGCAATTGTAAATGATGATGGTTCATTTAGTTTTACTATTCCAGCCGATCAAACGATTAAGTTTGATAAAGGTTACTCTGTAGAATTAACTCCAAATGCAAACTTTGTTAGCTACGATCCATCAAGTGTAGCTGCAAGACGTCGCCCAATTGTTAAAAACTTAGATATTTTAACTTTGTCTGATGCACAAGATCAAGCTGCTAAGGCAATAACTGACGCAATTAGTGATGCGAAAATTCATAGACCTAACAACCTATCTGAAGCTCAAGTTAAAGACTTTAATGAGCAATTAGATAAAGTTGCGGCCGCTGCATCCAAAACAATTGATACTAATAACGAAAAAACTTCAGTTTATGCTTCAAGTGCAAACACTTTAAGCGAGGTTAACAATCGTAAGAATGCTGCTCTTGATGTAATTAAGAATATTGTAAGTCAGGCGCAAAATTCTTCAACTATCGAGTCGTCTCGCGATAGTGCAATAACTAATTTAAATAATGAAGCCACATTGCAGTCAAAGAGATTCCCTACAATGGTAGATGCAATTAATGCTGCACGTGATAAAGCAATTAATACTGTGAAAGGTATTCAAGCTGATAAAGATATTACTGAAGCAATGAAGAATGGTATTAATGCGATTGATCAAGCAGCTTATGGCTATAAAAAGAGTATTGAAATTGATCTTAAACAAAAAATTGATCAGGTCTATGTCGATACTTACAAGCTTGCAAACGATCCTAATTTGAGTAAAGAAGAGAAGGACGAAGTATTAAAGCTAACTAGTCGTTTGTCGCGCGCTCAGGCTATTGCTCAACCGGAAGGTGACATTGAAAAAGACCTTGATCAAGTATCAGTGGATGGACACCAAAAAGAAGCTCAAGGTATAATTGATCAAGTTAACAAAACAATTCAGGCCCTAAAAGACTTACAGGCTGTTGCTCAAGATGAAATTAAAAACCATGCCGATAAAACTGCAGAAATAAAAGATTCTTATAATCAAGCAGTTCATAACATTATTACCGGTGATGATCCTGATGGTTCCAAGGGTAAGGAGTCTATTAAGGAGATAAATGCTGATCAAGAAGCAAGTAAAATTAAGGCTGCAGCTGCGGCTGCCAAAGAGCGAGTACAAAATTCAGGCATTAGTTTAAATCAACAGACTCCTTTACTAGATGCAATTGATCAAGCAACTGAAGTTGCAACTGCTAAACCAGGAAGTTCTAAGTATGATGAGCAAAAGTCAATTTACGGAACATCTGATAACACTGCGATCAAACAAAGAGAAGCAGCTGCACAAACTATTTTTGATCAAAATGCTGCAAAGGCTGAGATTTTGGGTTATGCGAGCGCCAATGAAAATTCGTTAGGGATTTCTTCAAACTCTGATATCGAGAAAACAGTAAATGATGGTTTGACCAATATTGATCAAGCCAGCGATTCTACTGCTGTTTCAACAACCGAGGAGTCAACTAAGCGATCAATTTTAAGACAGCTTTCTAAGATTAAACTTGCTAAAGCTGAAAGCGATATCGAAACCCAACTGCGTAGTTTGCCTGGTTTGTCAGCAAATGATATTGATGATAGCGTTGCGGCTGCACAGAAGTTACTTAACAATTTAACAACTCCTCTTGGTTATAACCAGCGCATTGATCAGGCAGACAGTTTAACTGCAATTGATTCAGCGCGTAATGATGGTATTGCTGCCTTGAACAACTTACTGGCTTCAGCTAAAGCTAAGGGTGAGCGTAACAATTCCTTAGCTGATGCTATCAAGCAGATCAGACAAGCGCAAACAAAAGCTAATAATCAAATCGATCAGACAAGCAATCTGACTGATGAACAAAAGAAAGCATATCATGATCAAATCAGCAAGGTAGTTAACGACAATATCGATATTTTAAACAAGGTCGCTAGTTCTAAAATCGTTGAGACAGTCACTAACGCTAAAAACAGTATAGATAATATTGTAAGCGATGCACAGGGTACTGCCAATAAGGAGGTAGAAGAAGCTAGAACCAATGCAGCTCAAGACATTGATACAGCTGTTAATGATGCAAAAGCTAAAATTGAAAGCATTGATGATAGTCAACTCAGTCCTTCAAATAAGAAGTATTATGAAGACCAAATTGATCAAGATGCCCATGCTGCAAAGGCTAAAATTGCTTCGTCTCAAAATGTTTCTGATATCACTTCGGCAAAGCAAGAAGGTCAAAACAATATTCTTAAAGATTTAGGTGCTGCTCAAATCACAGCCACTAAGGCTCAGGCAATAAGTAAATTGCAACAGGCCAAGGCTAATGCCAAAAATACTCTTGCAAATTCTCATCTTGATCCGGCAATAGTTCAAGCAAAACAGGACCAGATTGATGCGGGTTATGATCAAGCAATCCAGGCGATCACTAATGACCATACAGTAACTGATATTAACACTGATGCTCAAACAGGAATTGATGCCATTAATTCTGTTATTAATTCTCTTTCTCCTGATCTCGAAGCTCAGGCCTTAGAACAACAGCGTCAAACTGCAATTGGAAAATTAAAAGATGCGCGTGATTCTGCAAGCAGTCAGATAACTAATGATCCTAATTTAGGAGTAACCGAAAAGAATGACTACTATAATCAGATTACCAATGCCTTCAATCAGGCTCAAACTGCCATTCAAGGTGCAAATAAAGATGATATAGATGCAGCATTAACTAAAGGTAAAAATGATTTAGCAAACATTCAAACTGCAGCAAACTTGCAGTCTGCAAAAGATCAGGCTTTAGCAGCTTTAATGGATGAGCGCAATAAAGTAAAAGAACAGATTGGCAATATGGATCAGATTACCAGTGCCAACAAAGCAGATTTACGTGCAAAAGTGGATGCTATATATAATATCGGTGTTAATGGAATTAATAATAAAACCACCACTACTAACGGGCAACTTAATGAAATCGTTCAAAGCGGTAAGTCATTAATTGATAATGTGATTAGTGATGTAAATGTTAACAAGATTCTCAATAAGCAAAAGCTTGATGATTATGCTCAAAAGGCGATTGACCGAATTAATAATTCGTCGGATATTACCAATGATGCCAAGAACACAACGATTAGTAACATTACATCCGCACGTGATAATGCAAAATCAGCAGTTGATTCTACAGATGCCATTTCCGATGCTAATACAGTTGAGAAAAAGGGCGAATCAGATATTGACGCTGCAGAAGCTACAGGTAATGGTTTTAATACATCTAAAACTGACATTAAGAATAGTATTGCCAATGCTGCTAGCAGTGCCAATAATCGCTTAAGTGACATTTTTAGCAAATTATCTACAGACCAAAGAAATGAAGTAAAAGATAAATTTAATGATGCAATTAATCAACTTGGTACAATCCCAACGGATGCAAATAGTAAAATTGACGCTGCCACAAATAAAGAGCAACTAACCGGTATTTATCAAGATGCATTAAATAAAATTAATAACATTGAATCTGCTGCCAAGTTAGCTAGTGATAAAGTTGTTGCCACCGATTTGATTAAAAATACAGCATACGCGGCTCGAGCTAAACTAAATGATTCACGAGACCAAAACGCAGTTTTTGCAGTGGCTGATTTAGGCATTAAAGATATTGGAGCGGCCAATGATAGCGCTACAGTTGAGAAAATCAAAAATAATACCTTACAGGGAATTAGTAACGTAGTTGCTAATGCAAGTGAGAGTGATGCAGAGGATATTCGTAAGCAAAGAGATCAAGCAATTAAAGAGCTTGATAAAGCTCTTGGAAAGGACTCAACTGCTACCGGTGTTCTACCAGAAATAAATGGTTTAAGTGATTTAACCTCTGATCAGCTGGCTAAGTTTAAACAGCAAGCACAAGATGCTTATGATCATGCGGTTGCAAACGTTAGTGGCGCTCTATTAGAGAACATTGACACAGAAAAGAATACGGGTTTAAGTAATATTTATCAGGCTTTAGCTGATGCTAAACTGCAGGCGGCCAAAAATAAAGCAAAATCTGCTTTAGATGATAAAGCCCAAACTTCAATTGATGGTGATGCTAAAGATAAATCTACAATTGAAAGCGAGCGGGATAAGGCCAAAGACAATATTGATAAAGCTCAAAATGAAGATGATGTGCAAAAGGCTCAAGATGAGGGTAATAAAGCAATTGAAGCAATTGTTGATACAGCTAATGATGAGAACATTACTAACGCTAAGACTTCTGCTAAAAATGATTTTGATAATTCAACTAATAAATTACAACAGCAAATTGATCAAGACATGGCTGATAAAAAATTAGGTCAAGACCAATATAATGATTTGAAGAATAAAATTGATCAAATTCGTCAGTCAGGTGAAACTAGAATAAACTCTGCTACCAACCAGGATCAATTATCTGATGCTAAAGATCAGAATAATGCTGATTTGAATAAAGTTAATAATGAAATCATCAAAGCAGAATCTGTCAATAATGCATTGACTAAGTTGCAAGATGCAGTTAACAAGGCAAATGAAGCTGCAGATAAAATTGCTAAAGACAATCCTAATCTGGCGGATCAGATGAGAGATCGCATTAAGTCCGAACGTGATAAAGCTGCTCAAAATATTCAAGCTGCTCAAAACAATGAGACTGATGCAAATAGTGCAATGAATCAAGCAGCGCAAGCTGGTAATGATGCAATTACTGGCTTAACTCAGCGATTCGAAGAAAAGAACAAGCAAATTAATACTCTGAAAGAATATGCTGAAGCTGCTAAGGCAAAATTGCCAAGTTCAGGACTTGATCCGAACGAAATAAGCCAAAATGAAGCTGCAATAAATAACGCAATGCAAAAAGCTGTTAGCGACTTATATAGTGCCGATGATAATGCAGACTTAGGTCAAGTTGAAAAAGCTGGTGAGGCCGCTATAGATCAAGCAGGTATTCCAGCCAATTTACTAAGTGAAAAGAATAAGCAAATTGCGGCTATTGATAAGTATGTCAAAGATAAGGGCAGTATTAGCCAAGTTGCCAGCGATTTAACTGATCAGCAAAAGGCGGATTTACAGGACCAGCTTAACCAGTTGATTCAAAAGACCAAGGATGAAATTAGTAAAGTTGCTTTACCAAGCAGTCCGACAATAACAGATCTCGAAAATGCTAAACAAAAATTGCAAAACATTGAAAAGGGGCTCGATAGCGAAGGACACCCAATCAATTTAGGTGAAACTGGAATTAACCAGCTTTACCAAACTGCCCAAGATAAAGAAAAAATATATCAAATTAAGCAAAATGCTATTAATAATCTTCTTGAGCAAAAAGCAGAAGCTGATAAAAAGCTTGAAGATTCTGGTTTAGTAAACTCTGATTTACAAAAGCAAAAGCAGAAGATTCAGGATATTTACGATCAGAGCAAAGCAAAGATTAACGCAGTTCCAACAATAGATAAGAACGGAAATGATCGCTCTACAGATGACGTCAAAAAGGACGTTGATCAGATTGTCAGCAACGCAACTCAAGGATATTCTGATAGTGATTCCGGTAGTCACATTCCTGGATTTGCTGATGTTGAAAAAGATACTGATCTTGCTGCTGCGAAAGCAAAGGCAGAGGATATTTTACAAAGAAAATATGCAACAACTCACAACATTATTGGGTTATCTCAACTAACTGCCGCTCAAAAGAAAGCATTGAACAAGATAGTTGATGATTTATATGCAAATGAAAAAGCAAGCATAGAGCAGCAAACTGATATCAACAAAATTCCGACTGACGAAAATCAAATTGGTACTAAGCTAACTGATACTTATCAAAATACTTCTGAATGGTTTGATTATAATCAAGCTAATGCCTTAAAGGGTGCTGGAAATGAAGTAACAGGTCTAGAAGCTGGGTACAATGGGTTAACTGAAGAACAAAAAGCCAATCCTGATTATCAAAGCAATATTCAAGCTATACGTGAAGCAATTGATGCAATTAAGCATTCAACAAATATTGGCTCTACAACCCAATCGTATAGCAAAGGAATCAATGCTTATAATGGGCTAATGGCCAAAGAACAAGTTAATGATATGTTTAATAAAGCAAAGGACACGCTTAATGATATAGATAGTCTACTTCCTCAGGATAGGGATCACTTCAAAAATAGACTTGATGGCATACACGGAAGTATCAATACTGTGCTTACTCAGGATGCTCAAGCTGATGCATCTTATGAAAATATTGCCAATCAGATGAACCATGATATTGACATGACAAGACAAGCAATTGATCAGTTAATGCAGCAAGCATTGTACACAGTTAAGAGTTCTGCCAATAGGGATATTGAGGCTGAGTACAAAGGTGCAGTTGCTCAGAATCAAAAATATTTTGGTGATTCTGCATGGATTTATGCAACTAACAGTGAGCATGACAAATATAAATATATATCTGGTAATTCTTACGATGAAGTTTCGAATAATAGACTAACTGGAATACGGGAAATTGCCAAAGCTGCTGTTTCTGATGCTGCTACTAATGCTAAGAAGAAAATTGATAATAACAAAGTAAAGCATGAGAATGGTGATAATTATACTAATGATGAAAAAGCTGTGATTAAGACTGAAATCGACCGCATTTTAGCTGATGCTCAGGAAAAGATTAATCAAAATAATACTCTAACTGATATTGACGGCAAGCGTGACGATGGTATTGAGACGATTAATAAGGCTTCATCGGATTCAACTGTCATTGATAAAATTATTAAAGATAGTGCCAACAATAACAACAATGGCAATAATAACTCTAACAACGATGGAGGCAATTCTACTTCTAACAGTAATGGTAATACGACTTCCAATCCTGTAAATCCACCTAAGCAGCCAACTACTGATAAAGAAAATGGAACAAATGGTGCGCCAAATGACTTAGGTGAAAGCACTAATGTGACTTTAATGCACAATGCTTATCTTTATGACGAAGATGGTAAACGCGCAAACAAGGTTACTTTAGGAGCTGGCTCTACAGTTATCACTTATGGTACCAAGACAATTAATGGTAAAGAATACTACGTTCTAGTTGATCAAGGTGCTAACAATAAGAAATATTATGTTGCTGCAAGTAATGGTCAAGCTACTACCCAAAAAGTTAAGCATAATTCTTATGTATATAATCAAGTGGGTAAGAGAGTTAAGAAGCCTGGAGTGTTCAAGAAAGGTAAAACAGTTAACACTTACGGCGCAGCAGTCAAAATTCGCGGTAAGAAATACTTTACTATTGGTAAAAACCGCTATATCAAAGCTGCTAACGTTGCACCAGTCACGGCAGCCCAAACTGCTAAGGAAGAAGTGACAGCAACAAGTAGCAATACTACTACTCCAGCAACTACCACTGTAGTTAAAAAGTTAATGCACAATGCTTATCTCTATGATGAAAACGGCAAACGTGCCAACAAGTTAATCATTAATTCTGGTTCAGAAATAGAAACTACTGGCAAAAAGACGGTTAAGGGCAAAACATATTATGCCTTAGCAGATGGTCTACTGATAGATAGTGGCAATGTTGACGCTAAGAAATTAAAACTGAAACATAATGCTTATATCTATAGCAAGTATGGTCATCGTTTAGGTAAAAAAGTTTTGAAGAAACATAAAGTTGTAAAAACTTATGGTAATCCAGTTAAAATCGGTCATAAGAAATTTTATGTTGTAGCTAGTGGTAAATATGTGAAGAAGGCAAACTTTTAGGCAATTAATCTTTAAGATTGACTAGTTGCTAAAACCACAAAATACCCCAAATTTAAGGTAAATTTGGGGTATTTTTGCGTCTGGACTTTTTATTAAAACACTATTCTTAATTACTGCTAAAAATAGGTTTGCAGCTTTAAGCTGCTAGTTGCTTTAACATAAATAATTGGATATTACAGCGCTTTGCTTTCTGGCCGTAATTCCAGACGAGTAATTTTAGTTTAATAGCAGGAAAAGTAAATGAATAGCCACTGAAATTTTAAAAGAAAGTCTTAGCTATTAAGTATGTGGCTGTTTATTTGCTATAGTTTTAATGCCGGCAAAATGATCATAACAAAAGAAGTTACATTTTCAGACTAAAATTAGCACTCCAAGGGTTAGAACCAAGCAAAAATTATTTTGATGACCAGTCAGAGTAGAAATTAAAGGTCATCATTTCGTGTCTGTTAACGAAGCGATCAAGTCGCAAAATCACCTATTTAAAAAAGTTATTTCAGTTTATTAAATAATATTACTCCCAAGTTTTGGCCAGATTTGGGAGTATTTTTGTGGGCAAAAATTTACTACTAATTTAAATAACATAGTTAAAAATAATAAATAAATAAGTTATAACTAAAAATAATTTGTATGTGTTATTTAATATACGAAAACATACTAGATAAATTTGTATCACAAATGTAATAAAAAACAATTTCAAACTAATTTGCAAAATAGTTTTTCCTTTAATCACTTTTAGTTATTTTTATTTAATTGGCTTAAATGGCAGTAAAATAGTAACTTATAAAAATAATAAAGTTATTTTTAATCAGAATTAACAATTTTTAAAAATAACGGTTATTTATAGCTTAACATCTATTGCTAAATACTATATTGACAATGAATAACGCTAGTTATAAAATTCAAAGTGTATTTTTAATTCAAGGAAGGACAACTTATGTTAGGGAAAAATAACTTTAAAGAACGACTAAGAAAAATGGAAATGCAACAAAAGCAAGACCGCTTTTCAATTCGCAAATTGACGATCGGTGCCGCTTCTGTTTTGTTAGGATTCACTTTTCTGGGTTTGGGTAGTCAAACGGTTAAAGCCGATACTGATCTATCAACCCAACAAGTCGATAGAAAAACTGAAACCAAGTCATCCGAGTCTGATTTGAGTGAAGCTGCAACAGAAAATAATAAGGCTGCTTCTCAATCAACTCAGGATGATAGACAAACCAAAAAGACCGAAAAAGAGCCAAAATTATCTACTTTTTCAGGCTTATCTTCATTTTTGAAGAGTAGTGATGAAGACTCGAAATCTGTCAGCAAGACAAAAACCACAAAAGAGCAGACAAAGAAAGATAGTAAAGAATCCGATCAATCTACTGCTGTTAAGCAGCCAGATACTGAGGCAAATGATGCAAATGCAGTCACACCGGGAAAAACTGATTCAACTGGTAAAGACACTAACACTGATATTACCTCAGGAGACAACACAGCCAGTGATGGCAAATTGCCAGAAGATTCACAGGCAAATGTGATTAAGCCGGGTGATGATACTAGCAATAATGATGAGCAAAATAACAGCACGGATAAAATTGCGCCTGCTAAAAATAAAAATCCATTAGTCAAGGATGCTGGCGATGGTTTTTCTTATCAGGTTTATAACTGGAAAGATTTTCAAGATGCGCTTAACAATATAAATATCACTGAAATTATTTTAATGAATGATGTTAGCGCAGATCCTAATAATGGCAATAATAGATTTAATGTTCCTGGGCGTACTCTCTTAATTAGATCAAACGGAGATGCCAAATATAAACTTGATTTCACTGGCTATTCACCTAGACAAAGCCGTGGTACAAATGCAGATATTACTTATCAAAGTCTTAATATGCGCAGTGGGGACTATTACGGTGTTTGGGATACCGAATATGTAAGTGATAATTATCATGCCAACATTATGTTTAAGGATTGCTCGTTTGAAGGGTCGCAATTAATCTATGCTGGTAGCAATACTCACATCTTTTTTACCGGAAATAATGACGTTCATACTGCAAAATGGCCCAACCATACTGATCAACAAATGTTTGAGTTTACTAATGGAAATGAAAATGACAGCATAGAATTCTTGGATGGTGAATTTGTCGGTTCAACGTACGGTGGCACTATAATCGAAATGAAGAGTAAGACTAACACTGTCAAAATTGACAGAGGTGCAACCGTAACACTTAATCCCGTGCAAGACTTTGATGAAAACAGAAGCACTGGTGAGGGGGGAAAACCTTTTAGCGCCATTTACATGGAAAGCGGCGGAATTGTTCAAGTTGGTGGCGTCTTGAATATTAATATTGGCCTAAATAAAGTGAGACCTTATAAGGGCACAAGAGATGCCGGTAAAGCCAGGGCTGTTTATTTAAAAGATTCGGGTTCAACATTTAACATTTTACAGAATGGCCAAGTCAATATTAATACGAATGGTAATATTACTGACGCTGCTTCAGGAAATCTATTTTATGATAACGGTAATTTGAACATTAGTCCTAATGGCGAATTAAATATTCTGGGTAGTAACATGGGTGATTACTCTGGCACACTAGTTTATATTACTGGCTCTGCTGATGTTGAAAATGGTGCCTTTAATATTAGATTAGGCGATAAACCAGGCACAGGGGCTATTAATCTACTTGATGTTCATGGTGGAACTTTAAAAATTAACAACCCGACATCATTTATTTTGGATTCTCATAATAATAAAAACACTGCAACCAGCATTATTGGCAATAACAAGATCACAATTACTAATGTTCGCCAGCAGCTGCAAACTAACTCTGGCAGCAGATTCACATTGCCGCCTTTGCATGTTTTACAACTGCAGAAATCAGCGAAGGGTATTTCTGTAAATACTATCGAAATGCTTGATGGCAATAAGACTTTGACTCAAGAGCAGTTAGATGAAATTAAGAACGATCCTGCCATTAAAGATATTATTAACGACAGAAAATTTGGTTCTTTCTTAACTGCTGCTGAAGCTGCTGTTAAGAATCCAGAATCTAATAGATTAGATGATATTATCAAAAATGCTTTAGAAAATGCTCTCAGCAGTTCAGATTCTGACAGCTATAATAACGTGACCTTTGTTCCTGCTAACCCAAGTGGATTCTTGGATATTGATGATGATAATTTACAAGTTATCAAGAATAACGATGGTTCTAGGACTATCAAAGGCAAAGTTAAGAACTACACCGAAGCAGAAGATGGTCCAAGTAATGATAATGCCTTTTATAAGTACTTCCCTAAGGGTACTAAGGGTTATGTAATTATTAGATACATTAGCAGCAATGCTAAATATAACCGGGTTATTCAGGAAGATAAAAATCTGAAGCCTTATGCCAATACTAATGATACATACCGTGGCAATATTATTGACCGGGTTCCGGAACTGCCTAAGGTCTTTACTTCCGCAATTAACCCAGACGGTACTTTCTCAGTAACAATACCTGCTGGTATTACCCTAAATATGAATAAGGGTGATAAAGTTGAAATAACACCTAACGCCAATTTCGTTGAATACAGTCCAGAAGTTGTCGCAGTAGGTTCTCGTCCGATAGTTAAGAGTATAGATATCCTTACTTTATCAGAAGCTCAAGACGACGCTGCTACTACGATCAGAAACGCGGTAAAAGATGCCGAAAGCAAGAAGCCAACTAATTTAAAAGAAAGTCAATCACAGACTTTTGAAGATGAGCTGGCTAAAGCATTGGCAATGGCAGATTCAGTCACTGAATCTAATAAAGACACAACAGTTTATGGTGCAGATACAATTGCTGAAGTCAACAGACGCAGAGGAGCGGCTCTTGATCTTGTGAATAAAGCTTTGCAAATTGCTAATGAAGAATCAGCAGAGCAAGATAAATTAGCTTCAGCCAAAGAAGCTGCTAAACAAGCACTTGAAAATGAACTTAATGGTAACGGTACTTCCGGGATGCCTGGTGTAGCTAACCAAATTGCTGATTTAGCAAACAGTGGTTTAACTCAGGACAACGTTAAGATATATCAAGATCAGGCTCAAAAAGCATACGAAGCCGCAAAGAAAGCTATTGATGACTGTGAAAGTTTTGATGAAATCACTAAAGCGCAAGCTAAGGGTGTAGCAGACATTGATCAAGCTTTGACAGATGCTAAAACACAACAACTTATTGATAAAGCTGCAAGTGACTTAAAGACTGCTAAAGAAGACGCTTTGGACGAATTAGCAGCTGAAAAGGCAACTGTTGAAGATAACATCGCTAATTTAAAGAATATCAGTACTGAAGCTAAAACTGCATTTAATAAGGAAGTTGAAGCTTACTATCAAGACGCTGTTGACAAAGTTAATAACCCGTCACCAGCAAGCGTTGAACAAGTAGACATTGAGAAGAACACTGGGATTATAAACATTAACAGTGTTTGGAACAAAGCTGCAGCACTGGGTAAGGAAATTGTTTTTGACCAGAAAAAACTTGATGAATACGCCCAAGCTGCAGCAGACCGCATCAATAAGACGGACATGTCTGATGAAGACAAGCAAAAAGCAGTAACCGATATTAACAAGGCGCGTGATGAGGCCAAGATAAATGTGGGCAAACAATTAACGGCTGAAGATGCAGATAAGGCTGAAGATGATGGCGAAAAGGCGATAAAAGCAGTTGAAGACAACGCAAATGCAGCCAACATTGAAGCTATTAAAACTTCTAATACTGCTAACGTTAACGCTGCTGCTGATAGCGCAATTGAGCGTGTGAATAAAGCTTATAATAGTTTGACAGAAGCAGGTCAGCAGGAAAAAGCTGCTGCCGATAAAGCGGCTGCAATTTTAGCTATTAACCAGGCTAAAGCCGCAGCCACCGAAACGATTAACGCTGCTACAACTAAAGATGCAATCATCAATGCCTTTAATGCTGCTAAAGACAAGTTTGACAATGCGGCAACTACAGCTGAAGTTGCTTTTGCCAAAATAGCAGCTGTTGATGCTGTCAAGAAAGCAGCTGAAACTGTCAAGCCGAATTTAAGTGCAGCTGATCAACAGACAGTTGATGGTATCGTAGCAAAAGCTAATAGCGATTTCCAAAAAGCGACAACAGTCGACAAGGTCAACAGCATTAAAGATCAGGCAATTAAAGATATTGCTAATGTTAAAACTACTGCTGATGTAGTTAAGGAAGCTGAGATCAAGGCTAACAAGGATACGCAGACTGCTAATATTGATACGGCAGCCACAGCAGCCAAGAAACGGATAACTGATGCTTACAATAAGTTGTCACAGGCTAACCAAACTAGTTACCAAGAATCGTTACAGAAAGCTTTAGATGATATTGACCAAGCTGCAAAAACTGCTAAAAATAATATTCAGAGTGCCCAAAATGTGGCAGACATTATAACTGCAGCAGAAAAAGGCACACAAGCAATTGCTGCTATTGAGACTAAGACAGAAGTAACATTTGCCCAAGCCGATGCTAAAGAAGCAATTGCAAATGAAGCTGCTAAGGTTAAGCCGAATTTAAGTACAGCTGATCAACAAACAGTTGATGGCATTGTGACTACAGCTAATGGCAAAATTGATGCGGCTACAGATATTCCAACAATTAATAATATTAAAAATCAGGCGATCAAAGATATTGATCAGGTCAAAACCACCGCTGATTCAAATTCAAAGGAAAAAGTTGAAAAGGCAAAAGAGCTGAATAGGACTAGTATTGATGATGCAGCTAAAAAAGCGGTTGCTCGTGTTGAAGCGGCTTATAAGAACTTAACACCTGCTGAACAGTCAGCTAATGAAGCTGCTTTTGACCAAGCTGTTACCGCCATTAAGAATGCTCAAACTACAGCTGAAGCCAAGATTGCAGCTGCGACTACTGAAACTGAAGTTGCTGCCGCAGCTAGTGAAGGTACAACAAACATTAATAAGCTGGCAGATGCAGCTGAATTAAACTTTGTCAAGATTACTGCTAACGACGCAGTACAAGCTGAAGCTGGAAAGGTAAAACCTAACCTCAAAGAAACAGCTGATCAAAATAAAGTAGATGAAATTGTTGACCAAGCTAAAGCCGACATTGGTGCTGCTGAGACCGTTGATAATGTAAACAGAATAAAAGAGAATGCAATCAAGGCAATTGACAACGTCAAAAGTAATGCAGAGCAAACAATTCAAAAAGCACAAGAATTAAGCAGAGAAAGTGTTGATGCCCAAGCAGATGCCGCTAAGAAGCGGGTCAAAGATGCTTATGATAAGCTCACAGCTGATGAGCAAAAGACGACCGCAGTTCAAACTGCTTATAACGCAGCTAATAATGCCATTGATAAAGCTAAGACTGTAGCAGAGACTGCAATAGCTGCCGCACAAACTAATTCAGAAATCACAACAGCTGTTGATAATGCTAATAAAGCCTTTACACAAGCAGCTTCTGACGCCGAATTGGCCTTTGCCAAGGTGGCTGCGATAGATGCAGTTCAGAGTGAAGCGGACAAAGTCAAGCAAGGCTTAAAGCAAACAGTTGATCTTAATAAAGTAGATAGTATAGTAACCCAGGCTCAAACTGATTTGAACAATGCTGATAGTGTTACCAAAGTTGACTTCATTAAAGACCAGGCAATTAAAGATATTGATAATGTTAAAGCTACAGCTGATGCAGCTGTTGACAATTCCCAAACAGTCAATAAAGCTAATATTGATAAAGCGGCAGCTGAAGCAATTCAACGGGTTCAGAATGCATATAACGAGTTATCTGCGGCTGAACAAGAGCAGGCTAAGTCAGAATACAATAAAGCTGTCAGTGATATTAATGAGGCAAAGAAGACTGCGGATGCGGCAATCCAAGCAGCAAAGACAGTAGATGATGCGACAAATGCTGCTATAGCAGGAATTTCTGCAGTTAATGATATTGCCAACAAGACAGAACTATCATTTGCAAAATTGGGAGCTAAAGCTGCGGTTAAAGCAGCTGCAGATGCAGTCACTAACGGTCTTGATAATGAAAACCAGCAAAAGGTACAAGAGATAGTAGCTACAGCAAATACTAACATTGACAAGGCTACTACTATCACTGACGTGGTTAGACTAAGAGACCAGGCTATCAATGATATTAAGGGTGTCAAAGCTGTGGCAGACGCTGTTCAAGAAGCACAGCTAAATGAAAACAAGAAAAACAACACCGCTAATGTTAATGAAGCTGCTGATGCTGCTAGAAAACGTGTCGATGATGCATATAGCAAGTTGAATGAATCTCAAAAGAATGCTAATCACCAGACTTACCAAAATGCCCTTGATGCGATTGATAATGCTGCAAATAGTGCAAATAACCAAATTGCACTGGCACAGTCAAGTGATCAAATATCAGAAATAGTTAAAACTGCTAAGACTCAGTTTGATAATGCAGCCACAAAAGCGGAAGTAGCTTTTGCTAAAGTAACAGCTGTTGCAGATATTTTGAATGAAGCGAATAAGGTTAAACAAGACCTAAAGGCTGATGCTGATAAGAATCGGGTTGACAATATTGTTAACACTGCTACTACCAGTATTAATAGCACTAATACTGATACTGTAGCTAAAGTAACCAGTATTAGAGATCAGGCTATTAAAGATATCGACGCTGTTAGAGCGGAAGCTAATGGTGGTGAACAAGCCAGTCTGGAAGAAACTAAGAATAATCGGACTGGTGATGTTAACAAAGCAGCAGCAAACGCTAAAGCTCGGGTTGATACGGCTTACGGTCAGCTGACACCTGCTGAACAAGATGTAACAAAGCAGACCTATACTGATACTCTTGCTGCAATTGAAAATACGCGCCTTAAAGCAAATAATGATATTGCCAGTGCTGATAATAAGGATGCGGTAAGCGATATAGCAGCAGCTGCTGAGCAGGAACTTGATCAAGAAGCAACAAAAGCAGAGGTGGCATTTGCGAAAACAGCTGCTAAAGATGCGATTCAGGCTGAAGAGCAGAGTGCTATTGCCGACCTTAAAGGTCAAGACGATAAGACTTCTGTGCAGAACATCGCTAACAATGCTATTAAAGAAATTGACCAAAATTCGACAGATACTGTTGCCAAAGTAAACAGCATTAAAGATAGTGCTATTAGTGCCATTAAGGCTGTTAAAAACACGGCAAATGCGGTAGATCAAGCTATTGTTGAAGAAGCTCGCAAAGACAGTTCTGCGAATATTAATGAAGCAGCTGAAACAGCTAAGAAGAGAGTTGAAGCAGCATATAGTAAGCTGACGGGAACTGAACAAGCAGTTGCCAAACAGGCTCATGATGACGCCCTTAGCGCAATTGCAAGTGCACAAAAAGCTGCTAATGATGCAATTTCTTCATTAAATTCAAAAGCAGAAATTACTCAGGCAGCAAATGAGGGTATTAATAAGATTGATGCAGCAGCAAACGAAGCAGAAGTAGCTTTCGCCAAGGTAGCAGCTAAGGATGCAGTTCATGAAAAAGCCAAATCTGTCATAGATCAGTTAAATAAATCTGATGATAAGAAAAAAGTGCAGGAAATTTCTGATCAAGCAGATAAAGATATCGACGCAACTGGAACAGATACTGTAGATAAGGTAAACAGCATTAGAGATAAAGCAATCAACGATATAAGTAATGTAAAAGCAACTGCTGATGACAATGAACAGAAAGAACTGGAGCAAACTAAGGAAAATAATAAGACTAGTGTTGATGATTTAGTTAAAGCTGCTAAAAAACGTGTTCAAGATGCTTATGACAAACTCGGAAAAGACGAAAAAGTTTTAGCTGCAAGTGATTACAATAAAGCCATGGCTAACATCTCTCAAGCCCAAGCAACAGCAAATGATGCGATTAGTGCGGCTGCAAATGCGGATGCAATTGTTAAGGCGGTAAGTACTGCGTCTACTGCCTTTGATGCGGCAGCTACAACAGCTGAGGTGGCATTTGCTAGAGTGACAGCTAAGACTGCAATCCAAGCTGAAGCTGATAAAGTCAAAAAAGGTTTGAAACAGGAAGTTGACCAAGCTAAAGTCGATAATATAGTGTTACGGGCAGAAAATGATCTTGCTGCAGCTGTAAGCGTAGATAATGTAAATACTATTGCGGCTCAAGCTATTAAAGACATCGATGCCGTTAAAGATACTGCTGAGGAAAATGAGCAGAAGGATTTAGCTAAAGTTAAGGATGATTCTAAGCAGAGTATTGATCAAGCTGCCACAGCTGCAAAGCAAAGAATTAAGGATGCATATAATACTCTTAGTGCAGATGAACAGGCAGCAACTAAGACAGATTATGACAAGGCAATCCAAACCATTACCGATGCTCAAACTGCAGCTAAAGCTGCTATAGAAAAAGCAACAGATAAGGATGCCGTAAGTAAAGCTGTCGGAGACGCCGATCAGGCTTTCACCCAAGCAGAAACGGAAGCTAAATTAGCATTTGCCAAAGTAGCAGCTAAAGATGCTGTTGATAAAGTGGCAAGTACTGTTAAGGGTAATTTGAGTAAGGATGCTGATAAGAAACAAGTAGATGTAATTTCAACTCAAGCTGATACTGCTATTGATAAAGCTACCGATATCACAATGGTCAATCAATTAAGAGATAAGGCAATTAGCGATATCAATGCTGTTAAAGCAACTGCCGAGGCAGTCGACAAAGCTACCTTGGAGCAAGCTAAGGATAATGGTAAGACCAATGTTAATGGTGCTGCTGCTGATGCTAAAAAACGGGTAGAAAATGCTTATAATAATCTTAATTCTGACCAAAAGAATGATAATTATCAAGCATACCAAAATGCTCTTACTGCAATTGACAATGCCGCCGATGCAGCAAATATCAAAATTGGTCAAGCCCAAACTGCTGACGAAATTAAAGGGGCAGTTGATGATGCTAAGACTAAGTTTAATGATATTGCAACCAAAGCTGAAGTAGCCTTTGCTAAAGTTATAGCTAAAGCTGCTGTTCAAAAGGAAGCAACAAAGGTTAAGAATGACCTGAAGTCTCAAGCTGATAAAAACAAGGTTGATGGTATTGTTAACCAAGCTAATATCCAGTTTAACGACAGTGCTACAGACACAGTGCAAGAGGTAAACAGTATTAGGGATAAAGCAATCGATGATATCGATGCTGTTAAAGACGCAGCTAACGGCAATGAACAAGCAAGCTTAGAAGAAACTAAGAATAATCAAAAGGGTAATATTAACAGTGCAGCAGACGCAGCTAAGGCCCGAGTAGAAAAAGCTTATAATGATCTGGAAAAAGATCAACAACAAAAAACTAAGCAGGTTCATGATAATGCAATTACTTCAATTGAAAATGCACTTCAAAAAGCAATTGCCGATATTCAAAATGCTGAAACTAAAGATGCTGTGGTAGCCATAGCAGCAACAGCAGAGCAAAAATTTGATCAGGAAGCAACAAAAGCAGAGGTAGACTTCGCAAAAGTGGCAGCTAAAGATGTAGTTCACAAGGAAGCTGCTAACGCTCAAAGTCAGTTAAAGAACACTGCTGATAAACAAAAGGTTCAAAACATTTCTGATCAAGCAGATACCGATTTTGATGATGCTGCAACAGATACGGTAGACAAAGTAAATAGCATCAAAGAAAATGCTATTAGTGCAATTAATGCTGTTAAAAATACTGCATCAGCAGTAGATGAGGCTTTGCTAGAGCAGGCTCGTAAAGACAGCACTCAGAACATCTCTAATGCCGCAGAAGCTGCTAAGAAACAAGTTGAAGATGCTTATGAAAAACTAAGTTCAAGTCAAAAGGCAGCAACAAAACTTGACCATGATAATGCGCTTACCGCAATTGAAAATGCCCAAACTGCAGCCATTGATGCAGTCAATGCAGCAACAAGCAAAGATGCTATCACTTCAGCAGTTAATGATGGAGTTAACAAGATTAACGCAGCAGCAACCACTGCAGAAGTAGCTTTTGCAAAAACAGCCGCTAAAGATGCGGTTCAAGCTGAAGCTGCAAATGTGATTAAGAAGCTAAAAGACAAAAAAGATCAGGAAACAGTTCAGAAAATCGCTGACGATGCAGTAACAAATATTGACAATGCTTCAACTGATACAGTGCAAAAGGTCCATGACATCAGAGATCAAGCTATCAATGATATTGATAAGGTGAAGAATACTATTGAGACCGCTGAACAAGCTAAGTTAGAAGAAGCTAAAGACAATAGTCAGGCAAGTGTTGATGAAGCTGCTGCAGCCGCTACAAAACGGGTTGAAGATGCATATAATAAGCTTAGTTCGCTGCAACAAACCAAGACTGAAGCAGATCATGATGAAGCTATTACTGCAATTAAAAATGCACAAAAAGCAGCAAATGAAGCTATTGCGCAAGCAAAAGATAAGAGTGCAGTGGCTGGAGCTGTTTCAACTGCAAATACAGCCTTTGATCAGGCGGCCACTCAGGCTGAAGTAGCTTTTGCAAGGGTAGTTGCTAAAGAAGATATTAGGAATGAAGCAGATAAGATCGAAAATGGCTTGAGCCTTGAAAGTGATAGGACTAAAGTTGAAGGCATTGTCAACGAAGCTAATACACAGTTAAATACAGCTGATACAGTGCAAAAAGTCAATGATATTAGAGATCAAGCCATCAGTGATATTGATAGTGTCAAGACAACTGCAGATCAAACTGCTGCTACTAAGCTTGATAATGACAAGAAAGATGCAATTACTGCTTTAACTAACAAACAAACTGAAGTTAAAAATGGCATCGATTCCCTGAAAAATGTCAGTGCTGAAAACAAGACCGCTCTAAAAGATAAAGTAGATCGCTTCTACCAAGATGCAGTTAACAAGATTAAAGATGTAGGTACAACTACTTCTGACCAAGTTAACAGTGCTAAACAAGAAGGCATCGATAACATGAGCAAAGTTCTTGAGGATGCAAAAGCTTTAGATACAGCTATTGCAAATGACCAAAAGAAATTAGATGATCATGCTTCTGCAGCAATTGACAAGATTAATAAGTCTGATTTATCTGACGCTGATAAAGAAAAGGCTATTGAATCAATCAATAAAGCTCGTGATGATGCTAAAGAGACTGTTGGTTCACAGCCAACTGTCGAAAAGGCAGACGCAGCTGAAAAAGCTGGAGAAAGTGCAATTGATACAGCTGAAAAAACTGCTACAGATACAGATTTAGGAAATACTAAACTTACCGAAAAGACCAAAGTCGAGGCTGCGGCAGACAATGCTAAGAAACAACTTGATGATGATTATAATAAGCTGACTCTTGACCAGCAAAAGGAAGTTAAAGATAAGTATGACAAAGCTAAAGCAGATATTGATCAGGCTAAAGCTGATGCTGAAAAAGCAATAGATTCAGCTACTTCCAAGCAAGATGTCAATAATGCTTCTGATAAGGCTAAGACTGACATTGACAAAGCTAAAAATGACGCTGAATTAGCCTTTGCTCAAGCTGCAGCTAAAGACGCAGTTAAAGCAGTTGCTGAAGATATCAAGAGTGGCTTAAATAGACAAGAGGATAAGAACAAGGTCAACGATCTTGTTACTCAAGCTAATAAAGACATTGACGCTGCAACTACAATTGATTCTGTAAATAGCATTCGTGACAAAGCGATTACTGCAATTAAGGGTATTAAGAATTCTGCAGATCAATCAGATAAAGATGACTTAGCTGCTATCAAGTCAACTAATAAAACAAATGTTGACCAGGCAGCAACTAAAGCTAAAAACCGTGTTGATGAAGCTTATAACAAGCTTGATGACACTCAAAAAGCAACTACTAAAACTGATTATGACAATGCTTTAGCCGCTATTGAGGATGCTAAGAAAGCAGCCGAAACTAAGATAAACAGTGCTACTAATGCAGACGCGGTTGCAGCAGCAGTTGACAATGCTTCTAGACAATTTGATTCTGCAGCAGCAACAGCTGAACTAGCCTTCAGTAAAGTAGCTGCCAAAGATGAAGTCAATAAAGCAGCTTCTACAGCTAAGCCAAGCTTGAGTAAAGATAATCAGGATCGGGTAGATGAAATAGCAAAACAGGCAAGTGTTGATATTGATTCAGCTGAAACTGTTGCCAATGTTGCTAGAATTAAGCAAACCGCTATTGATAAAATTAATGCCTTAAAAGGTAATGATGAAAAAGACTTAGCTCAAGCTATCTCAAATGCCAAAGCAGAATTGAGCAAAAAGCATGATGATGCGGTAGCAAGACTGAAGGATAAGTTTGGTAATGATGCAGATACCACTGAAGTAGATAAAGCATTCAACTCGAATAAGGACATCACTGGAGCATCGGTTGATGAAGTTAAAGAGCACGAATTAGCAGCCGAAAGGGAATTGGCTAAAGGCGAAGTTCAAGATACTGGCACAAATGCTAAGAAGAAAGTTGATGAATTAAAGCACAAAGATGGTACTGACTATACCCAAGCTGAAAAAGATGCTATCAAGAACCAAATTAACAAAGATGTTCATCACGCTATTGATAAGAATGGTACTATTGATCAAGCAAGCGATTCAGCTGGTGTGGATAAAGCTCGTAAGGATGCAATTGACAAGATAATTGGTGACACAATTCCTGACAGTCAGGAAGTTATCAACATCATAAATCAAGATAAAGAAGTTCTCAGTCAAAGACTTGCTAAGATTCGTGAAGCTGCTACTGCATATTTGAGACAGAAATTTGGTCCTGACACTGATGATAGTGCCATTCAGCAAAGTTATGAAGCTGCACTAGCAAAACTTAAAGCAAATCCTACAGACTTAACAACCGAACTTGAAGGTGAAAAACTGATAGCCAAGGGCGCTTTAGCAGATGCCCAAAAGGCTGCTAATAAGCGGGTTGATAGCGACAATAATTATGATTCTTCTGCTAAAGCTCAGATTAAGCAAACTATTCAAAAAGATTACAACGATCTTCTAAATAGTATCGAAGCTAGTTCGGCAGTTAGTGAAATAATTACGGCAAAACGTAATCTCGGAATTGATCAACTATATCGTGATGCTACTGAAGCTAATGTTCATGTCACTAACATTGTAGAAAATGGCGGTGGTGCTCAAACTCCTGGAATATTGCCGAATCAACCAAATAAGACTGATGATAAAGATAAGGATACTGATAAGAAGAATGAAGACTCTGAAAGAGTTGTCTTGATGCACAATGCTTACCTCTATGATGGCAATGGCAAACGTGCAAACGGCATTACTTTGGGAGCTGGTTCAATTCTTGATACATATGGTATTGAAACAATTAACGGTGACCAATATTATGTCTTAATTGATAAAGGTGATAATGATAAGAAATACTATGTAGCAGTTGGCAACATTAAGAGCACAGCCCAAAAGCTGAAGCACAATGCTTACATTTATAACCAATATGGCAAGCGGGTTAAGAAATCTGGTAAACTGAAGACCGGTAAAGCTATTGCCACTTATGGCAGCAGCGTCAAAATTCGCGGCAAGAAGTACTTCACTATTGCTAAGAATCGTTATATCAAGGCTGCTAATATTGCTAGTCAAGATGTATTGCTTAAGAGTGCAACAGCAAAACAAGGAGCTGCAGTTGCCAGCGGAGATCAATCACACATCCTGATTAATAAGAAAGTTATGCATAACGCATACCTTTACGATCAAAAAGGTATTCGTGCCAATGGCTTAATCATTAATGCAGGTTCAACAGTTGATGTGGTAACTCAAAAAGTTGTTAATAAGAAGATCTATTATGTTCTTGAAGATGGTTTGTATATTGCCGCAGGCAATATCGACTCTAAGAAACTTAAACTAAAACGCAACGCCTACATTTACAATCAGTATGGCAATCGTGTTGGTAAAAAAGTGCTGAAGAAACATAAGTCCGTAAAGACCTATGGTAATCCAGTTAAGATTAAGGGTAAGAAATATTACACCGTAGCAAAGAACAAATTTGTTAAGAAAGCTAATATCAAAGGATAATCAATTTCTTAACTAAAATAAAAGTGTCACAATTGTTAGAAATAACAGTTGTGGCACTTTTTGAATTCGTTTATTTTTTCTTTAAACCATTTTTTTGTAATTCATGCAAGGTTTCGTACTGCTTTTTTAAGCCCTTTTCAATTTTAGAATTGCCCTTAGGCTGGAAATATTGTTTACCCACTAATTTATCTGGTAAATATTGTTGGGCTACCCAATCATTTGCAAAAGAGTGAGGGTAAATATAGCCCTTGCCATGACCTAATTTTTTGGCTCCGGAATAATGGGCATCTTTTAAATCTGCTGGTATGCTGCCATAATCCTTATGTCTGACATCCTGCAAGGCAGCATCAATCGCACTAATTGCACTATTACTCTTAGGAGATATTGCTAACTCAATGACTGCGTTAGCTAGAGGTATTCTGGCTTCAGGAAATCCGAGATTCTTGGCAGCTTGAATAGCAACTTGAGTATGCTGAACAGCGGCTGGATTAGCCAGCCCAATATCTTCATAAGCTATCACGCTTAGGCGCCGGCAAATTGCTACTAGATCACCTGATTCAATTAATCTCGCTAAATAATGTAAGGCTGCATCAGTATCAGAACCGCGAATTGACTTTTGAAAAGCAGATACTAAATCATAGTGGCCGTCACCTTTGGCATCAAAGTTTTGGCTACGCATCTGAATCGAATTTGCCATTTCGTCTTGGTTAATAGTCAGGCTTTCAGTTTCAGTTTTACCAGCTGCAATCAGCTCTTGCTTTGTTGAACGCACAGCTAATTCAAGTCCGTTTAGAGTTGCACGTAAATCACCATTGCATTTTTGCACTAAAAGATTTCTAGCATCATGTGTTAATTTGACTTGGTATTTTCCCAATCCGTTTTTATCATCAGTTAAAGCACGATCAATTGCTTTACTGATGTCTTCTGCAGCAAGAGGCTTAAGTTCGAAAATTTGACACCGGGAACGAATAGCAGGAGAGATAGCTATATACGGATTTTCAGTTGTTGCACCAATCAAAATAATTTGTCCAGATTCTAACAATGGTAAGAGAAAATCCTGTTTAGTTTTGTCTAAACGGTGAATTTCATCTAATAATAATATAACTGTGCCACTGAGTTTTCCTTCTGCTGCTACCTGTTCTAACTGCTTTTTACTATCTGTTGCCGCATTCAGCTGGCGAAAAGCATATTTGGTTGAACCGGCAATTGCACTGGCAATACTGGTTTTGCCGATACCAGGGGGGCCATAAAGTATCATAGATGACAGCATCCTGGCTTCAACCATTCGCCGAATAATTTTACCCGGACCAATTAAATGTTGTTGACCAACAACCTCATCTAAATTTTGTGGTCTCATTCTGTAAGCTAATGGCTTCATTTAATTGTCTCCATGAAAAAGCCGATGCCAGAAGCCAGCCTTTTTTTGATTAGTATTGCTAAGCTGGGGTTTAGGCATTTCCGGCGGATATACCTGATCAATTTCAATCCGCATCTTGTTAATTGCGGTTGGTGCTACTACTAAAATGGCTGAGTCGTCTGGACCGGTTTTAGCAGTCTCGTTGTTAACAATAGTAAAAGCAATCTCGTATTTACTACAATAAGTTTCTACTTGATCCACAAAATTATCATGCAAATTGCCATTTATTAGTATGTTGTACCCTGTATAATCTTTAAAGTGTAATAAAAATAGTTTAGTTAATTTGGGGTCTTGTACTTCTGTATTAGTCATTCTAACTAAAACCCGTTCGCGAAGGGAACCTAAAAATCTTCTTCGTTCATCAGGTCTTGTTTGCGGGGTAATCCCTTGAGCAGCGTTCGATACTCTGGTATTTAAATCTTCAGTCATCAGTAGCTCTCCTTTCGGGTAGCAAAAACCCCTCTCCAAGCAGGAAAGGGGTTTTGTAAAATGTGGAAATTAAAGTAACTTGTTGTAGTATTCAACAACTAAAGCTTCGTTAATTTCTGGTTCCATTTCATCACGTTCTGGGAGACGAACAAGTGAACCTTCCATTTTGTTATCATCAAATGAAACAAAAGATGGGCGGGATACAACTGCTTCAAGCGCATCCTTAACTTGTTGCAAGTTCTTTGACTTTTCTTTGAGGCCAATGACTTGACCAGCCTTAACTTCGTAAGATGGAATATCAACACGCTTGCCGTCAACAGTAATGTGACCGTGGTTAACTAGTTGTCTAGCTTGTTCTCTAGTAGTAGCAAAACCTAAACGATAAACAAGACTGTCTAAGCGGCATTCAAGTAAAGCCATGAAGTTAGTACCATGTTCACCTTCACGGATCTTGCCGGCACGTGTAAACAAAGTTCTAAATTGACGTTCGTTTAAACCGTACATCCAACGTAGCTTCTGCTTTTCGTGCAATTGCTCGCCGTATTCTGATAAACGACCACGTGAATTAGGACCATGTTGACCAGGAGCATAGTTACGACGACTAATTTCCTTGCCTGTGCCTGAAAGTGAAATTCCTAATCTTCTAGAACGTTTCCAACTTGGACCTGTATATCTTGACATAAAATCCTCCAATAAAATCTGATAACAGTTTTTGGAGTAAAATAGTTACGTATAAGTTTAACATTCGTGCATCTTAATTTTCATTTTCGCCTATTGCAGCGTCGGTTACTCGTTCACTAAAACGTATTAAGATGTTGACGTTCTTGCCACTTATAGCTGCAAATATTTTACACGCTCTATATTATAGTTGTCTCAGTGTATTAAAGCAAGGAAAACATTGTTTACTTTATTTAATAGGAAGAAAAAAGAAAAACCAGTTTTAATTAGCCCTCATACTAAACAATTTCCCTTTAAAACTAGAGTGTATTTATTAATAGTAACTAAATTTTCTCGGCAGAATTTGATTATTTTTGCCAGTAAAGAAAACTCATACCCACAATAATACAGAAATTTGTTATAATTGGGTTAGTTTTGGAGGAAAATTATGTCACCAGCTCAATCCATAGTTGTAATCATAGCAAGTTTAATCATTATTATAATTGTAGTACTTATGATAGTAGTCAACCGTCGTCAATTGCGGGAAATTTTGGAATTGGACGACCAGATCTCAGAAATAGAAAAAATGCATTTGGAAACAGATATAATTGATCTGGATAAAATGGATTTAGCAGGTGAGAGTCTGACTACTTTGACTACATGGCGCAAGAATTATACGCAGGCAGCAACTGAAAAAATACCTGCAGCGCAGACTTTTCTCGAACAAGCAGCCGACCAAAATGCGCATTATCATTTATTTAAAGCGCATAAAAACATCAAACAAGCTCAGGAAATTATGACGCAAACTTATGATGATGCGAAAAATACTAAGGAAGTTTTCACTGAACTGCTCGAATCAAATAGAGAAAACCAAAAGCAATATGATGACTTATTTAATCAGTATAAAGACCTGCGCAAAAATGTACTTGCTGATTCTTTTGAATATGGTTCTGCCCTTGATCAGATTGAAAATGAGCTGACAGCAATGGAAAATGACTTTTCCGAAGCTAAGAGTTTAACTGCTCAAGGCGATCAGGTAGAAGCAAAACGTATTCTTTCAAAAATTAAAGCTGCTTTGGCAAATGTAGGCTGCCTTTTACCCCAAGTCAGAGAGGCAAGGCATCAACTTGATCAGGTATTTCAAGATCAATTAGATGAATTATCTGATACATATAAAAAGATGATGTCTTCCAAGTTTTATATTACTGAGCTTGATGTTTTAGCCGAAATTAAGAAAGTCCGTGGTCAAGTTACCGATGCTGGTAAGCTATTAACCGAATTAAAGATTTCTGCTTTGAATAAAGAAATTGCTAAAATCAAACAAGAAATATCGGCCTTGTACGACGTTTTGATTAAAGAATACAAGGCACGTCCATTTGTAGAGGAAAACCAGGAGAAAATCCAACGCTTATTGGCCCATGAACAAGTAGAGTCTAAGAATTTGGTCGCTAAATTACGCCATATTGATGAAAGTTATGAATTAACGCATAATGAATTAGCTACCAGTAGGCAATTAGAACAAGAAGTTAATGATATGGAGCGGCAATATACGGTTGATACGCAGAATGTGGCTGATGGTAAAGGAGTATATTCTGCAATTAAATCGTCGTGGTTAAGTATGTTGGACCGTTTACGCGAAATTAGTGCGCAACAGAAAAAAATGGCGCAAGATGTTGATGGGTTATATGATTCTGAAAATGTGGCTAATGATTCAATCAACCGTTTCAAGCAGGAAGTTTCTCTGGTTTATCGGCGTTTGGAGCGTAAAAAGCTGCCGGGAAACCCCGATGCCTTTGTCCAGATGTATACGTTAGTCGTCAATGAAATTGGGCACGTGGCTAAAGAGTTAAGCCAAGTGCGATTAAATATGGAAAAGATTTCACAGGAATTAATTCAGATTTCTGATGACGTTGAAAGGTTAAAAAGAGAGTCAGACGATATTATCAATTCTGCGGACTTAGTTCAGCTTACCTTACAATATTCAAATAAATATTCAAATAATGGGTCAATTAAAGCTGCTCAGAAAAAGGCAATGCAACTTTATGAAGAAGAATTCAATTATAAAGATGCTCTTGATACGATTGCGACTGCTATTGAAAAAGTCGAACCAGGTTCATATCAGCGTTTAGAAAACTTGTATTATTCAGATAAGAAAAACAATTGATTATACTTTAGTTACCAATTATAATTATCAAGCTTTAAGATTAGCAAATGATTTTAAAGCTTTTTTAGTGTAGCTGCATTAATAATTGAAGCTTTAGTTAATTTAAGTTACAATTTATAAGTTAATAGCTAATCATGTAGTGCTTTGGGGGAGAGAAACTTTTGATATACTTTGACAATAGTGCCACGACCAAGATTGACCCTTCTGTTTTAGCAACCTATGATCAAGTTGCGCAAACTATTTGGGGCAATCCCTCCAGTTTACATAAATTGGGTGACCGTGCTTTTCAACTTTTAGAAAGTTCACGTAAGCAAATTGCTGCACTTTTAAAGGTTAAACAGGATGAAATATTTTTTACATCAGGTGGTACCGAAGCGAACAATTGGGCAATAAAAGGGACTGCTTTTCAAAAACGTGAATTTGGTAAACACCTCATTACTTCAAGTGTTGAACATGCCTCCGTCGCTAATGCTTTTAATGCTTTAGAATACCTGGGTTTTCGGGTAACTCGCTTGCCAGTTGACAAAGAAGGGCGCGTTAACGTTAATGATTTGCGTAATGCACTGGATTCTGACACTACTTTGGTATCAATTATGGGTGTTAATAATGAGATTGGAACTATTCAGCCCATTGAAGAAATTAGTGATTTGTTAACTAATTATCCGACAGTCAGTTTTCATGTTGATAACGTCCAAGCTTTAGGTAAAAATATTTGGCAGCGTGTTTTTACTCCCCGCGTGGATTTTTCCAGTTTGTCTGCTCATAAATTTCATGCTCCAAGAGGTACGGGTATTCTTTACAAAAAAGAAGGAAAAATGCTCGCACCACTTCATGATGGCGGTGGTCAGGAAAAAGGGCTGCGGTCGGGTACCGAAAATTTGCCGGCAATTGCAGGAATGTCTAAAGCTATCCGCCTTCTGTTAGAAAATGAAGCGGCTAAAGCTCAAAAAGAGTCTGCTATTAAAGGCAAAATTGTAGCATACTTACAAGATAAACCGGGGATAACTATTTTTTCACCTGTTTCTGCTGACTTTGCACCGCATATTTTATGTTTTGCACTTGAAGGGATCAGAGGAGAAACACTAGTACATACACTGGAAGAACATGATATTTATACTTCAACGACTTCTGCCTGTGCCTCGACTAAAGTTGATGAGGCTAGCACATTAGTGGCAATGCACATTGATAATAAAGTTGCAACCAGTGCTATTCGCCTTAGTTTTGATGAAACTAACACTCTTGCAGAAGCTGATGAATTTATTAAAGTCTTTGATCAGATTTACCGGCACTTTGCCACAATTAATCATTTAGGAGAATAAAATTAGATGAAATATACTGAGATAATGGTTCGTTACGGTGAACTTTCAACGAAAGGGAAAAACCGCAAAGATTTTATCGGTCGCTTAGCCGGTAATGTCACTAAAGTGCTGCGCGATTTTCCGCAAGTTGAAATTCATCCGCGTCATGATCGGATGCACATAGTTTTAAACGATGCTCCTTTTAAGGAAGTGGATCAACGGCTGAAAAAGGTTTTCGGCATTCAAACTTATTCACCTACCATTAAAGTTGAAAAGACATTAGAAGCAATTGAAAAGACCTCGCTTTCTTTAATGAACGAAACTTTCAAAAAGGGAATGACTTTTAAAGTTAATACCAGACGAAGCGACCACCAATTTTTATACGATACCAATGAATTAAATAAAATAGTGGGTGACTACCTTTTTGCCAACATGAGTGATTTGAAGGTAGAAATGAAACATCCTGATCTGGTCCTCAGAATTGAGGTGCGTAAGGATGCCGTTTATATTTCTAATCAATTACTACATGGGGCTGGCGGTATGCCTGTTGGTACAGGCGGGCGCGCTGTCATGATGCTCTCAGGTGGTATTGACTCACCGGTTGCTTCATACTTAGCTTTAAAACGTGGCGTTGATATTGATATGGTTCACTTTTATAGCCCACCGTATACTACAGAAAAAGCGCTAAATAAGGCTAAAGAATTAACCGGTATCTTGGCTAATTATGCAGGGAAAATCAATTTCATTGCAGTACCTTTTGCGGAAATTCAAGAAACTATTAAAGAAAAAATCCCTGAAGGCTACTTAATGACTGTTCAGCGGAGGTTTATGCTGCAATTAGCTGATAAAATCAGAGCCAAAAGAAAAGGACTGGCTATTTTTAACGGTGAGTCCGTCGGACAAGTAGCTTCACAAACTTTGGAATCAATGGCCGCAATTAATGATGTTACAACGACGCCTGTTGTTAGGCCGGTTGCTACAATGGACAAGACTGAGATTATCCGTTTAGCTGAAAAGATTGGTACTTTTGACCTGTCAATTCAGCCATTTGAAGATTGCTGCACTATCTTTGCGCCGCCGCGCCCAAAAACTAAACCTAGAATTGATAAGGCCCGTGAATTTGAAAACCGTTTGGATGTAGAAGGCTTAATAGAAAGAGCTTTAGCAGGTATTCAAGTTACAGCAATTTATCCTAACGATAAGTTTTTAGCAGATAAAGCGGCAGAAGATGCTGCACTGCTATAAAAAAAGTGTTATAATACCTGCAAAGCAATAATTGAGAGGTATTAACCTTATAGATAGAGAAAGGCTCATGGTTGGTGAAAAGCCGAATGAAGGTTAATTTGTAGCTTGATTGGACTGGTTGGCTGAACTTAAAGTAAGCTGGCCCGGTAAATATGCCGTTATCATTTTTAAGAGAAGCAGAAGTAGTTCTGCTTAATCTTAGGTGGTACCGCGGTTAATCATATCGTCCTAGACATTATGTCTAGGACTTTTTTATTGGGAGGAGAATTATGACAGATTTAGCGCCAAAATATGACCCACGTGAGGTCGAACAGGGTAGATATCAAAAATGGCTTGATCAAGATTTGTTTAAACCGTCTGGAGATAAAAAGGCACATCCATATTCAATTGTTATTCCACCACCAAACGTTACTGGTAAGCTTCATTTAGGACACGCTTGGGACACAGCAATTCAAGACACTTTAATCAGGTTTAAAAGAATGCAAGGCTATGACACTTTGTATTTACCAGGGATGGATCATGCCGGGATTGCAACTCAAGCTAAAGTTGAAGCAAAGTTGCGTAAACAAGGTAAAGATCGTCATGAAATGGGACGCGAAGCCTTTGTTAAACAGGTTTGGGATTGGAAAGATGAATACGCCGCTATTATTAAAAGCCAGTGGGCTAAACTAGGGTTATCATTAGACTATTCACGTGAACGTTTTACTTTAGACAAAGGATTATCTAAAGCCGTTCGGCGTGTTTTCGTCCAATTATATAATGAAGGTTTAATTTATCGCGGGGAATACATTATTAATTGGGACCCTGAATTGCAGACTGCTTTAAGTGATATTGAAGTTATTCACCAAGACGATAAGGGCGCCTTTTACCACATTAAATATCCGTTTGCGGATGGTTCGGGATTTGTCGAAATCGCAACTACTCGTCCTGAAACTATGTTCGGTGATACCGCGGTTGCTGTGGCACCTGGTGATGAGCGCTATAAAGACCTTGTCGGTAAAGAATTAATTTTGCCAATAGTTGGTCGTCATATCCCAATTATTGAAGATCAACATGTTGATCCAGAATTTGGTACCGGATTAGTTAAAATCACTCCTGCTCATGATCCTAACGACTTTTTGGTTGGCAATCGTCATCACTTAAAACGAATTAACGTCATGAATGACGATGGCACAATGAACGAAAATGCCGGTAAGTATGAGGGCATGGATCGTTTTGCATGTCGTAAAGCATTAGTTAAAGACCTGAAAGAACAGGGTTATTTGCTCAAAGTTAAGCCGATTGTGCACTCGGTTGGACATTCAGAGCGTTCTGGTGTTCAAGTTGAACCGCGTTTGTCAACACAATGGTTCGTTAAGATGAAACCACTTGCTGATAAAGTTTTAGAAAATCAGAAAACTGCTGGCAAGGTTAATTTTGTACCAAAAAGATTTGAACAAACCTTAGATCACTGGATGGAAGATGTCCATGACTGGGTAATTTCACGCCAGTTATGGTGGGGCCACAGAATTCCTGCTTGGTACAATAAAAAGACTGGTGAAATGTATGTTGGCGAAGATGCTCCCAAGGACATTGAAAACTGGAAACAAGATCCAGATGTTTTAGACACATGGTTCTCCAGTGCTTTATGGCCATTTTCAACTTTGGGTTGGCCTGATGAAAATTCTGTTGATTTTAAGCGTTACTTCCCAACCAATGCCTTGGTTACCGGTTATGATATTATCTTTTTCTGGGTTTCACGAATGATTTTCCAGAGCTTGCATTTTACACATGAAAGACCATTTAATGATGTGGTTCTTCATGGCCTGATTCGTGATGAACAGGGACGTAAAATGAGTAAATCTCTGGGTAATGGAGTAGACCCAATGGATGTCATTGACCAATACGGTGCTGATGCTTTACGCTGGTTCTTACTCAATGGTACAGCCCCAGGACAAGATACTCGCTATAATCCTAAGCAACTGGCATCTGCTTGGAACTTCATCAACAAGATTTGGAATGCCGCTAGATTTGTGATCATGAATTTACCAGAAGATGCACAAGCTGCTCACATGCCTGATACTAGTGAGTTTGATTTGTCTGACAGCTGGATATTCGATCGTTTAAATCACACTGTTAGCGAAGTAACTCGTTTATTTGATGATTATCAATTTGGTGAAGCTGGTCGAGAATTATACAACTTTATTTGGAATGACTTCTGTGACTGGTACATTGAAATGGCTAAAGTTGCTTTAAATGGTGATAATCAAGAATTAAAAACCAGAAAACAAGATAATTTGATTTGGATTCTTGATCAGATCTTACGCTTGCTTCATCCGATTATGCCATTCGTGACAGAAAAATTATGGTTGTCCATGCCACACGATGGTGAATCAATTATGGTTGCCAAATATCCTGAACCACATGCTGAGTTTGAAAATGAACCAGCTCGTCATGACATGGCTTTCTTAATCGAAATCATTAAGGCAGTACGTAATATTCGTATGGAAGTAAATGCTCCGTTGTCTTCTTCAATTGACATTATGATTCAATTAGAAGACGCAAAGAATGAAAGAATTTTAACTGACAATGAAGATTACGTTAAGAACTTTTTGCATCCAAAAGAATTAACCATTTCAACTCAAATTGCTGCACCAAAACTTGCTAAGACTGCCGTGATCTCAGGTGCACAGATCTTTGTTCCGTTAGCTGATTTAGTCAATATTGAAGACGAGATCAAGCGTATGACCAAAGAAGAAAAAGATCTGCAAGCTGAAGTTGAGCGCTCAACTAAGAAACTAAGTAATCAAGGCTTTGTCGCACATGCTCCTGAAGCTGTGATAAATAAAGAAAAAGCGAAAAAAGCTGATTACGAAAATCAACTTCAAAGCGTTCAGGAAAGAATTCAAGAATTAAAGAAGAGTGAATAACGTGACTTTTACTAAAGCTCAAGATGTGATTAATTATTTATACTCACTTCCTAAACTGCACGATAAGGCAGATTTATCTTATATTAAAAGGGTTCTAGCCTTTTTGGGCAATCCGCAAGACCAAATAAAAACTATTCACGTTACGGGCACAAATGGTAAAGGCTCAACTTCTTATTATTTAAGTAGTCTACTGCAAAAGGCCGGTCAAAAGACTGGTCTTTTTGTTTCTCCGTACGTGTTTGAATTTAATGAACGTATTCAACTAAATGGTCAAAACATTAGTGATAACAAATTAGTGGAAGTCGCTAATACTGTAGAGGCAGCTTTAACAGCAATCTGTCAAATAGATAGTCAATTTTCTTTAGTTACTTTTGAATATGAAGTGGTAATGGCCTTTCTTTATTTTTCATTGGAAAAATGTGATTATGCGGTGATTGAAGTTGGAATTGGGGGAGAACATGATAAGACTAATGTAATTACACCTGAAATCAGTGTCATTACTACTGTCGGATTAGATCACGAAAAAATAATTGGTCCGACAATTGAAGATATTGCCCGTGAAAAGAGCGGGGTGATTAAGAAAAATCGTCCCGTTATTTTAGGTAATATTCCTCAAAAAGTGCTGCCTATCATAGAGCAGAAGGCTAAATCAGAACATGCAACTGTTAAATTGCTGGGACGGGATTTCACGGTTTCAGACGAAAAACAATTGCTTTATAAAGATCATTCTCAAAAAATATCATTTTTACCTAAACCGCTAGTTGAAGGTTATGATATCGGCGTTGCGGTTCAAGCATTTAGTTTGCTAGATCTAACTTTGTCTGCAAGTGACATTCAAGATGCTATTAATCACACTGTTGTTCCCGGGCGCTACCAAGTCCTGCAAAATAATCCGTTAATAATTTTAGATGGTGCTCATAATATTCAGGCTGTCCACAATTTGCTTGATTTTGCTCATCATGAACAAAAAAAACGACACGGTCAAATTAGGATTTTGATCATGATGATGAAAGATAAAGATATTGCACAGGTTTTTGATTTATTTAAACCGACGGATCAGGTCTATTTGACTACTATCAACTATCCACGAGCAGCCAAGCAAGATGATTTTCCCGCTTGGGTTCAAGAAAGATACCCTTACTTTTCTGATTGGCAAACTTCCTATCTAAATCTAAAGCAAGCAAGTCAAACAAATGATATACTGCTAGTAACAGGTTCTTTTTATTTAGTGGGGGAAGTTTTGCAAAGGGAGAAACATAATGCGCGTTCACGGAATTAAAGAAGATATTAAAGGCATTCTTTTTGATATGGATGGCTTATTGGTAAACTCGGAAAATTTATATTGGCAGGCGAATATTCAGGCGGCAAAAGAGGCACATATAGGTACACCTGATGATATCTACCTTAAGCTTGTAGGTTCTACTAACACAGATATGAATGACTTTTACTTACAATATTTTACGAATACCGAGCAGCGCGATCAATTCATTAAACGCACAGACGAACTGGTGTGGCAATGGACAGATGAGGGCAAGTTGAAATTAAGACCCGGTGTACAAAAAGCCCTTGATCTATTTCAACAAGCTGGATTACCAATGGCAGTTGTAACTAGTAACACTGAAGATGTGGTTGAACATAATTTGTGGGCAACTGGAGCACGCAATTATTTTCAATTTCACTTAAATTATGACGATGTGCAGAAAAACAAGGTCAAACCCAAACCAGCACCTGATATTTATCTTTTAGCTGCAGACAGACTCAATGTGGCAAAAGAAAACATTTTGGCTTTTGAAGATTCAGCGCCAGGCTTATTGGCTGCTGTTAATGCCGGTATAAAGTGTGTAATGGTTCCCGACTTAATTCCTGCGTCTGCCAAAGATAAGCAAAAAGCGACCTTTGTCTGTCAGGATTTTTACGAGTTTTTGAAAAAAATTTACTAGATTTAAGCGTACTTAAATAGTGAAAGGATGGTTTTATGGAATTAATAAAATCTAAACACTATTTGGTAAAAACTGACTGGGAAATTTTAAATGATTTTGTCAATGAATTAAAAGAACTGGGAATAACAAAGTTTGATCAACTTGCTGTGAAGCTTAAAGAACTTAATATCAAAAACTTTGATGAATTGCTAAAATATATCTCTGGCAGCCAATGTAATGATGACTTGGCTATTTTAGCTGAAGGATTACTAGAACGGATACGAGCTGCAGTTCCTGACCGTGATTTGATCATGACTTCAAGTAACGAAGTGGGAACATACCTGACCGATAAATTAGCTGGACACAAACAAGAAGAACTGTGGGCACTATATATAGATAATAGTAATCATATTATTGCTGAAAAAAGATTGTTTCTGGGAACTTTGGATAAGTCAATAGCTCATCCGCGGGATATATTCCGTTGGGCTGTGATATATGCGTGTGCAGGGATATTTATTGTTCATAATCATCCTAGCGGTAACTTAATTCCATCCAGCAGTGATATTGAATTAACTAAAATGTTACAGGCAGCAGCAGACTTATTTCATATTGATTTTTTGGATCATTTCATTGTAGGTAAGGGACAGTATTTAAGTTTGCGTGAGCGACAATTATTTTAAATTCATCTTAAAGTTACATTCCATTTTCTTTTTTAAGTTGCACTTTATGCTATAATTATTCAAGATTTAGAGACTGCAATAATAAGGAGAGATTTTCGTGTTTGGATTAGGAGCAAAAAATATTGGCATTGATTTAGGAACTGCCAATACTCTTGTTTACATGGAAGGCAAAGGTATTGTCCTTAGAGAGCCTTCTGTAGTGGCAAAGAACACCCATACTGGGAAAGTAATCGCGGTTGGTTCAGAAGCAAGAGAAATGATTGGTAGAACGCCTGAAAGTATCGTAGCAATTAGACCAATGAAAGATGGTGTAATTGCTGATTATGATACCACAGCGTCAATGTTAAAATATTTCATCGAAAAGACAGTAGGTAATTCCAAACCATCAGCTATGATTTGTGTACCTTCAGGCGTCACAGAAGTTGAAAAAAGAGCAGTTATTGATGCTGCACGGGTTGCTGGCGCACGTGAAGCTTATGTGATTGAAGAACCGTTTGCTGCAGCAATTGGTGCTGGTTTGCCAGTAATGGATCCAACTGGCTCTATGGTAGTTGATATTGGTGGTGGTACTACTGATGTTGCAACTATTTCATTAGGTGGTATTGTTTCTTCTACTTCAATTCGTCAAGCTGGCGATAAATTCAATAATGCTATTGTCAATTATGTTCATTCTAACTTTAACCTTCTAATCGGTGAAAGAACTGCTGAAGATATTAAAATCCAGATCGGTTCGGCTTCAGTTGAAAAAGCTGAGGGTATTGAATCAGTTAATATTCGTGGTCGTGATTTAGTCACGGGCTTGCCTAAATCAGTTGATGTTAAAGCTGTTGATGTTTCCAAAGCTATTCAAGATGTTGTACAAGATATTATTGTAGCAATCAGAGAAACTCTGGAGCAAACTTCTCCCGAAATTGCAGCTGATGTTATTGATCATGGTATTGTGCTAACTGGTGGTGGTGCTTTACTTAAGAATTTGCCTGATGTTATTTCAGAAGCTACTAAAGTTCCAGTTTTCATAGCACAAGATCCGTTAGATTGTGTCGCAGTTGGTACCGGTGAGTCTCTGAAAAATATCGAAGTAATGCGTAAAAGTCGCAGATAAATAAACTAGTCGGCTATTAGTGCCGACTTTTCTTTAGGGACTGTTTCCATATGAAGAAATTTTTACAAAATAAGAAATTATTATCAGCATGTATAATAGTGGTCTTGATTTTTGCTATTCTAGGTGGCAGTGTTTCTATGCGTAACAAGCGAAATACTCCCATGATTATTCAAAGTTTTGGTAACGATGTAGTTGCTGTTGGTGCAAGGATAATTGATTTTCCTCTTAGTTTTGTTTCTGGCAGTTTGAATAATGTTCACGATCTTATGAATACTCAGAATGAAAACAACTATTTAAAGAGTAAAGTTACTGATTTGGAACAAACAAAAACTCGGAATGCCACCCTTGAAGCTGAGAATAAGCAACTTAAATCAGCCCTTAAATTAAAAGAAAGTTTGACAGATTATGAGAAAATTCAAGCTTCAGTTATTTCTCGTTCGCCAGACAGTTGGTCAGATCTTTTAATCATTAATAAAGGGACAACAGCAGGATTACGTAAAAATATGGCAGTAATGTCTGGAGGAGGCGTTATTGGTCGTGTTGTAGAGGTGAATGCTGCTTCGGCTAAAGTTGAATTAATTACTACGAGTGATAAATCAGCTAACCGTTTTGCAGTTGAAGCTCAAGCTGTAAATGGTAAAAAAGTACATGGTATCATCACTGTTATTGGTGATAATACTTTAGCTTTTACGCAAGCAGTTGACGGTAAAAAGTTAAAGCGTGGTACAAAGATATACACCAGCGGTATGGGAGGTAATTCTCCTAAAGGCTTGCTTGTGGGTACAATTGCAACGACAACACATGATACATTTGGTCTATCTGACCTAGTTAAGATTACACCAGCTGGGGAATTAAATGACCCTTCTGTTATTACCATTATCAAAAGAAAGGTGGATGACTAATGAGGTCTTTGCAAAAATTTAGTCTTGCTTTTGCCATGTTTGTTGCTCTAACAGTAAATGGCAGTCTGTCATTTTATCTCCACCAGTTCTTTTCATTTGGTAATGCGTCAAATTTGTTGTTACCTGTAAGTATGATGCTAATTGCACTTTTTGATGATACGAATGCAAAAGAAATTTGGCTCGCTTTGGGTGCTGGCGTTGTTAGTGACATATATTCCTTTGGCATCATTGGTATTTATGCAGTTTGTTTGCCACTACTTTGCTGGCTTTTACAAAAGGTCGCACGTTTTTTACCTGAAGTTTTTTGGGCTCGGATTTTAGCAGTTTTAGTTGCAGCAATTTTAGTTGACTCTTTTACTTGGCTTGTTCTCAATGTAACCGGTCTGTCTAATATTGCTTTTACAAGCCTTTTGCAAAGTATTTTTCCTACTTTAATTTGGTCTTTTATTTTTGCAGCAGCTACATATAGATTATGGTGGAATTTAGCACGAGACCATCCATTTATGATTAATTTAGAAAATTATCGCTAATAAAAAACGTGAGAAATTATTCTCACGTTTTTTTATTGGATAAAGCCAAGGGCGCCTACAGCTTGCATTACAACTGCTGCTAAAGTAATAATCGCCATTAACCAAGCCATTGCGATCGTCAGTTTTTCAAATTTAGATCTTTTTTTCTTATGTCTTCGCGTCATTGATAGACCTCCCTATTTGAACAATATTTTATGCTACTTAATTGTTTTTTTCAAACGACTAGTAGGATAAAATAGAAATTAATAAACGAGGTTATAATAAAAATGTTTTCAATTTTGATAATTCCATTAATAGGACTTGCATTGGCTTTTATTGTAAATAAAATCTTCCCAAAAGCTCAGTTTAGGGGCTATGACTTATTGCCCATATTTTTTATATATGGTTGTCATTTGATAACTAAACAGCAGCAAAAACCCGAATTTTTACCCTATGGCTTTTTTGTTTTTTTCTTTTTGGTAATCTTGCTTGCCGTTTCCGATGCTGTCAAAAACAAAAACCTTTCCTTAGGCAAAACAATGCGTAAAATCTGGAACTATTTAACAGTGAACACAATTTTTTGGTATTTAGGCCTGTTATTTATGATGATATAGTCAAACTTAAAATAAAAAAATTAGCAAAAATACTAGTCGCAAACCCGAACAGGTTTGCGACTTTTGCTTTTTGTGTCATTAAAAAATAAATATTTAGCTTTTTTTGATTAAAAAGTGGTAGGAAGTGGTGAATTGTGGTAAATTATTCAGTGGAAGGGGGGCTAAGCCATGTTCATGGGTGAATTTCATCACAATCTTGACAGCAAAGGGCGTTTAATTATACCTGCCCGTTTGCGTAGTCAAATTGGTGACAAGATGATTTTTACCCGCGGAATGGAAGGCTGTATTTTTGGCTATACTACTGAAGCATGGCAAAAAATTGAAGCTAAATTAGCGCAACTTCCATTAACTAAGAGAAACGCGCGTAGTTTTACGCGTTTGTTTTACTCTGGTGCGATGGAATGTGAATTTGATAAACAAGGTCGTGTAAATCTGACCACAACGTTGAAGAAACACGCAGCCTTGGTTAAAGAATGTGTCATTGTAGGAGTTTCTGACCGAATAGAGATTTGGTCGAAAGAACGTTGGGAAAACTTCAGTGATGAAGCAAACGAAAACTATGATGATATCGCAGAAAATTTGGATGATATTGAACTATAACTATGGAATTCAAACACACCAGTGTACTCTTACACCAAACAATAGAAAATTTAAAACCAAAAAATGGTGGTCTTTATGTAGACGCGACATTTGGTGGTGGCGGACATGCAAAATATTTACTAGATCAACTTGCAAATGGCACTTTAATCGGCTTTGATCAAGATGAATATGCAATAAATTCGGCCAAGTTAAACTTTGCTGATTTACTCAAATCTGATGCAAAACCTAAATTACAACTAGTACACGACAATTTTAGTCATTTAAAAATTAACTTGGTTAAGCTGGGTTACCAGAATGGCATTGACGGTATTTATTATGATTTAGGCGTATCTTCACCTCAATTCGACCAAGCACAAAGAGGCTTTTCTTACCGCTTTGATGCTAGGCTGGACATGAGGATGGATCAAACTCAAAGTCTTGATGCATATCAACTTGTCAATAATGCAAGCCAAAAAGAGTTAGCTGATATTTTGTATCAATTTGGCGGTGAAAAATTTTCTCGTCAAATCGCCCATAAAATTGTTCTTAAAAGACAAAAACAGCCAATTGAAACAACCTTTGAACTAGTTGAGGTTATTAAGGAAGCAATTCCAGCGTATGCACGTCGAACTGGTGGACATCCCGCAAAGAAGACTTTTCAAGCTTTACGTGTCGCTGTAAATCACGAGCTTGAAGTTTTAAATAAATCGCTTGAGGAGGCTATTGCGCTCCTTAAGCCCGGTGGTCGGATTTGCGTGATTACATTTCAGTCTGATGAAGACAAGATCGTGAAAAATATTTTTAAGAAATATTCTGAGGTTGAAGTTCCAAGAGGGATGCCTGTGATACCAGATGATATGAAACCAACACTTCGTTTGGTTAACCGCAAACCAATTGTAGCTTCTGCTGCTGAGCTTAAAAATAATAACCGCTCACACAGTGCAAAGTTGCGGGTTGCAGAAAAATTATAAAGAGGAAAAGGCAATGGCTGATAATTTAGCAAGAAAAGTAGAGTTTAATCCTAGTGAACAAAAAGTTCTACAACAAAGACAACGTCAGGTTCTTAATCATCACAATGTGGCCTGGACTGGCTTTGAGAAGTTCTTGCTTGCAGTAGGAGTGATGATTACAATCGGCTTAATGACAATGCTTGTTTCTTCCAGTATTTCTGCTACTTCAGCTCAACATGAACTTACAAATGTGCAACGTTCTGTAGCTAAGAGTCAGAGTCAAGTTGGAGATTTGCATCAAGAACTAGGAGAACTAACTTCGAGCTCGCGCATGAATAAGATTGCTCGCAGCAAGGGGTTGGCTTTGAATGAAAAAAATATTAGGACTTTACGCTAATGAAAAAACGCGTTAGTAATTCGAATACTGAACAATCCAAAGCTCACGGATACCGTTTTACAGTCGGGAGATTTCTCGAGGTAGCTGTTGCTTTGGTTTTTCTTGTATTTATAGGTAGATTTTTATATATTGGTATTTCAAATAAAGTTAATGGGCAGAATTTAACGGCCAAGACTGAGCAGTTATATATGCGTAACCAAGTGCTAAAGGCTAATCGCGGCACTATTTATGATCGTAATGGTTTGGCAGTGGCTCAAGATTCTCACTTGTACACTATTTATGCAATTCTAGACAAGTCTTCTATCAATTATAAAAATAAGCCGGAGTATGTAGTAGATAAAAATAAAACTGCCCAAAAATTGTCTCAGGTCTTACCGCTTAAAGCAGACAAAATTTTAAATTATCTTAACCCTTCACATTCTGTTTTTCAGGTACAATTTGGTACTGCAGGTTCTAATTTGACCAAAAAGCAAAAGGTTCAAATTGAAAAAATGAAACTGCCTGGAATTAAATTTTTTGAAACCCAGTCGCGATTATACCCCAATGGTAACTTTGCCTCTCATATAATTGGCATGGCTACACCCAAGTTTGATGAAAAGACCAGACAGCAAAATTTAGAGGGGACAATGGGGCTGGAAGCCTGGTATGATGATGTGCTTACTGGCAAGAACGGCTACCAGCTCTCAGCTGTCGATGCTTCGAACTTTCAAACGCCTAACAGTGCCCATACTTATAAGGCACCTGTAAATGGTAACAATATTTATTTGACTATTGACTCACAGTTGCAAGCATATCTTGAAAGTAGATTGTCGTATGTGCAAAATACTTTTAACCCTGTTTCTATGACTGCTGTTGTAGAAGATATTAAAACGGGTAAAATTTTAGCTGCTTCTCAAAGGCCAACTTTTAATCCGCAAACAAAAAAGGGCTTGAAAAAGTCCTACCGCAATATTTTGGTACAAGATACGTATGAACCAGGGTCTGTTTTTAAAGTATTAACACTTTCATCATCTGTAAATAGCGGAAATTACCATCCTAACCAATATTATAATTCTGGTTCCGTTACTGTTAATGGTTCCGTAATTCATGACTGGCAACCTCGTGGATGGGGCAGCATACCTTTTTCACAAGCTTTCCCCCGCTCAAGTAATACTGGTTTTGTTCATATTGAACAGCAGATGGGAGCGAAAACGTGGAAGAAATACCTCAAAAGATTTCATATTGGTCAAAAAACGGGAGTTACACTACCTGGCGAACAGGCGGGAACCATCGCCTTTAATTCTCCAATTGATCAAGCTGTTACCAGTTTTGGTCAGGGCGTTGACGTAAATGTCATGCAAATGATGCAAGCTTTTAGCAGTTTAGCAAATAATGGTCAAATGGTGAAGCCGCAATTTGTTGAAAAGATTACTGATGCCAATAATCATACTATTACCGGCTATCAAATTAAAAATGTGGGTCAGCCAGTTTATACCAAGGAAACAGCGGAAGTTGTGCTTAAAAACATGCGCCGGGTTTTAAATAAACGAATTGGGACCGGTGCAGCTTATCAAATGAAAAATCAAAGTATTGCTGTTAAAACAGGTACTGCGCAAATAGCTAACCTTAAAGGTGGGGGCTATTTGAAAGGTAATAATAATTATATCTTTTCTGTTGTTGGGGTTACACCGGCGAAACACCCGCGCTATTGCATTTACATTACTGTTAAACAACCTCGCAGGATGAGTAAACCTGCAGAAGTCATTCTCTCATCAATTTTTAAACCAATGATGAACAGAGTGATCATGATGTCAAAAAATGACCTGAATAGCTCAATGGTAGTTAAAGTGCCAGATATGAAGGGGTTAAGCTATGAAGAAGCTGAAAAGGTCACACAGCGTGTCGGTTTGAAACTGATAAAAATTGGGACGGGCTCGAAAATAACAGAGCAGTCTTATCCTAAGGGACAAAAGCAGCAAGCTGGAAAAACTATTTTGGTGCGGACGAATGGCAAACTTATTTGTCCGAACATGAAGGGCTGGAATCTTGATGAATTACACCAATTTGCTGATTTAACAGGTGTCAAATTAAGCATCAAAGGCTCAGGCGTGGTTCATAAGCAGAGTATTTCTGCTCAAAAGCCTCTAAAAACAGGAACCAAAATCAAAATACAATTAAAGGAGTAGCATTTTATGCTGATTATTAGCATTATTGCATTAGTAAGTTCGTTGGCATTCACAGGAATTGTTTTACCTTGGATGATTATTTTTATGAGGTCACATCATGAAGGACAGGAAATTCGTGATGAAGGACCAAAATGGCATGAAAAAAAATCCGGGACACCAACTATGGGCGGAGTGGTTTTTGTTTTAGCAGCAACCATTTCTACTATTTGGGTTTCTGCATGGCAACATGAAGTATCTAAGTTGATGTGGATATTGCTAATAAGCATGCTGGGTTACGGTATTATTGGCTTTTTAGATGATGGCATCAAGCTCTTTTACAAACGTAATTTAGGTTTACGTGCATGGCAGAAATTTTCCTTGCAAATTTTAGTTGCTCTTATCATCGTGATGATAGCAACAACTGATCATTTTAAATTTAATCTTTATCTGCCGTTTTTCGGCATGGTCAGCAACGTTGTCATTTTTACCTTATTCGTCGTTTTCTGGTTGGTAGGTTTTTCTAATGCTGTTAACTTGTCAGACGGTTTAGATGGCTTGGCTACCGGTTTATCACTTATTGCTTATGCTACTTATGCCTATATTGCATTCAAGCAAAAAAACTTTGCGGTACTAATTTTCTGCATGAGTGTTATTGGTGGCTTAATATCATTTTTTATTTTTAATCATAAACCTGCTAAAATTTTCATGGGTGATGCCGGATCATTAGCCTTGGGAGGCGGGCTGGCAGCTGTCAGTATTTTTTTGAATAGACCGTGGTCGCTCTTATTAATTGGAATTGTTTTCGTTTGTGAAACTGCGAGCGTAATTTTACAAGTGATTTCGTTTCAAACAACGGGTAAACGTATTTTTAAAATGACGCCAATCCATCATCATTTTGAAATGCTGGGTTACTCCGAGTGGAAAGTTGATATTATTTTTTGGTTAGTCGGCTTAATAGGTAGTATTTTATATTTAGTAATATGGGGTTAAAAATAATCAATGAGGCAAGTTAAAACATATCAGGATAAAAAAATTTTAGTTTTAGGCCTCGGTAAAAGCGGTTTTGCAGTAAGTAAATTACTGCTTAAACTTGGTGCAAAGCTGACTTTGAACGATAAGGCTGATTTAAGTAAAAATCAAAATGCGCAAATACTTGAGAAAATGGGTGTGCGCGTTATTGGCGGCAAACACCCAGTTGAATTATTAAGTCAGGAACATTTTGACTATCTTGTTAAAAATCCTGGAATACCGTATGAAAATCCAATGGTGCAAGAGGCACAAAAATTAAATTTGCCACTAATTACTGAACCGGAAATAGCTCTAAGTGTCAGTGAAGCACCATATATTTGTGTCACTGGTTCTAACGGTAAAACTACCACTGTTATGTTGACACAACAGATACTCGACCGCTATTTAAGCCGAAAAGGTCACCATGCTTATGCCGTAGGCAATATTGGTGTTCCTATTTCTTCTGTCGTAGAAAAAGCTACCAAAGATGATATTTTAGTTTGTGAAACCTCAAGCTTTCAGCTTCTTGGTGTAACCGATATTGATCCTGTTATTGCAGTAATTATTGATATTTATAATAACGTGCATTTAGATTATCATAAAACGTTCACCAATTACGTTAATGCCAAACTAAATGTTACTAGAACGCAATCAAGTGGACATTATTTCTTAGCCAACTTTGATCAGAAGGATATTTTACAAAAGGAAAAGCAAGCGACGAATGCTCAGGTTTTAACTTTTTCTGAAAATGATCGCACGGCAGATTATTTTATTGCCGATGGTTATTTACAAAATCAGCACGGAAAAATCATGAAAACTGCTGCTATGAAGTTGCCTGGCTTGCACAATCAGCAGAATGCTCTGGTTGCAAGTGCAATTGCACAATTAATGGGTGCTGCTGATGAGGACATTAGGTCAGTTTTAGCTAGTTTTACCGGGGCGAAGCACCGTTTACAATATGTCATGACCCTTAACGGTCGGAAAATTTATAACGACTCAAAGTCTACCAATATAGAAGCTGCTTCAGTAGCAATTCCGGCTTTTACTGAACCTGAGGTTTGGATTGCAGGAGGACTAGATCGCGGCTTTACCTTTGATTCATTAGTGCCCCTTTTAAAAAAGCACGTGAAGGCTGTAGTTTTATATGGTGAAACCCGTTATTTGCTTGCAGATGCAGCACGTAAAGCAGGTATTGCTAAAATTGTAATTGAAAATACTTTGCAGGAGGCAGTTCCTAAGGCGTATGACTTAACCACTGCAGGTGATGTTTTACTATTCTCACCGGCATGTGCGTCATGGGATCAATTTAGGACATTTGAAGAACGCGGCGATTATTTTGTTAACTTTGTGAAGGAATTAAAGACGAAATAAAATGAGAATAATATTTACTGGTGGGGGAACAGGTGGACATATATACCCCATTATGGCACTGATTGAACGATTAAAAGAACGTAATTTAGCAACCGATGATGATATTTTATTTGTTGGAACTAAAACCGGTCTGGAAGCTAAAATTGTCCCGGCAGCAGGGGTCAATTTTAAAACTATTGAAATGCGTGGCTTTTCTCGTAAACATATATTGAGTAATTTTGCTACAATTAACCTATTCTTAAAAGCTACAAAAAAAGCAGAGAAAATCATCACTGATTTTAAGCCTGATCTGGTGATGGGAACCGGTGGCTACGTCAGCGGGGCGATGGTCTACCAAGCAGCAAAAATGAAAATCCCTACGATGATCCACGAATCAAATTCCGTTGTTGGAGTTGCTAATAAGTTTTTAGGTCATTATGTAGATAAAATTTGCTACACATTTGACGATGCGGCTAAGCAGTTTAGAGAAAAAAAGAAACTGGTCAAAACAGGCAACCCGCGTTCACAGCAGGTGCTCAATTTATCTGCAACCAAGGTTGATATGCAAGAAGAATGGGGTCTAAATCCGCAAATACCGACTGTTCTGGTATTTGGTGGTTCTCGGGGTGCTTTAGCTATCAATAGGATAATGCTGAAATCATTGACTCGACTTGAAAAGAAACCTTATCAAGTTATCTGGGTAACAGGAACATATTATTATAAGGAAATTGAGCAAAAATTAGCTGGTGTCGATTATGGCAACAGTATAAAGGTTTTGCAATACGTAAAAGATATGCCGGCTCTATTACCAAAAATGATTTGTGTAGTTTCTCGGTCGGGAGCTACCAGTATTGCTGAGTTCACTGCCTTGGGTGTTCCCGCAATTCTAATACCTAGTCCCAATGTAACTCATAATCATCAAATGAAAAATGCACTTGATCTTGAAAAAGCAGGAGCTGCAACGGTGATTGCAGAAGATGATCTTAATATTAATAACTTCATTTCTTCAATAGATCATATTGTGCTTGATCGCAAATACTATAATGAGATGAGTCAGGCATCCAAAAAACTAGGTGTTCCAGATGCTTCAGATCAAGTAATTAAAGTAATGCAAGAAATTTCCCAATAAAAAGGAGGTGGGGCAGTTGACAAAAAAGCGCGTAACCAAGATAGATCCAAAGGAAAAGTTGTCACCTTATTTGGACCATCAATCTAATCGACAAAAGAAAAAGACCAAAGCTAAAACAAAGGTCTCTGCCTCGCTTTCCCAACTACGTAATGAAAGAAAGTCAGCGTTATTAAAACGTTTAGGTCTCCTTGTTGGTATATCACTTTTTGCGATTTTAGTTTTAGGTTATTATATTTCTCCTCTTGCCAATGTTAAAAGTGTTCAAATAGAAGGAGAAACAGACCTGCCAGTAAAAGATGTAGTTACTGCTACCGGAATAAAAGCCAGTGATAAGGTCGTTGACTATCTTTTTAATAAGCAAGTTGTAAATAACAAATTATCCCAGAAATACTCTGAAATTAAAAATGTCAATTTTCGGGTAAAACATTTTAATAATTTAGTAATTAAAATTGATGAATATCACACTAAAGGATATATCAAAACAAATAAGGGCTATCGCAAGATACTTTCACATGGCAAATTAGGTAGCCAATATATTCCTTGGTCAAAAGTTAGCTCAGATAAACCGGTTTTTGTCGGATACAATCACGAAATTTCCTTAAAGGAAACTTTAAATTTGTTCAACAGCTTACCGAGTGATTTTCAAGATCAAATCAAATTATTAAGTGGCAATACTCGCAGAAAATCCCAAGTAATATTTTTAATGAAAGATGGAAATGTAGTTATTGGCAACGTTTCTACCCTCAAAAGCAAATTAAAGTATTATAATAAAATAAAAACTAAAGTGGGAAAAAATACTTTGATTGATTTAGAAGTAGGTGCGTTTAGCAGGCCACTTACACCAAACGAAAAGCGAGCTTATGGTATAACTTAGGCTGATTTTGAGCTCCTTTTATGGTAAAATTTTTTTAAAAGCAGCAACAGGGGGTAAATTTTGGACAATTCAAATTTATTAGTGGGCTTAGACATTGGCACCACAAGTGTGAAAGCGGTTGTAGCCGATTCAGGCAAGGTAATTGGAGCAGTTGCGGTTCCTAATCAAGGGATGCGGCATGGTAATATAGTTGATATTGATGAAACAGCATCTGCTATTAGTAAAGCATTAAAAGAAATAGCTAAAAAAACAAATGCTAATATTTACCGAGTTGTAACTGGTATACCTGTAGGAATGTTGCAGCTTGAAACTGCAAGCGATTTGGTTAATGTAGGCGATAATGGTCAAGAGGTCGGCAATCAGGATGTAATGCGTGTTGTACGTGCTGCAGTCAGATCTGCCGTTAAAAATGAACGCGAACCTATTGCCTTTTTGCCAAGCCGTTTTTTAATTGATGGCAGAACTGAAGTTGATGATCCCCGCAAAATGATTGCTCATTCGCTTTCCGTACAGGGTATCATGCTGACTGCCCCAGCTAGTCCTTTGCATAATATTAAAAAAGCTATTGAACGTGCTGGCTATCGTAACAACTTTTTTATTCCCACCCCACTTGCAATTGCCAGCGTAGCTTTAACTGAAAGTGAACGTCATTTTGGCTCAATTATCCTTGATTTAGGCGGAGGTGTTACTACTGCTACTGTAATTCACAATAATCAGATTAAATATGCCAATATCGATTTTGAAGGTGGCAGCGATATTAGTAATGACATCTCAGTTGTTCTCAGCACTTCAAAAAGAGACGCTGAACAAATTAAATTAGATTATGGTTATGCCGATCCTAATTTGGCCTCAAGTAAAAATAAATTTGCAGTAAATAGCGTCGGTTCCAATGGCCAACAAATGATTGATGAAGAATATTTAAGTGAAATAATCAACGCTCGGGTCATGCAAACCATTGATAGAATTGAAAAAGGTTTAATTAAGCATGATGCCTTGAAATTACCGGGCGGCATTGTGATTACAGGTGGAAGCAGTCTTCTACAAGGTTTTGATAGCATAATTGCTAACACTTTAAACGTCAAAGCCAGAATTTATCAACCAGATCAGATTGGAATGCGCAATCCAATTTACTCAGCTGCTTTCGGTGTTGTGAACTATGCATATAAAATGTCAGATATTGATTTTTTGGTAATTAATGCAATATACGGTAGTAACTCGTTAGGACAAGAAGAAAATTCGGCTCCAAAAAGTACAAAAACTTCTAAAAGAGCGGCTGCTGTTAATGAAACAAAAAGAAAAGAAGAATATAATAGACATGAGTTACTAAAGCGAGAAAAAAGTTCGCAAAGTAAACCGAAAAATAATACGCAAAATAAAGATAAAAGCTTTAAGAGCTTTTTTAAAAAGTTCTTTGATTAAAGGTGGTTAATTAGATGGATTTCACGTTCGATTCAGACGACAATAAAAATGCTGTCATCAAAGTTATTGGTGTCGGTGGTGCTGGTGGTAATGCTGTTAATCGGATGATCGATGATGGTGTGCAAGGAGTATCTTTCGTTGCTGCTAACACTGATGTACAAGCATTAAATAGTAATAAGGCTGAAAATAAAATTCAACTTGGGCCTAAATTGACGAGAGGATTAGGTGCGGGTTCTCACCCAGAAGTTGGTCAAAAAGCTGCAGAAGAAAGTGAGCAGACTATTGAGGATGCGCTAAAAGGTGCGGACATGATCTTCATTACTGCCGGTATGGGTGGCGGCACTGGTACTGGTGCTGCACCTATTGTAGCTAAAATTGCGCGAGAGACAGGCGCCTTGACTGTCGGTGTTGTCACTCGTCCTTTTACTTTTGAGGGTCCTAAGCGTTCAAAAAATGCTGCTGAGGGAATTGCGCAACTGAAACAATATGTTGATACACTAGTTATCATTGCCAATAACCGTTTGCTGGAAATGGTTGATAAGAAAACCCCAATGATGGATGCCTTTAAAGAAGCCGATAATGTTTTAAAGCAAGGTGTACAAGGTATTTCTGATTTGATTACTTCCACTGATTACGTAAACCTTGATTTTGCGGATGTTAAAACAGTGATGGCTAACCAAGGAGCGGCTTTAATGGGAATTGGTCGTGCGAGTGGTGAAAACAGAACGGTTGAAGCTACTAAGTTGGCTATTTCGTCTCCTTTACTTGAAGTATCAATTGATGGTGCTAAACAAGTTTTGCTTAACATAACTGGTGGTCCTGATTTAACTTTATTTGAAGCACAAGATGCGTCTGAGATAGTATCTAAGGCTGCTGGAGATGACGTTAATATTATTTTTGGTACTTCCATTAATCCTAATTTAGGAGATGAAGTTGTGGTAACTGTAATTGCTACTGGAATAAATTCACAAGCAGAAGAAGAAGCTTCTAAGCAGTTACCAGGTCACAGCCACCAGATTAAATCTCACCCTGAAAGTGTTAGTTCAAATAGTGCTGCTGAAACAGCTAACAGAACTGCTTCTGAACCAAAATCAGGCTTAAGCAGCGCTTCTGGCTCAGTTCAACAAGCTCCTAAGCATAAACCTATGGTCGATCCGACAAGTGTCTGGGGCTTAGACAATGATAATGAAGGGAATCGTCGTACAAATCCAAGTGAGATCAGTTCGCAAGAAGAAACTTCAAGTTCATTTGATGACGATGATCAGAGCCGAATTTCACAAATCGAAACTAACGCTTTTGATGACGATGATACTGATGACATTCCATTTTTCAGGCATCGTGGTGAAAACTAATAGGAGGCAAAAGTAATGGCTTTTAGTAAAATAGGCAAGTTCTTCGGTGTTGCCAGCGATGATGACGAAATGCTGGAAGATGAATACGGTGAAGAACAGCAGATAGCTGATGAGGACAATCTTAATAACGGTGCAATTGATCGTGACAAGGTAGTTTCTATCAAGTCGGGTATCAGCGCGAATAAGAGTAAGATAGTTCTTTATGAGCCACGTGTATACTCAGATGCAAAAGATGTTGCCCAAAATTTGCTTAGTAATAAAGCGGTAATCATTAATTTTAGCCGAATGGAAGATGCTTCTGCTAGGAGAATTGTCGATTTTATCACGGGTACTGTTTACGCTTTAAATGGCGAAATTCAACGTATTGGGGATAAAATATTTTTGGCTACACCACCAAAGTTTGTTACTAATGGTAAAATTAGTGATTTAGTTGATAAGAAAGATACTTTGAGTTAATGGCAATCAGAATAATATACTACGGAATTTACATACTAAACTATGCCATTTGGATATATAGTATTGTTATGGTGATTGATGCGATTTTAAGTTGGGTTCCTTCAATGCGTGATTCAGCTGTTGGCAGAATAATTAATCGCATTATTGATCCCTACTTAAATCTCTTTCGTAAAGGTCCAATTGAACGGTTATCACAAACTATCGGAATTGATATTTCTTTTTTAATCGGTCTATTATTGCTTTACTTTGTGCAGGATTATGCTATTAAATGGCTTGCGAATATTCTTTTCCGGATATTTGCTTAATTACAATTTAAAAATGAATAAAATAGCTGATAAAACTCGTTAAACAAAACTTAGCTTTATCAGCTATTTATTTACAAATTTACTTACCTGCCTTTACCAGTTTGTTCATGCTATAATTAATCAAAAAAGAAGTTTCATTCTCAAGAGTTTGAGTGTTTTTAGGAGGAATTTTGTGAAAATAGAAAACGTTTATAAGCGTAGCCATTATGCTAAAAACGTTTTATTTAAAAATGATGTTGCTGCAGAAAAAACAGTAGATAAAATGGCTGGTTTTATCAACGACGTTCTTTATAAGCACAACGTGGTATTGACAGATTTTTTAAATCCTGGAGAAAGGGATATTCTCAAAAGTGTAGCTGGTGACGATGTTAGCTTGCTCGAATTTGGCGGCTATAATTCTGCCGAAAAAAAGCGGGTGTTGTTAGATAATAGTAATTTAGAGTTCTCACCAGCAGCATTTCAAATCACTGTTTTTGACATTGTGTATTCTCAAAAATTTGCCACCTTGACACATAGTGCAATCTTGGGTTCTTTAGCTAATTCTGGTGTTGAAACATCAACTTTTGGTGATATTATTACTGATGGTGCTGGTCACTGGCAATTTTTTGCTAAAAGTGAATTGAGCGATTTTTTTACCAGTGAAATAAATTATATTGGTCACACGAAGGTGAGATTAAGACCTACCACTAAGCAAAAAGTTCTTATTGTAGAAGATGATAGCGCACAAGCGACTGCCATTGCTTCTTCTTTAAGACTAGATGCGTTAGTAGCTGCTATATCGAAAAAAAGCAGACAACAGACCAAAAATGATATAGCAAATAATTTGGTTAAATTGAATTGGCATAGTGCAACCAATTTTAATATAATGATTAAAGAAGATGATGTTCTAAGCATAAGACACTTTGGCAGAATAAAGATTTTAGACGTTAAAACAACTAAGAAAGGTAAATTTAAGGTGGTGTATAAACTGTGGCAGACGAAAAGGAAAAAGAGCAAAGACTAACTCCGATGGAAATTCACAATAAAGAATTTAAAAAGCGGGGCTTCAGTGGATACGATAGACGTGAAGTAGATAGTTTTATAGATCAAATTATTAACGATTATGGCGATGCTCTTGATCAAACTGTTGATTTAAAAAATGAGGTTGTCAATTTACAAAATCAAGTTTCTGAATTACAGAAGCAAGTTGACCAGTATCAACAAAACGAAAATGCAACTAAAGAGGCAGTTGGTAACGCTAAGATTAAAGCGGAAAGAATCATCAACGATGCAACTGTTCAGGCAAATAATGAGGCTGAACAGGCCAAGATTGATACTGATTACCAGCGTCAGCAGCTTGAATCAGTTAAATCAGATTATGATCGTGTCAAAAAAGAGGTTGCTGGTTACCGTAGTTACATTCAAGAGCTTTTACAAAAAGCTATTGAAAATCTTAATGATGAAAAATGGCAAAAAGCTCTTGATAAATACTTCGGTACAGAGCGTTTTTATCCTCCAGATGGTGCAGAACCAATCATGTTAACCGATGAAGAAGAAGAAGTTGACGTAGACGATGATGATGACGATGATGGCATCGAGGTTGACAACGATAGTGCCGATGAAGTAAACTTTGAACAAGACATTGACGAAGATAATGATAGTCCTCAGCCAATGACGGGTGATAGTCCCAGCATTGAAACTGTCAATAATCAAAGCAGTTCTTCCAATACCAATAGTTCAGGTCCTACTGTTATCTTTCCGAATGACTATAAAAATCATAAATAACAAACTGGCAGTAAAACCTAAGAGCAATTCAGCGAATTAGCGCCGGTGTGAGGCTAGTATCAGAGCTCAAAGGTTGATCAGCTGTTAATAATGGTTTGTTACGTAAGTTGTACGATACACAATCAATAAGTGGAGCTTAAAAGCTCAATTTAGGTGGTACCACGATAATTAACCTCGCCCTAATTTTAGGACGAGGCTTTTTTTACAGAAAGGAATAAAAATGCGAGTGAAAGATACTCTTAATTTGGGTAAGACCAAATTCAAAATGAGAGGAAATTTGCCTGTAAGAGAAGCGCAATGGCAAAAAGAATGGGAAGAAAACAAATTATATGAACAGAGATTAAAGTTAAACAAGGGTAAGCCTCGTTTTGATTTGCATGATGGTCCTCCATTTGCTAATGGCAATATCCATATCGGTCACGCTATGAACAAGATCTCTAAGGATATTATTGTTCGTTTTAAAAATATGAACGGCTACTATGCTCCTTACGTTCCTGGCTGGGATACTCACGGCTTACCAATTGAACAGCAACTGACTAAGCAGGGTGTTGACCGCAAGAAGATGAATCTGGCAGATTATCGTCAGCTTTGTCAAGATTTTGCTCAAGAAGAAGTCAAAAAGCAAATGGCTGACTTCAAGCGCTTAGGTGTTATGGGTGATTGGGATCATCCGTACATTACTTTTCAGCCTGAATACGAAGCAGAAGAAATTCGTGTTTTCGGTAAAATGTTCGAAAAGGGCTATATCTATAAAGGTAAAAAACCTGTATATTGGTCACCTTCAAGTGAGTCAACTTTAGCTGAAGCCGAAGTTGAATACCATGATATCAAGTCACCATCAATTTATGTTTCTTTCCCTGTTAAAGATGGCAAAGGTCTTTTAGACCCACAAAACACTTATTTCTTGATTTGGACAACTACACCATGGACTATTCCTACTAACCAAGGAATTACTGTAAATCCGGGCTTTGATTATTCAGTAGTTCAAGTTGACGATAAGCGGTACGTTGTTGGTACTGATCGATTAGAAGTAGTTGCTGAAGAATTGGGCTGGAATGACTACAAAATTACCCAACACCTAAAGGGTAAAGATATGGATCGTATGGTAGCTAAACACCCACTATATGATCGTGATTCTTTAGTAATGAATGCTTTGCATGTCACTGCCAGTGATGGTACAGGTCTAGTTCATACAGCTTCCGGCTTTGGTGAAGATGACTATAATGTAGCGCAAAAATATGGCATTCCCGTTTATAGTCCAATGGACAATAAGGGTTGCTTTACAGAAGAAATTGAAGATCCTGATTTAGTAGGATTATTTTATAATGATGCAAATAAAGTTGTCAGCGAAAAATTAAAGAAGTCAGGCAATCTACTGAAATTAAGTTTCTTTACCCACTCATATCCACATGATTGGCGTACAAAAAAGCCTGTAATTTATCGTGCTACTACCCAATGGTTTGCATCAATTGATAAGTGTCGCCAGCAAATTCTTGACCAAATTGATCAAGTTAATTTCACTCCTTCTTGGGGTAAATTACGTTTGCATAACATGATTAAAGATCGTGGCGATTGGGTAATTTCAAGACAGCGGGCATGGGGTGTGCCTTTGCCAATCTTTTATGCAGAAGATGGCACTCCAATTGTTACGCCAGAAACTATTGAACATATTGCCCAGATTTTTGCTAAAGAAGGCTCTAATGCTTGGTATAAGAAAACTGCTAAGGAATTATTGCCTGAAGGTTTCACTTCTGAGCATTCTCCAAATGGTAAATTTACTAAAGAAACAGATATTTTAGACGTATGGTTTGATTCAGGGTCTTCTCATCAAGCCGTATTAGCTAAAAGACCTGATTTGCGTTTCCCATGTGATCTTTACCTTGAAGGCAGTGACCAATATCGGGGCTGGTTTAACTCCAGTTTGATTACTTCTGTAGCAGCAAAAGGAATTGCTCCATATCGTGGTATTTTATCTCAAGGATTTGTTCTGGATGAAAAAGGACATAAAATGTCCAAATCTTTGGGTAATGTAATTTCACCAAATGATGTCATCAAGCAAATGGGTGCAGAAATTATTCGTTTGTGGGTCGCATCTGTTGATACTACTTCTGATGTTGCAGTTTCACAAGATATATTGCGTCAGACTTCAGAGAGTTACCGTAAGATTAGAAATACATTCCGCTATATGTTGGCCAATACTTCAGATTTTGACCCACAAGTCAATCGTGTAGAATATCAAGATCTCAACTCAATTGACCAATACATGGAAGTATGTCTTAATGATTTGGTTAAAATTTGTCTTGACAGTTATGAACGTTATGACTTTAATAATGTTTATAAAAAAGTATTCGCATTCATTTCAAATGATCTGTCTGCCTTTTATTTAGACTTTGCTAAAGATGTGCTTTACATTGAAAGTCAGAATAGTCATGCAAGAAGATCAATGCAAACTGTTATCTATGATGCTGCCGTTAAATTGGCCAAAATTTTGACACCAATTTTGCCACACACAATGGAAGAAGTTTGGTCTTTCCTTAAAGAAAAGGAAGATTACGTTCAACTTGCAGAAATGCCTCAGGTTGAGACATATTCAAACCATGATGAATTGACTGAAAATTGGCATAAATTCATGAACTTACGTGATGATGTCCTAAAAGTTCTTGAAGAAGCTCGTGATCAAAAACTAATTGGTAAATCATTTGAAGCTGCGGTTACAATTTATCCAACAGCTGATATGCAAACAGTTTTAACTAAACTGAACGCAAACTTTAGACAAATTTTAATTGTTTCTAAATTAACTATTGCTTCAGGTGCAGCACCTGAAAATGCGCAAAAATTGCCAAATGGTGCTTTTATAGTTGAACATGCTGAAGGTGAAGTTTGTCCACGTTGCCGCATGATCAAAACAGACATTGGTGCAGATAATAAAATACCTATGCTGTGCGGAAGATGTGCTAAGATAGTTGAAGAAGATTACCCCGAAGCAGTTCAAGAAGGCTTGGAAGAATAATGCGTTACGGTAAAGTAAAACAGTTTGACCGAAACAGCAGTTTTGGTTTTATCACCGATGATGAAAATCAGAAATCATATTTTGTTTTTTATACAGCTATTAAAGAAGAAGGTTATCGCCGCTTGCAAGTTGGTCAAAAAGTTAAATACCAACTTGCTCAAGGTAAAAATGGCTTACAATGTGTCAACGTATATTTAGCTGATTAACAGGAAAGTGAATAATGGATTTAACAGAAACTGAAATCTCTTCAAAACAAATTTTTACGGGTCGTATTGTCGATCTTTCTGTAAGAACGATTAAATTGCCCAATGGTGAAACTGCCTCGCGGGAAGTGGTAAAACATCAACCTGCTTCAGCTGCTATCGCAGTGAATGACAAGCAGGAAATGTTGCTGGTCGAACAATGGCGTGAACCGATTAAAGAACTGACTTTAGAAATTCCTGCTGGTTTAATTGATGATACTGATGCTAGTCCACTGGATGCAATGAAACGAGAGCTGAATGAAGAGGGCGGCTATCATGCAGATTACTGGGAGAAAATTACTGAATTTTATTCTTCACCAGGCTTTACTGACGAAAAGCTCTATTTATTTTATTGCGATACATTAACAAAACTGACTGATAAAAAGGCGCTCGACCCAGACGAGTTTCTTACTAGTCATTGGTTTAATTTAGAAGAGTTGAAACGTCTTTCAGCAGAAGGTAAAATTGTTGATGCCAAAACGTTGTATGCCATGAGTGTATGGGAAAATATGCTGCTGACAGGCGCTGATACTAAGGAACAAAATGACTGAAAAACGATCTGATTACCGTAAAAAATTAAAACGGCAAAGGGGTAAGAAGGTTCTAAACTCCATCAAGTCTGCTTTTGATGATAGTGATGAAAAAGTTGATGTTAATCCTGAATTTACCCGTGATGCGGATGAAGTTGTGCACACAAACGAGCAGGTTAATGCAGAAACTGGCGAAAAGAAACGAAACTCTCCCAATAGAGAAGCTAAGTCACAGTCACCTACAAGTCAGGAAAAAGCTTTAAAATTAAAGGGCAAACTCAACCGTGCCATTTTAATTGTGGCTGTTTTAATAATTTTGGTATTATTTGCGTTATTTCACTTATAAAATTAAACGAGGGTAAAAATGAAGATAGCAATTATTGTCCCAATGGAAATTGAGGCTGAATATTATCGTAAGTATTTTCACTCTGGTCACAAAGAAATGTTCGGATCTACTACATTCGAGCATTTTTGCGTTAATCAGAATGATGTGTATATAGGTTTGAGCGGAATAGGCAAAGTGCAAGCAGCTATGAATTTAGCTAGTTTACTAAGTCTAGTTGATATTGATTTAGTTTTTATGACCGGTACTGCTGGGTCTTTACAAGATAGTGTTCATAAAGAAGATTTAATTTTGGCAAGTGCTTTTGCCTATCATGATGCCCATAACACTTTGGCTGGTGATTATGTTGAAGGGCAAATACCGGGCGAACCGGCGTTATTTAACTTAGATTCAACTGCTAGAAGTAATTTTGCCCAATTTTTACAGAAAGAAAAGATTGATTATCAAGAAGGATTAATTGTTACAGGCGATTCCTTTATTGGTTCTCAAGTACAAAAAGATAAAATCAAGCAGAATTTTTCTACTGCTTTAGGAGTAGAGATGGAAGGAGCTGCTTTTGCTCAAGTAGCTTATCATTTTGAAAAGCCCTTGATTGGCTTACGTGCCATTTCAGATAATGGTAACCAAGATGCTAACGGCGATTTTGACCATTTTGCTCAAAAGGTTGGTGCAAAAGCCGCTAAAATAATTTGTTCATACATAGAGAAGATGGCTTAAATTGATGACAGAAGTTTATTTAGACAATGCTGCTACAACACCAATGTCAGATAATGTAATTAATGTTATTACGGCTGAAATGAAAAATGACTTTGGTAATGCTTCAAGTACATATGAACTAGGACGAAAGGCTCGTCATGTTGTCGACTTAGCCAGACAAAAAGCGGCACACGCGATAAATGCTTCAGAAAGTGAAATTATTTTTACCTCTGGAGGCTCAGAAAGCAATAATACTGCAATTTTTGGTACAGCACATAGTCGCCAAAATATCGGCAAGCGTATCATCACAACGAAAATTGAGCATCCGTCCGTTTTAAAACCAATGCAGCAGTTGCAACGGGAAGGCTATGATGTCGTTTATCTGGATGTTGATGAAAATGGGCGTATTTCTTTAGCAGATTTAAAAGAGGCACTTACTCCTCAAACTATTTTGGTTTCAATTATGGCTGTCAATAATGAAATGGGTACAATCAACCCTTTGGCGGAAATTGGGGCTATTGTAAAGCCAAGTAATGCTTATTTTCATGTTGATGCAGTCCAAGGCTTAGGTAACATTGACTTAGACGTAGAGAAAATGAATATTGACTTATTGTCAACTTCTGCTCATAAAATAAACGGACCCAAGTTTTTAGGCTTTTTATATGAAAGAAATGCAATTAACTTGCCGCCGTTAGTTTATGGTGGTGAACAGGAAACCAAACGCAGAGCTGGCACTGAAAATGTTCCCGGAATTGCCGGCTTTGGTGAGGCTATCAGTGAAATTGCTGCTATAGATAAAGGACAACTGCAAAAGAAATATCAAAAGCTGCAAGGTATAATTTTAAATCAACTTGAAGAAGCTCAATTAGACTTTCAAGTAAATGGCGGCATTAAAGAATACGATTCACATCATATCTTAAATTTGTTTTTTAATGATATTTCCACCACCCTTTTACAGACAAATTTGGATTTAGCAGGTTTTGCGGTTTCCGGTGGCTCTGCCTGCACTGCAGGATCAATTGAGCCTTCACATGTACTAGTTGCTTGTTTTGGTAAAAAATCGCCAAGAATTAATGAATCTATTCGGATCTCTTTTGGACGCTTCACTACGGAGAAAGAGGTGCGCGCTTTTGCAAATCAGTTGGTTAAAGTTGTGAGCAAGCTCCAAAACAAATAAAATAATTGCTTTTTAAAGCAGATATGCTTATTATTAGTAAGTGAGGTAAAATTATGGCAAATACAGTTATTATTAATGGTGATACACGCAAGTTTACTCTTAGCCCGGATTTAAAACTCTATGCGTTAATCGATGCGGGCTTTGTTAAAACCGTTAAAGGTAATTTTAGTTATGAACATCCGCTTTATAATGAATCGCCATACGATGCCCCAACTAAGTTAAAAATGACCATTAATAAAGAAATGTCTCATTTAACAATGGTTGTGACTGATAAAAATGGTCTGCAAAAGGTTAATATTTTTAAGAATAAGCAATTAGCTCCTACAGTTGAACTTTTAGACTATATTTTGAAAGATTTAGAGGAGCGAAATATTATTGTTGCAGTGAAGGATTGATTAATTTGGCAAAAAGCAAAACAAGAGTTGTTGTTGGTATGAGTGGAGGAGTTGACTCCTCGGTTTCTGCCCTTCTTTTAAAAGAGCAGGGCTATGATGTTATCGGCGTCTTCATGAAAAATTGGGATGACACCGATGATTCAGGTGTTTGCACTGCGACTGACGATTATGAAGATGTTAAAAGGGTGGCCGATCAGATTGGCATTCCTTATTATTCTATCAACTTTGAAAAAGAATACTGGCACCGCGTTTTCGAATATTTTTTAAATGAATATAAAAAAGGGCGCACACCAAACCCTGATGTTATGTGTAATAGCCAAATTAAATTTAAATCATTCTTGGAATTCGCACTCAATCTTGACGCTGATTATATTGCAATGGGTCATTATGCCAAAACCTTTAAGGACAAGAATGGCGTTACCCATATGATGCGTCCTAAAGATGGTAATAAAGACCAAACTTACTTTTTAAGTCAGCTGAGCCAAGAACAAATTAGTCGTGTGCTATTTCCATTAGCTAACCTGACTAAGCCGCAGGTGCGTGAGATTGCACTTAAAAGTGGTTTAGCCACTGCTAAGAAGAAAGACTCAACTGGAATTTGCTTTATTGGTGAAAGAAACTTCCGTAAGTTTTTGAGTGAGTTTTTACCTGCCCAGGCTGGAGATATGATCACACCAGATGGCAACGTTGTTGGTCACCATGCCGGTTTAATGTATTATACTATTGGTCAAAGATCAGGTTTGGGGCTTGGTTCAACTAAAGAGTCAACAGCACCTTGGTTTGTAGTTGGTAAAGACCTGCAAAAGAATCAACTGATTGTTCAGCAGGGCTATGACAGTAAATTGCTCTATGCGACGGAGCTAGAAGCTAGTGATATGTCATTCTTTACTGGCCAACCCGAGCATGATTTTGAGATCCATTGCACTGCTAAGTTCCGTTACCGTCAGCCTGATGTTGGTGTGACTGTATCGTATGATGCATCAAACAATAAGGCAAAAGTTTACTTTGATGAGCCTGCTCGTGCTGTTACTCCAGGACAAGCATTGGTTCTTTATCAAGGCGAAGAATGCTTGGGTGGCGGCAATATTGATTGTGCTTACCAGAATGAGCAGCAATTACAATTAGTTTAATTTTAGCTATCAAAGGGAATGTCTTCGGCATTTCCTTTTTTGCTTGCTCCTACTCTTTTTCTTTTAAACAAATTAAATGATAAACTAGAAACTAATAGCAACAGAAAAGGATAATTATTTAATGCAGATTTATTTTGTCAGACACGGTAAAACAGAATGGAATTTACAAAAACGTTTTCAGGGGGCACACGGTGATTCACCACTTTTAACTCAAAGTCTAATTGATATCGGCAAACTGGCTGGTTATTTAAGAGGAACAAATTTTGCCGGCATTTATACTAGTCCCTTAAAAAGAGCAAAAACTACGGCAGAAAATTTCGCTGAAATTTCTGGTTGTAAAGCCCAAATAAATGTAGATGAACGTTTGCGCGAGTTTGATCTGGGAGCGATGGAAGGACTCACTTTTTCTGAAGCCGAAAGTAAATATCCCCAACAAGTTGATGATATCTGGAATCAACCTGCAAAATATGATGGTCACAGTATTGGTGGAGAAAATTATCCGGAAGTAATTGCTCGGGGATTAAGTTTTGGCCAAGAAGTAGCTCACAAGTATCAAGATGATGATAAAGTGTTAGCAGTAAGCCATGGAGCAGCTCTAGGAGCAATTATGGGTGGTTTATTAGGTTACCCGCTAGCTGATATTAGGAAAAATGGCGGTTTAAGCAATACAAGCCTTACTATATTGGAAACAAAAGACAAAGGGCAGACCTTCAAAGTTTTGACTTGGAATAAAACAGACTTTTTAGACAGAAAAATGGTGGATTCTGATTCGTTATGACAACAGACAAAAAAGCTGCAGGAGACTCAACTCCTGTTAAAAAGAGAGTACATGAATTAATTAAGAAAATTGATGCTCACCCGCATGATAGTGCAAACTACTTAAAACTTGCTACCTATTTAACTGAACAGGGTAGTAGCGATCAAGCAGCTGAACTGCTTGAAAAAGCTAAGAACTTAGTTGCTTATCCCCAGGATTTAGATTATGATCTGGCAGTATGTTATTATATGCAGGGTAAATTTGACCAAGCACTCAGTTTACTCAAGCAAATTCCTAATGATGATTTAGTTTTATATCAAAAAGCATTGGTATTTTTTAAAATTGGGCAGAACCAAAAAGCTCTGGCCTATGCACTGACTATTAAAAATGTTGATGCTAAAGTCTTAGAGTTAATCGGCGATATTTGGTTAAGTTTAGGAAATTTGAAAGAAGCAGAAATGAGTTATAGCAAAATTCCTACTACAAAAAGAACAGCCAAAAGCAATTTTATGTTGGGCATCACCATTTTAACTAGAAGTCGCAAAGAAGCTGAAAAATACTTTGCTAGGTCAAAAGAGCAAGACCCCAAATTTTTTAGTAAAGAGCAAAAGCAGTATGCTTCAATCTTGAAATTAGTAAATGAAGCGAGAAAGAAAAATGACTGAATTTACTGGCAAAATTAATCGAATTGTTTTCGAAAACGACCAAGATCTTTATAAAATTCTTGACGTTTCGATCATTGGTCAATTGGAAAATTACGACCGGGATGACATTAAAGTCACCGGTAATTTTGGCGATGTTCAAATAGGAGCAACTTATAGTTTTACCGGTAAGTTGACAGTACATAATAAATTCGGTTTGCAGTTTCACTGCGAAAATTATAAATTGGCCTTGCCACATGAAAAGGGCAGTTTAATTAATTATTTAAGTTCAAATAAGTTTCCCGGAATAGGCAAAAAAGCAGCTGACACCATCGTATCTGATTTAGGGATGGACGCACTGAATGTATTAAAAGAAAAACCGGGGAAAATTGCTACTCTGTCTTTAACTAAAAAGCAAAAGGACAGTTTGCTCAGCGGAATTAACTCAATGGATTCTTATTCGGAAACAGTTTTGCAACTAGCTCAATTTGGCTTAAATAAAAAAGTGGCGGGAAGACTTTATCAACTTTATCATGGCGAAACTTTAACTAAATTGGAAGAAGATCCATACGCCTCAATTGCTGAAGTGACAGGTTATGCTTTCAAAAGTGCCGACCGTATTGGTCAAAAGTTAGGAATTGCTGCTGCGGATCCCAAAAGAGTTAATGGTGCAATTTTTCAAATTTTACTTGATGAAGTAGGAAAAGAAGGCAATACCTACGTTAAGTTGGAAAAGCTTCTGACCGATGCTAAAAAACTACTACAGATTAACCAGTTTAATGTCATTGTTGACTGCGTCAATAACTTGCAGCATCAGGGTAAAGTAGTTGTGTTGGGCAATCATGCAGCTCTGCAAGAAATATTTGAAACTGAAACAGATATTGCCAATACAATGAAAAACTTGGTTGAAAAGAGTCAAGCGACTGCAAAATATAGTGACAAGGAACTTAATCAGGCGATAACTAAGGCCGAAACCAAATTAAAAATTAAATATGATGCAACACAAAAAGCTGCTATTAAAAACGCTCTGACCCATCCTATTTCAATATTAACAGGTGGTCCCGGAACTGGGAAAACAACTATTATCAATGGTATTCTATTAGCATTGCGTGATTTGGCTGAAATACCATCATCAGCTTTATATAGCTCGGACCCACCGTTTTTACTAGCTGCGCCCACTGGTCGTGCCGCAAAAAGGATGGAAGAAATAACTGGTATTACAGCTAAAACTATTCACCGGTTATTAGGTTTAGGAATTGGTGAAAATGATGCCACCGATTTGAACGAACTCAATGGGGAAATTTTAATTATTGATGAAATGTCAATGGTAGATATGTTTTTATTTAAACAGCTTGTTGCCAGTATTAATGAGACCAAACATATTGTTTTTGTTGGGGATAAAGACCAGTTGCCATCTGTGGGAGCGGGAAATGTCTTTAGTGATTTAATTAAGTCGCAAGCTTTTCCGACTACTGTCCTCAAACAAATTCATCGGCAAGGAGACGATTCAAGCATTATTACGCTTGCCCATGATATAAATCTTGGACAGAATAGTGCGGCCTTGTTTAAGAAAACCAAAAACTATTCTTTTATTTACTGCCCGCCTCATGAAGTTTCTCATGTTGTAAGCCAAATAGTTGAGCGCGCCCTAGCAAAAGGGTTTAATCCGGATGATATTCAAGTTTTAGGAGCAATGTACCAAGGCGATGGCGGAGTAACTAATTTAAATAATGTAATTCAGGCAATAATTAACCCTGCAAAACCTACCAGCAAAATACTTGAAATTCATGATGAGAAGTTTCGCATTGGCGACCGCATTTTACAATTACAAAATAATCCTGAAAAAGATATCTATAATGGTCAAATAGGTAAAATTTTAGCAATTGATAATGATAATGCCCAAAAGTGTATGGTTGCTGATTTTGATGGTAGAGAAATTACTTTTAGCAAAAAAGATCTTTTTGATGTAACTAGAGCTTATGCAATTACAATACATAAGGCACAAGGCTCGGAATTTCCGTTAGTAATTCTGAGCCTGACTATGCAAAATTACGTCATGCTGAAACGTAATCTGTTATATACAGCAGTAACTCGTGCTGAAAAAAACTTGGTTTTGATTGGTGATCCGCGTGCTTATGAGATGGCCTTGAATAACTCAGGTAATGACCGCCAAACTGGTTTAACTGCTAAATTGCAAACGGCGCTGAATGTAAAAGTTGACCCTAGCGCAAAGGAAAAGTCCGATAAAAATAGAGATGAGCAAGATCTAGCAGAAACTGACACACTTGCACCTCCAAAACAAGATTATATTTTAACCCCTGAATTGATATATTCAGGTCAAATAGACCCGATGATTGGGATGCAAAATATTAAATTAGAAACTAAAACGAGATAGGAATTTAAAAAATGGTGCATGAAAACGCTGATTATTCTAGTTTGATCCTGCAAAAAGATATTACTAAATGGATAACACAACATACTAAAGTCTTAGAATTTGGGCCAGATACCCTTGAAATCGAAACGATTTTAAAAGATTCCTTTGGTGAGACTGTCTACTGCTTTGTCGAAAAGAATCAAAACGGTAGTTTCGATATTAATGATGACGGACGTGCATTATTTAAGTTGGATCCAAGTGCCAGTGATGCCGAACTAATAGATGCAGCGGCAGATTTGGTCTTTAATGCAGGATTTTCTTTTAACGCTGAAAATGGTGTAATCAGTTGTGAAAGTGACCTGGAAGACTTAGTAAAAAATATCATGCAGTTAGCCCAAATAGAAGTAAATGTATCATATTTAAATTAAGAAAATGAATTTAAATAGTATTTTTTATTGCCATTTTAAAAAAATAATGATTAAATCATTGTTATATTTTTAATTATAGCCTAATCATTAAGGAGCGAAAAATATGGCAATAATTTTTGAGCGGGTGAAGAAAAACTACGGCAAAAAGCCGGTCTTTTATGATCTTAACTTTAAATTCCCCTTGGAGCACACAGTGATTGGTTTGGTAGGACCTAACGGAGTGGGAAAGTCAACCAAATTGATAATGCTTCTGAGAAAGGCTTCTTAGGGATACTCAAACGAGAAATGTTTTACGGTCTTGAAAAGCAATATAAAAATCTCACTGAATTAGAAGATGCAATCAGAGACTACATTGAACATTAGAATCATATTCAAATTAAAAGGACTAACTCCGATTGAATATCGGAGATTAGTCCTTTTTTTAAATGTATTAAATTAGCGCAATAAATTAAAACAAGATACGGAAAATTCAACATTAAAAGTATTGCGTTTAATTTCCTCACCATCTACTTGAGCATATTCTTTTTGCCTAGTTTTAACGGTAATTTTTTTAGCTTCAAAATAATGGAATTGGGGATCATAAACATGGGAACCATCTTTAAGCAGATTAATAAATAATTTGACTAATTTTTTCAAACCAAATTTTTCTACTACTACAGTGTCAATTCTATGGCTGTCAATTTTTGCGCTAGGTAAAAGAGGCAAGCCACCACCTAAATAAGGGTGGTTAGTTGTTGTGACCAAGAACGCATCATCAAAATGGAACTTACGCTTATTAGTTTCAATATCGACACTAAAAGTATCCTGTCTAGTAACACTTGCCAGAACGTTATATCCGTAAATCAATTTTCCTTCATTAAATCTGTTCAGTAATTTTTTTAATTTGGAAATATTGCTATTGTGATTAACAAAAGCATCAAAACCAACACCGAAACTATTGGCAAAGTAGTATTTTTTATCTTTATTAATATCAGGAAAAACAAATGAACCACAATCAATTTGATCGGGCTTAACTCCGCCTTTTAAGCGATCAAGTAAAATTTTAGGATCAGCAGTTAAATTGGCTGCACGCCCGAAATCGTTTCCTGTACCAGCGGGCAAATAAGCGATAGGTGTGGCAGGATTACTTGAACGCTTAATGCCATTAAGCACTTCATTGAGTGAACCATCTCCACCGATTACTAATAAAATTTCATTTGAAGAATGTGGTCGATTACCATAGTCTTGAGCGATGCGAATTGCCTCACCAGCGTAATCGCTTGTTCTAGTATCAAAATTAATATTATTATTTATGAGTAATGCAGTAATTTCTTCAAACACAGACTTAGCATGACCGTTGCCTGCAGTTTCATTTACTAAAAGGTGTATCTTTAATTTATTGTTCATATAATTTCATTCATTATACAAAAAAGCCCGTACAAAACAGGCTTTTTTTATTTTTTCTCAACTAACATAGGTAAGATCATTGGCCGTCTTTTTGTTTTCGAATACAGAAAGTCTGACAGGTTAGCGATTATCGCATTGCGGATTACGCTATCTTTTGGGTGTTCCATTTTGTCCATCTCAGATTTTAGCACATGATAAATATGCTTTTGTGCTTGATTAATTAATTCTGTAGATTCTCTCATGTAGACAAAACCGCGACTTAAAACGTCGGGACCAGCCAGTACACGTTTATGCTTATAATCAACAGTTGCTACCACAACCACTAAACCATCTTCAGATAATACTTGTCTGTCATGGACAACAACATTGCCCACATCAGCAGTACCTGAAGTGTCAACATAAACATCGCCCGCAGGAATGTGACCGGCTATTCTTGATCCTTCAGGACCAAAACAAACTACTTCGCCGTTTTCAAGGACAAAAGTATTTTCTGCGGGGACACCGGCTGCCTGTGCTAATTCAGTATGAATGACTTGCATCCGGTATTCGCCGTGAACAGGAATCATATACTTGGGCTTGGTCAAACGAACCATCATTTTAAGTTCTTCCTGACCACCATGTCCAGATGTATGGACGTTATTTATTCGACCATGAACGACGTTGGCGCCACCCTCCATTAATTTATTAATTAAGTGGTTGACGCTTAAGGTATTTCCTGGAATCGGGTTAGAGGAGAAAATTACTGTATCTCCTGGTTGCAGACTTATTTGCCTGTGAGTACCGTTAGCTATCCGAGATAAAGCTGCCAGCGGTTCACCCTGAGAACCAGTACATAAAATCATGACTTCTTCTGCCGGGGTATGGTTAATTTCGTTAGCATCAACGATCAAACCATCAGGAACATTTAAGTAACCTAAGTCAATCCCATTTTGCACGCCATTTTCCATACTCCGTCCAAAAATGGCAACTTTACGTCCGGTATCTTTGGCCGCCTGAATAGCGGTTGAAACACGGTAAAGATTAGAAGCAAACGTGGCGAATATTATGCGACCATGAATTCCTGTAATAATATCGTGTAGCGATTTGGCTACAAAACGTTCGGACTTGGTAAATTGCGTTACTTCAGCATTAGTCGAATCAGATAATAAAGCTAGAACACCTTCGTTACCTAATTTAGCCATTTTTTGAAAATCAGGGGCAGGCTGATTCATAACAGGCGTTAAATCAAATTTGAAATCACCAGTAAACACGACTGCACCCAGCGGAGTATGAACGGCTATACCCAGAGTATCAGGAATAGAGTGGGTAGTTCTAAAGAAAGTCACTGTTAATTTTTTGAATTTAAGGACAGTGTCTTCATGCTCCTCGTGCAATTCTGTTGTCCGCAGAATGCCGTGTTCTTCGAGTTTTCCTTTAATAAGAGCCAAAGCAAAAGGAGTGGCGTAAACCGGAATTTCTGGAATTTTTTCCAGTAAAAACGGAATACCGCCAATATGGTCTTCATGACCGTGACTCACAACAAGTGCTTTAATTTTTTTCCGGTTTTTAATTAAATACGAATAATCAGAAATTACATAATTAATGCCAAGGAGATCATCTTCAGGAAACTTAATACCACAATCCATGATAATAATCTCATCTTGGTATTGAACACAATACATATTTTTGCCTATTTCGTGCAACCCCCCGATTGCAACGACGGCAACTTCATTATTTTTAATGCGCACGAAAACTACTTCTTACTCTCAAAAGAGGTCAATTTAAAGTCGGCGTGTTCTTTTTCGTAAGTTAGCGAATTTCCGGCTAATTCTTGGATGAGTTCAATATTATAGGGGGTATTCTCCTCAACCATAGTCCTTGCTGCCACCATATTATTGGCTTCAAGGTAAAGAGTCTGGGTTGTCTCCCGTCTAGGGTTGACAACCTTGTCTTTTTGATACAAAACTTTGTAGATCATATTTGTATTCTCCTTATTCAGTTTATAAAACGTTCATATTTTGGATAACAAAAAGTACCCAATAGCTAATAAAATTCTACCATACATAAGAAATCAAGTATAGAATCAAGTTCTAGTAGCTTTATTAAAAAAACCGTCAAATCAAAAAAGACGGCTTAAATATTTTTAAAACAATTAATAAATTATAACAGTATCATCATCCAGTTTGAAAGGATCTTCCTTATTAATGCGATCATAAAACAGATGTCCCCGTAAATGTTCGATTTCATGGGATGCTACAATTGCAGGGTAATCTTTTAAGCGTACGGTTTTTTCTTCTCCGGAGACAGTGTAGTAGTGGACCTTTAGCTTGTCAGGTCTAGGGACATACCCGTCAATTACCTTGTCAACGCTTAAGCAGCCTTCACCTTCACTGAGACATGCTTGCCTAACTGATTCAGACAATATTTCGGGATTAACAAAAGTTTCCTTAAAAATTATATCACCCTTATCGTTAGGAACTAATAGTGAAGCCATTTGGACACTTTCACCTACCTGCGGAGCTGCTAAGCCTACACCCGCTCTTAGTTGGTGTTTTGCGGCAATTTTAGGATCTTGAGAATTAACAAGATACTCCATCATTTCTTTAGCTAAGTTTTGGTAGTGTTCACTTAAAGGAAAAGTTAATGGTTTAGCGACTTTACGTAACACAGGATTACCATCACGGGTAATATCTTTCATTAATATCAATTAAATTCACTCTTTCATAAAAGTTTATAGTTATATTTGTAACATAAAGTAAACTAATTTGTCTGCTTTTTATTCTATACTAAATTTTTAATTTGAAAAAGAGGGATAAACGTTGACCAGTATATAGTTAGGTGGTAAAATCAATGAGCGTAAATATACAGATATGAAACACTTCGATTAGCATGTTTTTGACGTGCCGCCGAAACTGTGACATGGTCACAGTTTTTTTATTGAGGAGTGGAGGAGGAATTACTTTTGTCAGAAAAAAGAAGAAACGATATTAGGAATATAGCTATCATAGCTCACGTTGACCATGGTAAAACTACTTTGGTTAACCAATTATTGAAGCAATCCGACACTCTCCCTGAACATATGGCTCTGGAAGATCGGGCAATGGACTCAAACGATATTGAGCGCGAACGTGGTATTACTATTTTATCCAAAAACACTGCGGTTAAATATGGCGATACTACAATCAATATCTTGGATACTCCGGGACATGCCGATTTTGGTGGCGAAGTTGAACGTATTATGCATATGGTTGATGGTGCCTTGCTTCTAGTAGATGCCTATGAAGGAACTATGCCGCAAACTCGTTTCGTACTTAAAAAGGCATTAGAAGCTGGGGTTAAGCCTATTGTAGTTATTAATAAAATTGACCGTCCAGGCGCCCGTCCAAAAGAAGTTCTTGATGAAGTTTTGGAACTATTCATTGAGTTAGGTGCAAACGATGAGCAGTTAGATTTCCCGGTTGTCTATGCTTCTGCGTTAAACGGCACATCTTCATACGATCCAGATCCAGCCAAGCAGAAAGAGACTATGAATCCTATATTTGATACGATTATCAAATCTATTCCTGCACCAATTGACAATTCTGATGAGCCTCTGCAATTCCAAATTACAATGCTTGACTGGGACGATTATGTTGGCCGAATTGGTGTTGGTCGTGTTTACCGTGGTCGGGTCAAAGTCGGTGACAACATCACAGTTATGAAACGTGACGGTTCTACCCAAAACTTTAGAGTTACCAAATTATTTGGTTTCTTCGGCTTGAAGCGTAATGAAATCACTGAGGCAAAAGCTGGCGATATAATTGCTATCAGCGGTATTAACGATATTTTTGTCGGTGAAACTATTGCATCAGCAGAGAATCCTGAAGCATTGCCAATTCTGAAAATTGATCCACCAACTTTGCAAATGGATTTTGTTGCCAATGATTCTCCTTTCTCTGGACGTGAAGGTGACAAGGTTACGCCTAAGAAACTGGAAGACCGTTTAATCAAGCAAACTCGGACTGATGTCTCATTAAGAGTTGAGCCTACTGATCAATTAAACGCCTGGACTGTTTCTGGTCGTGGTGAACTGCACCTTTCAATTTTAGTCGAAGAAATGCGTCGTGAAGGTTTTGAATTGCAACTGTCAAGACCAAAGGTTATTTACCGCGAAATTGACGGCAAAATGTGTGAACCATTTGAAGCAGTCCAAGTTGATACACCTGACGAGTATGTTGGTTCCGTAATTGATTCACTTTCTCAAAGAAAAGGTGAAATGAAAAATATGGCTTCAACGGGCAATAATCAAACTCGCTTAGACTTCTTGGTTCCTTCCCGTGGCTTAATTGGTTATAACAATGAATTTATGTCCCAAACAGGTGGTTACGGCATTATGAACCACAGCTTTGATTCATATAAACCAGTTGTGAAAAACTGGGAGCCGGGCCGTCAAAACGGTGCACTTGTGTCAATTAGCCAAGGCAAATCAACTACTTACTCTTTACAGACAGTTGAGCAACGTGGAGAACTATTCATTGGTGCCGGCGTCGAAGTATATGAGGGAATGATTGTTGGCCAATCATCACGTGATCGTGATATTGCTGTTAATGTCATTAAGGGTAAAAATTTGACTAATACTCGTGCTGCCGGTAAAGACCATGCCGCTGCGATTAGAACTCCTAAGACTTTAACTCTAGAAGAAGCCATCGAATTTTTAAATGATGATGAATACTGTGAAGTAACACCAGATTCCATCAGATTAAGAAAGAAAATCCTGAACACTTCTGAGCGGCAAAAAGCTGATAAGAAACGCAATAAAAATAAATAAATTATTTAAGAAGGGCACTCACTGATGAAGTGGTGCCCTTTTTGTTTTATAATGCTTTATAATGAACGTGTATTAATCACAGGGAAGAGGTCAACTTGTGCGACAAAAACTTCACCATTTAAATTATAATATTTTACTGCCTTATATATTATTGGTTGTTTTTGGCATAGTGATGGTTTATTCGGCCAGTTCTGATATTTTATTGGTAAATGGCTTCAATCCAGCTATCTATGGTATTCGACAAGCAATATACGCGTTTTGCGCAATTTTTTTGGTTGGTGCTCTGTGCTTTTTTTTAAAATTAGGCATTTTCAAAAGTCGTAGATTTGTTGCCGGCTTTTTAGTGATTTGTCTTTTAATGTTGTTTTATCTGATCTGTTTAAAACTTTTCAAAGGATCTGCAGCTGCTGTTAACGGCTCAGTTGGCTGGATTGATTTGAAAATTATCAAAATACAACCTCTTGAAATAGCCAAGTTGGCTCTCGTAATCTATCTAGCTTATTTTTTAGACCGCCATGATGGGTCATTTAAGAAGGGGCACATTATTCAAAATCTCTCTAGACCGGCCATCTTAGCAGCATTTATGATGTTTTTAGTTATTATTGAACCAGACTTTGGAGGTACTGCAGTACTAGCAATGATAGTGATTGTGATGTTTTCTGTTTCAGGTGTCCCTGCTAAAAACGCGGTGCTTTGTCTGATTGGAATCGGCATCAGTGTCTTTTTGTTAGTATTTTTGATAATCAAGTGGAATCCAGAATTTTTGCAGGAAAGTTACCAGTACCGGCGTTTTCTCTCCTTTCTCCATCCATTTGAATTAGAGCAAAAGGGCGGAGCACAATTAGTTAATTCATATTATGCTATTCATAATGGTGGTCTACTTGGCGTTGGGTTAGGAAACAGTATGCAAAAAAGGGGCTATCTTCCTGAACCATATACTGATTTTATTCTGGCTATTATTGCCGAAGAAATTGGGGTAATAGGAGCTTTACTGGTTTTGGGACTGATATTTTACCTGATATTTAGCATAATGGAAGTTGGCAACAAGGCATCTTCTCAATTCAACGCACTGGTTTGTTTTGGTATTGCTACAATTATTTTTACCCAAACATTTTTTAACGTGGGAGCTGTTTTAGGCTTATTGCCCATCACGGGTGTTACTCTACCTTTTATTTCTTATGGTGGCTCATCTTTGCTCGTCCTTTCAGCTGCTATTGGTATTGTGTTAAATATTTCTGCTAATGAACGAATTAAAAAAGAGAAAGAAGAACTTGAATGAGTATTGAAAAAGATTTGGAGCATAAAAATATTAATCAAAGACAGAGTTTGATTGTTTATTTAAAGTCTGTTAACAATCAATACAAATTACGACGTTATGGGGATATAGTCTATTTCTCCAAAAAATGTGCTTACTGCATTTTATATGTTAATCAAAAGGATGCTGATGAAATTAGGGAGGAACTAAACGCGCTTGATTTTGTCGACCAAGTTACGAAATCAAGTTGGGATCAAATTGATCTTTCAAGTGATCATATTGAAAAACAAATAAGTGATTTGGGTGTCCAAGCTGAAAAGAAGTTACAAGAAACACAGGAAGATATGGAACAATTGTTATGAGAATTATTTCTGGTAAATACGCCAAGCGCAATTTATACACTCTTAAGAGTCAAAAAACCAGACCAACAAGTGATAAAGTTAAAGAATCTCTTTTTAACGCTTTAGGTCAGTTTTTTTCAGGGGGCAACGTCTTAGACCTTTACGGTGGAAGCGGAGCCTTGGGAATTGAAGCTGTTTCAAGGGGATGTCACCAGGCTGTAATAGTTGATATTAATTATCAAGCCGTAGAAATAATTCGTAAAAATGTTGCTCTTACTAAAGAACCTGATCGCTTTTCTATCTATAAAATGCCAAGTAATGTTGCTCTAAATAAGCTAGCAGGTGACGGGCAAAAATTCGATTTAGTTTTTTTAGATCCGCCTTATGCCAAGCAACACATTGTGTCTGACATGAAAAAAATGCTTAAATTAGCTTTATTAAGCCAAGATGCAATTGTGGTGGCTGAAACTAATGATGAAACTGAATTAGGTCAGGTTGAAGGCTTTAAGTTAATGCAGGAAAAACATTTAGGTAAGACAATTGTGCGCTTTTATCGAAAGGAAAATTAATGAGTACCGCTATTTTTCCAGGAAGTTTTGATCCGTTGACAAATGGTCATGTTGATATTATTCAGCAAGCTGCCAAGATTTTTGATCAAATTTATGTTGTAATAATGACTAATACGGCCAAGAAATATCTTTTTACTGAAAAGGAGAGACAATCCTTGGCACAGGATGCTGTCAAAGAAGAAAAAAATGTGACGGTTCTGTTAAGGCCAAATAGTTTAACGGTTGATGTTGCTCATGATCTTCAAGCTAATGTTATTATTCGGGGCGTCAGAAACAACGCTGATTTTTTATATGAACAACAAATCGCGGAAATGAATAAAGAAATAGCACCGGACGTAAGCACTGTTCTATTTTTTACCAAACCAGAGAATAGTTTTGTTGCGTCCAGCATTGTGAAAGAAATTGCTAATTTTAATGGTGATACCAAATCATTTTTACCTGCTAAAGCAGCTGCAGCAATTAGGAAAAAAATAGGTAAAGAAAAAGATGAATGAACCAAAAAAATCGACCAAAAAAAGGGGTAGACTAAATAAGTTCCTCCTGTTAATTCTAACAGTCGCTGTAATATTTATTGGCTTAAATTGGCCAACCAATTATTATATTGAAATGCCCGGTAGCGCAGTGTCTACAGGACAATTTATGCGTAGCAACTCAAAGGCACCTAATAACTTTTATTTGGTTACAGTAAGTGAAACTAGTCAGCCAGCTTCAGTATGGCAATACCTTTTTAGTTTTACCCAAAAACATGTTAGCCGGGTTCCCAAAGAAGAACTGTTAGGCAGCGCCACAAATAGCCAGTATCAAGAACTGCAAAATTGGTATATGGAAACCAGTCAGCAAAATGCTATTTATTGTGCTGCTAAGAAAGCTGGACTTAAGCCTAAGTTGCATTATCAAGGCGTTTATGTAATGCAAGTACAAAAAGGTTCGAGTTTTAGAAAAAAATTGCAAATTGGTGATACTGTTTTAGGCGCTAACGGTCATAGATTCCGTTCTACTGCAGAAATGATCAATTACCTGCAAAAGAGAAAAATCGGCTCAAAAGTACAGATAACAGTTCTCAGAGAGCAGAAAAAAATTGCTTTTACCGGTAAAATCGTTAAAGTCAAGGGAACAGGGAAGCCAGGTATTGGTATTCAATTAGTTGAGCATACTAAAGTTGAAACCAAGCCCAAGTTAACTATCAATGCAGGCGATATTGGTGGACCGTCTGCGGGTTTGATGTTTACGCTGACTAGTTATGAAATCTTCTCGGGTGAACATTTAGCAAAGGGCCATAAAATTGCTGGCACAGGCACTATTACTCCTTCTGGAAAAGTCGGCATCATTGGTGGAGTAGATAAAAAAGTGGTTGCTGCAGATAAGGCAGGTGCCGAAGTATTCTTTGCCCCTACTGATACTGGTGGATTGAAAAAGAGCGCCAATAATTATGTCGTCGCCAAAAAGACAGCTAAACAGATCGGAACAAAAATGAAAATTGTTCCTGTTCGTACTTTTGATGATGCTCTCAATTATTTACGTAAAAATTTCAAATAAAGTATAAAAAAGCTCAAAATTTTTTGAGCTTTTTTCGTACTTAAAATTGGGAGTTGAAAACAATGGATTGGGAAAAAGTTAAAAATTTTATTGCACAATACAAACTCTATTTTGTCGTGGGACTTGTTTTGCTAGTTTTAATTATTGTCATTTGGACAAGAAAAGAGACGCAAAAAGATGAATTGATCGATTTTAATGAGGATAAAAGTGCTGCCTTTGCCAATAAAGAAAGCCTTGATAATGACGAGAATGATAAAGAACAGGTAAAAGCCGCCGCAAAAAAACAAGTAATTGATAAACCACAAAATGTTACGTGTGATATTTCTGGTGCAGTCAAAAATCAAGGTGTTTATACGTTAAAAAAAGGAGCTCGCTTAAATGAGCTAATCACTGCTGCAGGCGGATTAAAAACCAATGCCCAAATCAAAAATGTTAATCGGGCACTAATTTTGAATGATCAGGATAAAATTCGTATTCCTTATAAAGGTGAAAAGATCACTAAAAAAGCAATTGTTGAAACCTATTCTTCGGACAGTGCTGAACCAAATTCAGCTGAAGTGGCGAGCGATACAAGTGTAGCTGAAAATAATAAAGTCAATATTAACACAGCGGACGCAGCTCAATTACAAAAACTGAATGGCATAGGTGAAAAAAAGGCCCAGCAAATTATTAGTTACCGACAAGAAAATGGTCAGTTTAAAGCAATTGACGAACTTAAACAAGTTTCTGGAATAGGGGACAAAACTTTTGCAGGACTTAAGGATCAACTGGAAATTTAGCATTCTCAGACCAGGCTTTTTCTTATTATTAGGACTTTTATTAATTGGTTTAAGTTTTATTATTTTTCAAAAACAAAATGTAACGCAAAAATTGGTCTGTTATGCTTTGATTAGCTTTTTAACATTATTATTAATTTATAAATTTAGCAACTTAAAATGGGTTATTTTACTGTCAGTACTTCTGATGGCGATTATTTTCCATGTCGATAACAAAGAAACGAAATTTATGCTGACGCCTCATGCCACTGTCGACGTTTATCCTGATCAGGTTAAAATTTCGGATGATTGGTTTTCCGCTGAGGCAAAAACACCGGGCGGCAGAATTTTAATTTCGGGAAAATTAACTCCTAATCAGCTTAGAAAAATTGCTCAGGGTTATCAAATTACTTTTTCTCATTTGGCTGGTGAGGTAAGTCAAATTGAGCCTGCTTCTAATTACGGACAATTTGATTTACGTTCTTTTTATCGCAGCAAGAACATTACTCAACAAGTCAAATTGACTAGTTGCAATCTTAAAGTAGAAAAAAGAGGGTTTTGGAATTATTTACATTATTTACGCTATCGTTTAAAGACATACTTGCATAAAATGCCACCTATACTTTCTTTTTTCAGTTATGAACTGCTCTTAGGGGAAAATCCCAGTCAAGATTTTCAACCGATCTTAAATAATTATCGCGATCTTGGCGTCATTCATATTTTGAGTATTTCAGGCTTACATGTTGGTATTTATACCCTCGTAATTAGTACGATTTGTTATTTTTTCAAGTTGACTGAAAATGAAGCCTTTTGTTTTTGTTTACTTATTTTGCTGGTAGGGATATTTCTTTGTAATGGTCAAGCAGGTTTTGTGAGAGCAAGTTTGACTTATATCATTGGCAAGATTTTAACTTTAAATAAACTGCAAATAAATAAACCAGATTTGTTAGGGCTGACGGCGATAATTCATTTGCTTATCAATCCGCGTTTAATGCTCGGTACTGGTGCATTATTAAGTTACATCTTGGCACTAGGATTAGAATTAACAAATAAAATGACGAACTTTAAGCAATCTGTTGCTTTAAACATGCTCCTTTTACCTTTATTATTGTTTTATTTCTTCCAGTTTAATTTTCTAACGGTTATCTTTAATCTGATTATTGTGCCTTATTTTAATTGGGTGGTGATGCCGATAACATTTTTAAATTTAATGGTATTTAAAATAACGCCGCATTTGAGTTGGCTGTTAGAAGGAATATTAGAAAAGAGTGAGCAATTAATTGCGCGGTTTTCTAGAACCCAGATCGGATTATTTACTTTTGGTAAAATCAATTGGTGGCAGTGCTTATTTTTGCTCTTACTAACTTCTGCAATATTAGTGGCTATTAATGAACAAACTTCTAGCATTAAATTTAAAAAATATCTTTTGAAAGGCACCTTGTTCTTTTATTTAATAATCTTTCTCAGCATCCATTTTCCGTTGCAAGGGCAGGTAACATTTATTGATGTCGGTCAAGGTGACAGCATATTAATATCTACTCCCTTATTTAGACGCGTTTTTCTGATTGATGTTGGTGGGAAATTAAACTTTAACGGTAAAAAAGTAACTCCGCAAGTTAATAAAATTACAATTCCATTTTTAAAAGCACAGGGAATAAGCAAGATTGATGGTATATTTTTAAGTCATCAAGATGCAGATCATGTGGGAGACTTGGGACCATTGCTGGATCAAGTTAAGGTAAAAAAATTATACATGGCTCAAGGACTTCTAGACAATCCTTCCTTTCGTAAACGGATTGCCTCGCGCATTGGTAAAAAGCAGGTTGTGCAATTATTAGCTGGGCAAAATGTTAAATATCCAGATATTTCTTTTGCAATTGTTTACCCGTTTAAGCCGGGTATTGGCAAAAATGAAGATTCTTTGTCATTAACATTTAAATTAGCCCGTAAGCAGTGGTTGTTTACTGGCGATCTCGGTCAAGCAGGGGAAGCAGAAATCATGGCTAAGTACCATTTACACGCAGATTACTTTAAATTAGGTCATCATGGCAGTCGGACAGCCTCCAATCCAGATTTTTTAAAGGCTTTACAGCCGGAAAGAGTTTTTGTATCTGCCGGACGTCATAATAGGTTTGGCCATCCACATGAAGAAACAATTGGAACGCTGCAAAACCAACATATCTCATGGGCTTCCACTCAGGACTGTGGTATGATAACTTGGAACTATGGCGGATTAATGAAACCAAAATTTAAACAATTTTTACCGGTGGCAAAAAAATGACGTTACTTTCTTTATTTAAGAATTCCCAGCAAAACACTCTAAATACTCTTATTAGTGGGTCTGATACTTTTTTAAACGATTATCTTGCTAAGTCCTATCTGCAGGAAGAACAATTCTCAGACTATGAAAGGGTAATGGTTGATTGTGAAACAGATGGATTAGATAATTTAATTGCAGCTCTCACTGAATCAAGCCTTTTTAGTCAAAAAAAAGTGCTGACTGTTAAGAACCCTTTTTTTCTGACCGCTAAAGTACCACAAAAATATCATAAACAAGTTGAGCAATTACAAAATATTTTTGAAAATAGTTCCCAACTGGATGATGTGGTAATAATGGTAGCGTCATATGAAAAACTGGATCGGCGCAAGAAAATAACTAAAATTATTACGCAAAATTTTAACGTCGTTGAAGCCCAAGTAAAGCCCTATGAACTGAAAAAAGTAGTCAGAGGGCTGATTACAAGTGAAAAATACCAAATAACAGACGATGCCCTTAAATTGCTTTTGGAGCGTAGCGATCAAGTGCTGGATACGGTTTTGAGTAACTACAATAAACTGAAAATGACGGCAATCGATCAGAAAATCACAACTGCATTAGTTGAAAAGAACACTGATTTGTCACTAGCACAAAATATATTCGCTATTTTAGAAGTTGCTTTAAGGAAAAATTATCAAGAAGCACTAACACGTTTAGATAATCAACTACATAATGGTAACAGTCCAGTGCAGCTTTTAGCTGTTTTTGAAAATCAAATAGAGTTTATTTTGGTGGTAAAGGTGTTGCAAACCAGAGGGAGAAGTGAGGCAGAAATTGTGCGTGAGTTAGGTGTACACCCATTTCGAGTTAAGGTGGCTCTCAGGAATAACATAGGTTTACAAAAATTAGAAAAATTATTACAAGAAGCCATTAAACTTGATTTTAATTATAAAAACGGACAATATCGCAGTGAGAATTTTTTAAGACTTTTTATCCTGAGTGTTTGATATTTACAGCAAAAAAAAGACAGAAATGATATTCATTTCTGTCTTTTTTGATTATTAATAATCAAGATCATTATTTTGCAAGTTTTGCTAAACGACTCTTATCGCGGTTAGCTTTATTTTTGTGAATAAGACCTTTGGAAGCGGCCTTATCTAATGCACGAGCTGCTTCTACATGTAATTCGGAGGCGTTCTCAGCACCAGCTGCTTGAGCAGTCTTGAACTTCTTAATAGCAGTTCTTAATTTGTTCATTTGAGCGGCATTGCGCTTTCTAGTAGCATCTTGAGTCTTAACACGCTTAATAGCTGATTTAATTTGTGGCATAAAAATTCACCTCCATCAATCGTAATTCTACTTTATAGATTATACTGAAAGATAAATGCAGATGCAAGATAAATTATACTTGCTTTTTAAAAAAATTGTCTGTATTATACTATTGTTGTGAACCGTTAACGCTGTTTGCGCGCTCACACCTGACGGTTAACGTTGTTAACGGCAATTATTCTAGTGAAAGGTGAAAAATAATGGCAATTTCAAAAGCAGAAAAAGATGAAATAATTAAAAATTTTGCGACTCACGAAGGTGACACTGGTTCAACTGAAGTTCAAGTTGCAATCTTGACTACTGATATTAACAATCTGACTGAGCATATGAGAAATCACTCACATGATCACCACTCTTATGTTGGTTTGTTAAAGAAAATTGGTCACCGTCGTAACTTACTTCGTTATTTACAGAATAAGGATATTAATCGTTATCGTGAATTAATTAAGAAATTAGGTTTACGTCGTTAATTTCATTTGCAATGTCAAAAAGCTGGTTCAAAGTTTTGAACTGGCTTTTTTATTTTTGTCAAACTGCTATTTTATGCTAGAATAAAAAAAGATACTTTTTACGTTGTGATCACACGATCCCTAAATAACAACTGAATAGAAAATTAAAGAAAAGGAAATATAATGACTGATCAAGTTAAAATTATGATTCTGAGCGGTGTTCGTGAACAAGGAAAAGACATGTTCGCCGTTCAAGTTAATGATGAAATTTTTGTTCTTGATGCCGGTCTTAAATATCCTGATAGTACGTTGTTTGGAATTGATTTGGTTATTCCAGATCTGGACTTTTTTGAACAATACGGCGATCAGGTTGTCGGCATCTTTTTAACACACGGACATGCTGATTCTATCGGCGCTTTGCCTTATATCTTACGCCAGTACGACATACCCGTTTTTGGTTCACAACTAACAATTGAACTAGCCAAGATTACTGTTAAACGCGAAAACAAACGTTGCAAAAATAGTCTTTTTCATGTGATCGATGCAGATACTGAGATTGAATTTAAGAATGCTAATATCTCATTTTTCCCTACAACACACTCTATTCCTGACTCTTTGGGAATTGATGTGCATACCCCTGCAGGTGAAGTTGTTTACACAGGAGATTTCAAATTTGATCCTTCAGCAGCACCCAAATACCGCACGGATCTGGATCGTTTAGCAGAAATAGCACATAAAAAGGTATTGGCACTGTTAAGTGATTCTTCCAATGCTGAAGCATCACTTCCTAACGTTGCAGAACAGGATATTGGGGATTATGTAACGAATGTTTTTCGTAATGCCAAGGGCAGAGTAATTGTAGCGGCTAAAGCTTCTAATTTAATCAGAATTCAAGAAGTATTAAATGCCGCGCATAAAACCGGCAGACGTGTTTTATTGACTGGCAGAGACTTAGCTAAAATAGTGCGAACAGCTATGAGCTTGGGTTATCTAACAGTTCCTAAAGGTCTGTTAATGCGGGTTAAAAATTTAAAAGAAACTCCTGATGAAAAAACCGTCATTCTTGAAACGGGTCAAATGGGAGAACCTTTAAATTCCTTGCAAAAAATGGCTAAAAAGCGCCATAGCATGATCACAATTCATAAAGGCGATTTGGTTTTTATTGCTACAACACCGTCGCATTCTGTTGAAACGATTGTGGCGCAAACTAGTGATCTGGTTTATCGTGCTGGAGGCACTGTTATCCAGCTTGGTAAAGCTAAACACACTAGTGGTCACGCTACCGGCAGGGATCTCCAACTTCTAATTGGTATCTTAAAGCCCCAGTTCTTAATTCCTGTAATTGGTGAATACAGACTGCTTGAGGTTCATAAAGATTTAGCTATCAGAGCCGGACTAAAAAGAGAAAATATTTTTATCACGAAAAATGGTGATTGCTTAAGCTACGATTTTAACCAAGAACGACTTTACCTGACTGATCCGGTTCCAGGAGAAGATACAATGATTGACGGCTCTGGTATTGGCGATGTTGGCAACATCGTACTGCGCGATCGTGAAGTATTGTCAGATGATGGTATTTTTATTGCTGTAGTTACGATTGACCGGCGTAAGAAAAAAATTATAGCTCAACCACAGGTAACAAGTCGGGGCTTTGTTTATATTAAGGCCAACCAGCAGTTAATGCGTGACAGCATTGAATTGATTAAAAAAACTATTAACAACAATTTTGAACATAAAAAATTTGATTGGACTGAAATTAAACAAGATGTCCGTAACGATTTGGAAAAGTTTTTATATCGTAAAACAAATCGCAGACCAGTGGTTTTACCAGTAGTAATGGAGGTTAATCAGAATCGCCACCGTGCTATGCAAAAAAGAAATAGCAAGAATGAGCAGACGAAGGAAGAAACCCATCATCCAGTTGATGTTAATAAGACTGGCCAAAGGATTGTCAAGAAAGATAAATAATGACGTCGTTAAGTCAAAAAAATTTGCTTAATTTGGCAAATAAAGTTGCAACAAATGGTGACTTTCCCCAAGCAGTTCAATATTTGGAAGAAGCTTTACGAGATGGCTACAGTGAGACAATTGTTCTCAATCTTTGTCAGATGTACATTAAGAATGGGCAGAATTATTCAGCCTATGAACTAATTAAAGAAGAAAAAGATTTATTTACTGATGCCCAAGTTTTCTCTGTTTATAGTAAAGTTTTACAGGCGAATAACTTTTTGATTGAAGCACTTGAAGTGAAAAATATTACCGGTTATGATTTGCCGGATAAAATTCAGCCTGTTCCTTTGAAAGAGCAGCAGCAAATAATGCTCAATTTTAAAGGAAAAAGCAAACCGACAAAATTTGACTATGAGCAACTTTTTAAACTTGATTTAATTAACTTCCAAAATTATGCTCAAAGCTTACTAATTGATCCTAGCTTGAATTTTGCTAGCCGCATAGTTTTATGTGAGGATTTATTTCGCTTAGGCATTAAGGAAAAGTTCAAGGTATTAGTGTTAGGGCAGACTGAGGAGTTTATCCCGCAAAAAATTAACTTGCTTGAAAAAGAGCCAATTTATCGTGAAGTTGTTTCTGGTATTGGATCGAGATATTATCATAAACCGAGCCAACTTCCAGCGGTTTTAGGCGAAGTAAATTTGATTTTAGGCAGTCTTTATCCTAAACTAAGTAAGTATGTTGATGATCCAGATAGTTTTGCCAGTGATATTGCTTCATATATTGAAAACCAAGATGGTAGGAGCAATCAAAAACTGTTTGAGAGAATTGATCATAATATATCCGAATAAAATTGGACAAATACCTTTACTTTTTCAAAGTATTTAGTATAATAGCAAAGGACGTTTTCATTAGGCATGGCTCTATGCATTAAAATACTAGGCATTTGCCAATGAAAGTAGTACAATATTCAACAGAGAACTATCCGTTACTTACTCAACGGACTTCTTGCAAATTTACAGGAGGGTCATTTTAATGGCAGAAAAAGAACATTACGTTAGAACAAAGCCACACGTAAACATTGGTACTATCGGTCACGTTGACCATGGTAAAACCACTTTAACAGCGGCTATTACTAAAGTTTTATCAGAAAAGGGCTTGGCTAAGGCTGAAGATTACTCAGAAATTGATGCTGCGCCAGAAGAAAAAGAACGTGGTATTACTATCAATACCGCTCACGTAGAGTACGAAACTGAAAATCGTCACTACGCCCACATGGATGCCCCAGGTCACGCTGACTACATCAAGAACATGATTACTGGTGCTGCTCAAATGGATGGAGCTATCTTAGTTGTTGCGGCAACTGATGGTCCTATGCCTCAAACTCGTGAACACATTTTGCTTGCTCGTCAAGTTGGTGTTAACTACATCGTTGTTTTCTTAAACAAGACTGACTTAGTTGACGACCCAGAATTGATCGACTTAGTTGAAATGGAAGTTCGTGACTTATTAACTGAATACGATTACCCTGGTGATGATATTCCAGTTATCCGTGGCTCAGCTTTGAAGGCATTACAAGGCGACAAGGAACAAGAAGAAGTTATTTTGAAGTTGATGGATACAGTTGATGAATATATCCCAACTCCAGAACGTCAAACTGACAAGCCTTTCTTAATGCCAGTTGAAGATGTCTTCACTATTACTGGTCGTGGTACTGTTGCTTCTGGTCGTATTGATCGTGGTACAGTTAAGATCGGTGATGAAGTTGAAATTGTTGGTTTAGTTGATAAAGTTCTTAAATCAGTTGTTACTGGTTTGGAAATGTTCCACAAGACTTTGGACTTAGGTGAAGCCGGAGATAATGTCGGTGTATTGCTTCGTGGTATTGACCGTGACCAAGTTGTTCGTGGACAAGTTCTAGCTGCACCTGGCTCAATTCAAACTCACCACGAGTTTAAGGGTCAAGTTTACGTACTGAAGAAGGAAGAAGGAGGACGTCATACTCCATTCTTCTCAGACTACCGTCCGCAATTCTATTTCCACACTACTGATATTACAGGTGAAATTGAATTACCAGAAGGTACTGAAATGGTTATGCCTGGTGATAACACAGAGTTTACTGTTAACTTAATTAAACCAGCAGCCATTGAAAAGGGTACTAAGTTCACTATCCGTGAAGGTGGTCGTACTGTTGGTGCTGGTCAAGTTACTGAAATTCTTGACTAGTTCGTTAAAAGACAGTTTAAAAAGATGTACTTCTTCATAGAAGTACATCTTTTTTTGCCTAAATTTGTTTTTTACGAGCGTTTAATGTAAGATAATTTAGTATGTAACGATGCAATTTAACTTGACATTGGAGGTATTTAATTAATGTCTGTAAAATGGAATAAAACCGATAAAACTACCGGTGAACTTACTTTTGATATTCCCCAAGCTGAAGTAAAGCGTGGGCTAGATCAAGCATTTAAGAGAGTGAAAAATAGTCTGCGTGTCCCGGGCTTTAGAAAAGGACACGTTTCCCGTGTTATTTTTGATCAGTATTACGGTGAAGAATCATTATATGAAGACGCATTAAACATCGTTTTACCAGCAGCATATTCTGCTGCTATCAAAGAAGCTGATGTTGCTGCTGTTGGTCAACCTCAAATTTTGCCTGTTTCAATGGAAAAGGGTAAGGACTGGCAAATGAAAGCCACAGTTACTGTTGAACCAGAAGTTAAATTAGGTGAATACAAGGGAATTGAAGTTCCTAAGCAAAATACTCGCGTTTATGCCAAAGATATCGATGCCAAGCTAAAGGAAGAACGCGAAAAGAATGCTGAATTAGTCTTGAAAAAGAGCGCTGCAGCTAAGGGCGATACCGTAACTATTGACTATAAAGGTACAATTGACGATAAAGCTTTTGATGGTGGCTCTGCAGACGATTACTCGCTTGAACTAGGTTCTAACACATTTATCCCTGGCTTTGAAGACCAATTGATTGGTCATAAAGCTGGAGATGATGTTGATGTTGTTGTAACTTTCCCTGAAGATTATGGAGCAAAAGATTTAGCTGGAAAAGAAGCTCACTTTGCAACTAAGATTCATGAAGTAAAATCAAAGCAATTACCTAAATTAGATGATGAATTTGCTAAAGATGTAGATGACTCGGTAGATACTCTTGATGACCTCAAAGAAAAGATCAAGAAGGACTTGAAAGCTCAAAAAGAAGATTCTGCAAAAGAAGAAATTGAGCAAGCAGCTATCGAAGGTGCAGTTAATAATGCTACCATTGATAAAATTCCAGATGCAATGATTCAAGAAGATATTAATACCCAAATGAATCAATATCTAGGAAATATGCAACGCCAAGGTATTAGTCCAGAAACTTACTACAAGATAACTAATACTACTGAAGCACAATTACGCTCACAATTTGCTAAGGATGCTGAAGAAAGAGTAAAAACTAACTTGGTTCTTGAAGCTATTGTCAAAAAAGAAGAAATTAAAGCTTCAAAAGAAGAAATTGACAAGGAAATTAAGAACTTAGCCAGTGAATACAACATGGACGAAAAGACTGTCCGTAATACTCTGACTGATGATATGCTTTCTCATGACATTAATGTGCGTAAAGCAATTGACATTGTTGCTGACAGCGCAAAGCAAGTTGCAAAATCCAAAATAAAAGAAGACGAAAAAAAGTCTGATAAAAAATAGGATTTATCTCTGAAATACTGAGGCAGTGTCATACTGCCTCTTTATTTTATCTCCGAGCAAAAAATTCATGTATAGCCTCTATTTTATGCTAACCTTAAAGTTGAAGATATGAGGAGGAATATGATGGCATCACAATTTACTGATCAACAAGAGGAAATTAAATGTTCCTTTTGTGATAAAACACAAGATCAAGTTAAAAAGATGATTGCTGGTAATGGTGTTTATATTTGTAATGAGTGTGTGGATTTATCAAAAAGAATTATTGATGATGAATTGAAATCTGACTCATTAAAAAAGGCACGTGATTTACCTAAGCCAATGGAAATAAAAAAGCAGCTTGATCAATATGTTATTGGGCAAGAACGTGCTAAAAAAATTCTTTCGGTTGCTGTATATAACCACTATAAACGTGTCACCCAAATGGACGTAGATTCTTCAACCGAATTACAAAAATCAAATATTGCTTTGATCGGACCAACTGGGTCAGGAAAAACTTATTTAGCCCAAACATTGGCTAAAATATTAGATGTGCCTTTTGCTATTGCAGATGCAACTACTTTAACTGAGGCTGGTTATGTCGGTGAAGACGTTGAAAACATTTTGCTTAAGTTATTGCAAAATGCCGATTATGATATTGAGCGTGCAGAACGCGGCATTGTTTATATAGATGAAATTGATAAAATTTCTAAAAAGTCTGAAAATGTCTCGATTACCCGTGATGTTTCTGGCGAAGGTGTACAACAATCTTTACTGAAAATTTTGGAAGGTACAATTGCTTCTGTGCCACCTCAAGGTGGTCGTAAGCATCCACAGCAAGAATTAATTCAGATTGACACTACGAATATCTTATTTATTGTCGGTGGTGCTTTTGACGGCATTGAGCAGATCGTTAAAAATCGTCTGGGCAAAAAAATAATAGGTTTTAGTGCTGAAAATGAATTGAATAAAGTTCAGGATGATTCCTGGACAGAACATCTGACGACAGGTGACTTGGTTAAATTTGGCTTAATTCCGGAATTTATCGGAAGAATACCTATAATTGCTACTTTGGATAAACTTGACAGTGCTGATTTAGTAAGAATTTTGACTGAGCCAAAGAATGCTCTAGTCAAACAATATAAGAAACTATTGTCACTTGATCAAGTCAACTTAGAGTTCACTGAGGAAGCTTTAAAGGCGATAGCTGATTTGGCAATCGAACGTAATATGGGTGCTCGAGGTTTGCGTACTATAATTGAAAACGCGATGATGGGTATCATGTATAAAACGCCAAGTGAACCGGACATTGAAAAAGTAAAAGTTACTAAAGATGTAATTGAGAGTAACGCTGATCCTGAAGTAACTCGCCGTGAAGATGATAATCCAGAAGATAATTTGGAAATAAAGGCTGCTAATGATCATTAAAAATAGTTCATACGCTATTAGTGCAGTCCGAGAGGAACAATATCCAACTGATAATTTACCGGAAATTGCACTTTCAGGACGCTCAAATGTGGGTAAATCAAGCTTAATTAACACATTGTTAGGCCGTAAAAATTTAGCGCGGACGTCGGGTCAACCGGGTAAGACGCAAACACTAAATTTTTATCTAGTTAACGATGACTTTTACCTAGTTGATGTTCCTGGATATGGTTATGCCAGAGTTTCGCAAAAGAAAAGACAGCAGTTCGGCGAAATGATTCAAGATTATCTGGAAACCAGAGCAAACTTGCAAGGTTTAATCATTTTAATCGATGGTCGCCATGATCCTACAAAAGATGATATAGCCATGTATAATTATGCGCTTTATTTAAATCTACCGATTTTGGTGGTTTGCACAAAAATTGACAAGATTAAGAAAAATCAGCGAAATCAGGTCCTCAGTGCATTAAGTCATAAGCTTGATCTAAAGCACGATAACGTGGAAGTCCTTACTTTTAGTTCAGTTCAAAAATTACATGTCAAAGAAGTGTGGCAATGGATTGAACAAAATCTGTAAATTTGTAAGAAAAAAATGGTTCTCTTAGGAGAACCATTTTTATTTATCCTTTTGCTTGTCTTTTTCGTCTTTGTCTTTGGTGAACTTTTTCTTTTTATCTTTTGGCACTGTCGCAAATTTATCGAATAGTTTTTCTAGTTCATCTTGTTTTTTGAATGTTAAACCCATAATTAAATTCCTTCCTGATTTCATTATAATAAAAATAATATTAAGTAGCTAGCTAGATTTTTGAACTAAGTTTAAATAATATTATTTATGTAAAGCAAACAGATAATGATTATAATAATTTAAGTAATAGCATAAAGTGTTTAATGAGCAAAAGCAAATTTCAAACGGTAAATTATATGTTAAAATAATATAGCTGATTTTGGAGGGAGTGATTTTTTGGCATCGCAATTAATTGAAAATAAGTTAAAACTATTACCGGCTAAGCCAGGTTGTTACTTGATGAAGGATGTTAACGGTAAAGTAATTTATGTCGGCAAGTCAAAAAATCTAAAAAGTCGTGTACGTTCTTATTTTAAAAGTACTCAGGTTGGAAGACGTGCTGAATTAGTTGAAAATATTAGTGACTACGATATCATCACGGTTTCGACAGATAAGGAAGCATTTTTACTTGAAGTAACATTAATTAAGAAGTATCAGCCATATTATAATGTACAATTAAAGCAAGGTACAGGTTACCCTTATATTGAAATTACTAACGAGCGAGATCCTCAAACAAAATTAACTAGTATTATTAGAAAAGATGGGGGCTATTATTTTGGCCCTTACCCGAATGTTTACGCTGCTCAGGCTACACTCAAATTCATCCAGAAAGTTTTTCCGTTAAGGCGCTGTCATGGTAAACAAGGTAGGCCTTGCTTATATTATCATATGGGTCAATGCCTTGGCGCCTGCTTTAAAAATGTACCCAAATCAGTTTATGCCGCTCAAATCAAAAAGATCAAAAGTTTTCTGAACGGTGATATTGGTTGGGTCAAAAAAGACCTTAATCAAAGGATGGAAACTGCATCTCAAAACCTGGAATTTGAGCGCGCAGCTGAAATTCGCGATCAACTTAATTACATTGAAGAAACCGTTGAAAAGCAAAAAATAATTTCGAATGACAATACTCAACGTGACATTTTTAACTTTTACGTTGATAAATCTTGGATTGCCATTCAAATTTTCTTTTTAAGACAAGCTAAGCTGCTCAGAAGCGAAACTAGGATGTATCCGTTAACTGATACTAATGATCCTGAAGATACATTCTCCTCGTTTATTGTGCAATTTTACGGGCAAAGAAATAGAATACTGCCTAAAGAAGTTCTTGTGCCTGCCAAAATTGATAATGAAGCTCTAAGCGAGGTTTTACATGTACCGGTGAGAACGCCAAAAAGAGGGCAAAAGCGTTCCTTATTAAATATGGCAAAAGACAATGCCAAACTCAAGCTGGACGAAAAATTTCGCTTGCTGGAATTAGGCAATAGAAAAACTAAAGGAGCACAGAAAGAAATTTTTGATTCCTTGGGGTTGCCTTATGGTCATGTCATTGAGAGTTTCGACCATTCACATATTCAAGGAGCTGACCCAGTTTCGGCTTTGGTAGTTTTTAGAGACGGCGAACCGGACAAAAATTCATACCGGAAATATAAATTAAAGGGCGAAGTCGAGCATCAAAATGGTGGTGATGAAGTGCGCAATACCCGTGAGGTTGTCCGCAGGCGGTACAGCAGACTACTTAAAGAGCATAAACCAATGCCGGATTTAATTCTAATGGACGGTGGTCAAATTCAGGTTGATGCGTGTGAAGATATTTTAAGAAATGAGCTAGACCTTAACATTCCAGTAGCTGGTATGGTTAAAGATAATAAGCACCGCACAAATCATCTTTTGTATGGAGATCCTATTAATGGTGTGCCCTTAAAGTTAATTCCGTTAGATCCAAAATCACAAGGCTTTTATTTGATGACTAGAATTCAGGATGAAGTACACCGCTTTGCTATTACCTTTCATAGAAAAACACATGCCAAAAATGCACTGTCAAGTAAACTTGATTCTATTAAAGGAATTGGTCCTAAAAGCAGGAATAAGCTATTAAGACATTTTGGCTCTTTGAGAAAAATCAAGGAAGCTTCAATTGATGAATTGCGCTCTGTTGGTTTGACGTTACCGCAGGCTCAAACTGTTAAATTAACGTTGTAATTATTGATTTAAACCCAAATTCCACTAAGCATTTGTGGTATAGTAATAAGGTTAAGAAAGACGGAAGGAGAATCTTTATGCCAACATTTGTCGACCAAACTAAGATAGAAGTCCAAGCCGGAAAAGGTGGCGACGGTATGGTTGCTTTCCGCCATGAAAAATATGTCCCTAATGGCGGACCAGCTGGCGGCGACGGAGGTCGTGGCGGCAGCATTATTTTTGTTGCTGACAGCGGTTTAAGAACATTAATGGACTTTCGTTATCGCCGTAAATTTAAAGCTGAAAATGGCGAAAACGGTCGCATTAAATCACAATATGGTCGAGGAGCAAGCGACTTATATTTAAAAGTACCTGTTGGTACAACTGTTTATGATTTTGAGACTAACGAAGAAATTGGTGACCTCACTAAAAATAAACAAGAATTAGTGGTTGCACGCGGGGGCCGCGGAGGTCGCGGCAATATTCATTTCGCCACCAGTGTTAATACCGCTCCTGAAATTGCTGAAAATGGGGAACCAGGAGAAGACCGGGTTTTACGTTTAGAAATAAAGGTTTTGGCAGATGTTGGTCTTGTGGGCTTTCCTTCTGTAGGCAAATCAACTTTATTATCTGTTGTAACTAAAGCTAAACCTAAAATTGCTGCTTATTCTTTTACGACCTTGACTCCCAATTTGGGCATGGTAATTTTACCTGATGGACGTGATTTTTCTATGGCAGACTTGCCCGGCTTAATTGAAGGGGCAAGTAATGGTGTAGGATTGGGAATCCAATTTTTACGTCATATTGAAAGAACTAAAGTAATTTTGCATTTAGTGGCAATGGATCCTGCTAATGGGCGTGAAGCAATCAAAGATTATCAGACTATTCGTCACGAATTGCTGCAATATGATCAGAGCCTTGAAAAGAGACGTGAAATTATTGTTGCAACTCAAATGGATATCCCGGGTGCAGAAGAAAAATTAAGTCAATTTAAAAAGGACTTAAAGTCTCAGCAAATTAACAAGCCAGTTTATGCTATTTCTAGTGTCACTCACAAGGGTATTGACCAATTGATGCAGGATACGGCTAGTTTGATAGAACAAGCTGAAAAAGAACAAGTTGCCAAGACCACTGAAAACGTTCAAAATGTTAAAGAATACAAATATGAACAAAAGCAAAAACAAGAATTCGAAATTATTAGATTAGAAGAACATGTTTTTGAAATCAAAGGTGAAGGTATTGAGAGGTTGGTTGAACGGACTAATCTTGACTACCATGACGGAGTTATGAGACTCGCACGCAAGCTGAAAAACTTAGGTGTTGATGATGCATTACGTAAAAAAGGAGCCGTTGACGGCGATGATGTAATCATTGGTTCATTCAATTTTGAATTTGTCCAATAAAATAATAGAAAAGTTTTGAAAGATATGACAAAAAATCGGTTTATTACAGGATATTCTGGACTTAGAGCTTTGGCGGTAATCGGAGTGATTTTATATCACTTTGACCCTAATACTTTTGTGGGCGGGTATCTTGGTGTACCGATTTTCTTTGTTTTGTCTGGATATCTTGTTACGTGTCAGATACTAAAGTCTTATGAAGAAAAAGGCTTTTATGATAGTAAAAAGTTTTATTTAAGCAGGCTGAAAAAAATTTATCCGCCACTAATTGCGGTACTATGGTTTTCAGCTGCTTATATTATTTTATTTCAACGCAATTTACTGGCTAAACTAAGTCAGATTGTGGTGGCTAATCTGCTTAACGTTTATAATTTCTGGCAAATTCTCAACGGGCAAAGCTACTTTGAGCGCTTTGCAGTCAATGAATCGCCATTTGTCCACCTATGGACTATGTCAATTAACGGTCAATTTTACCTGTTGTGGCCAGTAGTTATTTTCTTACTGGTAAAGTATGGTAAAAAAAGAAAATATATTTTTAGTATTATTTGCACTTTGTCCATTCTTTCAGCTTGTGAAATGGCACTAATGTATAAATCGGGTGTTGATATTAACCGAATATATTATGGTACAGATACCAGGTTCTTTGCACTGGGCTTGGGAGCAGCTTTAGCGGTAATTTGGCCACTAAACAAACTAAAAAGCAACATTAAAACTAGTGATACTATTACTTTAGACCTGATAGGCTTAACTAGTCTCATTGGTATTTTAATTTTGTTTTTCAATCCAGCCATGAATCCGGAAAGTGCTTTTCCTTATTACGGCGGGATGCTGTTATTTACCATATTTGTTACTCTGCTTGTCGGTGTAACAGCTCATCCTGGCTGCCACTGGAATAACTGGTTGACTAATCCCATATTCAATTGGCTTGGCTCACGCAGCTATGAAATTTATCTCTACCAATTTCCAGTGATGATTTTCTTTGAAGATAAAGTTTCTAACATGGCAGATCATGTTCAACTTTATCATTTGCTAGAGTTAATTTTAATTCTTATTTTCAGTGAATTATCATACAGGTTTGTAGAAAAACCTCTGGGCAAAATTTCTTGGCTGAAACTGAAACAATTTTGGCGGCAGGTTTTTGCTAAAAATACCCGTAATTATCTGCTTCGGGCCCAAGCTATTTTGGCAAGCTTAATTTTTCTAATTGGAAGTATCGCAATTCTTGTTTCCCCAACAGTTAAAGCCCAAAATTTCAATCAGACGCAACTTGCGCGGAGAATTAGAGCTAATTGCAAAGAGCAAGAGAAAAATAATAAGGCACTAATTGCTAAGCGCCAAAATGTTAGCCCCAAAGAACAAAAAAAGGCTAAACTATTAAAGGAAGCTGAACGTGCTGCTAAAAAGCATCCTGTTAATAAATCATTCATGAAATATGGTATCTCACAAACTGAGCTGCAATTGGCGCGTAAAGTTGAACTCACAGCAATTGGTGATTCAGTTATGGCGGGCTCCAGCGATGATTTAAACCGTTTAATGCCTAAGGCCGTGATCGATGCGGCAATTTCGCGGCAGCTAAGTGTTTCTTTTAGCTTGCTTAAGCATTATAGAAGTAAAAATGCACTGGGTAAAAATATTTTGATTGGTTTGGGCACTAACGGTCCGTTTAAAATGGCAGATCTAAATGAGCTCATGAAGCAAATAGGAAAAAAGAAACAAGTATTTTGGATTAATACTTATGTACCAAATAAACCGTGGCAAAATGAGGTTAATAGTTTATTAAATGAAGCAGCAAAAAAATACCCTAATTTTACTGTTATTGACTGGTATTCAAATGCCAATCAGCATCCAAATTGGCTATATGAAGATAAAACGCACCCAACGCCACTGGGATCAAAGCACTATAGTGCTCTAATTGTTAAACAAATTGTTGAAAAAGCTAAGTATTAGAATGGGAAGAGTATGGAGTTACAATTTTTAGGAACTGGAGCAGGACAACCGTCTAAGAAACGCAACGTATCAAGTATTGCGTTAAAAATGCTCGATGAAATTAATGAGATTTGGTTATTTGATGTTGGTGAAGCTACCCAACATCAAATTTTGCGTACGAATATCAGACTACGCAAAGTAACCAAAATATTTATTTCTCATAATCATGGTGATCATATTTTCGGATTGCCGGGATTACTTGCGACCAGATCTTTTCAAGGGGATGTTGGTCCAATCACAATTTACGGTCCAGCCGGATTAGAAGAATTTGTCAGAACAGCCTTAAAAGTTTCACGCACTAAAATTAGTTATCCGATCAAATTTGTGGTTTTAGAAGAAGGGGGACTCATTTTTCAAGGCAATGGTTTTAGGGTATATGCGGAAAAGTTAGCTCACCGCGTTCCTAGTTTTGGCTATCGAGTTGTCGAAGATAATCGACCGGGTGAACTTTTAATGGATAAATTAGCGCAATATAATGTACCTAATGGACCATTACTTGGTAAACTAAAGAATGGTGAAAAAATTACCCTAGATAATGGTACTATATTAGATGGTAAGGACTTTTTAGGACTTAATAAGGCGGGTAGAGTAGTGACAATTATTTATGATACCCGTGCTACACCGGCAATTGCCCAGTTGGCGCAAAATGCTGATGTGCTGGTTCACGAATCAACTTTCGCTGGCAATGAAGCAAATTTAGCTCATTCATATTATCACTCCACTGCTGTTGAAGCAGCAAAAATTGCGCGTGATAATGGGGTTAAACGTTTGTTTTTAAACCACATCTCTGCCAGATATTTAGGCGCTAAAGCCAAAAAATTAGAAAACCAAGCCCAGAAGATTTTTCCAAATACTAGGTTGGCTAATGATTTTGATCGAATTGTAATTCCAATGAAAGGTGAGAAAAATGAGTGATTCTCTGAGAAATAAGGTAGTTGTAATAACCGGTGCATCTAGTGGAATAGGACACTCTATTGCTTTAGAAAGTGCTGGTAGAGGAGCTACAGTGATTTTAATTGCCAGAAATGAGGCAAAATTAGCAAAGGTAGCTTCAGAAACACACGAATTGTCCGGCGCTCCAGCTTATACAATTGTTGCTGATATGAATCATAGTGATCAAATTGATGCCGCATTTAAACAAATAGTAAAATTAACCAAACACGTTGACTATTTAGTTAATTGTGCTGGCTTTGGCAAATTTGAAAATTTTTTAGAATCAAATCGTCACGAAGTGACGGCAATGTTCCAAGTCAATGTTTTGGGTTTAATGTATTTTACCCGTCTAATTGGTCGTTTAATGATAGATCAAAAAGCTGGTCAAATTGTTAATATTGGTTCGATTGCCGGCAAGGTTCCTACAGTGAAATCAGCAGCTTACAGCGCGTCCAAAGCGGCTGTCATTCAATTTTCTAATGTACTGCGGTTAGAACTAAAACCTTTTGGCGTCAAAGTGATGACTGTGAACCCCGGTCCTGTTTATACTAATTTCTTTAATATTGCTGATAAGAGTGGACATTATGCTGAAAACGTTCAAAGATTTATGCTTGACCCAGATGATGTTGCTTGGCAAGTAGTTCATTTCTTTGGCAGTAACAAACGTGAACTTAACTTACCGGTTAGTTTGGGCATATTGGCCAAATTATATAATCTATTTCCCACCATTGGTGATAAATTATCACTTAAGTTTGCTTCAAGAAAGTAGTGCAAAATATGAAAAATACAGGCAGGCAAATCAAACTCATTTTTACTTTAATTTTGACATTATTAGCAGTAATATTTGTGGTTTTAAATACCGATAATGTTGCTATTAATTTTGGCTTGTTCAAATTCAAGCTGCCCTTAATCATTATTTTAGTATTAATGCTTATTATTGGAGTTCTAATTGGTTATTTTTGGGGATCTTATGGACATAATCAAAACAAGAATAACTAATATAGCTTGATTTATTCGGGATACAATAGTATCATTAACAAACGTGAAGTATTTTGGGTACTTTTTAAGTAACTAAAATCGTAATTCTACAAAAAAGGAGATCAATTTAAATGGCTGTTCCTAAAAGACATACTTCTAAGCAAAAGAAACGTTCACGTCGTGGTCATATTAAGTTAACTGTGCCAGCAATGCATTATGATGCAACTACTGGAGAATATCGTTTAAGCCACCGCGTTTCACCTAAAGGATATTACAAAGGTCGCCAAGTAGTTAACCAAACTAACTCAAGCGACAACCAATAATTAAAAGACACCAAAAATTAGGTGTCTTTTTTTATTTAGAAAGATGAACATGCTGAAATGAAACTGGTTTTCTTGCACACAAGTGATATTCATGGCTACATTATGCCTACCGATTATCAGAATAAAAATGACTATTCTGCTGCTTTTGGTCTTAGCCTAGTAAGCAGTCTAATTGAAAAAGAACGTCAAAAATATGGCACAGACAATGTGATTGTGACCGATGCCGGAGATTTTCTTCAAGGCTCACCGCTTGCTGCCTATGTTCATGAAGCTAATAAAAGCTCTGTGTTAAAAAAATTTGCAGATTTTTATAATGAGATTGGTTATGATGCAAGGTGTCTCGGCAATCATGACTTTAATTTTGGTCAAGATTATTTAAAAAGCTATCTGAAATATAGTCAGTCACCATTTTTAAACAGCAATATTTTATCTCGTAAAACGGGTCGGTCAGCTTTTGGTCAGAGTTATGTTATTTTGCATAAAAATGGCTTAAAAATTGGTCTTATCGGTATTACGACCCAGAGAATACCATTTTGGGAGCCTGCAGACCATATTACAGGCTTACAGTTTGAATCTGCCTTTACTCAGGTTCAAAAAATAGCCAGAATTTTACGTCCGCAAGTTGATGTATTAGGCGTTTTGTACCATGGCGGGTTTGAAGCCGATCTAAAAACTGGTAAGAGAACCGAACCAAAAACAGGTGAGAATGAGGGCTACCGTATCTTACAGAATATTCCAGAAATTGATGTAATGCTAACAGGTCACCAGCACCGCAAGCTAAAGCTCATTTCAAATAATACTGCTATTGTTCAACCGGGATACAAGGGAGAATGTGTTGCCAAAGTAGTAATGGATATTGCTGATAAGAGTAACAAAATTCAACACATGTCTGTGGAATTATTGGATAGCAAAAATCATGTTCCCGACAATAAAATTATTAATTTAGGCGCTAGTTTGGATAAAAAAACACAATTGTGGCTGGATCAGCCAATTGCTCACTTAGAAAAACCAGCCTTAGTAATGAACGCTGAACAGGCCAGAATTAATGGGTCTGACTTCATCAATTTAATTCAAAATATGCAACTTTATTTTACCAAAGCTGATATTTCTGCAACAGCACTAATGAGTGAAACGGCTCAGGGATTTAACGAAGATGTAACTATGCGTGATATTTTACTAAATTATCCGTTTGCCAACCAATTGTGCAAGGTTAGGTTGACAGGCAAAGAATTGCGTAATATTGTTGAATACTCCTTAAAATTTTTGACAAAAGATCAGACTGGAAAAGTAGTTTTCAAGCCTAAGTATAAAAACCTGCTTTTTAATTTTGATGTGTTTTATCCGTTGACTTATGATGCAGATATTTCTAAGAGTCAGGGCAGTCGCCTAACTAAATTGGAATTAAACGGAGTACCAATTGTAGCTGAAAAAATATATCATCTTGCCGTAAATAATTATCGGGCAATGGGCGGTGGTTTTTATCCGGAATATTCACCAAATAAAATTGAAACTATTTTGGATAAAGATTATGTAGAGATGTTTCAAGAGTATTTGCAAAAGAAAAATATTAAGCTGGATTCAACGCGAAATTATTATTTTAAGTAAACAAAAAAGCCATTAGTTTTAGACTAATGACTTTTTTATTTGAGTTTAGAATATTTACTTTTATCTTTATGAGAGTGAGCTGTGATCGTAGGAATGATTGCCGCAAAAAGCAATCCGAAAATCAAACCAACAATGGCAGCTTCTTTGAAATTAAAAACATTTTGCGTTAATGGAGCAGCGATGAAACCTACAATTAGCATGTAAACCACGCTCCAGCAAATAGTCACGATATAACGACCCATAGTGGTTCCTTCTTTCATACACATGAATTTTAACAAAAATTATGCACGTTTTCAATCCAGAAGATAGCTTTTTGGTATACTAATTTATAGGGAAGGTGGCTGCAAAAATGAAATATGCTGCTCTGCAAAATCTTAGTGCTTTCACGCTTTTAGAAAGTCCTATAAAGATCAAAAATTTATTGAATACCGCTAAAAATTTAGGCTATGATGCCGTAGGGCTAACGGATATTAATGTCACATACGGTCTAGTTAACTTTTACGAAGTAGCACAAGAGGTTGGTATTAAGCCCCTTTTAGGGATGCAGTTGAGACTTAATGGTCTAATTGATAGTGCGCATAAATATGATTTAATAGCATTTGCTAAAACAGATGAAGGCTACCGCAATATTTTACGATTATCAAGTAGGATCAATCTGCTAACTGATAATGGTACTAATGACAAAATCCTGACTCTAGAAAACTTAACTAAAGATTTAAATGAACTGATTTTTATCACACCTGCAAATACACATAGTGAGTTACTTAATTTGCAGCTACAGAATGAAAACTTGGGCACTAATTTCATCCGGCATTTAATTAGTTTGGTGCCAAAGACCAGTTCATTATATTTAGGCGTTTACGGCAGCAATTCACAAGAAAATTATATTCAATACGTCACGCAGATTGCTAAGCAGTTTGACTTGCCCCTTGTTAGTGTTGAAGACACATGCTACTTGAAACCGCAGGATCAATTTTTGCGCAAGACTTTACAAGCTATTAAAAAAGGCGCTGTAATGCAGGATATTTCTGAGTTGGCAAAACAAAAAGGCTCACATTACTTGCCTTCAGTTCAGGAAATAAGTGAGCGTTATCATGAGCTTAATTTGGATGATGCTCTAAATAATACGGGCAAAATCGCTGATGCTTGTGCTGCCAAAGTTGTTTTTCAAACACCTGTTTTGCCTAAATACAAACAGGACCAGTTTGCTAACTCAAAGGATTATCTTAATTCTTTAGCTCAACAAGGTCTACAGGACCGTTTTCATGGGCATAAAATACCGCTAAACTATCAAAAACAACTGGACTACGAGTTGCAGGTTATTGACCAAATGGGCTTTAACGATTACTTTTTGATAGTTTGGGATGTCGTAAATTATTGCCACCGCTCTGATATAGCTATGGGGCCGGGACGCGGCTCTGCCTGTGGCTCCTTAGTTTCGTATTCACTGCGCATCACGGAAGTTGACCCTATACAATATAAATTACTGTTTGAACGGTTTTTAAATCCGGCAAGACACGAAATGCCAGATATTGATTTAGACATACCTGATAATCGCAGAGACGATGTCATCAAATACATGTTCACTAAATACGGTATGGACCATGCGGCTCAAATTCTTACCTTCGGTACTCTGTCCGCTAAACAAGTTTTGCGGGATACGGGACGCGTTTTTGGCTTGCAAGAAATGCAAATGAGCAAATGGTCAAACAGCGTACCTTTTTCTAAAGGTAAAATCACTTTGCAAGAAGCATATCAGGGCTCAAAGAAAATGCAAATGCTAGTGAATGCCAGTGCGCAAAATAAGCTGCTCTTTGAAACGGCAAATGGTTTGGAAGGATTACCGCGGCACTATTCTATTCACGCAGCCGGTCTAGTCCTTAGTGATAATTCTATTGCCGCGATTGCTGGTTTACAATCTGGTCAGTTGGGCATACCTATCACTCAGCAAACAAAGAAATATGTCGAATCACTGGGATTATTAAAAATAGACTTTTTAGGTCTCAGAAATCTTACAATTTTAGGGGATACGGAAAAATTAATACGAACACAAGGTAAAAAAATCGATTTTAATAAAATACCTTTGAATGATCCTCAAACTTTAGCAATTTTCCAAAAAGGAGAAACCGAGCTGGTTTTTCAGTTTGAATCAAGCGGGATCAGAAATGTATTGCGTGAATTACATCCTGACGACTTTGAAGATTTAGTTGCTGTTAACGCTCTTTACAGGCCAGGCCCAATGCAAAATATCAAGACTTTTATAGCCAGAAAAAAGGGCAAGCAGAAAGTAGCGTATCCAGATCCAAGTTTAAAACCAATTTTGGCTTCTACCTATGGCGTTTTAGTGTACCAGGAACAAGTAATGCAAACGGCTCAAGTTTTAGCAGGTTTCTCTTTAGGTGAAGCCGATATCTTGAGACGAGCAATGTCAAAAAAGGACCAGAGCGTTATTGAGAAAGAAAAATCGCGCTTTATTTCCGGTGCTGTCAAAAAAGGCAAAACTAAACAAGTAGCGGCCAAGGTTTATAACTATATTGAACAATTTGCAAATTATGGCTTTAACCGCTCCCATGCTGTGGCCTACACAATGATTGCTTTTTGGTTAGCATATTTGCAAGTTCATTATCCTGCTGAATTTTATGCAGCTATGCTTAATTCAAATACTGGTAACCAAAATAAGTTAATTGAATATGTGATGAAAGCACAAGGTGACGGGGTAAAAATTCTGTCTCCTGATATTAACAAAAGTACCTTAAATTATCAGGTGATTGACGGCAAAATTTTAGTCAGCTTGCGGGCAATTAAGGGTATCAGGATTGATTTTCTGAAGGAAATAATCAAGAAAAGACAGAATGGCAATTTTAAGTCTTTAAGTGATTTTTTGCGAAAAATTGATCCTAAGTTTATTCAAACCAAAGTAATACAATCAATGATTAAAGCTGGCTGTTTTGATCAACTTAACTCTAATAGAAATGAGTTATTACAAAATAGTACTGAAATAGTTGAAAACGTTAAATTAACGCAGGGAAATCTTGCACTTGCTGAAAGCTTAGGCGGAGCACCTATTGAGCCGGCTAAAGCACCAACTAAACAGGAAAAGGCCCGCATGGAAGAAGAAGCCTTGGGTTTTTCCACTTTAACTTCGCCATTATTAGCAGTTCAAAAATATGCTCAAAAATTTAATGCCAGACCTTTAAGTGATTTTGAAATCCATGAGTCAGGCATAACAGTGGGGAAGCTGTTAAATTTAAAATTAATTAGAACCAAAAATGGGCAAACAATGGCGTTTGGCAGCTTTGCGGATTCAAGCAGCAAGCAGGATATTGTTATTTTTCCTAATGTTTATGATAAAATTCAATCGAATTTAAAGGAAGGTGGAATTTACTTATTAGGTATTAAAATACAGAATGACCGTATTGATTCCAGTAAAAAACAGTATGTATTGACAAATTTAAAGGTTGTCAACTTCAAAGAGTGATTTTTGCGTAAACTTGAGCAAGTAGCTGTTGTTAACGCTAACATCGAAAAAGACTGTTAAATCAAGAATTTAAATCATTTTTTGTGAGATTTTTTCCTGAAAGAATGTTAAAATTTAGGTGATGTGAGAAATTACACAATAATCTTGATGAGGTGAATTCATGAAACGAATTGGAATTTTAACGAGCGGTGGCGACGCTCCAGGTATGAATGCAGCCGTAAGGGCTGTTACAAAAACCGCTATTCATCACGGTCTTGGTGTTGTTGGTATTCGTTATGGTTTTGCCGGCCTTGTAGCAGGTGACTTTGTTACATTAACTGCTGAAAACATTGACCATATGATTAATTCTGGTGGTACTTTTCTTTACAGTGCCCGCTATCCTGAATTTGCACAAGAAGAAGTGCAAAAGAAGGGTGTTGAACAATTAAAAAAGCATGATATTGATACTATTATTGTAATCGGTGGTGACGGATCATATCACGGTGCTTTGGCATTAACACGTTTGGGTATTAATTCAATTGGGTTACCAGGTACTATTGATAATGATATTCCGTATACTGAATATACAATTGGTCTTGACACTGCCTGCAATACTGCAATGGAAGCTATTGACAAAATCAGAGACACTGCCAGCAGCCATCACCGCGTTTTCGTAGTTAACGTTATGGGACGAGATTGCGGCGATATTGCTATGCGTGTAGGTCTGGCTTCCGGTGCTGATGCAATTGTTGTTCCGGAAAGAAAATACGATATTAAGGCAATTGCCGAAAGATTAAAGCGCGGCTTTAAAGATGGCAAAGATAATGGTATTATCGTGTTAGCTGAAGGTGTCATGAATGCTGCTGATTTTAGAACAGAGCTTTTAAAATACGGTGACTTTGATTGTAGAGCAAATATTCTAGGTCACATGCAACGCGGTGGTTCACCAACCCTTTTGGACAGAATTAATGCCACAAAAATGGGTAACTATGCGGTTAAATTACTTCTCGATGGTAAAGGCGGTTTAGCTGTCGGCATGGAGAATGGTCAATTAGAAACCCACGATATTCTGGACCTGTTTGATGAACAGCACGCCAGTGAACAGTCTTTACTTGACATTAATGAAGAAATGACTAAATAATAGTCGATTTTGGGGAGATTTTTAAATAATGAAGAAAACTAAAATTGTTAGTACCTTAGGGCCAGCTTCAAATGATATTGAAACTATTACAGCTCTGGCTAAGTCAGGCGTAAATGTATTTCGTTTCAACTTTTCACATGGTGACCATGCTGAACATCTTTCACGGATGAAAATGGTTCGTCAAGTTGAAAAAGAAACTGGTTTAGTACTTGGTATTGCTTTAGATACCAAAGGTGCTGAGATTAGAACCACTGATCAAGAAGGTGGCAAGTTTACCATTAATACTGGAGACCAAATTCGTGTATCAATGGACGATTCTAAACCGGGTAACAAGGACATGATTCATGTTACTTACGAAGGTCTTTATTGTGATACCCACGTTGGTGGTCACGTTTTAATTGACGATGGTTTAGTTGACTTATTAATTAAAGAAAAAGACGAAGAAAAGAAAGAACTAGTTTGTGAAGCTCAAAATACTGGTGTTATCGGTTCTAAGAAGGGTGTTAATGCACCTGGTGTTGAAATTCGCCTCCCAGGAATTACTGAAAAAGATGCTGATGACATTAAGTTTGGTTTAGCTCATGGCATTAACTTTATCTTTGCTTCGTTTGCACGTAAGGCGCAAGATATCCTTGATATTCGTAAGTTGTGTGAAGATGCTGGTTGTGACTACGTTAAGATTTATCCTAAGATTGAATCACAAGAAGGTATTGATAACGCAGACGAAATCTTGCAAGTTTCAGATGGTTTAATGGTTGCTCGTGGTGACATGGGTGTAGAAATTCCATTTATTGATGTGCCATTTGTTCAAAAAGATTTAATCAAGAGAGCAAACGCACTTGGTAAGCCTGTTATTACTGCCACCCAAATGCTTGATTCAATGCAAGAAAATCCTCGTCCAACTCGTGCTGAAGTTTCAGATGTTGCCAATGCAGTTCTTGATGGTACTGATGCCACTATGCTTTCTGGTGAATCAGCAAATGGTTTGTACCCAGTTAAAGCTGTTTCAGCAATGGCTGAAATTGATGAAAGAACTGAACGAGAACTTCTTAAGCGTAACACTCTAGCTCTGCAAAGATTTGAAGAATACAAGGGTTCAAACGTTACTGAAGCTATTGGTGAATCAGTTGTGCGGACTGCACAAGAATTAGGTGTTAAAACCATTATTACTGCAACTAATTCTGGTTATACTGCAAGAATGATTTCCAAGTACCGTCCAAATGCTAACATTTTAGCTTTAACTTTTGACGAGAAGATCCAACACTCACTTGGCATTTCTTGGGGTGTTCAACCTTTGCTTACTGAAAAACCTGCTTCTACTGATGATATGTTCGAAGTAGCAGCTAAAGTTGCTAAAGAACAAGGTTATGTTCAAGATGGTGATTTAGTAATCATTGTTGCTGGTGTTCCTGTTGGTGACTCAGGTACAACCAACTTGATGAAACTCCAAATTATTGGTAGCAAATTAGCTCAAGGATTAGGAGTAGGCAACGGTTCAGTTGTTGGTAAAACAGTTGTAGTTAACAGTGCCGAAGAAGCAATTAGCAAGACTAGAGAGGGAGACATCCTTGTTGCCAAGACTACTGACCCTGATTACATGCCAGCGATCAAGAAGGCTTCCGGTTTAGTTGTTGAAGCTTCCGGCTTGACTTCACATGCTGCTGTGGTTGGTTTATCATTAGGTATTCCAGTTGTTGTTGGTGTTAGTGATGCAACTGAAAAGATTGGTAGTGGAATTACTATTACTGTTGATGCTCGTCGTGGTGCTATTTACCAAGGTGAAGTTTCAAATCTTTAATTAAGTTCATTTGTCAAAATAGTCAGTGGTTGTCACTGGCTATTTTGTTTTGAGTTAAATACACTAGGCAATGATACAATAGATATTACTAGTAAAGTCAAATGACTATTAGAGCTAAATACTTTGAAAATGATATACTTGTTTAAAGATCCCAATTTTAGATTTAGGAGAGAAAATTATGCTTGGCACCATCGCAGCTGGTAAAATTATTGATCAAAATGAAAATTCTTTTTTCGTGCAAATTGATGGCATTACTTATGAATTAAAAAGAAAAGAAATCACGCAGGAAGAAAAGCCTAAACTGGGGGATGAAATCAAGGGTTTTTTATACGACGATAAACAACATAATCGTGAAATGACCCAATTCCTGCCGTTTGCTCAAAAAGACCAATATGGTTGGAGTAAGGTCACAGCAGTTAAATATGACCTTGGGGTTTTTGTAGACATTGGTTTGCCGGATAAAGATGTTGTAATATCTCTTGATGATTTACCTTTTAATAAAGATCGGTGGCCTCGCCCAGATGACCAGCTTTTAGTTCATTTAGAAACAGATGAAAAGGATCGTATTTGGGCAAAGCTGGCTGATGAAAATATCTTTGAACAGCTTGCTGCTCATTTTCCAGATGACATGAAAAACAAAGATGTCTTTGGAACGGTCTATTCTGCACGTGAAGTAGGAGCTTTTGTGATTACAAAAGAATATTATCTTGGTTTTGTCCATCCTTCAGAAATGGCGCGTCCCCTGCGCTTAGGTGAACAGTTCAAAGGCCGGGTAGTTGGTATCAGTCAGTATGGCAGGCTAAACTTAAGCAGTTTACCTCGTGCTTTTGAAGAAATTGATGATGATGCCCAAATGGTTTTAATGAGTTTGCGGCGTAAAAGCGACAAAATGTTGCCTTTTTACGATAAATCAGATGCTGAAGATATTAAAAATTATTTTGGCATTTCCAAATCTGCTTTTAAGCGTGCATTGGGGCATTTGCTCAAAAATAATTATATTGTAGAAGACAAGGACGCAGGTACAATTACTTTAATTAATGATCCTGAAGATGTAGCAAAATGAACAATTTAACAGAACAAGTTGAAGATTATTTAAGATACAGCCAAATTGAGCGCGGTTTAAGCGCGAACACCATTACATCTTACAGGCAAGACTTAACTGCTTTTATCAATTTTTTAAAAAAAGAGCATTTAAAGACTTGGCCAACTAAAGCTCTTGACATTGATGCCTTTTTGGCTCAACAGCGTGATTTAAATAAAGCCACCAGTTCAATTAGTCGGTTAATTTCTAGTCTGCGTAAATTTTATCAGTGGCTGGTAAGGCAAAACATCCAAAAAATCAATCCCATGCTGGAAATAGATTCTCCCAAAAAACGGCGTTCTTTACCTGTAGCCCTCACAGTAGATGAAATCAATCATTTGCTTGATCAACCTAATACCAATAAGAAACTGGGTTTGCGCGATCGGGCGTTACTTGAAACTTTATATGCAACTGGAATTAGGGTGAGTGAATTAATCAACCTCAAGTTTAACGATCTACATGAAGAACTGAAGTTGATCAAAGTTTTCGGTAAGGGATCAAAGGAACGGTTAATTCCAATAAGCGAAGTAGCTTTGTCCTGGATAGATAGTTATAAGGAAAAAGTACGGGATCCGTTAATATTAAAAGTAGGCCAAAACTGTGACTTTATTTTTCTTAATAGTCGCGGTACCGCTTTAACAAGGCAGGCAGTCTGGCAAATTATTAAAAAATATTGTAATATGGCTGGTATTCAAAAAAATGTTACCCCTCATACTTTAAGGCATACTTTTGCTACGCATTTACTAGAAAATGGAGCGGACTTGCGTGTAGTTCAAGAAATTTTAGGTCATTCAGACATTAGTACCACCCAAATTTACACCAATTTGTCGCAGAAGCATATTTTACAGGTGTACGCAAAAACTCATCCCCGGACATAGGTGATTAAATGTTAATTGAATGTAAAAATGATAAAGAAAAAGTAGCAATGGGCTTGTTGTCATATTTACCTGATTTTAAAAACCTTGCTAACCTTAAAGATGAAATTCATTTAAACAAGAATAGCAATGAATTTCATCTATACCTTTATCGTGCTCAGGATCCCAATTTTGTGGGCGTAATCGGAACCCAAGCGAATAAGCAATTTGTAGTTATCCGCTATCTTTCGTTTGCTCCTGATTATCGTAAGGAAAAGTATGTGGCACAAGCAGTCAATGAATTGGCCCAGGCTAATCCGCAAAAAATTATTACTGCTGTTCCTGAATATATTGAACTGATTAAATATCTTAAAAAGGACACGAGATAATGAGTGAAAACCTAACTTTGGAATTACCTAATTTTGAAGGTCCTTTGGACTTATTGCTGCACCTAATCAAAGTCCAAAAAATTGATATTTATGATATTCCGATTGCCCAAATTACCAGTCAATATTTGGCCTATTTGCAAGAAATGCAACAATTAAATCTCAAAATAGCAGGAGAATACTTTGTGATGTCTTCAATGCTTTTGCGCATTAAATCTCAATCATTATTACCGCATAATGATTTTGCAGATGAAAACGAAGAACAGGAAGATCCGCGGGATGAATTAGTGCAGCAACTAGTAACCTACTCAGTATTTAAAAAGGTTTCAGCTTATTTTAAAAAAAGAAACGAAGAAGTTCCAATTACTGCTGCTAAGGAAGAAAGTGTTCCCCAAAATAAAAAGATTCAGCCTTTACCAAAAGGGCAGATCACAGCTACGGAATTAACCAATACTTTTATAGTAATTTTGCAACGAATGAAAATTAGGCAGCCTGATATCGTTTCGGTTAATGTAAACGAAACCTCTGTAGCAGAAATGGCTCATTTTTTACAAAAAAAGTTAGCTAAACATCAGACCGTCAGTTTTTTTTCGTGTTGTAAGGAAATGAGAACCTTATCCGATGTGATTGGCTTATTTTTAGCATTACTTGAACTATGTAAGAAACAACAAGTAAAAGTGCTACAAAAAAGGACTTTTGGCGATCTTTGTTTAGAAAGAATTGATTGTGATGACAAGTAAAATAGCGCAGTTAGAAGCACTATTATATGTAGCTGGTGATGCTGGTATTACAGATGTAAATTTATGTGAACTTTTGCAAATTACCAAGCCTGCTTTGCGTGAACTGACCAAAGAATTACAAAAAAAGCTGCTGGAAAATGCTGATTCAGGTCTTCAAGTACAGCATATTAATGACAACTATAAATTAACTACTCGTCCCGAAATGAGTGCGATCATTGAGCACTTTTTTCAAAAAGATTTAACAAAAAGCTTGAGTCAATCTGCACTTGAAATATTGTCGATTATTGCTTACAAGCAGCCTATAACCAGAATAGAAATTGATGAAATTAGAGGCGTTAATTCCTCTGGTGCACTGCAAACATTAATCTGGCGCGGGTTAGTTAAAATAGATGGTAAAAAAGAAGCTCCCGGTCACCCAAACGTATATGTGACCAGTGACTACTTTTTACAATATTTTGGTTATCACAGTCTGGCCGACTTGCCCTTAATTGAAGACTTTGAGGATGAAAGTGTAAACGCTGAAGGCGAAATAGATTTATTTGCTGCCAAAGGACAAGCTGATAAAAATATTGCAAAAACTCAAAAAGGAGAAAAATAATGGTTTTAGAACGGTTGCAAAAAGTAATTGCGGAAGCTGGGATTGCTTCACGCCGCAAGGCCGAAAAGATGATCGTAGAAGGACGAGTGACGGTTGATGGGAAAGTCGTTACTCAGCTAGGAACTAAAGTTAACACTTTTAGCAACGTTACTGTTGATGGCGAGCCGATTGAGCGTGAAAGTCTACATACTTATTTGTTTTATAAACCACGCGGCGTAGTTTCTACTGCCAGTGACGATAAAGGTAGGAAAACAGTAGTTGATTATTTTAAAAACTTACCGTACCGGCTATATCCAATCGGAAGACTTGACTATGACACTTCTGGGTTGCTGCTGATGACTAATGATGGAGAATTAGCTAACTTGTTAATGCACCCACGTAATAACGTGGCCAAGGTTTATGTGGCAAAAATAACAGGTCAGCTTACGCCTGAAGAAATCGGTCAACTGAAAAATGGTGTCAAAATTGATCGGCATAGATGTGCACCTGCCAAAGTAAAAATCATTAAGACCGATCGCAAAAAGAATAACCAAATTGTGCAGTTAACAATTCATGAAGGACAATATCATCAAGTCAAAAGAATGTTTAAGTCTGTAAACCATCAAGTTAAAAAATTAGCCCGTGAAAAATATGCTTTTCTAACTCTTGATTCTTTAGTTTCTGGCACATATAGAGAATTAACTCATGAAGAAGTTGACAGATTAAAGGACGTAGATTAACATATATGTGGAAATTAAAAATAAGTTTGTTGTCTTCATGGCAGGGTGAAAATCCCGACCGGTGGTGTAAGTCCACGACCCACGATAGTGGTGGAATCTAATGAGATACCGATAGTTAAAGTCTAGATGAAAGAAGACAGACTAAACTAAAAGCCAAGATCTATAGCTTACTTTTACATGGTCTGTTGCTAGGAGCAACAGACCATGTATTTTTTTGGAGGTAAGAATCTTGCATAAAAAGAAATCTAGTAATTTAGCTAACATAGTAGCCTATACTTTAATTGGAACGATTGCATATATATTAATGCTGCTTGAATTTCCGCTACTGACTAGTTTTTTAAAATTTGATTTTTCAGACGTGGTCATTACAATTGGTACATTTTTGTTTGGACCTGGACCCGGTGCATTCATTGCATTTGTGCGGATGTTAATCAATTTAATTTATAAGGGCTTTGCTTTACCAAGTATAGTTGGACAAACTGCAGCTTTTCTTGCTTCACTTTCTTTTGCTTTGCCATTTTATTATTTAACTAAAAATATTAGTAAAGATGAAAAGAATTTCTCGAAAAAATTTTTACAACCAATAGTAGGAATTGTTCTGGGAATTGTGGCGATGACTATAGTTTTATCCGTACTCAATGCTCTAGTGTTAACACCTTTTTATGCGGTGACTACAGTTCCTAACTTACCGGCAATCCATGGCTATACTGGTTTGCTTGCCTTTACAGAAAAGGTTTATTTAGGTCAATTGTTACATATTCCTTCTATGAGTGCTTATATTTTTGGTATTATTGTGCCATTTAATCTGTTAAAAGGAACAATTAATGGTGTAGTTGTTTACTTATTATTTGAAACAGTTTTACGAACATTTAAGCCTTTTGTACGCAGAAACTTTAATTTAAAAAATTAATATAGTGAAAAACCAAAATCAGTCTATTAAATGACTGATTTTTTTGTCCACTTAAATGGCAAATATGCTAAAATTAAGCAGGTTAGGTAAGGAGGTTTTCACGATGAATCATAATCAAGAGGGTCCATATCATCATTATGAACGTCCTCAGGAATCAAGGGTCAGGACATATAAGTCTGTATCAAAAGGCTGGCTTGCCCTAATAGTTTTGTTGGTTGTTGTTTTAGTAGCTCTTGTTCCTGTAGTTCATCATTTGGCTGGAAATAATAATTCTGCCAGCAAAGTTGTTGAAGTACGTAAAACAAGTAAAAAAACAATTAAGCATACCAAAGCTAAAAACTTGCCTGCTAAAAATAAAAAAGTTATAAATAAAAGTAAAACCAAGACTAAAACTGAGACAAAGTCAAAGAAAAAATCTCAGACTAAGCCTCAAAAGAAACGTGCAGTTGTAAAACAATACGTTGTAAAAAGTGGTGATTCGTTAACAAGTATTGCCAACCGATTTAATATGTCTGTAGGCTATTTAGCACAGTTAAATCAACTTGATCCCTATAGTCAAGTTGATATTGGTCAAACATTAAAGATTAGACAATAATAATTTAGAAAGGAATAGGGACTAATAGTCAATAGTCCCTTTTTTATTGGAATGCAAGTAGCAATTGATGGTCCAGCATCTGCTGGTAAAAGTACAGTAGCAAAAATTATCGCTCAAAAGTTAAATTTCACTTATATTGATACGGGGGCAATGTACCGCGCATCTACGTGGTTGGCGCGGGAACACAAACTTAGTTATGGTGATGAAAAGGGCATATTGGCTGCTATTGAACAGGAAAATATTGAACTGAAGTCTGTTGCCGGTCAACAAAAGGTTTTTGTGGGTACAAAAGATATTTCACAAGAAATTCGCACGCCAGATATTTCAGCTCATGTTTCTCAAGTATCAGCTCTTGCTGGGGTAAGGGAAAAGATGGTCAAATTACAAAGGCAGATGGCTGGCAAAATGAATGTGGTGATGGACGGTCGTGATATTGGTACCACTGTTTTACCAAATGCTGCTGTAAAAATCTTTTTGATTGCTTCTGCTCATTCCCGTGCTGAAAGAAGAATGAAGGACTTCAAGGAAAGAGGCATTAAAGTAGATCAATCACTTGCAGAAATTGAACATGATATTGCGGAAAGGGATTATAAAGATTCTCATCGTAAAATCTCACCATTAAAAAAAGCACAGGACGCTATCGAAATTGACACGACTGCAATGACGATTGAGCAAGTTGTTAATGCAATTTTATTTGAAATTAAAAAAAGTCAAAAAAAACTATAAAAAAGGGGATAAAACAGTAGAAAAATCTCTAACTTTCATTTAAAATTAGAGTATGATATTGGGAGGTAAATAATGTCAGAAAACAGTAATCAATTTTTAGATGCATTAAAGCAAATGCAAGGAGTTGAGGTCGGAGATATCGTAGATGTTGAAGTATTAGACGTTGAAGAAGGTCAAATTGATGTTGGTGTCGTAAATGCCGGCGTTGAAGGTGTGATTCCTCGTCGTGAATACACTTCAGATCGCAATGTTGACCTACGTGAAGCCGTTAAGCCAGGCGACAAGTTCAAAGCTTTGGTTTTGAGAAAAGCTGGCGGTGACAAAGAAAACGGAGAATTCTTCTTCTCAGTTACCCGTTTAAAGGAAAGAGAAGCTTACGATGAATTACAAAAGGACTTCGAAGAAGGTAAGACTATCGAAGGTACTGTAACTTCATCTGTACGTGGTGGTTTGTTAGTTGATGTTGGTACAAGAGGTTTCTTGCCAGCTTCACTGATTTCTAACCGTTACGTTTCAGATCTTAAGCCTTTCATTGGCAAGACCATGAAACTTAAGATTACCGAAATTGATCCAAGTAAGAATCGCTTAATTCTTTCTCACAAGGACTTAATTGAAGAAGAACGTGAAGAAGCTTTTGATAAGGTAGCATCTCAATTAGTTGTTGGTGATGTTGTTGAAGGCAAAGTTTCTCGTTTAACTAATTTCGGAGCTTTTGTTGATGTTGGTGGTGTTGACGGTTTAGTCCACATATCCGAGATTTCATATAAGCATGTTGATAAGCCAAGCGATGTTTTGAAGGCTGGTCAAGATGTTAAAGTTAAAGTAATTGGTATTGATGATGATAGACATCGCATCTCCCTTTCGATTAAGCAAACTGAACCTTCTCCATTCGAACAAGCCACAGCTGACTTACACGAAGGAGATGTGTTTGAAGGCGAAGTAAAATCTTTAACTAACTTCGGTGCCTTTGTTGAAGTAGCTGATGGCATTCAAGGTTTGGTACATGTTTCAGAAATTTCTTATAAGCATGTTGATAAGCCAAGTGATGTGTTAAAGGTTGGTCAAACAGTTAAAGTCAAAGTTTTAAACATTGATCCTAATGAACGTCGTATTTCACTTTCAATGAAGGCTGCTGAGCCTAAGAGTTCTGAAAATGAAGGCAACCAATCACACGGTTCATACAATCGCAATTCGGTTAACAAGAAATACATGAACAATGATGATAACGGCTTTGCTTTAGGTGATATCATAGGTGACCAATTAAAAGATCGTCGTTAATTTTTAATGAAAAGACCGACTTTTTAAGTCGGTTTTTTTATTTATGAAGGAGGCTGAAAAATGGTTTTACCCGTTGTTGCAATAGTTGGACAGCCAAATGTTGGTAAATCAACGCTTTTCAACCGGATTATTAATCAACGTTTAGCAATAGTCGAAGATAAGCCAGGTGTAACTAGAGATCGCAATTATGCTCAAGCAGAATGGTTGGGTCATAAATTCGATTTAATTGACACTGGCGGTATAACTTGGTCAGGCAGCAATATTGAAGATGAGATTAGGGCTCAAGCAGAAATAGCGATTGAAGAAGCTGATGTAATTGTCATCCTAACTAGTGTGACCAACCACTTAACTAGTCTTGATGAACGAATTGCGCAAATGCTCTATCAAACTAAGAAGCCGGTAATCTTAGCTGTCAATAAGGCTGATAATCCTGAACAGCGCATGGATATATATGATTTTTACAGCTTAGGATTTGGTGAACCTATTCCAGTTTCAAGCATTCATGGGACTGGTATTGGTGATTTGCTGGATCGCATTGTTGCTAGCTTGCCGCAGGATTTAGATCAAAACGAAAACAAACAAATATCTTTTAGTGTTATTGGTCGACCAAATGTCGGAAAATCTTCCATTGTAAATCAACTTGTGGGAGAAAAAAGGGTCATCGTTAATAACGAAGAGGGTACTACCCGGGATGCAGTCGACACGCCATTTGAAACGGCTGATGGTACTAAATTTAGAATCGTGGACACAGCTGGTATCAGAAAAAGGGGCAAAGTTTACGAAAAAACTGAAAAGTACTCAGTTATGAGAGCGATGGGCGCTATTGAACATTCCGATATAGTTTGTTTGGTACTGGATGCCGATACCGGCATTAGAGAGCAAGATAAGCACGTTGCGGGTTATGCCCATGAAGCAGGACGCGGCATCATTATCGTGGTCAATAAATGGGATCTACCAAAAAAGAATAGCAATAGTGCCAAAGAGTTTGAGCAAACTATTCGAACAGAATTTCAATATTTAGATTATGCTCCAATTTTATTTGTTTCAGCTAAAACCGGACAGAATTTGGCAAAAATTCCAGAAATGGTTAAGCAAGTTTATCGCAATCAGCAGCAAAGAATTAAGTCAAGTGTATTGAATGACTTGCTTTTGGAAGCAAGTAAGTTAGTTCCTACACCTATGATTAAGGGTAAGAGACTGCGTGTTTATTATATGACTCAAGTTGCTACTAATCCGCCCACTTTTGTTGTTTTTGTGAATGACCCTGAGTTAATGCACTTTTCTTATGAACGATTTTTAACTAATCAGTTAAGAGCCAACTTTGACTTTTCTGGAACACCAATTAAGATTATTCCACGTAAGAGAAAATAGTTTGTATCTAGCAAATGCATAAAAAACACATTTTTAGATTAAATTGCTTGTTGTAGCAGGGCTTTTGTGCTATTTTGAATTCAAGGAAATAGTGATCTAGATAATCATTTATTCCTTGTTCCTTTGTTGAGGAACTAGTTAGGAATCTTTTTAGAGATTCATGTTTCAGGAGGTGAATTCCCAATGGCAAATAAAGCAGAATTAGTTAGTGAAGTTGCATCAAAGACAAAGTTAACAAAAAAAGACGCAGCTACAGCTGTTGATGCAATTTTTAGCTCAATCCAAGAAGATCTTTCTAAAGGTAAGAAAGTACAATTGATTGGCTTTGGAACTTTTGAAGTGCGTAAGCGTGCAGCCCGTAAAGGACGTAATCCACAAACTGGCGCTGAAATTAAAATTCCAGCAAGTGTTGTACCAGCATTTAGACCTGGTAAGGCTCTTAAAGAAGCTGTTAAATAGCTTAATAGTTTTTACTTAAAAGATGGTGGCTAATTCGCCATCATCTTTTTTGTTTGTTATTATTTTAAATGTAGATAAATCATGGAGGAATTAAAATGAGCTATTCAGAACAACTTCTTGATGCCATTGAACGGCAAGATTTTTCCCAGGAAAAAATTTTATTGAAAAAAGCCTTAGACAGCGATGAACCTGAAATTTTAGCATCACTAGCAGAAAACCTTGTAGGATTAGGTTTTACCGACTTAGCTAAGGAAGTATACCGCAGTCTGATTGCTCGTTTTCCCAAAGAGGACCTATTCAAAATCTATTTAGCTGAAATTTTATTAAATGACGGCAAAGACGAAGATGCCTTGACTTTACTTTACGGTGTTAAACCAGATTCTGCGGCATATCTTGACAGCTTATTAGTGCAGGCAGATTATTATCAAAGTAATGGTTTGCTCGAAACAGCCTATAAAAAGCTCTTAGAGGCTGCTAAAATTTCACCTGATGAAGATGTCGTCAAGTTTGGTTTAGCCGAACTGGATTATCTCAGCGGGCGTTACGAGCAGGCACTGTCTAGATACCAAGATCTATTAAAGCGCCATAAAACATTTAGCGAAGTAAATTTGAATGATCGGTTATTTCAAACTTTAGCCAAATTAGGCCGCTACGAAGAAGCTAGCAGAGTTATTTCCCAAAACGGCAACGAAATCTTGGATATTGACAGTAAATACCAGGCTGCCTTAGTAATGCTTGCTGTTCATAAAGATGAGCAGGCTATTATATACTTGAATGAAGTAATTGATCAAAGTCCTGATTACGTAAACGCATACCGTCTGTTAGTTGACGCATACGAGCAGCAGCATAATAATGAGCAGGAACTGCGGTCAGCTCAAGCTGGAATAGCCTATAATGAGCTTGACCCAGTTTTGTATAAAAAAGGCGCCCAAGCTGCTCTAAGAATGAATGATTTTAAAACTGCTGAAGAATTATTGCAAAAGGGAATAAAATTTTTACCTGAAAATATCGCATTGCGCATCCAATTATCAAATCTTTATGTAAAAGAAAATAAAGATGAAGAAAATATTGCTCTGTTTAAGCAATTGGATGATGAAGATCTTGAACCACAAGTGCACTGGAACCTGGCAATTTCCTATCAAAATTTAGATCAAAGTGCCAAGGCCAAAAGTGAATTTTTATTAGCCTATCCTGAATTTAAAGATAATAGTGCATTTTTAAAACAAATGATCCGCTTTTTCAATACAGAGCCTAATGCCAAAGAAATTGTCAAAGAACTTCTCGAAAAGTACCTGAAACTTGAACCTGAAGATACAGAAATGCAGGAAATGTATGACAACTTGAATTTTAAATAAAAAGTATCGTAATAAAAAAGCCCGTTTAGGGCTTTTTATGTGCTTAAATTTAAACCAGTTAAAACTATTTTCTAATTAGTAAATGGTGCCTTTTTTGCTTGTAAGTAAAGCCTTCGCCTAAAACCTCGTGTACTTCAATTACACTGACAAAAGCTTGCGGATCCTCGGCAGCTATCAGTTCTTTAACCACAGGTATTTCTCTGGGAGAAACTACCAGGTAAATCACTGGTCTTTTTGTTTTTTTATAACCACCACGAGCTTCAAAATAAGTAAAACCGCGATCTAATTTTAAGTCAATCATTTGGGCGATTTCTTGGTAATGATCCGAAATAATTAATAGTCCGCGAGCAGAATAGGCCCCTTGTTGCACAGCATCCATTACTCTGGAAAGAATAAAGGCGGCTACCAGAGTATACATAATATGCTTAATGTCTAAATATGATAAAGATGACAGCAAAATGATGGTGTCACAGAAAAGAAGCACTTTTCCAGAAGAAAAGCCAAACTTAATTTGCATAATTCTTGCGATAATATCTGTTCCGCCCGAAGTACCGTTGTAGCGAAAAACTAGTCCTAAACCAATACCGGAAAGCGTTCCTGCTAAAATTGCCGACAAGAAGAGGTCGTGTTCTAAGTTTAATTGATATATAATAGGGATTAAGCGCCAAAACCACAGGAAAAATGATAACCATAGAGTTCCCCAAATGGTGTAGGCTAGTGGCCTTTTACCCATGAAACGATAACCTAAAATTATTAAGGGGATGTTAAGTAAAAGGGATGATAACCCCATATTTATTCCCCAAAAATGTCTCAGCAGTAATGTAATACCGCTAATTCCGCCGTCTGTAAGTTTGTTCGGAACAGAGATCATATCCAGACTAAGCGCGTAAATCGCGCAACCAATTGCTATCATAATCAGATCTATGACATTTTTCTTGTTGATTTTCTGCATAATACATAATCTTTCTTTAAAAAATATTATCTTTAAACTAACATAAATTAAATTAAAAAAACACTGATAAATGAGTTGACTAAAAAATGAAGAAAATAAACAATTTACCACCAATTTTTACTGCGGCATTTCCCGTGCTTGATAAATTAAATGAGGCTGGATATGAAGCATATTTTGTAGGCGGTTCTATTCGTGATTTACTTTTAAAGCGACCTATCCATGATATTGATATTGCCACCAGCGCTTATCCTGCCGAAGTGAAAAATCTTTTCCCTAAATCTATCGATACGGGTATTAAACACGGAACAGTGACGGTTTTAAATGATGGTGCCAGTTACGAAATTACTACTTTTAGAACCGAATCGGGGTACCAAGACTTTCGCAGACCTGATCACGTCACGTTTGTGCAAAATCTTGCAGAAGATTTAAAAAGGCGTGACTTTACGATTAACGCTTTAGCAATGAATACAAAAGGGGAGATAATTGATCTCTTTAACGGTTTAAGTGACTTAAAAAAGCGTCTGATAAAAGCTGTTGGTGATCCAGCAACCAGATTTCATGAAGACGCCTTAAGAATGATGAGAGCCGTGCGCTTTATGAGTCAGCTGGACTTCAAGCTTGAAAGTAAAACTAAAAAAGCGGTCAGTGAATTTCATGATTTGTTGCCGAAAATTTCAGTTGAACGCATCCGTGATGAGTTTGTCAAAATGGGAACAGGGGCTAATTCACGGGCAGCCTTTCAGGTCTTTTTAGATACTGAGTTAAGTGAAGGGGTCCCAGATTTTGCCGGCAAAAAAGATTTGTTGGCAATTTATCCCCAGTTAAAGTTTAATCCCAGTATGGAAACCAGCCTGTGGGCAGTGATCATTATTCTTTTAAAAATACCTAATAACGAAATTGGACACTTCATGCGTGACTGGAAGAATTCCAATGCGATGACTGAAAAAGTAAAAAAGATAGTAGCTTTATTTGATCTGCTCTCCGAAAAATCACCATCTGATTTTGAATTGTTTACTGCAGGGAAAGATATTTTGCTTAACACAATTGATGTCGCTCACATATTAGGTCAACCAGTTAATTCCGAAGCTTTGGTTGACCGCTACACTGCTTTACCGATCAAAGCGGATGCAGAATTAGCCGTTGATGGTCAGTTTTTAATTGCTAATGGCATTAAACCGGGACCAAAATTAGGTCAGATTCTCTTATTAATTAAACAAAAAGTGATTGCGGGTGAAGTAGAAAACACTCAAGAGGCAATTCAGGACTATCTCAACCAGATAGAATAACTTAAACATAAAATAAGACAGAGAAATACATTAAAGCTGAACCTAATATCACAAACAAGTGCCAGATTACATGAATGAAAGGAATTCTTTTCATTGTGTATAAAAAAGCACCCACTGTGTAAGCCACGCCACCACCAACAAGGAGCCAGAAACCGACGGGACTGAGCCTAACGTATAGATAGTTGCCAGCTAAGATTACGAGCCAGCCCATCGCGACGTATAAAACAGTATCTAATATGACGTGTTTTCCTCTATTAAAAATGTAGTAAACAATGCCAAAAATAGCAATTAGCCAGACTAAGCTGAATAATAAAATACCCCACTTACCACCAATTGCTACCAAAGAGTAGGGGGTGTAAGAGCCGGCAATCAGGAGGTAAATTGATGAGTGGTCAAAAATCTGGAATACATTGCGCGCTCTAGTAAAAATCAGACTGTGAAAAAGCGTAGAAAAGAGGTACAAAAGAAGTAGACATGAACCATAAATGGTAAAGGTAACTATTCTAAGTGGACTATGTGTGGCGGCAGCTTTTATAATCAGCAGTACTAAACCGGCTACAGCAAGACAAAAGCCAATCCCATGGGTAACTGCACTGAGTGTATTGTCTAAAATATAGTAGCTTTTCGGTCTTTGCTCAGGTTCTTGCCAAATTTTTTGCATTTTCATTATGAAACAGATTGTTCGCTTTCTTTTTTTTACTAGTTTTTTTGCTATAATGATTATAATTAATACAGTTCACATTCTATCATAAATGAGAACAGCAAAGCAGAATTGAGGGCGAGAACGTTGTCAGAAATTAAAATTTTGACAGATTCTTCCGCGCAATTAACGCCGGAAGAAATTGAAAAATATCATATTACCGTTGTGCCTTTGTCGGTTACAATTGATGGAGAGACATACTTAGATGGTGTGGAAATTACCAGGCAACAATTTGTACAAAAAATGAGCGAGTCGGAGCAATTGCCGAAAACCAGCCAACCACCTATTGGCACTATGGTTGATACGATTAATGAGCTCACAAAAGATGGCAGCGAAGTTATTGGAATTTTCTTGGCAAAAGTATTAAGCGGCACGATTGATGCCGCTCGGCAAGCAGTCAAACTAACTGGTAAAGCGGATCAAGTACATATAGTAGATTCAGAATTAACAGATAGATCTGAGGGCTTTCAAGTATTAGCGGCTGCACGAGATATCGCTGCTGGTAAGACTATTCCCGAAATTTTAAGTCATATTGAAAAAATCAAAAAAACGCAGCGTTTGCATCTTCTAATCGTTAATTTGGAAAATGTTATTAAGGGTGGGCGTTTAGGACCTTTGGCAGGAAAAATCGCCAATATGCTTAATATTAGAATTGAATTGCAAATGCCAAATGGTCAGCTGAAAATTGCTAAAAAAGGTCGAGGCAAGAAATTTTCTTTGGCTTTTGACAAACGTGTTTTAGATGATATTGAAGCAAATAAGGAAAAGATCAAAGAAGTGGGCATTTCTTATGTTGCCACTGGTGAGACACCCCAAAAACTGCTTGACTTTGCTCAAAAAATCAAAGATATTAATTCTAAAATAGACGTTTTGGTCCGCGAAACCAGTCCTATTATTGCTACACATGCTGGAATGGGTGCGTATGCAATACTTTATTATACGGAGTAAAAATTGGCATACAGAGAGAGCTTTTACCGTTTTTTAATGACCCAACGCGATGCGGATTCAAAAGATGAGGTGGCTCAGTTCGCAAATAACGCACAAAATGATCAGACTTTTCCTAAGCAAGAACAAAGCTATGAAAAATTATCTGATTATCTCGAACTTAATGCTGGTTATTTACCGAGTATGAGCATTTTTGATAGGGCATATCAAATGTATCGCGATAAAATGTTGTATTAAATTGAGCTCCAATTTGGGAGCTTTTTTAGTGTTTGAAAGGCAAATTATGGTTAACATTCAGTGGTACCCCGGACACATGAACAAGGCACGCAATCAACTGGAAGATAAAATGGGATTGATTGACGTAATTGTTGAAGTTTTGGATGCACGTATTCCGCAATCGTCACGCAATCCTATGATTGAAGAATTAGTGGGCGATAAACCGCACTTAATTATTTTAAACAAAGCTGATTTGGCTGATCCAATTATGACGAAAAGGTGGCAGAAAGAATTTACCAGTCAGGGAAAATTCGTCATGGCATTGGATTCACTACACAATACTAACATGCAAGTGCTGGTGCGCATGATTAAAAAAGCCGCGGCTGCTAAAATTAAAAAATTAACAGCTAAAGGTGCAAGTCAGCCAGTTATTAGAATTGCTTTGGCCGGTATCCCTAACTGCGGTAAATCAACTATCATCAATCGTTTAGTTGGGCGCAATGTAGCTGAAGTAGGTAATAAACCGGGAGTTACGAAAGGGCAAAATTGGCTTAAAACGACTGATAACATTCAGATTTTAGACACGCCGGGTATCTTATGGCCTAAGTTTGAAGATCAAACGGTTGGGTTGAAACTAGCAGCTTTAGGTGCAATTAAGGACAGCGTGTTTAGTGCTGATGATGTTGCCTTATTTGTGCTGGCAAAATTGCGCATGCACTATCTTAAAGACTTAAGCAAATTTGCTCGGACTACTAAAGAAGAAATTACCAAAATTAATGATACCGATTTATTGCTGGCGCTGACAGAAGAATATGGCATGAGAGATGATTATGATCGTTTTGCTACATACATGCTGCAACGGCTACGCAAAGGAAAAATAGGAAGGATCACCCTTGACCGATTATGACCATAAACGAAATTAAAAAATTACTGCAAAATGGCACGGTAAGCGCTGAAGACCTTGCTCTTTTGGAAAATGATTCTCGGGTTGGTGTTCAAAAACTTGTGCTTAGTTATCGTAACCGCCAGCAAAAATTAGCAAAGAAAAAAGCTGCTTTTTTAAAACGCTTTGCCTATGAAAAAGCCTTTTGGGCTAAAAAGCAAGTGGTAGCTGGTGTAGACGAAGTGGGCAGAGGCCCCTTGGCCGGCCCAGTAGTTACAGCCGCAGTAGTCATAGATGACAGTTTTGATTTAGTTGATGTCAATGATTCTAAAAAATTAAGTGCCAGGCGGCGTTTAGAATTATATCCGTTAATTTTACAAAAAGCGGTCAGTGTGGCAGTGGGCGTGAAAAGCGCGCAAATCATCGATCAAATCAATATTTATGAAGCTGACCGGTTAGCGATGGCTGAAGCAGTGAGAAATTTAGACGTTAAACCTGATGCTTTATTGGTTGACGCCATGCAGGTGCCGGTCAACCTGCCGCAAGTGCGGTTAATTAAAGGGGATGCAAAATCGAATTCAATTGCCGCTGCCTCAATTGTTGCTAAGGTATTCAGAGATCAATTAATGGCGGATTATGGTTTAATTTACCCAGAATACCACTTTGCTGAAAATGTCGGATACGGCACTAAAGAACATCTTGCAGCAATTAAAAAATATGGCGCTACCCCGATTCACCGTAAAACTTTTGCGCCGGTTAACTCTTTATCTAAATAAAAATTTTACCTCCTTTTTACGTACATGTATTTAGGAGGTTTTTTATGAAACTTACAGACTTTCTTTTGCATCTTAAATTACAAAAAGGAATGGGATATGTTAAGATATTACGAGTTGCAAGTCAATTAAATGCTGCAGATGTGACAATTCAGACTATTAAAGACTTAGATCTGCCAACTAATTTAATCAATTTGTGTATTAATGCTTATAATGATAGTAAGAGCAGTAAAATGATTGAACGGATAAAAAAACAATGTCACGTTATTAGTTTTTTTGATCCCGAATATCCTGAAAAATTGCGTCAGATTTATCAACCACCCTTGATTTTGTTTTTGCAGGGTAATACTACTTTGTTAGGGCGTAAAATCGCGACGATTGTTGGTTCCAGACAGGCAACTAATTATAGTCAATTAGTAATCAATCAACTCGTACCCAATTTAATTAGAAAAGACTATGTTATTGCCAGCGGTCTGGCGCAGGGTGTCGATGTCATGTCACATAAAGCGGCTTTAAAATATGCTGGACAAACGATTGCTGTGATAGGTAATGGTCTAAATCATTTTTACCCTATGACAAATTGTCATGTTCAAGAACAAATAGCACAAAATGGCTTACTAATTAGCGAATATTTACCGGATACGCCGCCGCGACCATTTCGCTTTCCGCAGAGAAATAGAATTCTGGCTGGCATTGCTGAATGTGTAATTGTTACTGAAGCTAAACAAAAGTCTGGTTCTTTGATCACAGCCAACTTGGCTTTACAGGAAAATCGCGATGTTTTTGCTATTCCTGGTCCAATTACCAGTGATCTTTCTCAAGGACCAAATAAACTGATTGAGGCTGGTGCCTATCCCATCACTGATTTTGATTTGCAACTTGAAAGATTTGACAATTAGCAGTTAAATATTCTATTCTCAATTGAGTATTTAAAAAAGAATTAAATGAGGAGGCTTTTGATGCCTACTAAATCAAAGCTAAAGAAACGTAAGAAAACATTAGTAATAGTTGAGTCTCCGGCAAAGGCTAAAACTATTGAAAAGTATTTAGGGCGTAATTACCGTGTAATCGCATCTAAAGGTCATATTCGTGACTTACCTAAATCACAAATGGGGATTGATTTTGACAATAATTACAAGCCAAAATACATTTCGATTCGCGGTAAAGGTGACACCATTAAGGAATTGAAGGCGGAAGCAAAAAAAGCAAAAGATGTTTATTTAGCATCCGACCCTGATCGTGAAGGTGAAGCTATTGCCTGGCATGTTGCCCATGTGCTCAATTTAGACCAAAAAGATAAAAATAGGGTGACATTTAACGAAGTCACTAAAGATGCTGTCAAAAACAGTTTTAAAAATCCTAGAACCATTGACATGGATACTGTTAATGCTCAACAAGCTCGGAGAATTTTAGATAGAATTGTCGGTTATTCTCTTTCGCCAATTTTATGGGATAAAGTCAAAAAAGGTTTGAGTGCTGGTCGAGTTCAATCGGTCGCCTTAAAGCTGGTGATTGATCGCGAAAAGGAAATTAAAAACTTCAAACCACAGGAATACTGGACAATTGATGCCGAATTTAAGAAATCCCGTCAGACTTTTAAAGGTCAATTTTGGGGCGTAGATGGCAAAAAAGTGGATTTGCCGAATAATGATGCGGTTCAAAACATTTTGGCTAAAATTGATAAGAAGAACGACTTTCAGGTAGAAAATGTTCTAAAACGTGAGCGCAGACGGCAACCGGCGGCTCCTTTTACAACTTCAACTATGCAGCAGGAAGCAAATAAACGTTTAAATTATCGCACCCGCAGAACGATGAGTATTGCGCAGCAATTGTATGAAGGGATTAGTTTAGGCAAACAGGGTACTGTTGGTTTAATTACTTATATGAGAACTGATTCCAAACGGACATCACCAGTTGCTCAAGCTGAGGCTTCAAAATTTTTAAATGAAAACTACGGTAAAGAATATGCTGCTAAGGGAGCACGTCACTTTAAGAACCAAGAAGATGCTCAAGACGCGCATGAAGCTATTCGTCCTACCAGTGTTTATCGCACGCCAGAATCACTCAAGTCAGTTTTAACGACAGAACAGTACCGTCTTTACCAATTAATCTGGTCCAGATTTTTGGCTAGTGAAATGACACCCGCCGTTTATGACACGGTCAGAGCAGATATCACGCAAAATGGGGTAGTATTTAGAACTACCGGTTCTAAAATGAAATTTGCTGGCTTTACCAAGGTTTATGATAACCAGCAGGAAAAAAATGTTGAGCTGCCTGAGTTAAATGATGGCGATAAAGTTAAATTGGCCAAGTCTGATAATAAACAGCACTTTACCATGCCACCCGCAAGATATACCGAAGCAAGTCTAGTGCATTCTTTAGAAGAAAACGGCGTGGGTCGACCTTCTACTTATGCACCTACAATTGATACAATTCAACGGCGTTATTATGTTAAGTTAGATGGTAAATCTATTGTGCCGACAGAGTTAGGTGAAATAGTCGATAATCTGATTGAAAAATTCTTCCCTGATATTGTTAATATTGACTTTACCGCTCAATTGGAAAATGACTTAGACGGAATTGAAGAAGGTAAGAAAAACTGGGTAAAGGTAATTGATGATTATTATCATCCCTTTAAAAAGGAATTAGACAAGGCAGATGCCGGCATTAAAAAGGTGCAGATTAAGGATGAGCCTGCTGGCTTTAACTGTGATATCTGTGGTGCTCCCATGGTGATTAAAATGGGGCGCTACGGCAAGTTTTATGCCTGCTCACGCTTTCCTGATTGTCGCAATACCAAGGCAATTGTTAAGAAAGTTGGTGTTACTTGCCCTAAGTGCGGTAAGGGTGACGTAGTCGAGAAGAAGTCTAAGCGTAACCGCAAGTTTTACGGTTGTTCTCGTTATCCTGATTGTGACTTTGTTTCTTGGGATAAGCCGATTAACCGCAACTGCCCTAATTGTGGTCATTTCTTGGTGGAAAAAAGAAATAAAAAAGGACCTGTAATTCTTTGTCCGAATGGAGATTACAAAGAAGAACAAAGCTCTGAAAAAGAAGCTGCAGAAAGTTAAATTTATGTTAATATCATCAGATCACTTTTGGTTTGATGATATTCTTATATATAAACAAATATTTTTAGTAGAGGAATATGATAATATGCCTGAAAAAGTTACTGTAATTGGCGGGGGATTAGCCGGAAGCGAAGCTACTTGGCAGCTGGCTAAACGGGGAATTACCGTTGATTTATATGAAATGCGCCCGCAAAAAATGACCCCAGCGCATAAAACTGACCAGTTTGCTGAATTAGTTTGTACAAATTCTATGCGTTCCAACCAATTATCTAATGCTGTGGGGTTGTTAAAAGAAGAAATGCGTCAGCTTGATTCACTGATCATGCAAGCTGCTGATCATTCTCAGGTGCCAGCTGGTGGGGCGTTGGCAGTTGACAGGGATGAATTTAGCGGTTATGTCACAGATAAGCTGCATTCAATGCCGAATATCAATTTTCATACTGAAGAAATTACTGCTATTCCCACTGATGGTATCACGATAATAGCAACCGGTCCTTTAACTAGTGATAAGTTAGCGGCAGAGATACAACAATTTTCGGGTAAGGAAAGCCTGCATTTCTTTGACGCTGCGGCTCCAATTATTGCTGCAGCTTCAATTGATATGGATATTGTTTATAAAAAATCGCGCTATGATAAAGGTGAAGCTGCTTATTTAAATTGCCCCATGACTAAAGAGCAATATGAGAATTTTACTCACGAACTGGTCAATGCGGAAACCGCAGAGGTTCATAGCTTTGAAAACAGTGACGTTTTTGAAGGGTGCATGCCAATTGAAGTAATGGCACAAAGAGGCATTAAAACAATGCTGTTTGGCCCCCTGAAACCTGTAGGGTTAGAAAACCCGGCAACAGGCAAGACACCGTATGCTGTGGTTCAGCTGAGACAAGATAATGCTGTTGCCTCAATGTACAATATTGTCGGCTTTCAAACACACCTGAAATATGGCGAACAAAAACGGGTTTTCTCAATGATTCCTGGACTTGAAAACGCCCGCTTTATTAGATACGGTAAAATGCACCGCAATACCTATATGGCTTCTCCCGGAGTTTTGTCAGCTACATACGAGGCAAAAAAACAAGCCGGCTTATTTTTTGCTGGTCAAGTCACTGGCGTTGAAGGTTATGTTGAAAGTGCAGGCAGCGGCTTGGTAGCAGGAATTAATGCATCCCGCAGAGCTTTAGGTCTTGAACCGGCAGCTTTTCCCAAGTTAACAGCATTGGGTTCAATGGCTAACTACGTCACTACTGCAGATATCAAACACTTTCAACCAATGAATGCCAGTTTTGCATTAATTCCCGGGCTTGAAGGTCCTAAAGTGCGTAATAAAAAAGAGCGTCATCTTAAAATTAGTCAGCGCGGTTTGGATTGTTTAAAAGAATTTCAAGAGAAAGTGCTAAATTAAATGGCTCCCAATCAAGACGATTTATTAAAGCTTTTTATTTCTTATTTACAAAATGAGAGGCATTACAGTCCAAAAACAATACTGTCTTATCAAACAGACCTAACCGAAGCAAAAAAATTTTGGCAAGAAAATGGCGGCTTTAATGGGTGGAATAACATAGACAGAAGGGATGTAGAAATTTACCTTCAAAACCTATCAGACCGTAATCTGGCGCGCACCACTCAATCTCGCAAAATGTCCAGTTTGAGATCTTTTTATCACTTTTTAACTAAAAGAAATATTGTTAAAATAGATCCAACGCAGACGATAGTTCTGCGGGCAAGGGAACGTAAACTGCCGCAATTTTTTTACGCACCTGAAATTAAGCAAGTTTTTGATTCATTAACCGGAAATGACCCTTTGACCTTGCGTAACTTAGCTTTATTTGAATTGTTTTATACCACCGGCATGAGGGTGAGTGAGGTAAGAAACCTCAAAATTAAGCAAATTGATTTAGATTTAAAAATAATTCTGGTTCATGGTAAGGGCAACAAAGATCGTTATGTTGCTTTTGATGAACAAACAAAATCTGCTTTAACGCGTTATTTTGATAATAGTCGTCAAAAACTCTTGGGCAATCAAGAGGATTTAAACTATGTTTTTCTCAATAATGCGGGTAAACAGTTATCTGACCGCGGTATCGAATATATCATGCAAAAAGTTTTTAATGGTGCTGGTATTAATGGTAAGGTACATCCACATGAGTTGCGGCATTCCTTTGCGACTGCAATGTTAAATAATGGTGCTGATTTACGTAGTGTACAGGAATTATTAGGACACGATAATTTATCCACTACTCAAATCTATACTCACGTAACAATGAGTCATTTACAGGCAAACTACGAAAAATATTTTACCCGTAATGACAAGAAAGACGAGGCAAAAAAATGACAACAATTTGTTCAGTAAAATTCAATGGTAAAACAGCAATAGCTGGTGATGGTCAAGTTACTCTTGGTGAAAAAGTAATTGCCAAAGCCACTGCTAAGAAAATTAGACGCATTTACCACGACAAAGTAGTTATTGGCTTTGCTGGTGGCGTAGCTGACGCTGTCAGTTTGCAGGACATGCTTGAAGGTAAATTAGAAGCTTTTGGCGGCGACTTGCGCAGAGCTGCTGTTGAAATGGCACAAGCTTGGAGAAAAGATGCTACTTTGCAAAAGCTTGAAGCAATGCTCATTGCTTTTAATGAAAAAGACTTGTTACTTATTTCAGGTAATGGTGAAGTGCTGGAGCCTGACGAAAATGTTGTAGCAATTGGTTCTGGTGGGAATTTCGCGCAGGCGGCAGCGATCGCGTTGACTAGACATTCAGCCAACATGACTGCTAGTGAAATTGCTCATGAAGCTGTAGAAATTGCATCTGGAATTGATATCTTTACTGATGACCAGATAATTACAGATGAATTGTAAAAACGGGGCGGAAAGAAATGGAAACAAAAACACCGAAACAAATAGTTAGCCTACTTAATGAATACATTATTGGGCAGGATGAAGCCAAAAAAGCCGTTGCTGTGGCTTTGTATAACCGCTACCGGAGAATGCAGCTGCCTAAAAAAATGCAAGAAGATATCACACCTAAGAACCTCTTAATGGCTGGTCCTACTGGTGTCGGTAAAACTGAAATTGCGAGAAGGCTGGCAGCAATTGTTAATGCTCCGTTTGTTAAAGTAGAGGCGACTAAATTTACCGAAGTTGGTTACGTTGGTCGTGATGTAGAATCAATGGTGCGGGATCTGGTGAATGAAGCTGTCCGCATGGAAGAAAAAGACCAATTTGACCGCGTTCGCGCCCAAGCGACAAAAGAAGCCAATAAAATTTTGGTTCGTTTGCTGGTCCCTGGTGTTAAACGTGAGCGCAGGAAAAATCAAATGCAGGAATGGCAAGACATGATGTCAATGTTAATGGCTGGGGGCCAGGGAGATAACCATTCTGCAGATTCTGATCAAGAAGAGATCACTGATGATGTCCGCAATGAACGATTGAGTGTAGCTGAGCAGTTAGGTAAAGGTTTGCTTGAAAATCGTGAAGTCACAATCGAAGTTGAACAAGCGCCGAAAGTTAATCCTATGGGCGATATGATGGGGCAAATGGGGATTGATATGAGCTCCATGCTTAACGGTTTAGTACCTAAGAAAAAAATCAAGCGCACATTGCCGGTAAAAGATGCCCGAGAAATTTTGATACAGCAAGAATCGCGCAAAATGGTCGACTATGACTCCCTTTACCAAAAGGCAATTGAACGTACAGCCAATAACGGCATCATTTTTATCGACGAAATTGATAAAATTACTGCGGGCAATAAAAATACTTCCGGTGAAGTCTCGCGTGAAGGCGTGCAAAGAGATATTCTGCCAATTGTTGAGGGTTCTACCGTTCAAACTAAATACGGACCTGTAGCAACAGATCATATTCTCTTTATTGCTGCTGGTGCCTTTTCTGAATCTAAGCCGAGTGACCTGATTCCTGAACTGCAAGGACGTTTTCCGATTAGGGTAGAGCTTAATGCACTGACTAAAGATGACTTTGTCAAAATTTTGAAGGATCCTGAAGATTCCCTTTTAGAGCAATATGTTGCTTTGATGAAAGCCGATGGGATCAAGTTAATTTTTACACAAGAAGCTGTCGATCGCATAGCTCAAATTGCTTATGATGTAAACCAAGGCACAGACAATATTGGTGCCAGACGTTTATCAACTATTTTGGAAAAACTGCTCGAAGATGTCCTGTATGAAGGCCCTGATATGACAATGGGCGAAATTACAGTGACTGAAGCATACGTTAATGAAAAACTTAGTGATATAATTACAAATAAGGATTTAACTAAGTTCATTCTTTAACAAAGGTGATGATCAAACATGGACTACATTATCAAAAACAGCTTTTTACAGGTTAAAATTGCCAGTAAAGGTGCTGAGGTCCAAAGTGTTAAAAGTTTACATAGCGGGTATGAATACATTTGGCAGGCTGATCCAAAGATATGGCAGAGGCATGCGCCTATTCTCTTTCCCATTGTGGGCAGACTGAAAAATGATGAATATACTTATCAAGGTAAAACCTATCATTTAAATCAGCATGGTTTTGCCCGAGACTTGGAATTCTCCGTTGAGCAGCAAACTGCTGAAAGTATCACTTTTTTGCTGACAGATAATGAGCAAACCAGGAAGGTGTATCCGTTTAGTTTTGAATTACGGGTAAATTACAACCTGCTTAATAACTTACTGGAAGAAAATTTTAGCGTGCATAACAAGTCTGACGGAGAAATGATTTTTGGTATTGGGGGTCATCCGGGTTTTAATATTCCTACGAGCGCAGATTTAACTAAGGAAGATTTTTACTTCAGTACCAAACCTTCAAGAGCTCGCGTGCGGATACCCCTTAACGGTCAGTTCTTAGACTGGGCTAATAGGTCGCTAGCTTCAACCAATAGTTTGATTACTCTGAGCGATCATCTATTTAAAGATGACGCATTGATATTTCAAATGCGCGGCCATGATAACCGTATCTCATTAAAAACAGACGCGAATAATTTTCACGTCAATGTGTGGCTAAGGGATGCTCCGTTTGTGGGAGTCTGGTCACAATATCCTCAAACAGCTGACTTCGTGTGTATTGAGCCATGGTGGGGGATTGCTGACCGCACTGACACCAATCAAAAGCTCGAAGAAAAATACGGCATGAATCATCTTGAAGCTGGAGCTATTTTTACCGTTGGGTTCAGTATGGCATTCCATGATCGAGATGAATGAAAAAATTCTATATGATAAAAGAGAAAGCATGAGCTTTCTTTTTTTATGACATAAATCTGATGTTGCGAACTAATGTTCTAACAATTATAATAAAATAGCTAGCAATTGAGCTAGCTAAAAATATTAATAGATAGGGGTTATAACTTATTGTGCTTTTTCTTGTACCAATACCATAGACCAAAGGGGATGATATTTTCTTGATGGTGCAGCAAGCGAACGATATTTGTTCTATGGCGGGTAAATAATATGACCATGATGCAGCCGACGATGATTTCAAGAAAAACATCATGGAAAAAGAAAGTAACAATAAATATTAATACTACAGCAATTAAACTGGCTAAACTGACATAAGATGTTATGAAAACCAGTGGCAAAAATATTAGCGCGCAAACACCAAAGAATTTCAAATTATAGCCTAAGAATAAACCGGCACTGGTAGCTACTGCCTTACCACCTTTGAATTTAAGAAAAATAGAAAAAGTGTGCCCTAAGATAGCCAACCCACCGGAAATTAATAGTAAGTATTTAGGACCATTAATATGAAATAGCCGCGGTAGGTTGGTTGCTAATGTGCCCTTGAGAACATCAATCACTAACACTACGCTTCCTGCAACGGGACCAAAAACACGAAAAGAATTAGTAGTGCCGATATTGCCGGAACCATAATTTCTAATGTCCTCAGAAAAAAATATCTTGCCTACGATAACACCAGTAGGAAACGATCCTATTAAATATGCTAGAATAAATATCAGAATTAAATTTAGATTTATCATTTATATCCTACTCTCTTAACATCTAAGGCTATTTTATCAGAGATTACTAAGTATGAGGATGAAAATAAATAAATGATTTTAAACTGGAGGAGTCTATTTGACTAAAACAAGTAAAAAAACGAATTCTTATGATGATTCAGCGATTCAGATTCTTCACGGTTTGGAAGCTGTGCGGAAAAGGCCGGGGATGTATATTGGCTCAACCGATGTACACGGACTGAATCAGTTAGTCTACGAAATCGTAGACAATTCGGTTGATGAAGCAATGGCCGGATTCGGTAAAGAAATTGACGTTACAATTCATCAAGATAATAGCGTCACCGTACGCGATTTTGGACGCGGTATGCCAACTGGGATGCATAAATCAGGTAAACCGACAATTGAAGTTATTTTAACTGTTTTGCATGCCGGGGGTAAATTTACCGAGCAAAATTATAAAACATCCGGTGGTCTACACGGTGTGGGCTCTTCCGTCGTTAATGCTCTTTCCAGTTACATGGATGTTAAAGTCGTGCGTGATGGTATAGAGTATGAAGAAGAATTTAAAGATGGCGGTCATCCCATTGGGACTTTAAAACGTTTAGGAAAGACTAAAGAAAAAACAGGTACGACCATCACATTCAAGCCAGATGAAAAGATATTTTCAACCATTAAATATAAATATGAAACTATTCAAGAACGTATTCGTGAATCGGCTTTTTTGCTTAAAGGTGTCAGGTTCGTTTTAACCGATGAACGTGAGCCGGAGCATCATGATGACTTCAAGTATGACGATGGCATTAAAGCCTTCGTCTCCTACCTTAATGAAGGTAAAGATACTCTGAATGATGTTTTTTATTTTGCCGGCAAACAAGATGAAATTGAAGTTGAATTTAGTGGCCAATACAGCGACAGTTATTCTGAAAATTTGGTTTCTTTTGTAAATAATGTTCGTACAGCAGACGGCGGTACCCATGAGGTGGGTGCAAGAAGCGGTTTCACCCGCGCTTTTAACGATTATGCCAAAAAACAAGGCTTACTCAGTAAAAAAGATAAAAACATTGACGGTTCTGATTACCGGGAAGGTTTAAGTGCTGTCTTATCAGTTAAAATTCCAGAAGAATTATTGGAATTTGAGGGTCAAACTAAGAGTAAGCTGGGTACTCCTCAGGCTAGGTCAGTAGTTGATGCTATTGTCTATGAAAAAATGTCTTATTATTTAATGGAAAAAGGGGAGCTAGCGCAGGAACTGGTTAAAAAAGCCCAAAGAGCAAGGGATGCCCGTGAAGCTGCCAAAAAAGCCCGCAACGAAAGTAGAAACGGTAAAAAAAGACGCAAAAAAGAGGTTCTTTCCGGTAAATTAACACCTGCGCAATCACGCAATCCTAAGAAAAATGAATTATTCTTAGTTGAGGGTGACTCTGCCGGTGGCTCAGCAAAACAGGGCCGTGACCGTAGATTTCAAGCTATTTTGCCTTTACGGGGTAAAGTTTTAAATACCCAAAAGGCTAAATTACAAGACATTTTTAAAAACGAAGAAATTAATACTATGATCTACACTATTGGTGCTGGTGTTGGGACTGAGTTTAAAGTGGCAGATTCAAATTACGATAAAGTAATTATTATGACGGACGCTGATGACGATGGTGCCCATATTCAGATACTTCTGCTTACTTTTTTCTATCGTTACATGAGACCAATGATTGAACACGGTAAGGTTTATATTGCACTACCGCCCCTTTACCGCTTGCAAAAAGGACGAGGCAAAAAAGCGCAGGTCAAATATTCCTGGACCGATGAAGAATTAGCAGCTGACGAAAAGAAAATGGGTCGGGGATATACCCTGCAAAGGTTTAAAGGACTTGGTGAAATGAATGCCGAACAGTTATGGCAAACGACCATGGATCCTGAAACCAGATTACTGATCCGCGTTAAGATTGATGATGCTGCTTTAGCAGAACGCCGTGTGACTACATTAATGGGTGACAAGGCGGGAGCGCGTAGAAAATGGATTGAAGAAAACGTTAAATTCAGAATGGGCGAAAATGCTTCAATTTTAGAGGAAGAAAATGAATAGGGGTTTGATTAATGGCAACTAAAGAGCGAATTCGTGAAATGCCGCTTGAACAAGTTATGGGTGAGCGCTTTGGCAGATATTCTAAATATATAATTCAAGAACGTGCCTTACCGGATATTCGTGATGGCTTAAAACCTGTGCAGCGCAGAATTTTATATGCTATGTATCAGGATAATAACACTTATGATAAACCGTTTAAAAAGGCAGCTAAGGCTGTGGGTAATATCATGGGTAATTTTCATCCTCATGGTGACAGTTCAATTTATGGTGCTTTAGTTCACCTTTCTCAAGATTGGAAAATGCGTGAGCCGTTAATAGAAATGCACGGTAATAATGGTTCTATGGACGGGGATGGTCCTGCAGCTATGCGTTATACCGAGTCGCGCTTAAGCAAGATTTCAAACATGTTGCTGCAAGATATTGATAAAGACACCGTCAACATGGTACTTAATTTCGATGATACCGAGTACGAGCCTACAGTATTACCAGTTCGTTTTCCCAATTTGTTAGTTAATGGTTCTACCGGTATTTCAGCAGGATATGCTACCGAAATTCCACCTCACAATCTCTCTGAAGTTATCGACGCTACTATTTATTTGCTGAAAAATCCGGCTGCGACTTTAGACGACCTGATGAAATTTGTCAAGGGTCCTGACTTTCCGACAGGGGCTATTGTCTTAGGAGAAAAAGGATTACGTGAAGCTTATGAAACTGGTCGCGGCCGCATTCAGGTACGCGCAAAGTCGACTATTCAAGAAATAAGGGGGCACCGCGAAGAAATAGTAATTACGGAAATTCCATTTGCCGTTAACAAAGCTCTTTTGGTTAAAAAAATAGATGAAATCCGCTTAAACAAAGAGATTGACGGCATTGCAGAAGTGCGTGATGAAACTGATAGACATGGATTATCTATTGTAGTCGAACTTAAAAAGGGTGCTGATGCACAAAATATTTTAAATTATCTCTTTAAAAATACTGAACTGCAGGTATCATACAATTTCAATATGGTTGCTATTGATCACATGACACCAATGCAGGTTGGTCTGAAACACATCTTGTCTTCATACTTAGAACATGAAAAAGATGTAGTAACTAAGAGGACAAAGTATGATCTAAATAAAGCTGAAGAACGGCTTGAGATAATTCAAGGCTTAATTCACGCAATGGATATTTTGGATCAAGTTATCAAGGTAATTAGGGCTTCTAAAAATAAAGCAGAAGCTAAGACCAATTTGTCTGAAAAATTTAATTTTTCTGCTAGACAGGCGGAAGCAATTGTATCTCTCCAGTTATATCGATTAACTAATACAGACGTTGATGCGTTAGTTAAAGAGCAGACAGAATTAAACGAGAAGATTGCGCGTTTTAAAGAATTACTCTCTAACCAGAAGACACTGGAAAAAGAAATAGTTAAAGAATTATCTGTCGTGAAAAGAGAATTTGGCAATCCTCGCCGGACAGAAATTTCTTCAGAAAATGCCAAAATTCAAATTGACGAAAAAGCACTGGTTGCTGATGAACAAGTGCGGGTGTTAATAAGTAGGGATGGCTATTTAAAGAGGTCTTCTCTGCGTTCATGGCAGTCAAGCGATGATGAAGATAATGGTTTACCGGGCGGGGATGATGTAGTGTTTGAAAAAACACTCTCTACTTTGACTAATTTATATCTTTTTACTAGTCGTGGAAATGTGATTTATCGTCCAGTAAGTGAATTGGTTGAAGCTAAGTGGAAAGAAACAGGACAACACCTTTCTCAAGAAATAGGGCTGGATGATGATGAAAACATCATTCGCGTATTTGATTTTGCTGAGCTGGACCAAAATATTAATTTCTTGCTGGCTACTAATGACGGCTATATTAAGCAGCTGAGTTTAAGTAACCTTCAACCTACAAGAACTTACCGTTCACGAGCTATTACCGCTATGAAAATGAAAAAAGCCGATAGTAAAGTTATTCGTGTTGATTTAGTTAAACCTGATAGTGCAGCAGAAATCATTTTATTTACCCATAATGCTTATGCAATTCGTTTTGATATTAGCGAAGTACCTGAATCTGGTGCTAAATCTTTTGGAGTTAAATCAGTCAATCTTAAAGCTGAAGACTTTGTAGTTTCCTATGTTTTAGTAAATCCAGAATTTATTGATTTGCTGCGTATTGGTTTAATTACACAAAGAGGTGCCTTTAAGCAGTTTAAAGCTGATCTGATCAATAAGGTAACACGGGCTAAACGGGGTGTTTTAGTACTAAGAGAATTAAAGACTAAACCACATCGTATTGCAGCAGTTACAGCTTATGGTCAGGATCATACCTTATTTGTTACTACTACAAGCAAGAGAAAAATTAAAGTGTTAACTAATGAGTATCCGGTTAGTGATAGATATTCAAATGGTTCATTTGTAATTGATACAACGAGTGATGGGGTACCAGTCAATATACGATTGGGAAAGCCGTTAAGTGCAGAATAAATTTTAATTTATTTAATGATATAAATAAATTATGAAAGCACTTTGATAAAATTTAATATTACTTTGACACAAAGGGGTTTTTGATTAATAATAGCATATAAATAGAGCTATATAATTGTTAAGATAGAAGGAATAATTTTATGCCTAAAACAGAAACAATACTATCAACCAAGTCCTTACATTATTTCTTGCAATTAATCGATACCATGAATTATACTCAAGCTGCCCAAATACTTGGTATTACTCAACCTGCATTAACTCAACAAATAAAAAAGATAGAGCATGCAATCGGAACTCCTTTGTTTGGTCAAATGGGCAAAAAACTTTATCTTACTGAAGCTGGGAAGCAATTACAAACCGGTGCAATCAAGCTTCTTGGAACTGTAAATTCTGTTGTTAGCGATATTCAAGAATTTACCCAAGAAGATAAAGGGCATATTGCTATTGGAGTTTTGGAAAGTGTTAATTCTGACATTCTGCGACATTTTTTGGTTAAATTTAACCAAAAATTTCCAGATATTACTATTAATGTTTCCTACTATAATCGTAAAGACCTTTGGTATAATCTCGACAATAATTTAATTGATTTAGCTTTGTTGTATGTGCCTGAAACAACTAAGAAAAGCCAAGCAAACATTCAGAATCAATACGAACAAATGAAAATTGTTCAGGATAAATTGACAATCTTAACCCATGATAATCAGGCGGAAGTAGGGAAGGCCTATCCTGTTTCTAAATTTTTAGGCAAAAAGTGGGTTCTTTATCCTGACGACTTTTATTTAACTCAATTATTAAAAGGAAAGTTGGGTAGTAAATTAAATACCAGAAATGGTTTAAAAGTACCCCTAACTTTTACTTCCACTCAGCAGTTAGTGGCGACTGCACAAGAAACTAAATATGATACAGTTGTGAGCGATTCATATTTTCAATTACACAAAAACGAAATTACTCTGACCCCAGTCTTTTTAAAGGGTGTTCAAAAGTTTTCAATTTCGTTTATTTACCGTAAGGGTAAAAAAGACGTTCCCAGAATCAAGAACTTTTTAGTCGAATTGAAGAACTTTTTAAGCTAATATCTAGTATAGAGTATAATTTTTAAATGAATTTAACCGTGTAAAAATACTCTTGGTTACTTAAGCATTATTGGGTAAACTATGATATAAGTATATTTTTATAAAAGAAGAAATAGAGGAGAATAAATGGAAAAAGAATTAGTCTTTGGTCATCAAAATCCAGACACAGATGCAATTGGTACAGCGATAGCATACTCTTATTTACAAAATAAATTAGGGTATAACACAGAAGCTGTTGCTTTAGGTGAAGCTAATGACGAAACTGCTTTTGCTTTAAATAAATTTGGTTTTGAGGCACCTAGAGTGATAAAAACAGCAGCAAATGAAGTTAAAAAAGTAATGCTTGTTGACCATAATGAACCTCAACAAAGTGTTGCGGATATTGATCAAGTTACTGTTACTCATGTGGTTGATCACCATAGAATTATGAATTTTGATACCAGTATGCCGTTATTCTATTTGGCTGAACCAGTAGGTTGCACAAGTACAATTATGCTGGGACTGTACAAGCATTTTGGTGTTGAAATTCCCCAAAATATAGCTGGAATTATGTTATCTGCGATAATTTCAGATACTTTGCTATTGAAATCTCCTACTACAACGGAAAAGGATAGGGAAGCAGTAAAAGAACTAGCCAAGATTGCTGACGTTGACTATGAAAAATATGGTTTGGAAGAACTTAAAGCTGGTACTAATATTGCAAGTAAATCAGAAGAAGAACTAATTGATTTGGACGCCAAGTCTTTTGACCTTAACGGTAAAAATGTTCGCGTTGCTCAGATAAATGTAGTTGATTTACCAGAAGCCTTAGAACGTAAAGATGCGTTCTTGAAAGCCATGAGCGATTCAGCAAATTCTGCTGGTTACGATTTATTTATGCTGCTTATAACTAATGTACTCGACTCAGATTCAACTGCATTAGTTATAGGTTCAGATGATGCACTAGCTTCATTTGAAAAAGCATTTGGTTCTGTCAAAGATTCAGAAATCAGTTTGCCAGGAGTAGTTTCAAGAAAGAAACAAGTAGTACCGCCATTGACAGACGCATTCAAGTAATTTAAAAAAGCACGAAATAGAAATTCTATTTCGTGCTTTTTTTAATCTTTATTGATCTCTTTAGCCAAAATAATGAATGATTTACATACTCTTTCGGCCTTGTCTGGTGACATTTTTCTAAGTTCATTAAGAACCTTCTTAATGAATACAGGAGTATTATCTTGATGGTTTTCAACTTTAACTTCCTTAAAGCGGTAAGCATTCATGATAATATCTGGTGTAGTAGTATTTAAGGCTCTGGCAATTGAGTCAAGCTTTTGAATACTAATATTTTGGTTTTTTGTACGTTCAAGACGTGAAATAAAGTTGACTGATAAATCACTTAATTCAGCGAGATCCTCCTGAGTCAACTTTTGTTCACGCCGCCTACGGCATATTTCTTTTCCTAAATTTATACTCATGGAATAAATTCAACCCTTTCAAAAAAATAATTCCATATTCTATAATAACAGATTAATTATAGAAGTGAACAATAAAACAAAATAATAATGAATAAAACACTTGCTTTTGACAAATTTCTACTCAAACTAAATGTTTTAAACTATACCCCACATAGTATTGTAAGCTATTTTTTGGTAAATTAAAATAAAAAAGCACCAATTAATTAAAACTAAAATGAAAAAGGAAATAACGTTAAATATTCTATCAAAGCGTGTATTTGCTTGTCGTAGTTGCATATACGAGATTACTTAAAAAGTTATCTAAAAAAATCTGTGGTTCATATAGTTAGTTATTATAGAAAGCGCTTTTATTTATATTTTTACATTTTTTGAGGGTTATTTTAAATAAGTAAATAAAAGAGCAAACCTTAAAAGACTATAATTTAACAGCAAGATTTTATTTTTTAAGCACAACAGTTCAATTATATTTTGAATACAATTTTTGTCAAAGAATTAAATTTAGGCTTTATTCTGGTAAAAATAGTTTGATTACCAAAGAGATATAAATTTTTATTTTTGTATTTCTATGGTAAAAGTAATCGAAGAATAATACAAGCGGGGCAGCAAATCTGATAAGCTCTAAGGTGTGATATAACTTCGTATAATATATATTATGTAAAGTAATATCAAACTTTTAGATAGAATTCAAATAGAGGTACTTATTTTAAGTTGTTGAAGATAAAGTTTTAAACGATTTTAAATTAGTTTTACGTATAATTAATCAAGTAATGAACTTAAAATCTTCATCTCGTGTCGTGTTTTTAAATTACCAGTGTCTATTTTGATGTACTTGGATCCTAAATTAAAATTTTTATTTTTTAGGTTAATGCGACTAAAAAATTTAGAGTTTGATAAACAATACTGTGTAAAACAGATCATGATAATGATGTGGCTGAGTTTGTTGTTTTGACTAAATAGTTCTTAAAGGCGATATATGAAAGCTGAATAAATTTAATTGTTGAAAAGCCTTTTAGATAGGTATTTTTAAAGAATGCTATCATTAAAACTATAATTTTAATGAAAGATAATTTGATTTATATTTCAAATACCAAAAATGCACCTCAACTTAACAAGGTGCATTTCAATTAAAAATATTCTTTAATTTTATTGGTGATTAATAAATTTTGCTACCGCTGATTTAATCGCCCCTTCTGCATAGTCATCCATTGCTGTCCCCACTGTCACCACATTTACTCCGGTATTTTTAAATGCTTTCACATTGACTTCATTTATCCCCCCTTCAGCGAATGTAGGAACTGAAACAGTCTCAATCAATGCTTGCAAACGGTCTTTAATTTCCTGAGGTATCTCTCCTGCGGCGACGCCTTCATAACTCATTCCTGTCATCATACCAATAAAGTCGGCGCCAATTTCTTGCATTGCTAAGGCAACTTTTTTCACTTCTGTAATATCTTCGGCACCAATACCAAATTGGTGTAGATCTGATTTTTTACCGATATAAGAATCAACCAGTAAACCGTTCTCATGTGCTAATATAACAACATCTTTTAAATCGGCTAAACTAGATTTGTGACAATGAACACCATCTGCACCTGCTAAAGCCAATTGACGAAAATCTTCACTTGTCAGTGGAATGGGCTCTCTTTCTGTAAAACTTCCAGGAAAACCAACGGTTAAATAAATATCCGGTCCGACAACTGCACGCACTCCCCTCACACATTCAAGCATACTTTTTAATGGCAGTTCGTGCCGCACATATTCGGCGTCTCCCATAGTTGAAACACCCTCGAGGCCTCTTGCTAAAGTAACTGCGGGATGGTTTGCTTCTAAAATTTTAGCTCCCCCTGCGACCGCTGCTTTAGCTAGTCGTGCGTCATCACCTGTCATGCCAGTACTCATTAATGTGGTACCATTGTCTTTTTCGATGGCCTTTTCAACCTTTTGCCGTGCTATCACCATTTTGTTTTTCATGTCCTGTTTTATCATAATTTCCTCCTAAATATTTGCAAATTTGAATAATAAACACCATGCGATTTTGAGTTCAATCTTTTTGGCTAAGAGAGTTTGCCTTTTTCGAGTTTGTTAATTAACAAAACCATTATGAATGCAGATACAATACCCGTTAGCATTGCAAGTAAAAAGCCCAACCAATTATTCGACATTGCGGGTCCTAAAAACGATGGCACATAAGCGGTACCACTCACGTTAAATAGGCCTACGACGCACCCTGCAAGAGTTGAACAAATTAACGTGCCAATCATTTCCAATTTATTTGAAAGAATAAAAGGATAAACTGATTCGGCATACGTTCCAAAAAGTAGATTTATAAATAAACCTGGGACTGCTAAAGCTCTATCACTTGGTTTTTGGGGATAGAGGACGTTTGCCAGATTTATTCCTGTAGCAACCATTATTAAAGAGCACATGTCAATCGCACCCAAGAAACTGTTACCATATTTAGACATTTGCAACATAATTAAAGGTAGAAAAATCGCGTGATAACAGCCTGTCAATATGGCTGGAAAAATGATGAAACCCGCAACCGCCCCTGCTAAAATAGGATTAATAGCGATCGCGGTATTTAAAATAAATTGTAAAAAATCGCCCAATTTTGCCGATAAATGAGCAATTAAATAGTAACCTGTTAAACCAGAAATTAACCCGGCAAATGATCCTGCACAAATATTTGCTGTTGTTCCCGGAAAATGCCATTGTAAACATTTTTTAAAAATGACACTGACCAAAATTCCGGCCATAATACCACAAATTATTCCACCGATCAGCCCACCTTTTGTTGAAAAGAGTCCAGCGATCACGCCAGCGCAGATAGCAATATCATTCAAACCAGATATTTGTTTGGCGGCAACTGCTGATATTATTACTGGTAAACCATTCAGCATGATGTCAAAAAGCGCATTGGTCGACTTGGGAATACCGGGTATCTTCGATATTAAAAGTGTAATTGCCATAGTAATAAAAGCTGGTAAACACGCCATTAAAATTCCGCGTAAGCTAATATTTTGCCAAATATTTTGACTAGCTCCGTTATTGTCCTTATCAGTTCCACCAATTAAAGGAGAATATTTAATTTGCCATTTTTTGGTTAAAGCAAACATTGCGCTTACTGCCCTAGTTTCATTAGTAGTACCTGTAGTTCCAGATACGGCAACTACATCCAGACCCATTTTTTGCGCATTGGACATAGATGTGCCGCCAGTTCCAGCAGCAATAATATGATGTTTAATTGCCGCAGTGATCGCCTTTTTATTCGTTCCTGCGGGATCAGCGCTCATTAGTATTAAGCCATCAACCTGATTAGAATCTATTAAATCTGCCATTTTTTGATCATGCTCTTGGGCAACTTTATCAATTTCTTTTAAAGTGCCCTCAGCAATAATTACTGGTTCTTGTCCATTCCATGACCATAAATGTGCTGCAGTGGTCGGTTTAGCGAAATCTAAAGAAGCATCTACAGCAACGAAATGTATTGCTGCTATTTCCGTTTCTGTGGTTGATTGCACCTGTCTAACTACGGCTTCTAAAAGACTTTTTGGATCTTTTCCTCCAAGATTGTATAAATTGCCCCCACTGCTTCCTAAAATCAAAATTCTTTTCATAACATACCCTTCCTGTTTGTTAATTAAAAACTTTAACTTGGTAACCTTATTTTTTTGAGCTCAAAACCTATGAAATCAATCAAATATATTATTTTTATTGATTTCATTTTTATCTTAATACGAATTTTGAAAGCGATTGCTTTTCTGTTAAAAGTGCAACCTTTTTATTTTTTCTCCTTGACCCAATGTGTAAAATTACACATAATTGAATTAAGATTGATAAAGTTTCTTGAGAAAGGAGTTGTAAAAATGCTAAGTTTTAAAGAAGTTTATCAGGCTCATGAAGATGAATTAACAGATTCAGAGGAATATATTTGCGACTATATTCTGGCACATAGTAGTCAGGTCAAGAACATGTCTATAACCTGTTTGGCGTCTAATACTTCAGTAGTACCTAATACCATTACTAGGTTGTGCAAAAAGCTTAATTATAAAGGATATACCGAACTGAAATATAATTTAGATACATTTTCTGAAGACAGTCAGGCTTTATCTCAAAGAATTCTCTTTGAAAATACGGTTAAGCTAATTAACAAGAAAAAAGAAGTACAGATAATAAACTTATTCAGTAAAGCTAAAAAAGTTGTTTTCTGTGCTTCTGGTGAAACCGGCAATGTTGGGCGTTATTTTACTTATGCGTTTAATGCTGTATATAACAATTCGGTTTTTTGCAGTTATACAGAAGAAATTTGGGATATTCTTAACCACTATTCCAATTTAATAGTTTGTATGCTTAGTTTTTCCGGCGATTCAGAGCAAACTTTAAAAATTGCCAAGTTAGTTAAAGAAAAAAACATCAAACTAATAACTGTCAGTGATGTCAGCCATTTCTCCCCTTTAGCAAAAATGGCTGATATACCCTTATTTTGTTATTCACCTAACATTTTTTATAAAGGTTATAACTTAACTAACAAAATGCCAATGTTTGTTGTGCTTAATTCTTTATTGGAACAAGCTATTAACTACCAAAAATGATTTATTTTTAGGAGGAGACTTTATTACGTGGAAACCAAAAAATATTTAAACTTAATTGATGATGAATTAAATAAGATGCCAGATTTTGTGAAAGAATATAACTTTGGCACTACCCATTCCTTGGCCACTTCTTACCAGTATTTAACAGAAATAAGACGTTTTTTTAATTGGCTTCGCCAAGAGGGAATTTCAGATGCTAAGGATAACCAGCACGTGACAACAGAAACCCTGGCAAATCTTCACCGAAATGATATTATGCTTTACATTAATTACCTTGGTCACGTCAAAAACAAGCAGGGCAATTTAAGCTCCCCCACCACTATTAATCGTTCAATTAATGCACTAAGATCTCTTTTTAAATTTTTAACTATAACTGCAGATAATATCAACGGACAGCCTTACTTTGAGCGCAATGTGATGCTTAAGATTGATTCACTCAATAATACAGAAACTTTAAATTATCGTGCACACGTGCTTGAATCACATATGTATACCGGAAAGTTAAAATACCAATTTTTAGACTTTATCGAGAACGACTATCAGAATATTTGTAACAAACATGCCCTACCAAGCTTCAAAATTAATAAAGAACGAGATATGGCAATCATTGCTTTAATACTTGGTACTGGAATAAGGGTTTCTGAATGTGCTGGTGTAGACCTATCAGATATTAATTTCAAGAAGGCTACACTTGATGTTACCCGCAAAGGCGGTCAAAAAGACAGTGTGCCAATTGCTGAGTGGACTTTAAGTTATATTACAGCATATAAAAAAATTCGTAGACAGAGCTATTCTGCTACGAAAAATACGAATGCTTTCTTCCTCACTCGTTGGCATAATAAAACTAGACGGATTACGGCAAGTGCAATTGAGAAAATGGTTAGTAAATATTCGGCTGCCTTTGGGCACCCGCTTACGCCCCATAAGTTACGTCACACCCTGGCCTCTGAACTATATGGTGTAACCAAAGATCAGGTTTTAGTAGCCCAGCAATTAGGGCAAAAAGGTACTACTGCAACAGACTTATACACGCATGTTGATCAGAAAAAACAACGTGCAGCCTTAAATAAAATAGCAAATGCAGACCAAAATATGGCTACTAACGAAAAGGATATTAAAAATAAAATTCAACCTTAAAATTTTTATTCAAATTTGGTTTGCCATTGTGGATCATTGTTAGCTGCAAAACACATTTTAACTTCTTCTAGGGTATTACGGGGTAAAGATAAGGCTGGTAGATTTCTTAATGAAAAAAACTTACATTCTTTAGTTTCAGTATTTTGAGCAAATTTACCCCCAAGATCACGACAAAGAAAGATGACGTTGCAGACATTGATCACTCGTTCTACTTGTTCTTTATGATGAATATTAGTTGAGTGATTATTAACCGCAATGATGCGCTCTACAGTAATTTGATGACCAGCTTCTTCTTTTGTTTCTTTAATACAATTTTCTTTGACTGTTAAATTTGGTTCACACCAGCCACCTGGCATTGACCATAAGTTATCTGTACTTTCTTTTACCAGCATTATTTTTTGATCTTGAAAAATTGCTGCTCTGGTAGATACCTTGGGCGTTTGATAACCATCTTCGCTGCTAAACAGACCTTTAACTACCTTAAGCGGCAAATCTGTCTTAGCAGCCATTATTTTAGTGGCAATCTCTCTTATTTGCTCATACCTTTCCCTGTCAAAGCGGTCATGACCATATTCCAAACCATTTTGGGCTATACTTTGCAATTCTACTGCCCATTTTGTAAGTTGATCTAATTTTTTCATTAGTAACCTCATAATTTCATAGCAAAAAAGCAGCTCTTAGCAGCTGCTTTTATTTTGTTAAGTCAATTTTGTCAATATCAATCATCCAACCGATTGCAAAAGATTTTTCACCTAGGTGCGTAGCAATTACCGGGCTAAATTTAGTGACTGAAATACTTTGCTCAGGAAATTTCTCCTTTAAGAAAGTTTTCGCTTCAGCAACTTGACTACTGTCATTGGAATCGATGATAAATAGCTTGATTTTATCCTTATACGGTAGTTGATCAATTTTTTTCACAGTTAACTTCTTGATTTTAAGAAATGCTCGCTTCATTGAACGTATCTTATCAAAAGCAACTATGTTACCATCTTTAAACGTAAGTAGTGGCTTAATATTCAGCATTGAGCCGATAAAAGCACCAGCATTGCTTAGCCGTCCTCCACGACTTAAATTATTCAGATCGTTGACAACAAATATTTCATCAATCGTTGACCGAATTTCATCAAGATGAGTGAGAATACTCTCCAATTCGACACCGTTTTTGATCATCTTTGCCGCTGCTAAAACTAGGTTCCCTTGCAAACGCACAGTCATTCGGGTGTCTATAGGATGTAAATTATATTTAGGATTATTATCTGCGATATTGCATAGTGTCTGATAAAAGCCTGAGATACCACTTGAAAGTGTAATAGCGATGATTGCTTCATAACCTTGGTCAAGCAAGCGGTCAAAAAGGCGAATTAAACTTCCTGTACTTGGTTGAGAGGTTTTGGGGAAGTCTGCCCCTTCACGTTGCATTTTAAAAAGCTGGTCAGAGGTAATGTCAACATTTTCCAAATATTCTTTTTTACCTATGATAATGGGAATTGAAACAACAATGATATGGTTTTCTTCTGCCTCTTGTTTTGTTATGGCGCTAGTACTATCAGTTACTAATGCAATTTTCATCTAACTTACCTTCCGCTTTTGTCTGTACAATATAAAAGAATTATAGCATAAAAAAGTAGGTGTTTCGACTATCAGCTATATAGAAGTTGATTTTTCAGTTTTCTGAACTAACTTAGTGAAAATCTGATTTAAAAGTTTAATTTCGTCGTCTGAAAGTCCCTGTAATAAAGACTCCTCAATTTCTTTTAGAGCCTTCCTTAATTCTTCAATTTTTGCCAGGCCATGTTGATTTAACCAAACAGTTTTACTTGAATCTGTTTCAGAACGTTTAATAGTCACTAGACTCATAGTTTTTTTCTGCTGTAATTGTCTGCTTAAAGTTGATAACGAAATTTGTAGTTTGTTAGCCAAATCCCCCATTTTTAAAGCTGTGTTGTTATTTCGGTAAAAATACAGTAATATTCTTGTTTGTGACAAATTCAACCCACATTTTCTGCTGATTTCATTTTTGATATTGCCCGCAATTGTACTAAATGATAAAACGTCCATTTAACTACCTTTTCTGATTAAAATAAATCATAAAAAAATTTTATAAACTAAATTAAAGCAATATTATGCTTACTAAGTAGATATTAGAATAGCAGTTAAAAATTGTGAAACAATTGTGCTTAACTTTTATAGTAATATTTGTAACTATTAATTTTAGCTTATAAACATTCGCTGTGATAACTTTAAATCTATATTACCAGTATATCAAGTTTTTGCAATGTTTTCTTTTTTGATGCGTTATAAATTAATATATTAATAGCAATACGCTATTTTAAGTTTAAGGCAATTTTGTAGTTTACAAAATGTAATTTGTCCCTTATACATATCAGCAAATAATTGGTATAATAGAAAACGTGTTTTGAGGTGATAATTATGGCTTATGATGGCTTATTCATACATAGTCTGTTAAATAGTGTTAGACCTTTAGTTGTAAACGGCAGGCTTTCAAAAATATACCAGCCGTTTGCCCAGGATTTAATATTAACTTTTAGAAAAGAACGCAAAAACATTCAACTCCTGCTTTCTGCTAATGCGCAATATCCACGCTTTTATGTGACGAAACAGGCTATAGTTAATCCGGACAAAGCCCCTACTTTCGTAATGGTCTTACGCAAATACTTAGAAGGCTCTGTCTTGCAATCGATTGATCAGGTTGGCGTTGACCGTATCGTCAATTTTAATTTTAGTAATCGTAATGAACTTGGTGATCAAGTTCAACTGGTTTTATCGTTAGAGCTAATGGGACGTCACAGCAATGTTATTTTGTATGACAAAAAAAGTGGACAGATAATAGATCTGCTAAAACGGGTTAATCCTGATGAAAATCGGGTTCGCTTATTGCTGCCTAAAGCAAAATATGAATTACCTCCTCTTATCCCTGGAATTAATGGTTTTAAGATTACCGAGGCAGAATTTAATTTAAAAGCGACTGATACAGCTCCTGCAACATTAGCCAAGCAATTTGGTGGCCTTGATCGTGATGATCGCCAAGAGCTTGAGGGCTATTTAGAAGATGATTTATCATTTTCATCTTTTAAAACTTTTATGGACCAGTTCGATAAAAAAGGTGCTTTTATATTAAAAACGCCGAAAAATAAACGAAAAATTTTCCCTTATTTGCCGTATCATTTGGACTTAACAAAAGAAGCTTCCGATCCTGATTTCAACCACGCGTTAGACGAGTTTTATCAGTATCAGTCAAATCAGGACTGGGTCAAACAAAAATCTAGTCAAATTGAACGTGTCATTAAAAATGAGCATAATAAACTGACCAAGAAAATTGTTAAGCTAAAAAAGCAGTTGGATCAAGCAGAAAATTCCGAAGGCTATAGGATTCGGGGTGAGATTCTTAATGCGAATTTAGCTCAAGTAAAACCAGGAATGAGTCAAATAGAATTACCTAATTATTACGACAATAACAAACCAATTAAAATTAAACTTGATACCGCACTCTCTCCTGCTCGTAATGGTCAAAAGTACTTTACTAGGTATAAAAAGCTACGTGATTCAATCAAGCATGTTAAGGAGCAAATCAGTATTGCCCAAACTAATTTAAACTATTTTGATACAATTCAAACAGCTATTGACAACGCTGAACCCCAAGATATTGACCAAATTACTGATGAATTAACGAGTCAAGGCTATTTGAAAAAGCCACAAAAACCGAAGCGCAAAAAGAAAATTACGGAAAAAAATCTTAATAAATTCCGCATTTCATCGGGCAAGACCGTTTTGGTCGGTAAAAATAATTTACAAAATGATTGGTTAACTTTGAAGAAAGCTAATAAAACTGATATTTGGTTCCATGTCAAAAATATTCCAGGATCACATGTTATATTACAATCTAGTGAAGCAACTGATGAAGACATTAAAGAAACTGCAGAGATTGCGGCCTATTTCTCTAAAGCTAAGAATTCAGCCCACGTTCAAGTAGATTACGTGACCGACAAGCGAGTTAAAAAACCTAATGGCGCAAAGCCGGGTTTTGTAATTTATACTGGGCAAAATTCAATCGAAGTTACTCCTGAAAAAGAACGTGTTTTAAGTAAAAGAATCAAATAAAAACGAGGATGAACAGATCATCCTCGTTTCTTTTTCTGTTAAATCGGTTGCGTTGTTAAAGACAGTGATTCTAAAACAGATAAAATGAGTTCGGAAGTCTCAATACTAGAAAATACAGGGATATTTTGATTGAGAGCTTCATCTCTTATTCTAATGGCATCATCACTGGCAGAATCTGATAAATTAGTAATGTTAATAACCATGTCAATTTTATGCTGTCTTATTTTACTTAATAGACTACTTGAACCACAGTTAATTTTTGATGCAATTCCCGTTGTGATACCAGCTTCAGCTAAGCAATTAGCCGTCCCCTCCGTCGCAATTATTTTAAAACCTAAACGGTAAAATCGTTGGGCCAATTCTGTTACTTTTTTCTTATCCTCGTCTCGTACTGAAATAAAGATCGTGCCAAAACTGGGAATACGTAAACCACTGGCTTCATAGCCTTTATACAAAGCTTTCGCTAGCTCAGTGTCTCGGCCCATAACTGATCCCGAAGACTTCATCTTTGAATCGAAGGTATTTTCACTCTGGTAGTCAATATATGAGAAAACGGGCATTTTGACAAAAATAAAATTATTTGAATGCCACAAGCTATTCTTAAATCCTAATTCGGGCAAATTACCACCAATAAGCACCTCTGTGGCACACTCAGTTATGTCTTGACCGAGTGCTTTAGAGAGAAAAGCGATGTTATGTCCCGCATAGGGCTTGATTTGAAGTAGATAAATTTTCTTTTCTACAATCAAAAAATGAAGTGTAAAAATGCCCCGCATTTTCAAACGTTTAACTAGCGCAATGGTAAAGTCGGTTAAGTGCTTTTTACCAGTTTTTGCTAGATTTTGTGGTTTAAAAACTGCAATGGAATCAGATGCATGAGATCCGGTTTGTTCTAAATGCTCAATAATACCGGGGATAGTTACATTCTGTCCATCCGATATAGCAGTAATCTCATATTTATTGCCTTCAATAAAATGGGATAAACTAACTTTAGAAAGCTGATTTTCGTGCAAATACTTTTTAAGAGCAGGTAAATCATAAACTACAGCAGACTTTTGTTTAACCCCCATATTGTTAAAACCGCCAATTAAGATTGGAAAACCATGCTCATTAATAAATTTTTTAGCCTCAGACTTATCTACTGTGGTTAAAAGCTTATTTTGGTTTAAGTTCTTTAACGGCTTATTAAGTATCTGTTCAATTCGATCTTTAGGATTAATATCACCGCTACCTATGATGTTCAATCCATTTTCAATCAATTTTTTACATAAAGCGTTAATTTCTTTTCCCGAAAATTGAATTAACACGTTTTGGATATGCTCTTTTTCGGCGATATGGAGAATACTTTCAACTGTAATTGGTTCAAAATAGACCTTGTCTGTCCTTTTATAACTAATAGCAACAGATTCGTCGTTATTTGATAGTAAAACAGTGTCATAATTATTTTTATGTAAAGTATCTAGAGCATGACTAATCATATAGTCGAATTCACTCGTAACTGAAACTTGTGAAGGCAGCATACCGACCACTAGCACCTTCTTGCGTGCTGTGAGAGGAATGCTTTCGTCTTGAACGCCAAAAGCACCGTAATATGCGTTTACCAAAGGCTTAATGGTTCCTGCTGTACCATCTATTTGCTGGTAGGCTGGCTTTAAGTGCAGCTTTTCCAGTCGTTTTTTAATGGCACTAACACTGATATGAGCCACTTGAGAAATTAAGACGTTGCGAAAACCCCTTTTTTTCGCTTCAAGCAATAAATTATCCGTTAATGCCTCATCAGACAGTTTCTGAGCAATTTTAACTATATTTTCAAGCTTCTGAAAATAAACTGGATGAATATGGATAATGTCCTGCAATTCATTGTAATTAAAGCCTTTAGCTATTGCAGCTAACAATTTAATTAAATGTAATTCATCGGGATGTCTTAAATCATCTATGATTTCTGACTTGTCTTTAGCTTTTTCACTGCGAAAGACGTTAATTGACATCTTGACGTTAACAGTTGAAGCTAAGCCTTTTAAAAAAGCTGATTCAAAGTTAGTACCTATTCCAATTGCTTCACCGCTGGCCTGCATCTTTGTTCCTAAAAGATAGTGATTACTACCTGATTGTGTTAGTGACCAGAAAGGCATTCTAATAGCTACTTTATCTAAAGTAGGTTCTACTGCAGCATTTAGTCCTGATAATGGATCTGTAATTTCATCTAAACGATAACCCAGTGCGATTTTGCAGACAATGTAGCCTAAACTATATAGTCCTACTCTTTTGGCCCAAATTGCACTGCGCGTTAATCTGGGTTTGATTGACAAAATTTTGACCGCAAACTTTGTACCCTCATGTTTAACAGCAAAATGAATATTTAAAATTCCCACGATTTGAAGATTGTTAGCAATTTTTTTAGCAATTGTGCGGATTTGTTGTACTTGATCATTGTTGAGTGTCAAAGCCGGCATTACTGTTGCCGAGTCACCAGCATTAATGCCTACAGATTCAATAGTATCTGCTAAATTAGTAAAAAGAACATTGCCGGAACTGTCACGAATGACATTGGCAATGACCTCGCCCCAAGTAGAAAGGTCTTCAGATAAATGATAGTTGCTATACGAAAAACGCTCTTTTTGTTGCTCTTTCTTCAGGTAATTCAGCAAATCAGCCAGATTTTCAAAAACAATTTGCTCATTATGAGATGACTGATTTTCTTTGATTAGCATAAGCGGGAATTGAACTTGTTCAGAAATTTGTTTTTCTAAGTTATCAACTCTAAAGTCAGTTAAATTCCAATATTTGTTAACTTCAATATTATTAGCTGTTAAAAAAGCATTCATTTTCTGATGGTTGTCCATCATCAGAGTTTGGTTATTGAGAGTCAGCAACTTAACTCCCATTTGTTGTAATATACCGTCTTTAACCAATTCACGTGTTATTTTTAAACCTGTTGTAGAACCGTATGCCGAAATTATAGCATTAGGTTCTTCCATACGGATTATGCGCTTAAGAAATTCCAACGTCATTGGTTCAAGATAAACGGTTAATCCCGACTTTTTGTCAGTAGAAACAGTTGCCGGATTGGGATTAACTAAAACAATCTGAATGTCTTCTTCAAAAAGTGCTTTGATTGCGTCATTAACTAACAAGTCAGTTTCGGAAACCTTGCCAACTAAGGTTGGACCAGATCCAATAATTAACACTTTATCTAAATCATTTGCTAAAGGCATAATTACACCATCATCTTTACGAAATTATCAAATATTGGCAGAGCATCGAGACTACCTGGAGCACCTTCCGCATTAAAAGCAGTTCCAATCACCTTATTTGCTTTATTGCTAAAACCTGCCAGCAGTTCGCTGTGGAGATCATAAAATTCGTTTTCCATGGCGAATTGAACACTGCTAGGTAAAACTAACTGGTCAATATTCATAGCAACCTGCCAAATTTGATTTGAATTTTGCTCTATCACGGGAAAGTTAATTCCGTTATATACTTGCGGTAAATCAACTAATTCGAATTTCAAAAAATCACTTAATGCCAAGAAACCCAAGCCAATTCCCCATATAGGGATTTGACCATAAAAAGCATTCAAGATCGGTTCAAGATCTTCTCTAAGCTCGTCTACTCTGCCGGGTCCACCAGAAATGATTATACCCTGCGGACGTAAATTTTTAATGTCAGGAACTGACACATTATAAGGCAAGACGGTGGCGTTAACTTTACGCAAAGACAGCTCTCTGAGCATTGAATGTTTTAAACCCAAATCAATAATGGCCACGGTTTTGCCCACATTAGGAACAGCATAAGCATTTTTAGTGGAAACACTAGCTGATTTATTTTTCGGTAAAACCAATGCTCTTATTTGATCAAAGGCATGCTCATCATTGGTATCCATAATTGAAGCTTTGATAGTTTTCTCTTTATTTAAAAGATGAACTAAAGCCCTCGTATCCACGTTATAAATAGCAGGGATATTTTTTTCTTTTAAAAATGAGTCCAAATCTTGAAAATTTTCGCTATCAGAAATATTTTGAGCAACATCATTAGCAATGATACCCTTCACGGTCGGGTTAATGCTTTCATAATCAATTGCATTAATGCCGTTTCCCCCAATCATTGGAGCAGTGTACACTAAAATCTTACCGGTATTGGTTGGATCTGTTAAAGCTTCCTGATAGCCAAAATTACCTGTTTGAATGGCTAGTTCGCCCGTCGAAATAATTGAAGCTCCTAACCCTTCTCCAGGGAAATAATTGCCATCTTCAAGAATTAAATATCTTTTCATTTAGTCACTTTTTTCTTAATTCCGTCAGTCTTTCTAAAAAGATTTGCGGAGGCTCAACCTTAAATTCGAGCCATTTACCTGAATGTGGTTGCTTAAAACCTAAAATTTGAGCATGCAAAAATTGTCCGTGGCCTTTTAAACTATGTTGGGGACCATATAGTGGATCACCAGCAACTGGATGACCAATATATGAAAGATGTACCCTGATTTGATGGGTACGGCCAGTTTCAAGGCGACACTCAATTAGACTATAATTTTGAAATTGTTCGAGTACAGTGAAATGTGTGACAGCCTCTTTACCATTTTCAACTACTGCCATCTTTTTACGGTTAAAGTGATCGCGTCCAATAGGAGCGTTTATTACCCCCGATTTTTCAGAAAAATTACCGTGAACAATTGCCAAATATAACCTTTTATTAGTTTTATGTGCTAATTGATTTTCTAAGCTTTCACGTGCAAAACTATTTTTAGCTACCATTAATAAACCCGAAGTATCTTTGTCAATGCGATGAACAATTCCAGGACGAAAACCTTCAGGACTTTGTGCTAAATTTTTGGTATGAAATAGCAGTGCATTAACAAGTGTATGATCTGGATGTCCAGCCGCTGGATGGACCACCATTCCCTGAGGTTTGTTAACCACAAGGACATCTTGATCTTCATATATAATATCGAGCGGTATATCCTCTGGTATCATAGCTAGTGGTTTTAGTTGCGGAATAGTAACAACAATTAAGTCGTTTTTTTGTACTTTATAAGAAGGTTTAACAACCTTATCATTTACCAAAATATTTTTATCACGCAATAATTCCTGGATTCTTGTCCGCGATAAGTTTGGAATTTTACTTGCAAGTAAACTGTCTAATCTACCCTGTTCGTCTTTGATTATGAATTGGTATTTATCAGGCATTATTTTTTTCACTTTCATCCAAAAATAAGAGATAAATAAACACCATAATTATTCCAATCGTGATGGCAGAGTCAGCAATATTAAAAATATTAAAATGAATAAAGTCGACTTGGATCATATCAATGACATACTTTAAGTGTATACGGTCAATTAGATTCCCGATAATACCACCTAAAACTAAGGCTACCCCAGAGCTGAAAATCTTGCTATTAAAATTTTTTCTTAGCAGATAATATAAACAAACCACAATGGCAATTGCACTAATCAGGTAAAAAAGTCCCATTTGACCAGGTAAAATATTCCAGGCAGCTCCCTCATTTTGAATATATGTCAATGAAAAAACATGCGGAATAACCTGATGAGTTTCTCCCAGTTGATAGTTATTGACTATAAAAAACTTTAAAGCTTGATCTGAAGCAACAACTAGTAATGAAATTAATAAATAAAAAAATTGCATTGATAAAATTAAAATAAACCGCTGATTTTACCATTATTGTCTACATCAATATCTAAAGCAGCTGGGTGTTTTGGTAAACCTGGCATGTCTAAAACATGCCCTGTCGTTATAACTATAAAACCAGCACCATTTTTCAAACTGGCTCCTTTGACATGCAAAGTAAAATCAGTTGGTGCACCCAACAATTTTTGGTTGTCAGTAAATGAATATTGAGTTTTGGCAATAATTACGGGTAATTTATCCTTTCCCATTTTTTCAAGCTCGTGAATATCTTTTTTAGCCTTTTCACTGTATTCAACTTTTGAGGCATGATAGATTTTTTGAGCTATTTTTTCAATTTTAGTTTTTACATCATCATTTTTTTGATATGTAGGTATCAGTTTACCAAGACCGGAATTTGCCAGTTTAACTATAGCTTTTGCGGCCTCTACTCCACCTTTTGAACCTTGTTCGTGGTAATCAACAACAACAGAATCAATTCCTTCATCTTTAATCAATTGCTGTAAGAGTGAAATTTCATTTTCACTATCTGTTGCAAAATGGTTAATTAGAACAATAACGGGAATGCCGTAATTTCGCATATTATTCATATGTCTCTTAAGATTTGCAAAACCGCTACGTAAAGCAGACAGATTTTCAGTACTTAAGCTATCTGTAGTACCTTCAGCTTGGTATTTTAAGGCACGTACGGTGGCAACCACTACACTGGCATCGGGCTTTTTATCCAAATGACCCGAAACAAAATCCATGAACTTTTGACCGCCCAAGTCGCTGCCAAATCCTGCTTCGGTCAATACATAATCACTTAAGTGCAAAGCCAAGTTAGTGGCAATGACAGTATTAGCGCCATGAGCAATATTAGCAAAAGGACCGCCGTGAACTAAAGCCGGTGTGTGTTCGATAGTTTGCACAAGATTGGGTTTAAGGGCATTGGCAAGTAAAGCGGCAATCGCACCTTCAAAGCCAAGGTCACTAACGTAAACTGGTTTATCTTCTTTGGTATAACCAACCAACATCAAACCAATTCTCTTTTTCAAATCATCAATATCGGTGGCCAAACATAAAATAGCCATTAACTCGTTAGCAACAGTAATTGCAAAACTTGATTTGTGCTCCACGCCGTTAAATTTGGAACCGTGACCGACAGTGATGTTTCTTAAACTACGGTCATTAACGTCAATTCCGCGCTTTAATAAGATTCTATCAGGATCAAGACCGATTGCATTTCCTTGATAAATGTAGTTATCAACTAAAGCAGCCAATGTGTCAATAGCAGCTGTCAAAGCATGCATATCACCAGTAAAGTGGAGGTTAATATCTTCCATAGGAATTACTTGCGCTTGTCCTCCGCCTGTTGCTCCACCTTTTAAGCCGAAAACCGGTCCCATTGATGGTTCTCTTAAAGCAATCATAGTCTTTTCATGTAACTGGTTGTTGATGGCATCTGCTAGACCAATTGTCATAGTCGACTTGCCTTCTCCTGCAGGAGTGGGTGAAATTGAAGTAACCAAAACAAGTTTACCCAAGTGCTTAGTTGCTAATGTCTTTTTAATTGCCTGCCAATTAATCTTAGCTTTATCATTGCCGTATGGCTCAATATCTGTGCTACTTAAACCAACTTTAGCAGCAATTTCGTTAATGGGTAATGCGTGTGCTTCTTGTGCAATTTGAATATCTGTTTTCATTGCGCATGCCTCTTTCTGTATATTTAAATTTTAAAATTATTTTTCCATTTTAAGTAATACTCTTTTCATATTAGAATTTAGGTCCCACCTTTTAATTAATCATTTCAATTATAACAAATATTGCATGATTTTTATTCATTACTAGCCATAAATTAAGAATAACGCTAACTTTCCTCTTAGAAAGTAAAAAAGCGGGCTAAAGCCCACTTTTTATTTTTCACATCTTAATAAATAATATTGCCCTACTTCTGCAACTTTTATTTTATAAATTTTGAAACAATACCATTGCAGGACAATCTGTGGTACTGCCACCTTTTTTATCTGTGTGCGAAATGGTAATTTCAAAATATTCTCATTCCAATAAGAATAAACATATGTATAAAAAAGTAACATAACAAAGACTAAGGCACAAATTAGTGCTGGCCAATTAAAGACTTTAGTGCTTTCATATAGCAAGATTAGGCTTAAAAGCAGCACAATGAATACCCAACTGAAATAAATCAATCCGCACCGTCCTAAAATGACAAAATGTTTCTTTTTCATACGATCTTCTTTCCTCAATATTTAATTTTAGCTTTTAAGTTACTATGGTCAGTAATATCAAATAATGTCTTCATATACTTACTAAATCTTGGTCTTTGACTGACTAAAAGTTTAAACTCAGGAGAATTATAAAGCTTTTTAAGCTGTTTTTTTTCAATATGATTATGTCCAGTAAAGTACTGGTAGTTCATTTCAATAAAAAGATGGTTAACTTTTTGTAATAGCTGAGATTCTTCAGTCTTTAAATGATCTTTTTTATTCGTGTTACCAGCTAAATTCCTAATCTGAATTTCTTTTAAATACGAATGAAAATGGGTTAACTCTTTATTTTGCCTTTCCTCTGCGGTCAAATAAGGGGTCATATCAAACGTTTTGCGTTCATAGCTAACACAATTGGGACTGACTTTTACATTGCCATAAGCCTGATCATAAGAACAAAAACTTGAAGTTACTATTTCGGTTGCCGGAACTTTTTCCTTAGGACCAACAATGTTTTGCGCGTGAATATGCCCGGAAAAGACAATCTTAACATCATAGTCTCGACACAAACGGCCTAATAATTGGGCATTGTTTAAAACAAATCCGCGATTAACCGCTGGATTATGAACGTAAAGATTATGGTGCAAAAATAGCAGTGGCCGCAAGCCCTCTTTTTTTGCCTGCTCCAATTGTCTTTGTAACCATAAAATCTGTTCCTCTCCTAATTGTCCTTCTGTAGTTGGGGCACCACTTGCTTCGTGGGTACCATAAATATTGGAATCAAGTAAAAGCAAAAGATATTGGCTATTTAACTGAACGCTGTAGGCTAATGAATTGGCGTCTTTACTAAGTGCGCAATCATAAGATTTTTTGAAAATATTTCGCCAATCTTCCGGGCTTATTTGATGGGCATATAATTGATTAGTCCCACGAAAAGATCTGGCCCAACCATCATAAATATCATGGTTACCAGGTAGCACCAGTAATTTTGTCTCTTTTAGCCTGTCAAATATTTCGGCAAACTTTTGCGCAGAAATAAGTTCACCATTGAATGTGACATCACCTGTGACTATGATAGCAGCAGGCTTTTTTTCGTTGGCAAAATCAGAAAAAGCCCGCAAGGCAGTTTCCTGGTAATTTAAATCCTTACCTTGGCTGGTACCTTGGATAAGCTGAAATGCCTTACCATCATCATGTAAACTGTCAGCAATCAGATGTGTATCGGTAATGACCCAGAATTCCGTATTTGCTTTATTTGTGATCATTTTTCTTAGTCCAGTATTGGTAAAAGTCAACTCTTAAATTACCGTTGAATAATTTCCGCTTTTTAGTTGCCTTTTTACCAAAAAATTCTTCAAACTTTGGATCTCCAACTAAATAATATTGACTGAAACTATCGTATTTTAAAAGCGTTTCTCCCATTTGTTGATAAAGATCTTCTGCTGATTTGCGGTCCTTTAATCTTTTTCCATAAGGTGGGTTGGCAATTATGACTCCATTTTCCAAATCTGTAGCAAAATCTTTTACAGCAACTTGCTTAAAATAAATATCCTGTAAAACACCGGCATTATTGGCATTTAATTTTGCTATTTCTAAGATAGATTGGTCAATATCACATGCCCAAATTGGCTGTTCAAGAGGCTTGACTTGGCTTTTAGCTTCATTCACCATGTCTTGGTGAAGCGAATGATTAAACCAGTCAAAGCCATCAAATGCAAATTGGCGCCACATTCCAGGTGCGATATTCTTGCCAATTAAAGCTGCTTCAATTGCTAAAGTCCCAGAACCTGTCATAGGATCAATCAATGGATGAGTACCGTCATAAGGTGTAAGTTTGAGCAAACCAGCTGCGAAGTTTTCTTTAAGCGGGGCGCCGCCATGTTCTATTCTATAGCCTCTTTTAAATAAGCTTGAGCCGGTTGTATCAAGCGAAATTCTGGCAGTATCCTTATATATATGTATATCAAGTGGATATTCATTGCCACTTTCAGGCAAAAAGCCGCGCCGATGATATTGATCAGACATTTTATTGACAATTGCTTTTTTTACAATTGACTGTATTCCGGGCTCAGAATGCAATTTTGATCTAACGGAACGACCGCTAACTGGAAATTTAGCGTCAACTGGCAGCAATTCAGCCCAATCAATATCATAGACCTGGTTATAAAGCGTATCAAAGTCAGTGGCAGAAAATTCTTTAAGCAGAATTTTAACGCGGTCTGCTGCTCTCAACCACAAATTTGTCTTAACGATATCACTTTGATCACCATTAAAGAAAACACGACCGTTTTCAGTTCGCGTTTTATAACCCAGTGCTTGCAGTTCTTTAGCAACAACGCTCTCGAATCCAACACCCATTGTTGTATAAAGTTGATATTTTCCCATCTTCGACTCTTTCTTTTTAAAAAAAGCGTTGAGCCCTTTGAAAAGCTCAACGCTGCCAATGCAAATTTCTATAAGCCACGTTCTGTTCAGGTATTTGCGGCATAAACACCTTTAGCAGCCATCTATCTTTGTTAAATAATAACAATCCAATCTTTAGTTCAATTTCTTAGATTGAAACGCCCCCACCAAGTTTGGGTTGCACGCTCGCAGGGTTTACCTCGTTCCACCAAAAATGTTTCCATCTTTGCTTCGTCACTGTGGCACTTTTCAGAATATTCATGCATATCCTTAGTAGGACTTAGCATTTTTTTCGCCGTAATCTAAATTTTTTAAGCTGTTAAATTTGTTATTTCTGCTCAAAATTGTAGATTCTTTAGCTTATTGGGCTAAATACGATCACTACAAGCATCGCAGCTTGTGCGTGCGTGGACTTTCCTCAGCTTGATCATTTACATGTCAAACCGCGACTGCTCAAAATTTGCACCATTAAAAATTATAACAAAGCTTATTCTTTTTGTAACCCATAAACTCGTTGTTCAAGGTTATAAACTTTACGCTCAAGTGTAGAAATTCTCTGAATAATAGCCATGTTAGTGGAATTTTCAGCTTGAGAATTTTCTTCATTCATTGAACCGAAGTTTTGACTTGCTCGCTGCTGACTAGGTGTATATGTGCGTACATTTTCAGAAGTGGAAGAAAGATTTTCTGTTCTGGTTCTTTGATTCTGAAGGGAGTTTTCTTTATGTTGGTCTTCCATCAGTTCACCCTGAAGTTTACCAATTTGACCATAAAGATCTTCAATTATTTGTTCAAAGGTATCGTAATCAGCGATCACTTTATCCAAAAAAGCGTCTACTTCATCTGGGTCTAAACCTTTAACTTTGGTTCTAAATTGTTTTTTTAATATATCCTTCGTGGATAGTTGAATATCATTTAAATCTGCCATGATAATATACAACTCCTTTTCCAATCCCCCTTATTCTAGCAAAAACTAATCTCGCTTAAAACTAAAATGTTAACTTTTAAACAAAGTTATTTTTTATTCATCGAATTTGTCTTCTTGATTTGCTTGATATTCTTCAGCTTCATCTTGCAGATCATAAAAATCAATTAATTCGAGGGGATAATCTGTCGTTTTTTGATAATCTCTGATTAAATTATAGTCAAACTTAGGTTTACCAGGATTTTCCGTATCATATATCATTAGGGCACCGTCTGTATGCATTAACATGAAGTTTTGATAATTTCGTAGTTGCACTGGACTATGATACGGTTCTTTGGAAGTTGAGGCAAAGAAATCAACTTGACTTTTTAAGGCCAAAAACTTTTCTTGATTGTTCTCATTCCATCTGCTGGCAAATTCTTCATAGGGAATGATGATAGAAACACGCACAGGAAATTTTTCACGTAATTCAATAGCAACTTCACTTGCCCACTGCTCAACTCCCAAATTTGCCCCAGTAATTATCCAATCAAGCTGACCATTTTCCAGCAAGTTAATCATATGCTTTTTTAAAACTAATTTAATGATTTTAATTTTAGGATCTTTATCACTATATGTATTTAATTCGTAATTGCGGTATCCAGTAATCCATAGTCTTTGCATAATGAAACAAATGGCTCCTTGTTCAAAAACTTTTTCTTTATTGCTATAATGCTAGCAGGAGTGAGATTGATGGTCAAATATCCAACCGGCAGCTCAGCTGCTTTTCGCAAAACAGATTATAAGTCTCAAAGTAAACGTCAAAAAAGAAAACATAAGAATATTAATTTTTCTGATCGAGGAATGAACCTTGAGCAAATGATTAATGAATCTAATAAGTATTACCGTGTTAAAGAAATAGCTGTAGTACACAAAAAGCCGACGCCAGTTCAAATTGTGAAAGTTGATTATCCTAAAAGGTCACGGGCAGTGATCAAAGAAGCTTACTTTCGTCAAGAATCAACGACTGATTATAATGGTGTTTATAATGGCTACTATCTAGATTTTGAGGCTAAAGAAACTAAGAATAAGACCAACTTTCCTTTAAAAAACTTTCATGAACATCAAATAGTCCATTTAGCAGAATGCTTGAAGCAAAAAGGAATTTGCTTTACAATAATTGGATTTACGAGCTTAAATCGCTATTTTGTTACTCCGGCAAGTGCAATTATCAAAGCCTGGTGGACAAAAGATAAGAGCTCATTAACATTAAAAGAAGTTGAGGAATGGTCAATAGAGATTAAGAGCGGCTTTCAACCAACCCTTCCCTATTTGCAAGCTGTAGATCACTTTATCTCGGATAGGAAAATGAAAGATGACGAATAAAAACTTTAACTCGAATAATGGTCGTGAATCACGGAAGAATTATCGCCAGAATTTACCTAAACCATTATGGCGCAGAATACTCAAATGGGCTTTTTTAGGAATTTTTCTCCTATTAATTGCTGGTGTCGGGCTCTTTGCTTTCTATGCAAAAGATGCTCCTAATATCAGTAGAGCTGATTTAGAAAGTGGTGGTTCATCAGGTATTTATAATACTAATGGCAAATTTATCATGTCGCTTGGGACTGAAAAAAGGCTTTATGTTAAAGACAGCAAAGACTTACAGTTGTTGAAAGATGCTATTGTTTCAGTTGAAGACAAGCGCTTTTATAGGGATAACTTGGGTATCGACCCTATCCGTATTGTTGGCTCAATGCTTACTAATGCTAAAAGTAAAAGTATTTCTGCTGGTGGTTCGACTATTACGCAACAACTCGTTAAGCTGACCAAATTTTCAACTTCCGCATCACAGCGTACCCTGCGGCGCAAGGCACAGGAAGCTTGGCTGGCTATGAGGGTACAACGTGAATACAGTCATGATGAAATCTTAGAGTTTTATATTAACAAGGTTTATATGAATTACGGCAATACTGGTATTGGTACGGCTGCTAATTTCTATTATGGTAAAAAAATTGGCGATTTAGACTTGGCGCAAACAGCAATGTTAGCGGGAATGCCTAATAGACCAACCGTTTATAATCCTTATACTTATCCGCAATATGCCAAGTATCGCCGGGACATAGTCTTAAAGGCAATGTTAAACAACAAAAAGATTACTCAGGAGCAATACGATCAGGCAGTTAAAGAAAGCGTAAAAAAGGGGTTAAAACCTCATAACAAGCGTAAACAATCGAATTTACGTAAAATTAATGATCCTTATGTTAAGGAAGCAATTGCTGAAGTCAGGGCCAAAGGTTTTGATCCGTTTCGTGATAATTTAAAAATTACTATTAATATGGATCAAAAAGCGCAGAAAAAACTTTACGAATTGGCTAACAATGGTACTATTCCTTTCACTAATGATAAAATGCAAATTGGTGCGTCAGTAATTGACCCAAGCAATGGTCACGTAATTGCGATCTTAGGTGGTAGACACTTGCCTTCTTCAGTTCAGTTAGGTTTGGATCGTGCCGTACAAACTTCGCGCTCAACGGGATCATCAATCAAGCCTGTGTTAGATTATGGCCCCGCAATTGAATATCTTAATTGGTCTACTGCTAAAATGCTGGACGACAGCAAATATGTCTATCCGGGCACTAATATTCAGTTATATGACTGGGACAATAAATATGATGGCGTCATGACTATGAGACACGCCTTGGAACAATCACGTAATGTTCCGGCAGTTAAAACTTTGAGGGATGTCGGTATTAAGCGCGCAGCTAAATTTGCCGGCAAAATGGATATTAATATTCCTAAAGACTCTGGTCTTTCTGTTGCTATCGGTGCTAATGCTTCCAGTCTACAAATGGCAGGTGCATTCAGTGCTTTCTCTACAATGGGCGTCTACCATAAGCCGCAATTTGTTTCGAAAATTGAAACGCCAGATGGTTTAACAAGAAATTACGATTCCGAAGGAATTCGAGTAATGAGTAAAGCCACAGCCTATATGATTACAGATATGCTTAAAGGTGTCATAAAGAACGGTTCTGGAAAGAATGCGCAAATTAAAGGATTGCACCAAGCTGGTAAAACCGGTTCTGTTAAATATTCTGAAGAAGAATTAGCCCGTTACCCTAATTACAGGTCAACTCCGAAAGATTCATGGTTTGTTGGTTACACTCAAAGCTATTCAATAGGCGTTTGGACTGGTTATGATAACTTAAAGGACGGTACAATTTCTGGTATCGGTCAACAATCTGCTCAATTGTTTTATAAGAATATGATGTCTTATTTAATGAGAAATAAAGAAAATGTTGACTGGCAAAAACCTGATTCTGTCATCAGAGCTAGAATTGCTCGCAATTCCAATCCGCCTGAAGTATCATCAACTGGCGACTGGCAATTGTTCGTGCGGGGTCACTCTCCTATTGGTATTGTTGATGACAGTAGTGATTATGATGAAGATGATGAAAAAGCCGATAATAATAATTCTTCATCGACTACAAATACCCAAGAAAATAATTCAACTCGAAATGAGCAAAATGGTACCGCTAGACAATCAAATAAAAACCAAAGAAAGTCTAAAAGTAAGAAGGAAAATCAACAGTCTACTAACGGAAATGAAAGTAACTCCGAGGATTCTGGTCAGAATAATAATCAAAATGATTCTAATTCTGGCAATTCCACCGAAAATGAGCAAAAGCCTAATAAACCAGGTGGTGACAATTCAAATTCATCTAATGGCGAAGGTAGCCATCATCACTGAGTAAAAAAGAAACGTCGAAAAATTCCGACGTTTCTTTTTTATTTTCTTACTATCAAATAAACTAATAGTTCTACTAAAAGAATAAATATAAAGAAGACAATTAAAACAGCTAAGGAAACTAATTTAACATTCATGGTATTAACAGCGCCAGTTCCGTCATAAGGACGTAGCCAGAGAAATATTGCTGTGATTATGAAAAGGATTGTTAGAACTACGTTAGTTATGTGCCACTTATTCATCAAGTTTACCCCTCAAGCAAATTGTATTTGCTTAAAATAATATTATATTTTTCATAACATTATACCATTATTTTCTAACAATTAATATTATTTACACTTTAAATATGAATAAGGATCGTTTTTATCGCGGGCTGTCATAGAATAACGTCCAAATAAAATCATCGCATGATGAGTATGAATCCATTCATCGCGAGGAAGAATTTCCTCCAGTCTTTTTTCAACCTGCAGCGGCTTAGCATCTTGAGGTACAATATGAAAACGTTTGGAAATACGAGACACATGAGTATCAACTGCAATAGCTGGAATGCCAAAGCCTTCAGCTAAAACCACGTTAGCCGTTTTCTCTCCTACTCCTGGCAAAGAAATTAATTCATCTTTATCTTGAGGGATTTGGCTATGGTATTTTGTTACTAAGATTTCGGCAGTAGCTTTTAAATGCTTTGCTTTCGAATGGTACAACCCGATCTGTGAAATATGCTTCTCAATTGCAGCAATAGTCGCTTGAGCTAAATCTTTAGGTTCAGGATAGTCTGCCATAAATTTGGGCATTACTTTATTAACCATTTTATCAGTAGTTTGCGCGCTCATTAACACGGCACACAGCAAGTGAAAATTATTATCCCAAACTAATTCACCCTTGGCATCCGGATACATGTGGTTAATACATTCCAAAACTTTTCGTGCTTCTTTTGTAGTTAAAATTTTTTCTTGCGTCATTAGTGATTCCTTCTTAAAAATTTTTGCACTTCACTACTTGTTTTTAAATTATGTCTTTGCCAATTAAGCAGAACGCGATCAACGTATTTTAAGCTATATGCTTGTGCTAGAACTGCTTCTCTCAAAGCCATTTTGATAAGTACCGGATCATGATGATCAACGTTTAGCCAAAATGCAATTTCTTCACGTTCAATTGGACTTAAATAACGTCCAAATTCAATTTCAAATTGACGCACTAATTGTGTTAGTGGACTATTATCAACACTGGAAGTAGAGCTATTATTGCCGGCTTTTTTATTACCTGATTTAATTTTATCTTCCAGCAGCAAGTCTAACTGGTTATACAATTGGTCTAAATTGTACTTATTGCCAATCTTGCCACTTTTGTCGGAAATTTGATCAATACTAAGAAAATTCTGTTCAATTAGCTTCTGAACTAGAGCCGTAATTTCGGAAACTGATAAATTAGTATTTGCTGCCAGTTGCTCATCAGTTGGGAAAAAATTCCCCTTTTGAGCAAACATTTCCAGCTGAATAATGACAATCATCTCAGCATCATCGATTTTAAGTTGCGGATAATATGCAAGCAGGCCATTTGAAAAAGTAGTCGTACCTAAAGCGCGGTAATCATTGTACTGCATGATAAATTCTCCTTTAAAAAAGTTGAACTAAATTAACTTTAGTTCAACTTTTAACTGTTTTATTAACTTTGAATTAAGGTTGCAAGCGATTAATCATTCTTGGAAATGGAATAGCTTCGCGGACGTGGTCTAATTTACAGATCCAGGCAATCACCCGTTCAAAGCCCATTCCGAAACCAGAATGAGGAACACTGCCATACTTACGCAAGTCTAGATACCAACCGTAATCTTCTTTGTTTAAGCCAGCTTCTTCTATCTGTTTAAGTATGGTATCGTAGTCGCTTTCTCTTTCAGAACCGCCCATAATTTCGCCGTATCCTTCTGGAGCTAAAACATCTGCACAGAGATATTCTTTTGGATTATCAGGGTTTTTCTTCATGTAAAATGGCTTAATTGCAGTTGGGTAGTTAACAATGAAGAAAGGACGGTCAAATTTTTCTGAGATAAAGGCTTCATCAGGTGCGCCAAAGTCGTCGCCCCACTTGAAGTCACGTCCGTCATCCTGCAACATTTTTACTGCATCGTCGTAAGACAAACGAGTATAGTTTCCTTGGGCAGCAGGCTCTAATTTTTTAGGATCGCGTCCCAATATTTCTAATTCATATTGACAATTTTGTAGAACTTGACCAGTAACGTAGGATAAAAACCGTTCTTGCAGATCAAGAGATTCATCTTGATGCATCCAAGCCATTTCAGGTTCCATCATCCAAAATTCCGTCAAGTGCCGTCTTGTTTTAGATTCTTCAGCTCTGAAAGTTGGACCAAAGGTAAAAATTTTACCGAATGCGGCGGCTCCTACTTCACCATAAAGTTGTCCAGATTGTGAGAGGTAGGCGTCACCACCAAAATACTCTGTATGGAATAATTCTGTGGTTCCTTCTGGAGCAGAATGCATGAAGATAGGGGCATCAAACTTTATAAAGCCTTCTTTTTCAAAAAAGTCAACAGTCGCCTTAAAAATTGTGTTTCTAATCCGCATAATTGCAAAAGGACGTTTGCTTCTTAACCATAAATGGCGGTGGTCAAGTAAAAAGTCAATTCCGTGTTCCTTGTTGCCAATTGGGTAGCCTTCATTATTGGTAATAAGCTTTAGATCTGAGATTTGAATTTCATAACCAAAATGGGAACGTTCATCTTGGTGAACAGTACCGGTTATGTAAAAACTGGCTTCCTGATGTAACGATTTTGCAATTTCAAAAACTTCATTAGAAACCGCATTTTTACGCACTACACCCTGAAAAAATGCAGTACCATCACGTAATTGCAAGAACACAATTTTACCACTTGAACGCTTGTCAGTAAGCCAAACATGCATTTGGACTTCTTCATCAACGTGTTTGCGGCAATCTTCAATTGAAATTAATTCTGTCATAAACTTTTATTCCACTTTCCTTATCATATCAAATTAATAATACCAAAGTTTTATCGATTTAGCGACTTAACCCACTAATTTTCCATTTTTAAATTCATATAGTTGGTAGTGATATTCACCTGCTAAGTTTTTAGAACTGACTTCCCAAACAGCTTTTCCTTGATACCAGCCTAAGTTAACTTCGGTAATTTTCTCATTTGGCCTTTTAGATTCGTATTTATGACGAATCACTTCTTCGTTCACACCTTTATTTGCCGGATATAAGTAAGCTTTTTTGGAGCCTGGAAGATAAATAAAATAAAAAGTTTTACGCTTCTTATCTAGACCTTTAAGTGCGTAGCTATTTATACCGCGGTCTAAGTGGTAGTTTTTTTCAGTATACTTAATTGGCGTTTTTTGTAAAGCAATTCTATTAAGTTCACGTGTTTGTGTTCTTTCGGGATTTCCAGCTTTATAAAAAATTATAATGAAAGCAAAGTATAAAAATACTATCAATATTAAAATGTAGGTTAAAAACTTAACGGTTTGTTTTGTATCATCATTTATCATAGTTATCTAACTTTTCTTCCAATTCGTTTAAATTTATTCTTTTGACTTTAACAGGGATAGCAGCTAAAAAGACTTGCCCATAATCTTTAGTCCAAAGCCGCGAATCTAAGATTAAAAACTGCCCTCTATCCTGTTCACCGCGAATTAATCTGCCCATTCCCTGCTTGAAACGAATAATTGCTCGCGGCATAGTGTCGGAATGAAAAACATCAACGCCGCTATCAACAAGTTGCTTTTGGCGCAATTTAACTTCTGGTAAATCTGGTGATTCAAACGGCAATTTAGTTGCTATTACGAGATCAACACCACATTCATGGAAATCAATCCCTTCCCAAAAACTGTCTGCTCCAAGGATAATAGCTTTTTTTACTATAGCAAATCTTTTGATAATACGGTTATTTGAGCCGGAAACGCCTTGAGCTAAAATTTCAAAATCTCGTAAATGCGGTGAGTTAATGATTGCACTATAGACATTCTTTATTAACTCCAAATTAGTCATTAAAACTAAAACATGATTTTTGGTTTGCAAGTCATGCTCTAGAATTTGAATTAAAATTTTTGCAAAAGCCGGTTCGTTAACATCAGGCAAATCATTAACGGATAAAACTTCCAGATGATCAGCGAGTTTAAAGGTGCTCGTGCCGACATATTCTTGTGGTGTCAGGTCTGTCAAACCCAGTTGCTTAACAATAAAATCAAACCCATTTTCACTAGTCAGAGTTGCACTAACAAACAGAATATGATCGAAACGATCATATATTTTACGTAATTCTGGAGTAGCATCGAGCATTAACCAGCTTAAGTTGGCACTCAATGGATCTTGGGGATTGGTTAAAGAAACTATAAATCCTTCAAGATCAAGATAAGTCCTTTTCCGCAATAAATCTGATAATTGATAGCTTTTAGTAATGTAGTAGTCTAACTGATCTATTTGGGCAGAAATATCACTCAAAATAGCATCCCGATCAATATTAGAACTATCAGTTTCATTATAAAGTTTAAATAAGATCTGGTTAGTTTGCTGCCTGACATTTTCTAATTTGCGCTGCAACTCAGCTAGTTTTACTAAAAATTGATTATTTTTCGGAAATAAATCTGTGCCTTTAAAGCTGAGAAGTAAGTTGCCATTAGACAAAACACTTTGACTGACGGCTTTTTTCTTTTTAGAGCATAACAAATGTTGCAAATGATTGATTACTTTAATTAAATCTAATATTTGGGGGTCTAATTTTTCCAGTAAAAAATTAAATTGGACATCATTGCCATATTGGTTAAACACACTGTCATCAGCGTAGAAAAGCAAATTACGCAAATGAGTTAGCGCTCCCCATAGGGATTCAAATTGAAAAGAATCATTGCGCGAACTAATAACATTGTCTACAAAGCGATGTGCTTCGTCAATCACCAAATAGGGATTTTGTCCCCAAATAGTGTCATTATAATGGTTAGCTAAAAATGCGTGATTGGTTACTAGAATATCAGCTTGCTCTTGACGTTGCCTTGCCAAATTCCAAAAGTCCACTTTCGCAAAACTGCTCCCGACACGAGCATCCCCCGGATGAGCTATTTGCGCAAACAAAGGTGCTCGATAATTAGTTAACTGCAATTCATCCAAATCACCCGTATTCGTTTCAGTTAACCAAACCAAAATTCGCATCTGCAAAACCAGAGTTAATTTATTTGGTGTATCTTGGTATAAACTTTGATAAAAACCATCTAAATCAAGATAATGATTGCTGGCCTTAACTTCTTCTGCTTTTAAATCCAAGTTAGTCACATTTAATAACTGAGGTATCTCTTTATTAATAATTTGTCTTTGCAAAACTTTAGTCGGTGTGGCAATTACTAATTTTCTACTGGTATAAAGCTGATAAGAATATGCGCATAAATATGAAAATGTCTTTCCGGTACCGTTTGGTGCTTCAACCAGCAAAGCTTTTTGGTCAGAAGTATTAATGAATTGCTCAATCCGGTTAATCAGATCAACTTGAGGCTGCCTATAATTAATTTTCTTTTTAAAAAGCTTTCTTTTTGCCTGATCACTTTGAGGAAAAGTAGCTGAATGCTCTTGCTCATTATTAGCTACGCTTTTTTGTTTTCTTAAAATTATTTGACGTACCTGCTGATATTTGGCAGGTAAAGGACGCTTTTCTTTGCGAGCGTCATCAGCGATCGTGGTAAAAATCCATGACGTATCACGAATTAACCCGTGTGCTAATGAACTAAGTGTGTTAAGAGTTGCTTGCGGTAATTTTTCCAAGCGCCGAATGATTTTTATTAGCAGCACAGCAGTTCCGTAAGCATCAGAATCAGCCTTGTGTGGATTTAAATGTTCAATCTGTAATTGGGCAGTCAAGTCACTCAATTTATAGGATGGTTCGGTGGGAAAAGCTATTTTAGCCAGCTCCACCGTATCAATTGCCCGGTTAGTAAGAGGCTCGTAGCCATGCTCTACCAATTCATAATTTAAGAAAGGCAAATCAAAGTTGACGTTATGAGCCACAAAAACTGTATCTTTGAGAATCTTAATAATTTGAGGAGCATAATATGAAAAATCCTTCTGATGAGCAACATCTTTATCATGTATGTGCGTTAAGTTTTGAACAGCTATAGGTATTTCACGGTGAGGATTAATTAAAAAAGAATACGTTTTTACAACTTTTAGATTTTTTATTATGGCACAACCAAACTGAATAATATGATTGTTGTCTTCACGCTGTGTCCCGGTAGTTTCCAAATCTACTACAGCAAAAACAGTATTGGCAAATGACTTCATTTTTTAACTTGGCCCTCCTTTCATCTATTTCACTTCTACAACTTTTTGAGCATCTAATAAAATCAAATATTTACTTTTAACTTTGGCATCAGCAAAGGAATTCAATGCCCTTTCATAAAGGCGCAATTGTCCCCGGTATTTCTGCTTAATATTTTTGATTGCCAGATCTAAATGTGTAGGATCAATGTGGTCAGTTTTATAGTCGAATAATATTATGCCATCTTTTTCAATAAAGTAACCATCAATTGTTCCGTGAATTAAAATTTTAGCATTTGGATCGTCAAAATGCTCAAAAAGAATACTAGCAGGCAATAAACTGGAAAATTCAATTTCACGTTTTAAATTTTGCGGTTGTTGCCAAAACTTGGCAGCAAAATCACTGTGAACAAACCAATTAATTTGGTTCAGGTCAAGACTTGAAACTAGATTACTGTTCAATTTGTTTTGCTTAACTAGTTGCTGAACTTCTTCTTCAACCTGCTGCGGCTTTCCCTGACCGTGATAGTCATAATATTGCAAAATTAAGTGCATGGCGGTACCAATTTCGGCACCAGTAAACTTAGTTTTGAATAAAAAATTAGGCTTGGTATCAATCGGTTGCAAATACCTATTTGTTGATGAGAGTAAGTGGGCATTTTCAAGTTCATTGTCAAGTGGATCATTAAAAGCCTTTTTTATTTCAGAAACTGATTGGTAGGCTGTTGTTTTACTTGCATCCTTAAAGGGATAATCAAGCCCATACAAATCTTTAATTCTTGATAGTAAATAGGAGTTTTCTGTATCTGCTTGTTCTTGAACCTGAGTTTCTACAACATTTATTGTTTCATCTTGATAGTCAATGTATAACAAATCCTGACCAGTTTCAGAAGCAAAATTAATATCAGAAATTTTTTGTGCGATCAATTCGTCAAATTTAATAGACGGCCCAATTAGATCCATTGGGTTTGTAGAATTTAGCTTACTATTAAGAGAAAGTTGGTTTTGCCATTTTTGCAATGTTTTCTGCAAATCATTGATATCCGCTACTAAAATTAGTTTTTGCCTTGCACGGGTCATTCCTACATACAAAATCCGTGCTTCTTCTTCTAGAAGCTGCCTTCTTTTGGCGACGTTATCAAATGCTTTAATTAAAGTATCGGCACGATAATGCTTACATCTAATAGTTAAACCAACTGAATCAGAGCTGATAATATAATTATTGCTTAAGTCACGCAGCTGAAACCGGTGTTCTAGTCCAAGATAAAAAACAATCGGAAATTCCAGCCCTTTAGAGCCGTGAACTGTCATGAGACGGATGGAATTACCAGCTTCTTTGGTTAATAAGGGTTGGGCTAAATCTTTTTGGCTGCGTCTCATGCGCTCAATGAAATTGATAAATTGATATAGGCCTTTAAAGCCGGCGCTCTCATAAGAAGCCGCTCTTTCATACAAAGCTTCGAGATTAATTCTGCGTTGCTTGCCATTTGGCAAAGATGTCATAATTTCCAAAAGACTGGTTTTTTCATAAATACTCCACACCAATTCAGAAATTCTATGTGTTGTCGCAAATTGGCGCAATTCTTCCAGTTGATTTAAAAAGTCCTTTATTCTTTGACTTAGTTGATCATCGACTGCAACGTAAGCTGTCAACGCACTATAAAAACTGGCATTTGGCGTATGGATTCTAATCCGGCTTAAATCAGGTTCTTTAAAGTTAAAAAGAGGCGACCTTAAAACTGCTACCAACGGTATATCTTGATCAGGATTATCAATAATCCGCAGGTAATTTAAAATAATAGTTAATTCCAATGTTTGAAAATAGTTTTTAGCATCCGTAACCATGATGGGAATATTATTTTTAGCAAACTCCTGCATAATTTCAAGATTATTGCTCCGGCTCCTGGTTAAGATCACAATATCGCTATATTTAAAAGGCCGGAGTTTGTTTGGTTCCTGAGAATGTTGATCATAAACTAGCAAGTTTTCTTTTTTAAATTGTTTAATGCGGTTAATGACCATTGCGATTTCTGCTGAATCAATGTCTTCCTCATTCTCATTTTGAGTCTTATCAGTCTCTTTACTTTTATCATGAAGAAGTATTTCAGTGGCGTCCGCCAAATTTTCAGGCTGGTTCTTGGAACCATACTTTAATTGCCCTTCTTTAGCATAGTCTATACCACCAAAATCAGGGGTCAAAATGTTGGCAAAAACCTTATTAACAAAATTAATAACGGGTTTAGTCGAGCGGAAATTATCGGATAAAAGAATTCGTTCCTCTTTTGCAGCATTTTCTTGACGGGCAGCTTCTTGATATTTATGTAAAAACAAGCTTGGTTCAGCCTGCCTGAAGCCATAAATTGATTGCTTAACATCCCCCACCATAAACATGTTGTTATGACCGTCTTTTTTAATTAATTGCAAGATCTTTTCTTGTAAGGGATTAATATCTTGATATTCATCAACTAAAATCTCGCTAAATTTATCTTGATAAAATTTGCGGGCCATTGCCGAAGCAGAAGTATCTTGACTCAATATGCGATACGCTAACTGTTCCATATCACTAAAATCAAGTAAATTCTGTGCTCTTTTTAGTTCTTCAAAACGGTCGATTAAAGCCAATTCAGCTTTTGTAATTGCCGCCATTATCTGAGAGCCCTTTTGCAAGAGATTAATTTGTTCTTTTTCATCAGTAGCATAGAATGAAGTAAATGTCGTAAAAATTTGATCTCCTGCTTCGTTTTTTAAATTAACGCATTCTTCATAAAAAGCAACGAGATCCTCATCCCATTTACTGGACCTACGTATATTTTTTTTAAAAATACAAGCACGCAATTTTGCTCTCTGATCATCATAAGCAGCGTTATGTTTAAGACTATCTAAATAACAGGCTAAGCACTCATTAAACAAAGTAAAGGCTTCTTTTACTTTGCTAAATTCTTTAGTATTCATGATCGCGCTTTGCAGTACTTGGTCTATCTCATCTTTTAAATCATCAAATAGCGTAATCAAATACGGCTTGACTTCTTTTTGCCAAATAGCTGATGTCACTACGCTTTGGTCAATTTGATATTTTTGAGGCAATTGCTTAAGCCACTCACGGTAATCGGGCTTGGCCATGGCGTAATTATATAAATCTAATAATAGATTTTGAGGTGTTTGGGCATCCCTGTCGCCAGCGAAATTGTCATAAAAAGCAATAAAACCGGTATCTTTTTCTGTTAAAAACTCACTTTCGACTTCTTTTAATGCCCGCTCTCGCATTAATTCCGCCTGAGTGTCATCTGTTAAAACGCTGAAACTGGGATCAATGCCGACAACGTAATAGAACCGATGGATCACGTCTAAACAGAATGCGTCAACAGTAGAAATGTTGGCCGAATCAATTAGATTTAGTTGCTGGCGGAAATTAACCTTGGTGTTGCCATTGTGGTATTCTACTAAAAGCAAATCTTTAATGCGCTTTTTCATTTCTGCGGCGGCTGCCTTGGTGAAAGTAACAACCAAAAGCTGGTCAATACTGGTGCCGTTCAATATTGCTCTTAACAAGCGGTACACTAAAACAGTAGTTTTACCACTGCCGGCAGACGCAGACACTAAAATATCTCGGTTGTCATCTGCAATCGCTTTTTTTTGAATATCAGTAAATGGGGGCTCAGTAGTATTTTTTGCCATGTTTAGTCGTCCTCCTGTAACCGTTCTGTGATTTTTTTGATTAATTCTGGTTTATCCATACTGCCAATTTGGTGGTACCTATTTTCTTTCAACATGGCATCGAAAAAGAAGATATCACGAAAATCGGAATATGTGAGTGCGCTAATGCCATTACCGTACTTGTAGGGATTGAGCTTTATTTGACCCGACAAGATTTGGCTAGATGCATCTTTAATTAGTTCTTCGTCATATTTGAGCAGCAATTTCAGTTCATCATCCTTAAAAGCACTTCCGCTGAAAGAAAGCGAACCGTCCTTCTTTTTGCTTTTAACTCCTGTATAAAGGCTGGAACTAGTACCAGGTTCCTTTAATTCCGGTTCAGCCTCAAGCAACAATAGCTGGTCGTCATTGATTAAGCCGGTGTATTTAAGGCGGTATTGGCCGTCAAGATAAGCCTTGTTAAGCTCCAATTTTTTATTATATATTTTCGTGCCATTAATTCGTTCCATTTGCCTAGTGACAGTTTGATAAAAAGCACCTAAAAGTGATAACGGCATTTCTGATTGAGTGAAAAACTTTTGATTGCGGGCCAATACGTCCAAATACGAAACCATTTGTAGCGAAATGCCATGGTAAAAAAGCCCCAGATTAAATTTCTTGGCGGAGGACTTATAGTCGACTACCTGTGCCATAATTTCATTTTGATCGGGAATTTTGGCTAAATCAACGCGGTCCATTTTCCCTCTCAAATTAACATAATGATCCCCTGAAATATTAGGTACTTTTAGTTGCAGGCCTTGGACTTTTTCTGTATTGCCAAAACTTAATTCTGAATATTTAGCTTTTAGCGGCGTTTTTTGAACTGCCTTGTGCCAGTTATGAGCCACATTACTAGTACTATGATCAAGGCACTTAAAAAGAAACTCATTGAAGGGATCATTCAATAACTGCTGGTACTTTGGTTCACTTTTCATTTCACTGCGGGCCAGGTCAAGCAATTGCTGTAACTTAACTTCATCAATGTCTTTTAAATTAAGGCTTTGCTGGTTTAATTCTTTGACTAACCGGTCAAAAGTCTCATGAAAATAATTTCCAGCTTGAATTACATCCAATTCATTTTCGAATCTTTTATGAAGTCGCAATCCGTAGGTAAGAAAATATTCGTAGGAATTTTCATAAAAAGTTTCAAGTTGCGAAACAGAAGAATCTAAGTTTTCCCCATACAATTGTTGCGCTAATTTAGGACCAATATCTTCCGGTTCGTTAATAAACTGGCTGGCAGCTATTACCTTATCCGTTCTTTGGGGCAGGTATTTCTTAGTTAATTTTAAAATATTGTCAACATCAAGCTCTTTATTAGTCCTATTAAGATAGCTCAAGTAACCCAAGCTTGCTTGCGGATTGGTAATAAAACTCAGCAATTCTCCCAAATTTTCCGGTAAATTATGTTGGTTATATTCAGGAGCACCAGCGTTTTTTAAACGTTCATAATAAATTGAAGGTTGCACTGTTGCTGCTTCATCATTGGCAATGGAATAGCTCAAATAAAATTTGTCATGTGCTAGTGCCATGCAGTTGCCAAACTGATAATTTTGGTCCAAATTACTTAGTTGTTGCCGATCTTCAATATATGAATCTTCACCAAAATCATTTTTCAGTTCAGTCAGATTTTCTGTGCTCAGAAAACCCGGTGTATTTTGAATTTGGGGTAGTCCATTGACTGTAGCACCCATAACAAAAACTTGTTTATAGCCACTAACTTGCACAATTCCCATTTCTGACAAATTGACAGCATCCAAAGTGGCAGGAATTTGGGAAAAAGTAGCTTCTTTAAAGCCGTTGATTAGAACGTTAAAAAAACTTGCCGTTTCAAAATCAGTCGGATTAATTAAAAGATAATCATGCAGTAAGTTGATTAATAAATCCCAAACTTGTTCAGATTGACGGGCTTCTTGCAAATTACCTTTATTCTGTGCACTAGTACGCCACTTTTCCAGAACAGTATTAACACCATTTTTTAGTAAAAAGTTAAAAAAGATAGTAATAGCTTTTTGAGTATCCTTTTCAGCCTTTAAATTTGTAAAAAGATGAGAAATTTGTTTAACAAAGTAATCCTTGAGCCTGTTTATTTTACCTACTTCATCTGGAATTTTATCTAAGCCGATAACTTCTGCAGCCATATATTTAGTAAAGTCTTTGCGCCAAAGATTATGGTTTATGCCATGTGCAAGCACAAAATTTTCCAGCTGGTCGACATCATAAAGGTAAGAGGCTTCATCTTGATACCACTTGGGAATGATAAGACGGGTTTTCATAATTGCCAACATATTATTTGTCTGCAATGGTCTGGTCAAAAGCTGGGCGATATTTTCTATTAATACAACTATTGGATGGTACTTCATTTCCTGTTGCAAGTCGTTAAAAAATGGAATCTCATTTTGGCGCAAAATAGGAGTTAAATAAGTTTCATATTCGTGCAGATTTGGAGCTAACACCAAAAAGTCGCTATAACGATAATGCCCTAAAGTTACCTGCTGGTATATCGTATGGGCAACATAATAAGCTTCTGCATAGCGATTATCAGCGCGGACAAGTTGGACTTGATCGCTGTTTTCCAGTCTGTCAATTTCCCCCGTCCAAAATTCGTTAAGCAGTTCTCTTTTTGAAGGTTTATGATCAGCATTTGTTGAGCTGACTTGATATTCTAAATTTTTGCTTTTAATATAGCATATTAGCTTGTTAATGGTATTTTGAATAACATAATCATAATCACCTGGTTGCGCTTTTGGCTCAATTTCACCTTGTTCAGTCTTAAACGCCAGTGTCACGCTGTGCGCTTTTGTCATTAATAATTTTACTGTGAGACATTCCTGTAAAGAAAAATGAGAAAAGTCGCTAAAATAAAAGTCAGTTTGACTTAGGTCAATTTCTGAATTTAAATACTCATTTAACTCCAGCTGAACTTCGTTAGTGGTAGAAAACTTGCCGGCAATTGCGGCAATGAAATCAGCATAGATAATCTTGAGATCAGCGATTTTATTTTTAGTTTCCAGCGTTAGGGATTCGGTAGTAATTTCATTTAGGTCTAAATTGCCCTCCCGAATTTGTAAGATTGTGTCATATAGCTGTTTAATTAAGCCGGGATTCAAATCAGTGGTTTGAAAAAGGTGCAGCTGTTCTTTTTTTTGCGCAATAATTTTGGCTAGCAGCATTGAAGCTGCAGCTTCATCAAGCTCGGTTGGCAAGCCCTTTTCGGCATCCTTCAAAAAAAACCAGGCTAAGCGGGAAAAAGATAAAACTTGCAAATTTTTAACAGATTGTTCAGAATGCCCCTGACTAATGGCAAGCTTATTTATTGCTCTAACTTCTGTGGTAAACTTAATGTGGTTAGGGACGATGACAAAAGTTTCGTGTTCTGGATAATTTTGATAATTTTGCACAGCTTCTGTTAAAACCTTATCCTGTATCGGATCGGTTTGTCGACCCAGTAATATTTTGATCATCGTTTCTCTTCTCCTTTGTCATTATTTTATCATAGGAGCAAAATTTTTTTATATACATTAAGGATCTTAAATAAAATGAAAACAAGCTTTTTAGCACATGGAAAAGTAATTTTAATTGGAGAGCACTCGGTAGTGTATGGCTATAATGCATTGGCAATGCCAATTATGTCTTTGCATATTAAAACCACGGTTGAACCTGCAACACAAATGTGGATGGATACAGCTCATTATCAAGGCTCTTTTTTTATGGCTCCATCTGAATATGACGGCTTAAAATATGTTGTCAAAACTATGCTGGAAAAAGCAAATAGCACCGAAACGCTTAAAATTACGTATACCGGAGAAATACCTATAGAACGCGGGCTTGGTTCTAGTGCTACAGTTGCTTTGGCTACTACGCGTGCTATGAATGATTACTTTAAACTCAACCTGAGTGAAAATGAGATTATTGCTATTACCAATCATGCAGAAATGATTAATCATGGCAAGGCTTCTGGCTTAGATGCTGCCACTGTTAATTCGAATTATCTAGTTTTCTTTAATAAAAAAGCAGGCCCTACAGCGCTCAGGGCCAAATTAAACTCTACTTTACTGATCATGGATACAGGAGAATTAGGCAGCACTAAAAAAGCTGTCAGCTTGGTACATGAACAAGTTGCAACTGACCCAAAAGCTGCGGCCAAAATTGCTAAGCTGGGTAAATTAGCTGATGAAGCCAAAAGTGCCTGGTTAAAAAAAGATCAAGCGCAAATTGGCACTATCTTTAATCAGGCTCAGGCTATTTTGCATTCTTTTTGCCTTTCAACCTCTAAAATCGACCAATTACAAAAAATTGCTCTGGCAAATGGTGCCCTAGGTTTTAAATTGTCTGGTAGTGGATTGGGCGGAATAGTGATTGCGCTTTGCCATAACTCTGAAATTGCACAAAAGATAGCTGCTAAGTGTCAAAACATTATAGCTAACAGTTGGATTGAGGAAATATAGTTATATGGTTAAAACAATTCGTGCTCATACAAATATTGCATTAATTAAATATTGGGGCAAGGCCGATTCGCATTTGCGCTTACCTCTTATGTCTAGTTTGTCAATGACTCTTGACCAGTTTTATACCGATACTCAGATTTCTGCTAGTGACGAAGATTGTTTTGTTTTAAATGGTATCAGGCAAAAAGGAGCAAGCGCTCAAAGAGTCTTTTCCTTTTTAAAAGTTTTACAGCAGAGGTTTGGCGTAACTGGTCACCTCTTAGTTGAGTCAACCAATAATGTTCCTACTGCTGCTGGTCTAGCTTCCTCCAGTTCAGCTTTTGCGGCTTTAGCTGGTGCTTTTTGTGCTCATTATAATATTCAACTAACTCCAATTGAACTTTCTCGTATAGCGCGTTTAGGTTCAGGATCAGCCTGCAGATCAATTTATGGCGGCTTTTCTGTATGGCAAAAAGGCACAGATGATAAGTCTTCGTATGCCTATGCCTTGGATGAAAATCCCCAAATAGATTTACAGCTGCTGGCCGTCGAATTAAATACCAAGCAAAAAAGAATATCATCAACTGCTGGGATGAAAATGGCACAAAGCTCGCCTTTTTTTCAACCCTGGCTGCTGCGTAATCAGCAGGAATTAGAGCAAATGATTTCTGCTGTTAAAGCTCAGGATTTCACGGCAATTGGTAATCTAGCTGAATTAAATGCGACTGAGATGCACGCCGTTAACTTAACCGCACGACCTTCGTTTACCTACTTCGAGCCAGCAACTATCAAGGCAATCAAAATGGTATCAGAATTACGTCAAAACGGTATAGAATGTTATTTTACAATTGATGCTGGACCTAATATAAAAATCTTAAGTCAATTAAAAAATGTAAAAGATATTACTAATAAGTTTGTAACAGAATTCGAGAATGTTAAGATAATAAATGCAAGTTTCGGTCCAGGTATCTCATACCTGAACTAATTAATGTAAATTAATTGATTAGGAGATTTATTTCTTTTGATAACAGAACAAGCACCCGGAAAATTATATATTGCCGGCGAATATGCGGTTTTAGAACAAGATTGTCCCGCTATCTTAGTCGCAGTTAACCAATTTATCCGTGTTTCAATTATTAAGTCAAAATCTACCACCGGTTTAATTCATTCAAAACAATATTCCCAAAGTTCTATACATTGGGTTAGGCGGGGAGCTAAAATGGTTATTGACAACCGGGATAATCCATTTGAATACATCCTTGCTGCGATTTCTTACACAGAACATTTTTGCTTGGAACAAAAAGTAAAAATGCAAGTTTACGATTTATACATCAATTCCGATCTTGATTCCTCTGATGGCAAAAAGTATGGTTTAGGTTCAAGTGCTGCGGTAACCGTAGCCACAGTTAAAGCCATTCTACGCTTTTACAATGTTCCGTTTAGTAACGAGTTAGTTTATAAGCTTTCAGCTATTTCGCACTATTCTGTTCAAGGTAACGGTTCAGCAGGCGACATTGCTGCCAGCGTCTATGGCGGCTGGATTGCATATCAAACTTTTGACAAAAATTGGTTAAGTAACGAATTAGCCCAAAAATCTCTATCAGAAGTCGTCAATGAGGCTTGGCCCGGATTAAAGATTCAACTTTTGACGCCGCCTGCCGAATTAAAACTGATGATCGGCTGGAGCCAAAAGCCAGCTTCTACTTCTCGATTAGTAGACGAAACTAATGCTAATAAAGCTGCTTTAAACGGCGAGTATCAAGAGTTTCTCAAGCTTTCCCGCCTATGTGTTTTGAAAATGATTGCCGGCTTTGAACGCCACGATATTCGTTTAATCAAAAAGCAGATTCGAGTTAACCGTAAACTACTGCAACATTTTGCTCAAATTAATCAAATTGCAATTGAAATTCCCCGATTATCCAAATTAATTAACATCGCCGAATCGTTTGGTGGCGCAGCTAAAACTTCCGGTGCTGGTAATGGTGACTGCGGTATTGTGATTGCCGATGAACATACTGATACTGATTTTCTGGAAGAAAAATGGCGGCAAAACGGCATTATGCCTCTTGACTTCCACGTACACCAAATTAGATTAGCAAAATAAAATAAAGGAAAAAATATGACAATCCGATCTAAGCGTAAAGAAGAACATTTGCAGCTGGCACAAAAGTTTTATCAAAAAGAAAAAATGAATAGCTTTGACCAAGTCCATGTCATTAGACCAGCCTTACCTGAAACTGAAGTCGATTTAGCTACAATTAAAACAACGATGTTTGGCAAAAAAGTTGCTGCCCCCTTCTTCATCAACGCAATGACTGGTGGCTCTGCTAAATCTTATATTGTTAACAAAGCTTTGGGTCAAGTTGCCCGCAGAACCAATATTGCCCTAGCACTAGGCTCTGCAAGTATCCTAAATAAAGAACCTGAGCAGCTAGACAGTTTTCTAATTGCTCGTGAAGAAAACCCTGATGGCGTTTTAATTGCTAATATTAATGGCAAAACTTTGCCAGAACAGGCACAAAAGATTATTACCGAATTAAATGCAGATGCTTTACAAGTTCACCTTAACGCAGTGCAAGAAATTGCTATGCCAGAGGGAGAACGCAATTTTTATTGGCTGGATAATTTAAAAGATTTACGCCAGAAAATAACAGTCCCCATTATTATCAAAGAAGTGGGCTTCGGCTTAGATCCCAAAACTATTTGCACGTTAAAAAAGGCAGGCTTTAAGCTCTTTGATGTTGCTGGTAGCGGTGGTACAAATTTTGCTCAAATTGAAAATGCCCGCAATCCTAAGGATTTGTCATATCTAAATGATATCGGCTTGCCCACTGTTGTTTCAGCTCTAGCGGCAGCAAAACAGCAAGTTGAATTTATAGTTTCTGGTGGTGTACGCAATCCACTTGATGTTTTTAAAGGACTCTGTTTAGGCGGCAAGTATGTGGGGATTTCCAACCAATTTTTGCAAACGCTGCTTAATCACGATGAGGAATATTTGCAAAAAACAATAGTAAATTGGCAACAAGAACTGGCTGGTTTACTGGCAATATACGGACAACACAGTTTAAGCGATTTGAGCAATATTCCTAAATATTATGATTTAGAGCTAAAAAATATTATTGAACAAATATAAAAAATAATCCCAAAAGTGTAATAACTTTTGGGATTATTTTTATTTAAACTATTAATTTAACATGTGCCAGATTTCTTTTTGGACAGCGCTGTCGTTACTTGAACCAATAACATGGCTAGCTGCCCTCTTGGCAATTGGCAGAGCCGTGCCTGTCGCATAACTATTGCCAACATATTTTAACATGCCCACGTCATTGCCACTATCGCCAAAAGCAACCATTTCTCGCGGATTAATTTTATATTTACTACCGAGATATTTTAATCCTTCAGCCTTATTCATTCCTTTAGTTGACATATCAATTGAAGTAGCAGAACCAGAAACAAAACCGATTTGAGGGTATTTTCGCTTCAATTCGTCAAGCAGGTGCGGCATTTTCTCCGCAGAAACATCGAAAGTTACTTTGAAAATCTGATCATTTAAATTATCAAAATCATCAACTAATAATAATTTTTCATAGTATTTCTTTAATTCTCGCGCAAAGTCTGGTCCGTTTTTTCTTAATGTATAAGCACTAGCTAAACCAGAAACAGTTGCTTTTTCATCGTATTGCTGCGTAATTTGTAAAATTGTCTGGAGATCTGAATGAGAAAGTGAATTAACGTGAATGACCTGTCTGCCTTTAGCCACCAAAGCGCCATTATCGGCAATATAATATATCTTATTTGCTACGTGAGGAAAACGTAAATACAAGTTTTCAAATTGATTGCCACTTGCAACCACAAACTTGATATTTTTTTCTGTCATGATCTTAAATTCACGCAAGAATAAATCTTCATCGTATTTTTTTTGGTCGTTTAACCAAGTACCATCCATATCTGTCGCAATTAATTTAATCATTATAAATAATAGTCTTTCCTTTAAAATCTTAATCCTTTAGGATAATAGTTTTTTAAAACCTGATTAGCAACCTTACCAAAACCCAATATAAAGTTATGGTAACTGACTAACACAAACCCTTTTAGATCGGTGTTCACTTTGATTGCTTCTCCATGTAAATAGCTAGTGTAGGAATTGGCAGTAAGATTGATTATTCTAGTTTGTTTTTGCGCCGCTAATACCATGGCTAACTGATGCCCTGGTTCAAACCGATTCTTTTTAAGCAAGCCCAATTCTGTCCCATTAGCGAGAATTCTTACATGTAAGCCTGTAGTATCTTGCGCCGGTATAAAAACGTGATTGTTTCTGATTAGGCAATCAGACCGCCAATTTAATAATGCGGAAGGTAAATTAAATTGATCCAAAATAGCGGCAATTAATTTAATTTCTGCTTTATTGGGCGCAATATTAGCTAAACGTCTTTTTCTTTTCTTGTTCTCCTTTCTTGAACCAGTCATGCTCATCTCTGGTTTTGCTGGTAATTTTAGTTTTGCGACAAATTGTCCCTCACCTATCGCAGCAGTTGGCCAAAATCTCAGTGTGTTAGCTAATTTCTTGTTGTGGTCAGCCCAATTAGGTTGCCCTTTAGCTACTTGATTAGTACCGAGTTCAATTGGTAAAATTTCAAGCTCAAACTTTTGGCTTAGCCATGATATTATTTCTTCATTTTCTTCTGGTGAAAAGGTACAAGTTGAATAAACCAATGTTCCTTCCGGCTTTAACATCTTAACTGCCGCTGTTAAAATCTTTTTTTGCCTTTCTTGACATTTCATGACATAGTCTTGCGACCAGTACTCTATCGCCTGCTGATCTTTACGGAACATTCCCTCCCCACTACAAGGAGCATCAACTAAAATTTTATCAAAAAAACGGGGAAATTGACGGGTTAAATTTTCGGGTTTGTCATTAGTAATTAAAGCGTTGGTAACACCCCAGCGTTCAAGGTTTTCACGCAATACTTTAGCTCGACTAGGTGAAATTTCATTTGCTACTAACAACCCTCTACTTTGCAGTTGCTCGGCAATTGCAGTGCTTTTCCCACCAGGAGCTGCGCAAAGATCAAGCACTCGTTCGCCCGGTTTGGCATTAATAATGTAACTTGGAAACATTGCTGAGGGATCTTGCGAATATACTGTGCCACTAATCCATTCAGGATCATGACCGCTAATTTCACCGTAAAAAGCATTGGGAATTACTGGAATATGAGATTGGGTATTATAAGATACTTGTTTATTTTCTTTAAGTGAATTAATACGATAGCCTTTTTTGGAAGGCTGAGATTTTATTGCAGTAAAGAGTTTGTTTGCTTCATCCTTTCCTAATAGTTTTTGATATTTTCTGACAAAGTCGTCAGGCAGCTTGATCATTTTTTTGATCCTTTCTTAATTGGTGTATGACGCAGAAACTATATGCTGCAGCAATGATAAGCCAGCTTAATGCAAGAAGCCAAATTAAATGTTGCTTGTTTGAAATAAATGTCCGCCAACTTAAAAAGAAATACGCACCAAAAGTAACAGCCAGTTCAATCAATAGTATTCTAATGCCATGATTTATCAGCCAGTTGCGCAGCAGAGCGCCGTTTAAATGGGTTTGCTTCACAGTTTGCCAATCCATATAGGCTAAAAGCAAATTACTTAAAAAAGCGATAATTAAAAAGACAGCTATCAGAGCTATTTCGCGTAAAAATGAAAATTGATGAATTTGATGATTTTTTACAAATAGTGGTGTCTTCACTTTAGCATGATAATGCTTCGCTATTTGACGTATGGTTTTACTTGAACTGTCGACTATTATGATGTAATTTTTTAGTTTGAATTTTCCAGTTGGCTGCTTAGGACCGGTGGTTAAATAATAACCATTCTGCTTCATTTGCCGGTAATGCTTTAAGATACCGATAACAGAATAATAAGTTTGATTAAGGTGAACATATTGATTATCCTGAACTTTCAAGGTTGGCACCTTAGCATTTAAACCCAAAACAGCAAATGAGACTCTACCTTTAAAATCATCGGCCGTAAAATATCTGCCAGATTCAGTGGGTAAAGTTACTACTTCATGGTTAGACCACACTAAAGTTTGATTATCCTTAGATTTACTTGCCAAATGAACCTGAATCTTATTTTTAGGGTAATTTTTTTGTAAATACGTGATAAATGAACCAACATTTTGGTTGCTTTTTACATTGATATAACGGGTATTATTACTAAGTCCATAAGCCTCAAGAAGTTGATCAGCCTCTCTTGATTGAACATTGGACAGCATGCTGCCAATACCTAAAAGTGATAAAAATATAACGATTACTAAAATAATTTTTTTAATTTTCATGTGCTATCTCAAAAATGTGCTCTTCAATAAAATCAAAACTAGCAAAAGATCTGTTAATCTGCATCATTTCTTTTGAATGAACAAAATGTTCATTTCGCCAAAAAATTGGAGAATTCGTGGCGCCATTTTTTTCGCCAACAAAAAGTAGATGGTTGGTAAAATTCTTGTTACGCCAATTTAAAACTAGTTTTTCATCATGTTGACCAAAGTTTGGTGCCCAGGAACAAATAATTAAATCGACATTGTTTATTACGCTTAGAGCTTTTTCCGCATTCAAATTTTGTACTCTAATAAAAGAATTTGTGCCAGTTTTAGAGGTCTTCGACCATTCAAAATTATCGGTAGCGGTCATTTCAACACCAACCTCCGCTAAAGCTTTGCTCCAATAGGCATTACCTGCCATAATCTCTAAACTGGTTTTAACATTTAACTTGTTTTTGATCAATTCCGCAGTAGTTAAGTTAGGCACTGACCAAATACCAAATTCTCTTGCTAGAAATTCTCTTAAATTATTAATAAGCTGGTTAACGGTCTGAAACTGCTTAATTTTCTTAGCGGGAAGATTAATACATATTTCTTCTGCAAAGTCAGGCAAAAAGCCCAGCTTTTCAGGAGCTCTTGGCAAAACCTTTTTTTGCTTTATACAAGAAACTATTTCGTTTACTTCCCTTACTTGCTGATGAACAGGTTCTAGTTCTAGTTCATCATCTAATTGGTTAATTTTACTTAAAAAATCTGTCATTATCAAATACCTATAATGATTTTAACATTCAAAAGACAAGATTTCAGTTATAATAAAAGGTAACATGATAAAGGAGAATATTTTATGGCAAAAAAAGTTATGAAAAAACAGGATGAAGAAGAAGAAAGTTTAGGTAAATTTCTCCTGGATGTAGTCATAATGATGGCAGTAATTCTGGGTGTATTCTATGTTTTATTTCACTTTGTTCTTTCGAATGATAGAGTTTCGGGACCATCAATGCAGCCCACGTTTGAAGACAATGATCGTTTGATAGCTGTACGCAATTTCACTCCTAAGCGTAATGACGTAGTAGTGCTTCTTGCTCCAAAAGCCGCAAATGATACCCCTGGTGCTTATTACATTAAGCGCATTATTGGATTACCAGGAGATAAACTGGTTTCTAAAAACGACAAAATGTATGTTAATGGTAAGCTCTTACCTGAACCTTATCTTGAGAATCACTTTAAAAAGGCTAGTAACGCTCAGGGCCAACCATATACCAATAATTTCACCTATAAGGTACCTAAAGGGTACTATTGGGTAATGGGTGATCATCGGGATATTTCCAAAGATTCACATATCTTTGGCCCCGTTAAGCGGCAAAATTTAATTGGGAAAGTTAAATTCAGGTATTGGCCATTTAATAAAATTCAAGGTTTTTAACTTTAATTTCCTTTGAATTTTAGTATTTTTCCGTTAAAATAAATTGTAAAGGAGAATTTAATATGAATCACCAGTTAGAAGAATTATCCGATGCAATTATTGACTTTCAGGTCAAACATCATGTTACTGATACTGATTTAGCTTTTGCCAGTCATTTGTCAGTTGAAAAAATTCACGCAATGAAGACTGGCGAAGGTGAATTTACTCCTGAAGAAATTAATCAGCTGTACGATTACCTTGCTGCAAATCATTAAAAAGTTAATTATAAAATTTTGCCTGCAATGACTTTTATTTCATTGCAGGTTTTTATTTTACGTGATTTTAGAAAAATGTTAATCATAGGATTAATTATAGGTATTGTCTTGCTTTTGAGCAGTTTAATAGCGCTTATTATTTCAAGACAAACCCAAAGTCTAACAGCAAAGAACATTGCTATTTTGACTTTTATTGCCTTTTGTCTTTTATTTGGATTGGCATCTTTATTGTTTGTCTCATGGGTCTTTTTTGGCTGTTAAAAAGACGCTAAAAATTTTTTAGCGTCTTTTAGTATGTTTAGTATGCGAATTTTTATTTTCCTTCTCTAGCCTCAAAGAATTTACTGAAAAGAATTGTATCAAAAAACCAAAAAAGTAAATTGATTGCAAGCATTAAAACGAGAGCGAGAGCCAAATCGTCATTTGTTCCTGTGGTTTCTCCTATCATAAATCTAAATGGGAACGAAATTATTTGTAGACCTATATCACTTGCTTTGATTGCAAGCCAGGCTACTAAAATAATTACAAAAACTGCAATTACCCGAAAGTAAGCTTTGCTGAGCGCTTCCGGAAGAAAATCCAAAAGAGCACGACTGGAGTAATTTAAAAAGCTGATAATGAAGTAACCAAAAAATGCGCAGAGAATAGTCATCATGATTGCTCCAAAAAAGTTAAACATAATTTCCAGATCAACTTGTTGTAAATGTCTGCCAATATCGGCAAACATTTCGATTATGGTGGTATGAAACTGACTGTCGAAGGTAAATGTCACTATGCCTAAAACAAGAGTACAAATTATTTCCAGTAGGACAAAGAATAGCAATGCGCCAAACGAACTTAAGATGTTATCAAAATAGAGTTTTTTGTCATCAATTGGTACTAAACGCCAAGTTTGGTTACCACTAACGTGTTCATTTTGGTAACAAGTAGATAAATAAAATATCCCAGTGAAAAGCCATGCAAATACTATAAAAATAGCCAACCATAAAGTTAAAAAATTGGAAAAAATGCTTCTATTAAGGTACAAATGACCGTTATGATAATTGAAAAAAGTTATTGCAAATGTTGCTACTGTCTGAATAATTAACAATAGTGAAATCCATTTAGTTTTTAATCTGAAAAGCACCGTAAAATAGCGATTAAAAATTGCCATTATTCTTCCTCTTCCCTTTGATAAAAACTCTCATAAAATTCCTCCACACTTTGATTATCTGCTCTAATTGCTTCTGTAGACTTTTGCATACAGACAGTTTTATTTTTAATAATTACTACTTCATCTAATACTGCAGCGATTTCATTTACAAAATGGTCTGAAATTAAAATGGTAGATTTTTCTTGTTTCCATAAAATTATCGACTTAATAATTTTTTTGCGAGCCATAGCGTCGATACCAGAAAAAGGCTCATCTAAAAGGTATAAATCAGCTCTTCTGGAAAAAGTTAATGCAATAACCAACTTCTCTTTCATACCCTTTGATAATTCAGATAAGCGCAGATCAGGTTTTAAGTTCATAAAATCTCTTAATTGTTCAAATTGCTTGAGATTAAAATCCTGATATAAAATTTGGTAAAATTTGACGATATTACTAATTTTTGTTGAATTAGCAAATCCTGTCAGGCCATCAGTAAAAGAAAGATGGCCTTTTCTGTCAGCCTCCTTGGTAAAACCAGCAACTTTAACGCTACCACGATAATTTTTGGCAACACCACTGATAATTCGCATCAAAGTGGTTTTGCCCGCACCATTTTCACCTAAAAGAGCAACAATTTTTCCGGGTTTAAGTGTTAAATCCAGATCAGTTATGATTTTTTTCTGATTTTTTTTGTAAACTAAGTCTGTTATTTCTAAGGGATTAGTCATCACTATGCTCCTCTTTAAGATATTCAGATAAAGATTTGAGAATTTGCTCGTCAGAAACTCCTAAAGAGTTCATGCTGTGAACGAATTTATCTAGTTCAGCATTAATTAATTCCCTTTTCGTTTTTTCAAGTAAAGTAGTATCTTCAGTGACAAAATTGCCTTCGCCCCTTTTGGTGTACAAAATACCCTCAAAATTCATTTGTTGCAAAGCACGTTGGACAGTATTAACGTTAACGGTTAATTCAACAGCTAATTCACGCACAGAAGGGATTTTTTTGCCAGGCTTTAATTTGCCGGTAATTATTTGTCGATATAGGTATTGCTTAATTTGCAAGTAAATGGGAATATTATCTTTAAATTCCACAAGTCCACCATCCTTTGGCCGTAATACACCTATAATACACTATCATAAACTAGATTGCTTTTTTCCGCAAACCATTGCAATTTTGCAGAACTTTTTAATCTTTTTAACTGGCAAGAATAGACCATTATTTATTTTGTTCACTTGCTTCAAAAAAATGATTGATCAAGAAAATGTTAAGGAATAACAAAATTGCGTCGCTGATTGTGTTTGCTAAAACGGCAAAAGGTAACTCACTGTAATAATCAATTCTGAAATCCATTTTTGTAATCAAAGAAAAAAGAACATTACCGATAAAAATGCTATTGATTTCAAAGAAAAACCAGATCAATATGCAAATTATAAAAATGTGCAGTATTTTTGTAATTGCCCCATTTACGTTAGCGGGAACAAAATCTATTATTGCTTGGCTAGCAAAATTAAGAAAGCTGATAATGAAATATAAAAAGAAACAGCTTAAAATGGCTAACATAATTGTACCAATCACTATGAAAAATACCCTGGTATCAAAGCTGGGATGAATTGCCTGCAGTAACTCATGAAACCCTTGTTGAAATGGCTTGTCAATAAAATATGCTAAAAAAGCTAGTACAATTGCCGGTATTATTTCAAGCACAATAAAATAAATGAAAACCACAAAAGTGCTTAAAACATTAGCCAGATAAAATTGACCGTCGCTAATCGCTGCTAAACGCCAAGTTTGGCTGCGATTATATCTTTCACTGTGTATTGGCGTATATATAAGAATAAATGATATAAGCAAAAAAGCTAAAATACCAAAGATTAATAACCATTCTGGAACGAAACCTGCACCATTATTTTCTGTGTTTCTTGTAATCTGCCAATTAGCAACATTAAAATAGGAAAAAAAAGTAATTACTAAGGCTGCAATTAGCTGAAACAAAATTATAATGTAAAAATTTTTTGTTTTTGTTTTAAAAAAACTGTTAAACAGTCGGTTGAATTCTGACATTTTGAGCTCCTTATTATTTATTCGGCTTATAACTTATAAAATATCGTCTTTTCCATTTGATAAAACAAGCAACTTACCTGCTTTTTTCGTCCGCTTCATAGAAATAGTCAAATAGAAAGATATTAACTCCCAGCAGGATCAAGTTAACTATCGAAATAATGATATTAGCATATAGTAAGTTACTATCATAAGCTGGCTTAAAGTTTAATAAATTAAGAATATTACCCATAATCTGGTTTGCAAAAAACATTTCCATTCTAGCAAAAAGCATAGCTATTATAATCACGATGATTAAGTGAAAAAAGCTGACAAGTAAACGGCTAGAAAAAGAGGGTAAATAATCCATGATTGCCTTGCTGGCAAAATTTAAAAAACTGATCAGAAGAGATAGGAAAAAGCAACACAACATAACCAATATGATGATGTTAATAATAAAATGTACTGTGTTTACATCAAAAGCTGGATTAAGTTGTTTAATCATTTTTTGCCAACTGCTTTTGAAGTTTTGATCAATCTGATAAGAAAAATAAAATAAAATTCCTGCAACAATTATGTCAAGTACAATAAAATAGATAAATGTAACAAAAGAACTTAAACTGTTTGCCAGGTAAAATTTACTATCGCTGGTTGCTGCTAAACGCCACGTCTGATTGTGGCTAAGCCTTTCATTTTTTACAGCCATATATATGAAAAAGTAAATTATGCAAAAGAAGCTTAATATTAAAAAGCCCATTAGCCAGTCTGGCAGGAGTTCAGTGTAAAGATTTAAGAACTCATAGAAACCACCTGTACCAATTAACAAGCCACAAACAGAAAATGCCAAGGCACCAATTACTTGCAGTATTAAAAGAGAATATGCATTCTTAGCTTTTTTTACGAAAAATCTGCCAAACAAACTATTAAACGAGGTCATGTTTTTCTCCCTAATTAAAAATATAAAACTGTCTAGCAGTTGATAAATTAACTAATTCTAGCTCCCACTCTGTATTACTTTTTTTCCGGCTCAAAGAAGTGATTAATTAAAAAAAGGTTAAGCGCTAAAATTACTAAATCGATGACAAACAGTACTATCATTAAGTTTTCTAATTCAACCAAACTGTTAAGAGATGTAACTTTCAGATTGACCAAATTGAAATTTCCAGTGAAAAAATCATAAAAAGAAAATACGCTGTTTATTTTCCAAATGAATCCGATAATAACAATAATTATTAACAAGCGTACTAAAAATAAAATAGTACGATTTGATCCTTGTGGTAGAAAATCTGAAATTGCGATACTAGAAAAATTTAAAAAACTGGCTATTAAAAACATAAAGAAGCAACTTAAAATTGCAACAATGATTACGTAAAAGAATTCCAAACTGGGATGGATATTTATTCCTAAATTTTGTCGAAATTTGCTATTAAATAAAACACATATTAGTAAGAGAATAAAAACAATTATTACATTCACTAAGACAAAATAAATTAGTGAAATAAAAGAACTGAATATATTTTCAATGTAAAACTTGCCATCTGTGATAGGAATTAAGCGCCAAGTCTGGTCTCTATTCAATCGCTCGTTTTGGGAAATGGTTAATAAAAACAAGATTAAACCAAATACGAAGAATAATGAGCCAAAACATGCGAGTATCTCCGTTAAAAAGCCTGCTGGATTAGTCAGTCTAGTATGAATCATTCCTAAATTTATACTAAAATTGGTAAAAAAGGCAAGTGCTATTGCCGAAACGAATTGAATAGTAACAATTATATTGACTCTTTGAATTTTGCGCTTCAATAACTCTTTAAATAAATGAGTTGCCGGGGTCATTATTCTTCCTCCGCTTCATATAAGCCTTCATAGTAATCTTCAACGCTCTTATGATGTTCACGGATCTCCTCAGTTGATTTGTGTGTGTAAATGGTTTTGTCTTTAATAATGACGATTTCATCTAGCATACTAGCTATCTCATTGACAAAGTGATCAGAAACCAAAATAGTAGAATTTTCTGGCTTCCACAAAATAATTGAGTTAATAATTTTCTTACGTGACATGGCGTCAATCCCAGAAAAAGGCTCATCTAATAAATAAAGATCTACTTTGCGCGAGAAAGCAAGTGCAATGATTAATTTTTCCCTCATTCCCTTGGATAGTTCCGACAAGCGCATTTCAGAATCTAGCTTCATAAATTGACGTAATTGCTCAAATTGTTTTTCATCAAAATCCTGGTAAATAACTTCATAAAAACTACTGATGTCTTTGATTTTAGTTGAGTTGCCAAAACCTGTTAGACCATCAGTAAACGAAAGTCTAGCTTTCCTTTGGGCTACTTTGCTTTCACCAGAAATAGTCACTGTTCCGCGGTAATTTTTAGCCATACCGCTGATAATGCGCATTAAAGTTGTCTTCCCAGCACCATTCTCACCTAGAAGGGCTACAATTTTTCCTGGTTGTAAATTTAAATTGATATTATCCAAAATTGTTTTTAAATTTTTCTTGTAAGTTAGATCTCTTATTTCCAATAGATTTTCCATTTTTAACTCCTACTTTAAGTGTTCAGTTAAAATTAAATTAAGCTGTATCGTTGAAACCCCTAGGGCTTTCATATTATGCACAAATTTACTTTGTTCAGATTTGATAATGTCTTTTTTAATTTTTTCCAGTAATTTTTTATCATTAGTCACAAAATTACCCTCTCCTCTTTTAGTAATTAAAAGCCCTGATCTAGTCATGTGTTTGAGCGCCTTTTGAATAGTGTTCACGTTGACCATTAGGTGAGCTGCTAAATTACGGACAGAGGGAATTTTCTGACTGGGTTTAAGTTTTCCGGTAATTATTTGGCGACATAAATCTTCTTGGATTTGAACATATATCGGCCTATCATCTTTAAACTTCATATTTTCCCTCTAACTGTATTACATATATAATACACTATAATATTACAATAAAATTAAAGTTTATGCAATTAATAGTTTAAAATCTTTTTCTGCGAAAAATTAAATAGTCAGCATAAGTACTAACTTTATTCAGTTGTAAGATAATAATATTTTTTATTTTCACTCACCTTTCCCCAAAAATTTTTATTAGTGATATACTTTGATAATACACTAGTATAATAAAATAAATAAATGATAATGGCAAGTGCATCTTTACAAAAAATCTTAGAATTATTTAAGTGTTCCACAATACGTCCAAAAAATCTTAAAAAAGCAAAAAAAGCGGATAAAACCATTTTTGACAATGATTTATACGCTTTTTCTTGTCTTTGTATTAGTTGTGCATAATTTTACTAACTTTTTGATAGCTTAATTAACTTTATTACAGCAACTTTTAGCCCTTTATTTATTTTTAATTATGTGAGTTATAAATAGTCAGTTTTGTTTCACTACTTGTTATCAGCAGCATTCATTTGCACCATTTTTATCATGACATCTACAGCTTTTGCCATGGATTCCAGTACTGTGTACTCGAAGCGTCCGTGCATGTTTTCTTGACCAGAGAACAGATCCGGACAAGGTAAACCTCTATAAGTCAGAAGTGAACCATCTGTCCCTCCCCTTACGGGGTCTTCATTGATGGTTAAGCCTTCAGCTTGATATGCTTTTCTCGCTAAATTAACAATTTCCATGTGATCTTTAAGAATATCAGCCATATTGTAATATTGATCTCTCATGTTAAGCTTAATTCTTTCTGTGCCGAAATCCTTATTCATTTGATTGACAATAGCTCTGACTTTATTTTTACGATCTTCAAGACCATCTCTTTCAAAGTCACGCACGATGTATTCCATTTGTGCGTTGTCTACTGTACCAGTAAAGTTGGTCAGATGATAAAAGCCTTCTCTTCCAGCCGTCTTTTCAGGAACTTCGTTTTGCGGAAGTTGATTTTGGAAGTTAATACCAACCTGGATAGCATTGATCATCTGATCTTTAGCCACTGAAGGATGCACATTTACTCCTTGAATATCAAGCGTGAAAGTAGCAGCAGAAAAAGTGCCCCAATCTAACTTACCTGGAGCCCCGCCATCGACTGTGAAAGCAAAATCAGCACCAAATTCTTCGATATCAAAATGCTGAGCACCCATACCGATTTCTTCATCAGGAGTAAAACCAAACCGAATCTTGCCGTGTTTGATTTCTGGGTGGTTTAACAAATATTCTGCTACAGTAACTAATTCTGCTACTCCACATTTGTCATCCCCGCCCAGCAAAGTGTCACCAGATGCTGTAATGATAGTCTGTCCCGCATATTTCTTTAAGTTGGGAAACTCGGCCGGATCCAAATAAAAATTAGAGTCGCCTAATTGAATTTTAGATTTGCCGTCATAATTTTCATGAACTTGCGGCTTAACATTTTCGGCATTAAAGTCTGCGGTATCACAGTGTGCTAAAAGTCCCATTACAGGAACATCATAATCTACATTAGCTGGAATTTCGGCAATAACACAGCCTGATTTCTGATTATAATGCACATCAGATAAGCCTAATTTTTCTAGGTCAGGTAGAATTACTTCTTTTTGAAAGACTTCTTGGCGTTCAGTTGAAGGGAAACGATCTGAATGTTCATCTGAGCGTGAATTGACTTTGACATATTTTAAAAATCTGGGCAATAAATTTGGATATTCCATTTTTTCTCCTTACCTAAAATAAATCTTGAAATGGATTGGTTGAAACTTTTGATTCTGCGACTTGGACATCCCATGAATTTTCTTCATTCCACCGCACTAATTTCTGGTAAATTTTTTCTTTAAAAATCTTTTCAGTATAGTGTCCCGGATCAACGACTGTTAAACCCGCTGAAATCATATCATGGCCTGTATGGTAATAAACATCGCCAGTAATAAAAGCATCAATTTTTTCTGCTACAGCTTCAGGCCAGTATTTACCGCCATCGCCGCAAATAAAACAAACAGATGAAATAGTTTGCTTATTATCAGCAGTAATTAATCTTACCATTTTTACCTGCATCTTGTCTTTAACATAATAGGCAAAGTCTTGAGCAGACAATGGTTGCGGCAATCTGCCTTTGCGTCCAATTGCAATGCCATCTTCATCAGGACAAAAAGGTTCAATGTCTTTTAAGCCTAATTCTTCCGCCTGCCAATCACTAGAGCCATCATCTGCTTTATCTGAGTTAGTGTGGATAGAATAGACTGTTATTCCATGAGCAATAATTTTGCCATACATGGCATATTGCGGATTTGCAAAATTCAGATTTGGCGCCGGTCGGAACATTAGCGGATGATGACTGATAATTAAATCAACTCCATTTTGCACTGCTTCGTCTACTACTTGAGGTCTAACATCTAATGTTGTCAATATTTTAGTGACATTCTGCTCAAGAGAACCTATTTGAATACCAACTGGATCACCCTTGCTGGCAATTTCTTCAGGAAAATGCTTTTTTAAAACGGCTACTACATCTTTAACTTTAGTCATTTAACTCCCCTTCAATCATTTTTATTTCATCTTCAATTTGCCTGATATGTGTCCTATCTTTTTCTTGGGCTTTATTTAAATTAGACAGCAGCCTTTGATGATAGGCTAATTGATCCTGCCATTTTTGATAAAAAACCTGATTTTTTTCTTTTAAAATTTCTGGGCCAAAAAATATTTGCCGATCAGTTAACCTGATAGTACTTTCTACCTCTTGTGCCTTGATCAGCTCATATATATGCCCGGCTTCAGCTATAATTTTTTCATCAATAATTTGATACTTATGTGTTGAAAGCCATTCACGCACACCAGGTTCGCCTACATTAGGTTCCAAAATTAAAGTCGCAAAATGAAAATTTTCTGACCAAGCTTTATCTAAAATATTGGTCATTAATTTACCACCCATACCAGCAATTATCACTGTATCAATTCTGTCTTGGGCGCTAACTGTTTCAAGACCGGATCCCAGACGGGTTTCAATTTTGTCTTTTAAGCCGGCCGCAACGATATCTTTTTCCGCATTTTGTAAGGGACCGGCTGCTACGTCACTTGCAATAGCATAATCAACTTTACCCTCTTTTACTAATTGGATTGGTAAATAAGCGTGATCTGTTCCGATGTCAGCAATACGGGCTCCTTGATCAACCATTTGCGCTAAAGTATTTAATCGTAAGTTCATCTTCATCCTACTTTCTTTATAATAGAATTTTAGCATAATGCTTTTTATAAGATAAAAATAAAATAACGAATTTAGTTACTCTTATTATTAGTTTCTAAATCAATCTGGCGGTCAAACATGCTTACCTCGTCTTTAGCTATGTGATGAGCAACTTCAATCACTGTTCCGGGAAATTCTTTTAAGAAAGCGGCGTGGATTTTTTGAGACAATTTTGTGTCCAATGAGGAAGTAGCTTCGTCTGCTAACAAAATTTGTCTTCGCTTAAGCAGCGCGCGGGCAATTTCTATGCGCTGATTTTGCCCTCCTGACAAATTTTTACCTCCAAGACCAACTTGATACCGATACCTTTTTTTCTGACCAGTTCTTCTAGGCCAGCTTTAGAAACCGCCTTATTCAGCTCTTGTTGGGTAACCTTTTGCCCTAAAGTAATATTGTATTCAATCGTATCATTTAATATAAACGGTTGTTGATTGATTAAAGCAAAGAGTTCATGTAATAGCGAATATAGTTAATCCGGGCAAGTTTCCCGTAGGCTTTTGAGCAAAGGAGATGAATACTTTTAAAAGATAAGCTAAAAATACTGATTGAAATGAATAAAGAATTGAAATAAATAGAAAAAGAAAAAGTTTCCATTTCTTTGCATATTTGAGAGCCATGTTATCCTCCTAAAACTTAAAATAGTATTACAAGTATAATGAAACAAATTAATAAAAGCCACAAAATTTCTGATCTAATTTAAATTTGCTGGCAAAAAAGTGAGAAAAATTTTCTTTTTCTTTCTAAATCGCTATTTTATAATTGATAATAAGATTTAAAAGAAAGAGATTTTTTACTTAATGGATAGAACTGAACCAGTTACTTTAACGAATATGTGTATGATTAAAAAAAACAATAATATCTTAGTTTTGGATCGCAATGACCCCTATTGGCCAGGACTTACTTTTCCAGGAGGCCATGTTGAAGATCATGAATCTTTTCATGACTCAGTGGTGCGAGAAGTTAAGGAAGAAACAAATTTAGATATTAAGAACCCGCGTCTATGTGGTATTAAGCAATTCTATGATGAAAACGATCACCGTTATCTCGTTCTTTTTTACATAGCGACTGAATTTACCGGTACAGTCAAAGCCTCAAGGGAAGGCGAATTGACGTGGATGACTGAAGAAGAACTTTTGCAACATAGGTTAGCTTATAATTTTGACCGCGACTTACTCGTGTATTTTAATGAAGAAATTGGTGAACATATATTAGACGGTCAGCGGGATGAATTATTCTAAGGAGAATTTGAAATGCTTTCTGAACAAGCAATTAAGCGTTGGCATCTAGGACAAATAATAGTCCAAGAAATTCTGATCATTATGGCGCTTGTGCTATTTTTTAAAATCAAACCCCTGGCCAAAAGTAAAATTGGGGCAATGGTAGTTCTGCCAGTTTTGTTTATACTAATACTTTTACAACTAACACTCCTACACGAAAAACATCCTGTACGAAAATTAGTCCAATTTAATCATTATTTTCAAGCTGCTAACATCCAAATATGTTTTTTAGTACTTCTCACAATCGGAGCAAGTTTTATCAAAGTTTTAAATACTAAGAACCTTATCTGGTTATTAATTCCACTTACTTTGTACGAACTAGTTATGCTAGTTCCTATGGCAGAACTGGCCTGGGGAAAGATAAGTAGTGTGATTGGGCAAATCATAACTTTATTATTATTCTCAAGTCTGATAGTTGCTATTTTAGAAATGTTGACTATGTATAGCTACCCTTCTTGGCTACAAATGCTTAATAAAACTGAAATTACCGGGGCAATTTGCTTTGTCATCACTTCAGTAGTCGCCATGAATAAATGGGGCTATCAAACTCCCGGCCTGAGATTGAGTTCAAAAGCTAAATATGCAGTTCTGGGTTTTATCGCTTTATTTATTATTATTGACTGCTTGTTTAATGCTTTTAATGTGGCAGATAACTGGGGACAACTGCTCACGAGCTGGGATTTTCAGATTACTACAAAGCATATAATAAAGTTCATTTGCGAAGGCATAGCAGCTGGTATAGCTGAAGAATGGTTGATGCGTTTTTGTGTTTTAAATATCTTGCTTAAAACTTTTAAAAATGCGCAACATCAAATCTTATGGTCGGTTGTATTAGACGGTATAATCTTTGGAGCACTTCATATTGTTAACCTGATAGAGCAGCCAATACCGGCCACAATTTTACAAATGATTAATGCAAGTGTAGCTGGTATTACTTTTGCAGCAATTTATCTTTATACTGGGTCTTTTTTCATAAATATGGGCTATCATGCAGTTTTTGATATTCTAGCTTTCCTAGCTTCCGGTACCATGACCATGACTAATCCCACTGTTTTTGAATGGCAGTATTTGATCTTAACAACCCTAGCTTATCTGGCTTTTTCATTTTTCTTATTGTCAGGTAAACGCAAAAATGTTGTTGAATACAACATGGAGCAATGGGGATTAGCTGATAATTATGGAGTTTACGGCTTAAACTTTAAATAATAAAAAAGACAAGATTTTTTGAAATCTTGTCTTTTTGTTTAGCTATTTAATCTAAGAAATCACGTAGTTGATTTGATCTACTTGGATGACGTAATTTACGCAAAGCCTTTGCTTCAATCTGACGAATTCGCTCTCTTGTAACTCCAAATACTTTTCCAACTTCTTCTAGAGTTCTGGTGCGACCATCATCTAAGCCAAAGCGTAACCGCAAAACATTCTCCTCGCGATCAGTTAAAGTATCAAGAACTTCTTCTAATTGTTCTTTGAGCATTTCATAAGAAGCATGTTGTTCAGGACTAGTTGCATCTTTATCTTTGATAAAGTCACCTAGATGAGAGTCATCTTCTTCTCCAATAGGAGTTTCCAAAGAGACTGGTTCTTGAGCAATTTTCAAAATGTCGCGAACTTTAGCAGTAGGCATATCCATTTCGGCTCCAATTTCTTCTGGAGTTGGTTCGCGTCCTAAATCCTGCAATAGTTGTCTTTGAATCCTAATTAACTTATTGATAGTTTCAACCATGTGAACTGGAATTCTAATAGTTCTGGCTTGGTCGGCAATAGCACGTGTAATTGCTTGCCTAATCCACCAAGTGGCATAGGTTGAAAATTTGAAACCTAAACTGTAATCAAACTTGTCTACGGCTTTCATCAGTCCCATGTTGCCTTCTTGGATTAGGTCTAAAAATGACATGCCACGACCAACATAACGTTTTGCAATCGAAACTACCAAACGCAAGTTAGCTTCAGCTAATTCTTGTTTAGCTTCTTCGTCACCTTTTTCAATCCTTTTTGCCAAAGAAATTTCCTGATCAGCATTTAGTAATGGTACCCTACCAATTTCTTTAAGATACATTCTGACAGGATCATTCATTCTAACGCTCGAAGGAGCAGACATATCCTTTAATTCAGCTTTTTCAACATCTTTTTGTTTCTTCAAAGCTAAACTAGAAGGATTGCCCTTTTCATCAACGATACTAATCCCGTTATCTTCGAATTCCTGAACGAGTTGGTCGACTGCCTTTCCTTGGAGTTTATAAGGCTTAATCAATCGATCAACAAATTCATCTTCGGTAATTGATTTATCTTTTTTAACTTCTTTAACAACTTTTTTGACCATCTTATCTAAAGATAATTGCTCGTTGTTCTCAGTCTTTTTATTCTCTGCCACAATAAGCCCCCCTTTAACCCTGAATTCTCTTTAACTGCAAAATTTTACGAGTAATACTTATTATTTCATCATTATCTGCTTTACGTTTCGCGTCTTGTAAATCACCCATCAGTTGTTGGAGCTGCACTTTAATTTTTCGCATGTTTAAAGCATTAATTTGCTCATCAATTTCGCGGTCTGAAAAATCCTGAGGCATGTCCGTCATTTCAGCATTTATTATTATACCTTGAAGTTCGTTAGGAATAAAATCTAAAAAACTATTAACTGTCGGATTTTCTTGATTTTCACTAAAATTTAACCATAATTCCGCTAATTTTTGATAATTTGGATCAGGAAATAAAAATTGATGTGCTAAAAGATATTCTCGTGCATGATCAGAATGAATGAATAAGTATAATAAGCGCGTTTGAACTGGGTCATTTATTGTACTAGTTTGTTCATCTTCAATTGGAGCATCAGGATAATCATTAATTGGTTCAGGTTCCAGCGGAACAGGATTACCCTGATGTCTCTTTGCCGTATTTTGCTGCCTACGATACTTTGTCAAATTAACCTTAAGCGAATCTATTGAAACACTTTGTTCTTTAGCTACTTTGTTTAAGTACAAATCTTGTTCAACTGGATTTGATAATTGTGCAATTTCTTTGGTTGCTTCATCAAGATATGCTAATTTTTCGCGATCGTTAGCTAAATTATATTTTTGTGCTAGTCTTTTAAGGAAGAAATCCGTTGGGGTTAGTGCACCCTTAATTTCATCTTGGTATTTCTCGATACCATATTTTTTAACATACTCGTCCGGGTCCAGTTTTTCAGGTAAAACCACAATCCCTAAATTAAAGCCGCCAACTTGATTAAACATCTTAGCAGCACGTTCTTCAGCATGGATGCCAGGATCATCCCCGTCATAATTAATAATTATATTATTGGTAATCCTGCGTAACATATATATTTGCTGATCAGTCAGGCTGGTTCCCATTGAGGCAATACCTGATTTAATACCGGCTTTATAAGCCGCAATGACATCCATATATCCTTCGTATAAAATCAAATGCTTTTCACTGCGAGCCGCTTTTTTAGCTTCTGCAAAATGGAAAAGTGTCTTAGACTTAGTAAATATCTTTGTTTCTGGACTGTTGATATATTTAGCTTCAGTTTTATCTGTTGAAAGACGTCTTCCCGAAAAACCAACAACATAGTCCCCTTCATTACAGAGAGGAAACATCAGCCTGTCTCTAAAGCGATCGAATAATTCTCCAGCTTGCGACTGGACAAACAACCCGGTATTAAGCAAGTCTTCGTCTTGATAATTATGTCCCCGTAGATATGTTAATAACAAGTTGTCTTGCTTAGGCGCATAGCCAATCCTAAAGTGATTGATAATTTCGTTATTCAAATCGCGGCTTTGCGCATATTCCAGACCGCGCTTTCCCGCATTAGTCGAAACTAGGACCCGATGATAAAAATCAGCAGCTTCTTCATTTATTTTGATCAAAATATTAGAAAAGCGAGGTCTCTTTTGAGTGTATTCTCCAATATCAATATGAGCAAAGTCGGCAACCTTTTGGACACTTTCCGGGAACGTTAAATTTTCCTTGTACATGAGGAAGGAAAACACATTTCCCCCTTTGCCACAACCAAAACACTTAAAGAACTGTTTACCTTCATTCACTGTAAAAGAAGGAGTTTTTTCTTGATGAAATGGACAAAGTCCAACATAATCTTTACCCTTCTTTTCGAGTGAAACATATTGGCTTATAACATTAACTATATTGACGTTATTACGTACTTTGGCAATTGTTTCCTCGGGAATCAGACCAGCCATATTGCCACCTACTTTTATTTAATAACTAGCTTGCTTAAATCACCAAGACGATTGGCTAATTGCGCCACGCTATTCAACTGAGCCAAACGATTATTTTTAACTGCTTCGTCCTTAGCCATAATCATATTAGTATCAAAATATAAGTCAATTACGGGTTGCAATTTAACAAAACCATCATAAAGAGCTGCAAGGTCATTGACTTTGCTTAGTTTCTTAACCCCATTAGCCAGTTCAGTTTCAGTTTCGTTATCAAACAAGTCACTCTTGACCTCATTTTGACCTTTATATTTGGCTTTCTTTAAAATATTATTGATTCTAGTCAAGCTTTCAACTACTGGTTTGAATTTATCATCATCATGATGCAATTGCAAAACTTTTGCTGCAGCGAGGATTTGAATAGGATCTTGCTGGCTTGAAGCCAAAACGGCATCAATAATATCATATTTATAATTATTTTTCTGTAAATATTGGTTAATCCGATCCCGAATAAATGATGAAATTTGTTCTTCTTGTTCGGCTGTCTTAGGCAATTTGGCAGGAGTTTTCTTTTCCAAAGCGGATACGATTTCCGGTAAGACTTCGTTAAACGGCAATGACCATTTTTGCTCTAATAAAATTCGGACAATACCATAAGCATAGCGCCGCAGTGCATAAGGATCATTTGAGGAACTCGGGATCATTCCTGCTGCAAAGAAGGTAATGATTGTATCTAATTTATCGGCGACTGATAATAATGAGCCAACGGTAGTTGCAGGTAATTTCCCTTCTGAAGTAGTAGGCATATAGTGTTCTTCTATTGCCTCAGCCACATCATCTTTTTCACCGGCAAGCTTAGCATAATGCTTACCCATCACACCTTGAAGTTCAGCAAATTCACCCACCATTTGGGTGACAAGGTCAAATTTATACAGCTGGCTAGCGCGGTCAAAATCCTTAATCGTTTGAGCATCTATGTTCCACTTATTTGCCAAATAATCACCAATAATTTGTACTCGCTTCATTTTCTCAGACATGGAGCCGATTTTATCGTGGAATGAAACGTTATCTAACTTTTGTACAAAATGACTGAGTGGGTATTTACGATCCTCATCATAAAAGAATTGGGCATCATCTAAGCGAGCAACTAAAACTTTCTCATTGCCAGAAACCACATTTTCCAAATAGTCTTTATTACCGTTGCGAACAGAGATAAAGTGGTTAATCAGTTCACCATTTTGATCATAAACTTCAAAGTAACGTTGGTTGTCTTTCATAGAAGTAATCAGAACTTCTTGCGGCATTTGCAAATAATTTTTAGCAAACGATCCTGCAAAGACAGTCGGGTATTCGACTAAATTCGTTACTTCTTCAAGTAAGCTCTTGTCTGGTTTAATTTGCCAGTTGTTCTTTTTAACCAGCTTATTCATTTGGTCTACGATCATATTACGACGTTTAGTAGCGTCTACAATTACAAATTGATCTTTTAAAGCATCTTCATAATCGGAACTGTTAGCTAGAACAACACTATCTCCGAGAAAGCGGTGACCCTCAGTTTTACGACCAGCAGTAATATCAAGAATTTTTACAGGCACTACTTCGTTGCCAAATAATGACACAAGCCAGTGAATAGGACGCACAAATTCAAAGTCGTTTGAATCCCAGCGCATTTTTGTAGGAAAAGTCATTGCTTTAACAATTTCGCTCATCCCCAAAAGAATAGAACTGGTTTTTTTACCTTCTTTCTGCACATGAACATAAGCATATTCGGTACCTTTTAATTCTTCAAAGTAAATGTCATCTGTTGTCATTCCTTGACCACGGGCAAAGCCTTGTGCAGCCTTAGTCCAGTTTTTATCTTGATCAAGAGCTATTTTTTTTGCGGGACCTTTTTTAATTTCATCAATATCATCTTGTTTTTCAGCTAATTCTTCCACTAAGATGGTCAATCTGCGGGGCGTTGAAAAAGTCTTAATACATTTAAATTTTAAGCCATTTTCTTTAAGAAACTTCTGCGTTCTGTCCGCCAGTTGCTTAACACTACGTTCAACAACGTGTGCCGGCATTTCCTCTGTGCCGATTTCAAATAAATAATCTTTAGCCATTTTCTAATCCCGCCTTCTTATCTTCTGCGTTCTTCAATAACGGAAATCCCCTTTTTTCACGTTCCTCTACAAAGCACACTGCTACTTCATGAGCCAAATTTCTAATTCTGGCTAAATAGCCAGCCCGTTCGGTAACAGAAACTGCACCTCTGGCATCAAGTAAGTTAAAAGTATGAGAACATTTCAGAATATAGTCATACGCTGGCTGAACTAAATTTAATCCAATTAATTCTTTCGCAGTTCTTTCGTAAACGTCAAAAAACTGCAATAAATCTTTTTGATTAGATTCTTCAAAAGCATATTTCGAATTCTCATATTCTGCTTCTTTAAAAATATCGCGATATAAGACTCCGTCTCCCCACTCCAAGTCAAAGACAGAATTAACGTCTTGAATGTATGAAGCAAGCCGTTCTACACCATAGGTAATTTCACTCATTGTTGGTTTAACATCAAGTTCACCCACGACTTGGAAATAAGTAAATTGACTGACCTCCATGCCATCAAGCCAAACTTCCCAACCAACACCGGCACAGCCCATAGAAGGATTTTCCCAATTATCTTCTACAAAGCGAATATCGTGTTCAAGCGGATTAATTCCTAGCTCTTTTAGGCTATCAAGGTAATATTGTTGAATGTCTTCAGGAGCAGGTTTGATGACTACTTGAAATTGATGGTGTTGGAATAATCTATTAGGGTTGTCACCATACCTGCCATCAGCGGGTCGACGTGAAGGCTCAACATAACAAGCAGCCCAGGGTTCTGGTCCAACAGCACGTAAAAAGGTATAGGGACTCATAGTACCAGCGCCTTTTTCAACATCATAAGAAGGCATTACCATACAGCCCTTTGAGGACCAAAACTTTTCCAACTTAAAAATCATATCTTGAATAGTTAATTTTTTATTTGCCATTTATATTTCCTTCCTGCATTAGACCATAAAAAAAGCCTATGCAAAACATGCATAGGGACGAGATTCAGTCGCGGTTCCACCCTAATTCAGGAAATAATTCCTGCTCTTAATTCATTTAGCTAGAGGTGCCTTTTCCTAGGTGCTCTTACACTATACAGCACTCGCTTATCTAGTACTTTTTTTATCCTCATCATTGCCAAAATACATTATTATTTTATCATAAAAAGCATGCAACCTAAAGGCTTAGTCCATTAATTTCAATTCATCTAAAAATTTTTTAGTTTTAAGATTAATGTCAATTGTATCTTGATAGATACGGTCAATTGCTTTTCGTGTCGCCTTTTTAGTAGAGCTATTAATTTTAATGCTGCCTAGGCGTTCAAATGGTAGCAAAAATATTGTCCTTAAAACAGCAACTTCTTTCGGTTTTAAGTGCATGCGATCTGGATCAGTATAAAAATGTTTTTTACACAAAATACCGCCATTTTTAATTGAGTAATCAAACTCTCCTTGATCTTGACCGCAAATAACACAATGCCGCAATTCAGGTTCAACTCCAAATGCTGCTAAAAGCTGCATCTGGACTATTTGGGTAATCATTTCAGGATCGGTACCACTTGCAATTTTTTGCAATGCGAATTTGGTCAAATCATAATACTTACCCAAATTTTGATATTCCATAAAAGCGTGGTCAACCAAATCTAAAATAAAGGAAGCATAAGCATTTTTAATCAGATCATCGTACAGCCCGTCAAACTGCTCAACATTTTTATAAGTTCTTAAAGTACTTAATCCGTGCCCAGAAAAGTATACAACATAAGTTCCATAAGAAAAATTGAGTAATGCAGCTCCTAATTTAGACTTCGGCTTAAGAGCACCATGTGCAAGCATAGTAAATATACCATTTTTTTCTGTTATGATTTTTGCTAACAAGTCTGCATCATGATATTTTTGTCTCTTAAAAATTATGCCTTCTACTTCCTTTAGCTCACGCACCATTTACGTAAAATCCTTTGGATTGTAGCCAATTCGCCTTAAAAATTGCGGGTCTGAACGCCAATTACGTTGGACTTTAACCCATAAGTGCAGATTGACCTTCTCACCCAATAAATCTTCAATTTGACGTCGTGAATTAATACCAATCTGCTTGAGCATTTTGCCGCCTTTGCCGATAATAATCCCCTTTTGACCACTTTTTTCGACATAAATAGTAGCCTCAATTTGAAGTTTATTATTCTCGTGCTTATTCATTTGCTCAACCCAAACCGCTGCTGCGTGTGGTACTTCTTCTGCAGTTAATTTTAAAATTTGTTCGCGAATTAACTCAGCAACCATGAAATATTCTGGACGATCTGTTATTTGATCAGAACCAAAGTACTTTGGTCCTTCTGGCAAATATTGATGCAATACTTGCATTAAGTCGCTAATGCCAACACCCTGAGTTGCTGAAACAGGGAGAAATTCTTTAAAAATATTCAAATTGCGGTATTGATCAATAATTGGTAATAGTTCATTAGGATTTACTTGGTCTACTTTATTAATAAGAAGTAAAACTGGTACTTTAACATCCTTTAGCATATCTGCTATGTAAGCATCACCTTTACCCATTTCTTCAGGTTCTACCATGAACAAAATGAGGTCAACATCTTTTAAGCTAGACAAGCTGGCTTTATCCATGTATTCATCTAAATTTAGGTGGGGCTTAAAAATTCCTGGAGTATCGACAAAAACTGCTTGCATATCGTCAGTAGTCAAAATTCCTGAAATTTTATTACGAGTAGTTTGTGGTTTATTAGAAGTTATAGCAACTTTTTGACCAACCAAATAATTCATTAAAGTGGATTTACCAACATTAGGTCGACCTAATAATGCCACAAAACCAGATTTATTGTTATTTTCAACCATTATTTTCCTCTACCTTCATCAAGTTGGTTTGAATATAAGGGCAAGCCATATTCTTCTAATACCTGACCCTGAATTTTAAACATTTCTTTTGCTTCAATAGGTTCAATATGGTCAAAACCATTGAGGTGCAAAAAGCCATGTACTAAGGTATAGCCAAATTCGCGATCCCAACCGGTACCATATTCTTTGCTATGACGCTCAATTACGTCTGGACACATGAACAAATCGCCTATATCTTCATAAAAATCAGGATCGGATTCAAAGGAACTAAAATCAATTAGTTCCTCACCATCTTCAATTGCAAAAGAAATAACATCAGTAGGTCTATCTTTACCGCGATATTTTTTATTAATTTCATTACTATGCTTTTCATCAACGAAATTAATGCTCAATTCCAGATTATTTTTCTTATTAATCTTATCTTTAGCAAGTAATAACAGCTGAAAGATCCAGTCTTTCCAATCACGGTCTTGGTTTGTTAAAAAACCAACATCATCATTATAGGTAATATCAATTGGGGCCATTAATTCTGTTTTTCTTCCTTTTCATACGCGTTAATAATTTTGGCAACTACAGGGTGACGCACAACATCATTTGCTGAGAACCAAATAAACTTAATCTGCTCAATCTTTTTCAGAATACGTTCGGCATCAATTAGGCCGCTACGCTGTCTTCCTGGCAGGTCAACTTGCGTCATATCGCCATTAACAATCATTTTGGAATTAAAACCAAGTCTGGTCAAAAACATTTTCATCTGAGCATCAGTGGTATTTTGCGCTTCATCTAAGATAACAAAAGCATCATCTAAAGTACGCCCCCGCATATAAGCTAAAGGAGCAACTTCAATTACACCACGTTCCATTAGATGGTCAGTAGTGTTAGTTCCCAGTATGGCATAGAGCGAATCATAAATAGGCCTTAAATAAGGATCAACTTTCTCTTTTAAATCACCGGGTAAAAAGCCCAAGGATTCCCCGGCTTCAACAGCAGGACGAGTTAAAATTATCCTAGAAACTTCACCTTTTTTAAAAGCAGCAACTGCGCAGACTACCGCTATGAATGTTTTACCGGTACCAGCAGGACCAATACCAAATACCACATCATTTTTTTCAATTGCTTCAACATATCTTTTCTGTCCCATGTTTTTAACTCTAATCGGTTTGCCTTTAGCATCCCGAATTAAAATCTTTTTGTACAAGTCAGGAAAATATTCTGTTGTTCCCTTATCTGCCATTTTCATTGCACTTACAACATCGGCAGGACCGATATTAATATTTGCATTAACGACATTATCAAGAGCTTTTAAAACAGCTGAAATTTTTTTAATGTTGCCGTCTTCACCTTGAATAGCAATACTATTACCGGTGTCAACAACACTGGCATTATAGCCGGTTGACAAAAGATTTAAATTGTTATCATTAATACCAACTAATTTTTGGATATTCTCAGGATTTGTAGGTATAAAATTGGTTTGGGCCAAATAACTCTGCTCCTTTTCTTGCGCTTAACTTAGCTGATCACGCACTGCGGCCGAAGCTGCTTTTCCATCAGCCTTGCCCTTAATTTTAGGCATTAAAACTTTCATTACTTTGCCAAAATCTGACTTATCATGAGCGTTAACTTCAGCAATCGCTGAAGCCGCTGCTTCATTAATTTCTTCCTTTGAAAGCTGCTTAGGTAAATAATCCTCAACAATTGCAAGCTCTTGCTTAGTTTCAGCAACTAAATCGTTTCTGTTTGCCTTGGCAAATTCTTCAATCGATTCTTCTCGTTGCTTCTTTTCACGGCTTAAAACTGTTAGTTCTTCTTCAGGAGTCAGATCATGACCTGCTTTAATTTTTTCATTCATTAATGCAGATTTAATCATACGCACGGTGTTCAATTTGACTTTGTCACGTGCTTTCATTGCTTCTTTCATATCTGACATTATTTGTTCAGACAGACTCAAAAAAATTCCTTCTTTCTCAACAAAATCTAGCTAAATTATATCAAATTTGAGAGTGAGTTTAAATTAAATAAAACATTAAAATCAATTAATTGGACTAAATAAAAACGACTCCTATCTCAACGATAAAAGTCGCTTATAAATTAATAATGTCTACGTTTGCGAGCTGCTTCGGATTTTAGTTTCCTACGAACGCTAGGTTTTTCATAAAACTCGCGCTTGCGGTATTCCTGTAAAGTACCACTTCTAGAAACGGAACGTTTAAAACGACGAAGAGCATCATCAATAGACTCGTTTTCGTGAACGACTGTCTTGGCCATATGTGATCCCTCCTTCCATTTCTTGACGTTACCGTCATACATTTAACTAAATTATATCAAACATCAACAATCGGTCAATACAAACGTACAATATTTTTTAAAAAATCATTCAGGAAAAAGTTAATCTGTAAATGATTTTGGTTAAATTGTATAATTAAAGAAAAAAAGGAGCATACTATGGCTGAAGAAACACCAAAAAAAGAAGTTAACATTATTATAATTTCAGATTCTGCTGGAGATACCGCCTTTAACAATGCTGTAGCCGCCGCTGCTCAATTTCCTGATGCGCAAATTAATTATCGCAGATATCCTTTTATAATTAATAAAGAAAAATTAGAAGAAACATTTGCAGAAATTATAAAATATCCTAATCTATTAATTATTTACAGCTTGGTCAAGGATGAAATGCAGATTCCGGTTATTCGTTTTGTAAGAGAACACCAAGTTAAAAGCGTGGATATTCTATCACCAGCGATTGAATCCATCCAAGAATTGACTGGTCTTAAGCCGCAACAAAGAATTGGTGCCCAGCACAAAATGAACCAAAAGTACTTTGATCGCATTTCTGCAATGGAATTTGCGGTCATGTATGATGATGGCAAAGACCCTAAGGGCTTTTTAGAGGCTGATGTGGTACTTTTAGGAGTTTCGAGAACTTCCAAAACCCCCTTATCGCTTTTTTTAGCAAACAAAAATTTAAAAGTGGCTAATTTACCTTTGGTACCAGACACCCATATTCCTAAAGAAATTTATCAAATTGACCCTAAAAAAATTATTGGTCTGACAAATGACATTTCAGTATTAAATGAAATCAGGCGTGAAAGAATGATTTCTTATGGTCTAAATCCCGATACTTCCTATTCCAATGTTGATGCGATTAAAAAAGAATTGGATTCGGCCCAAAAGCTTTATGATCAACTTGGCTGTTTTGTAATAAACGTTGCTCACCGCTCAATTGAGGAAACTGCAGCAATTATTATGAATCATTTAGGTGTTCAAAGTTAATTTTTTCTTTATATGTATTGTTTTCATTATTTAACTTCCATATAATTAATTTAATATTAAAAAATTAAATAGTTGCAATCGGTTGAGGCAAAATAATGACAAACAAACAGGAAATTCAACGAGAAAATAAATCAATCAAAAAAATGGTTGCTTTCAGGCTGATCTTAATCGCTATTTTTGGCGGGATCACTGCCTTAGATGGCATTATCAGCCCAATCTTAATTGGTAAATTAATGGACAACATCAGTAAAAAAGAATTTTCCACTTCTTTTATCTTATTAGTGGTGTTTTTACTGTGCTTTGTTTTAGTTAATACTTCTTTTTGGATTTGGCGCTTATTGAGCCTGAATATTAGGAAAATTATTAACAAATGGTTGCGCAGCCAGGCAGTAGCCAGCTACAATAATCATCCGCAACTACAGTCAAGTAAAATTTTAAATTTTATCAACGTCACGATCAAACAATTTGAGAACCAGATTATTGATTCGGTAATAATGTTGATCTACTGCATCGAGCAAGCAGTAATCACTTTATTCTTTGTAATTAAGATTAACCCTATATTAGGTCTAACCTATTTAATATTAGGATTTATACCAGCAGTAGTTCCCTTTGTTTTTAAAAAATGGCTGAGCAAATCAACTGACAGGTGGAACAAGTCATACCAGCGCTACTCACTGCACACCACTGAATATTTTAACGGCTTCTATACCATCAAAAGATTTGAAAGCTTGTTAATCTTTAAGGATAAGCTGAACAATCTCTTAAATGATTCAGAAAATAAATATTATCAAATGGATGCGGACAAGGAGCATTCACGGTTTGTTTCTAACTTGCTCTATTCATTATCTACCATTCTTTCTTTGGGTTTGGGCGTTTACTTTGTCAGCATTGGTCAATTGACCGCTGGTGCGTTAATGTCTTTATATTTAGCAGCAGACAGGGTTACAAGTCCTATAATTAGTTCTATTCAATTCACTAACCAGTTACTTTCAAGTCGCCCATTAATTGATTCATGTCAAAAAATTATTTCTACCAAAGAAAAACCAATTAACAATATCGAACCCCAAAAATTTAGAGATGACACGGTACTTAAAATTGATGATGGCTCATTTGGTTATGATAAAGCTATTATCCATAATCTTTCTTTTAGTGCCAGTAGTGGTGAAAAAATTTTAATTTCTGGCAGATCCGGCATCGGTAAAACAACGATTGTAAAAACAATGTTGAACGAGCTCAAATTATTGGGTGGAACAATTAAATACAGCAAGGAATTATATGCTAAACCAATTTATGACAATATCGGTGTCTTAGCCCAAGAAACTACCATTTTTACCGGTACCCTGCTTTTTAACTTGTGTCTTGGTCAAAATTATCCGACTACTTCAATTTTACAAGTTTTACATGAAGTCGGATTAACCAAATTTGCTAATGAGAATGCACTGAATATGAGCCTTGGTGAAGGTGCCAATGCCTTATCTGGAGGAGAAAAAAGAAAGTTAGAATTGGCCAGATTGCTACTGCGTAATAAAAAGTTATTACTGGTTGATGAAGCATTATCGGGTTTAGATAAAGAAAGCTATGGTCAAGTCTTTAACTTGATTCTCAATTTCCCGGGCACAGTAATTGATATTGAACACAATGTGCAACCTGCATTTGCTAAAAAATATGATAAAGTAATAGAACTTGATCAGTATGCTTTATGATAAAGAAACAGATTTAAGTTAATTATTTACTAAGTTTAATAATTTTAAGCTCATCAATTGCAGTAAACTACTAGGCAAAATAAAATGGAGTAAAACAGTAATCTAATCTAGCAATAGAAAGCGTGTAGAGTTTATGTATGAAAATAAAGAAAAATTAGATACAGCTATTTTCGCTGGTGGTTGCTTTTGGTGCATGGTTAAACCGTTTGACTCTTTACCGGGAATTAAAAAGGTGATTTCCGGTTACACTGGTGGTAGTGTTCCTAATCCAACCTATGAACAGGTCTGCACAGGAATGACGGGACATACTGAAGCAGTAGAAATTACTTACAATCCTGAAGTTATGCCTTATGAAAAGTTGCTTGACTATTATTGGCAAGTAACTGATCCGACTGACGCATCTGGACAATTTCAAGATCGTGGTGATAATTATCGTCCCGTAATTTTTTATAATTCAGATGCGCAAAAAGAAGCAGCAGAAAAGTCCAGAGCAGCTTTGCAAAATAGTGGCAGATTTGATGAGCCAATAGTTACTAAAATTGAACCAGCGAAGCCATTTTATCCTGCAGAAGATTATCACCAAGATTTTTACAAGAAAAATCCAAGACGCTATGCTCTTGAAGAATCAGGTGGTAGAGAGGAATTTATTAAAAAGCACTGGCAAAATTAAAACAATTTTCAAGGAATTTAGCTTAAAAATCGTGCTGATTGTGTTAGTATATTTTAAATTGAATATTATCCCAGTCAGATTTCACGATTAATAAGTTGCCTAAAAGTCTAATAATTTAATTAAGCAATCTGTCTTCGACTGATTGCTTTTGTTTGCAGAAAATTACTTATTTCTCATTTATTTATTGGACACAGCAGATTAATTTGTTAGACTGACATCTAGATTAAATAAATTGATAAAAGGATAAAAATAAATGGATCAGCTTGATGCCTTTAACCGACGTTATAATCTACTTTCAAAAATTTCAGCTTCATTTTTCTACTCGTTGGCTGTAGCCGTTGCCCTAAACTTCTTTTGGACGCCGGGACACATGTATTCTTCAGGAATCACTGGATTTGCGCAGTTAATTAATACCATGAGTGAACGATTTTTACCTGTTGAACTGCCAACTTCTGTTTTATATTTGGTATTAAATTTGCCCCTTTTATTGCTTGCTTGGCTAAAAATAGGTCATAAATTTACGTTTTTTACCATTATTACGGTTATATTGGGTTCAATCATGATGCGGGTAATCCAACCTGTCAATATGCATATTGATCCTTTAGTCTGTGCTATTTTTGGTGGAATGATCAATGGACTCGGGACAGGTTTTGCTTTAAAAAACGGCATTTCTACCGGTGGACTTGACATTATTGGCATTGTGATCCAGAGAAAAACGGGTACAAGTTACGGCAAAATCAGCATTTTGATCAACTTATTAATTATCGCGGCTGCCGGTTTAGCTTTTGGATGGACACGAGCTTTATATTCGGCTTTAACTATTTTTATTAACGGACGAGTAATTGATGCAGTTTACACCCAGCACCAAAAGCTGCAAGTGACGATTGTGACTGAACAACCCCACGCTATTATAGATGGCATTCAAGAGAAAATGCACCGCGGTATTACCATTTTTCATGATGTTGAGGGCGCATACAGTCATAACGAGAAAAAAGTCCTAATCACCGTGATCGACCGTTATGATATGTACGATATAGTCCACATTGTTAAAAAAAGCGATCCCTACGCCTTCATGAGCGTTACCGAAGTTGAGCGTGTTTACGGCAGCTTTAAGGAACAAGAAATTGTCTAAATCAGAACACAAAAAAACATGATCCTCTTGGGTCATGTTTTTTACATAATTTTTATTATTTAAAAAGTTTTTTATATTCACCGTAGCCTCTTTTATCTAAGTCTGCATACGGGATAAAATCTAAAGACGAAGAATTAATACAATATCTCAATCCACCCTGGTCAGCTGGTCCATCGTCAAATACGTGCCCTAAATGCGAATCTGCATCTGGGCTCTTGACCTCAGTTCTTTCCATATTATGTGATTGATCACGATGATAAACCAATTTCTTAATCGGTCGGGTAAAGCTAGGCCAACCACAACCCGCATCATATTTATCTTCACTAGAAAATAAAGGTTCACCGGAAACTATATCTACATAAAGTCCTTTTTGGTAAAAGTCATCGTATTTTCCTTTAAATGGATAATCAGTTGCCGCCTGTTGCGTTACTTGATATTGATCAGGTGTCAGCTCTTTTAATCTTTGCTCTTTTTTGTTTTGGTCCATTTTGCATCACCCTCCTTTCTTAACTATAACAAAATTTGCATTAGCATACTAAAATAAAACTTAATAAAATAATGCTATTCTTATTTTCAAACAGATTAATACTGGGTTATAATATGGTTTCAATCAAAATAGGAAGGTTCTTTTTATGCCAAAATTAGCAAAAAGCTTAAATGCAAAAATAAATACTAAAATCAAAAATTTGCCTAATTCTGCGATTCGCTCTTTTAACCAAAGAATTTCTACGATCCCAGGAATAATTAAATTAACTATCGGAGAGCCAGACTTAAATACACCTGAACATATTAAACAAGCGGCAATTAATGATATTACTAATGATGATTCTCATTATGCCCCAGAAGCTGGTAAAAAGAAGTACCTTAAAGCAGTGAACAAGTATCTAAACCAAAGTTTAGGCGTAAATTATGATCCTGCAACCGAATTGTGTGCGACTGTTGGAGTTTCCGAAGGCCTGAACATTGCCGCCATGGCCCTTTTAAATCCAGGAGAGAAGATCATAGTTCCTACTCCGGTTTGGGGAGTTTACTTTGGCATTATCGAGATGGCTGGTGGCATTCCAATTCAGGTAGATACTTCTGCCGATAATTTTTTATTAACGCCAGCCAAATTAAAGGAAACACTGGAAAATGAAGGCAAAGGAGCGAAGGCAGTTGTCATTACTGACCCTTCAAATCCTACTGGACGCGTCTACTCTAAAGAAAACTTAGCAGAATTAGCCCAAGTCATTACTGACTACGACATGTTTGCGGTTAGTGACGAAATTTATGCAGAGTTGATATATGGTGATAAGAAACATTATTCATTGACCCAAATCATTCCTGAAAGAACAGTTTTACTTTCGGGATTATCCAAAAGTTTTGCTATGACTGGTTGGCGAATCGGCTATATTGCTGGACCAGCCGAATTAATGAAGTCAATGATCAAAATTAACTCATTTTTAATTTCTTCTGTAACTGATAATGTCCAAATTGGTGCGGCTGAAGCTTTGGAAAACGGCGAACAAGACTATATTGCAGCGCGTGCTAAATACCAGCGGCGCCTGCAAATTTTACAAGAGGGCCTGGAGAAAAACGGCTATACGTTAGCTACACCTGAAGGTGCCTTTTACATTTTTGCCAAAATTCCAGCTAAGTTCGGCTGTGACGATGTGGCTTTTGCTAATGATCTAGCTGAAAAAGTCAAAGTGGGCGCAACACCGGGTAGCTATTTTGGAGCAGGTGGCCAAGGGTATGTCCGCTTTTCCTATGCTTCTTCTGAAGAAAATATTAAAGAAGCTATCAAACGTATTACTTCATACACTGAAAATAATTAAAAAGCTAATTTCTTGGGCTTGTACACAATTGTAGTTTAAACTGGATTGTGGAAAGATTTTTATTTATAAAAGAAAGGGTTAAATTATGCAAGTAACAATGAAAAACGAACCACTGTCAACTAACGGAGAGCCACCTAAAATTGGTGAACAATTGCCTAACTTTAAGGTAAAACAGGCTGACGGTTCATTTGCCACAGTAGACGAACTGATTGATAAGCCAACTTTAATTAGTGTTGTGCCAAATATTAATACCAGTGTTTGCAGCATTTCTACTAAACACTTTAACGGCGAAGTTGACAAATTCGCTGGTATTAACTTCTATACTATCTCTACCAATACACCTGAAGAACAAAAAAATTGGTGTGCAGCTGAAGACGTTACTAAAATGAAACTTTTATCTGATGAAGAATTTGATTTTGGTAAAAATATGGGCTTATTTATTGCAGATACCAAATTTGACTCTAGAAGCATTTGGATTGTTGATGCAAACAAGAAAGTTTTATATCGAGAATTAATTTCTGAATTAACTAATGAGCCTAACTACGCAGAGGCATTAGCATTTTTACAAGATTTAAAGTAGTTTAACGAAAAAGCGATTAAGTAAAAACTTAGTCGCTTTTTTTGTTAAAAAACTGGTTTATCTAAAACCTGCCACGTTTTAAAAGTTTGATCGGTTAAATCAAATGAAGCTGGTTCTAATAAAATTTCTTTTGCTTTTAGTACTAAAGGTGAAGAATTTGCAATAGTCAATTTGGTTAATGGAACTGAAAGTGCTCCTAAAGAATCTTGACCAGTAAACTGCTCTACTTCATTTTTTATGTTACCTTTAACCTCATTGATGCGGTAAAAAACACAAATATGTTGGTTGAAATGCCATTGCTGATAATCCCAGGGATATTTAAATGAGGTTATGCCAATTTGAGCGCAATCCTCTACGACTAACCCCGTTTCTTCGTTTACTTCTCTTTTCACAGCGTCCAGCAGTTTTTCACCGTCTTCTAAACTGCCTCCAGGCAGATCGAAGCGATTAATATAGGGGCCACCATTTTTTTAATTACAACTAAACTGTTTGAATTGCCAATAATACCATAACAACCAAACGCGCGATGAAATTTAACTGTCATCCATTACTCCTTTATCTACAAATATTGACCAATAATTAAATAGTAAAATGGAAAAAAAGAAGCATGAAGTACTTACACTTCGTGCTTCTTTTTTTATTTTGCCAATTTTTAATCCCAAGTAGTATTTCTTGCTGCATCTTTTTCAGCTTGAATCTTCAAATTGTTTTCAATCTTGGCAACACTATCCTGATATTGTTCTTCAACTTCAATACCCAAGTCTGAAAGTTGTTGGTCAGACACTGGTGCTGGAGCATGCATCATCGGCTCTGAGGCGTTGGCATTTTTCGGAAAGGCTAAAACATCGCGAATATTATCTTTTTCAGCCAAAAGCATTGCAAACCGATCAAGACCAATAGCAAGACCAGCATGTGGTGGAAAGCCCATGTCTAGAGCGTCAAGCAAGTAGCCAAATTGTTCATAAGCACGTTTTTTCGAAAAGCCCAGTGCTTTAAGCATTTTTTCTTGAATGCAGCGCTTATGAATACGAATAGAGCCACCGCCAAGCTCATCCCCGTTCATAACTATATCATAACTACGGGCGTGAGCCTTATGCGGATCAGTATCTAGTAATTTAATCCCTTCATCATCAGGCATTGTAAACGGATGGTGCGCCGCAATCCATCTGCCAAAGCCCTCATCATATTCAAATAATGGCCAATCAACTACCCATACAAAGTCAAATTCATGTTGAGGAATAATGGCGGTTTCTTTTGCAAATTCCCGTCTTAAATGATCAAGAGAATCACAGCAGACTTTCCATTTGTCGGCAATAAATACTAGTAATTCTCCACCCTGCAAACCAAATTCAGCGATTAAAGCAGACTTGTTTTCAGCAGTTAAAAAGCGGGAAACAGGTCCAGAAAATTCACCATCTTCATACTTGACCCAGGCCAAGCCCTTTGCATGGTAGCGTTTGATATAGTCTTGTTTTTGCTCAATTTGCTTACGAGAATACTTGTGTGCCCCATCTTTGACCGCAATACCTTTAACAAAGCCGCCATCTGCGATTGCTCCAGAGAAGACTTTGAAGTCACTGTCTTTAAAAATACTGCTTAAATCATGAATAAGCATTCCAAACCGGGTATCAGGCTTGTCAGTACCATATTTATTCATAGCATCAGTCCAAGAAATACGAGGAATTGGTGTTTTTAAATCAATATTCATGACATCTTTCATGATTTTCTTCAGCAAGCCCTCGGTATAATCTTGTACTTGTTGTTCATCAGTAAAAGAAGTTTCCATATCAATTTGAGTAAATTCCGGTTGTCTGTCACCACGCAAATCTTCATCACGGAAGCATCTTGCTAATTGATAATATTTATCAAAGCCAGCACCCATCAATAGTTGCTTAAAAAGCTGCGGTGATTGTGGCAAAGCATAAAAGCTGCCTGGATAAATTCTTGAAGGTACTAAATAGTCACGGGCACCTTCTGGGGAGGACTTACCTAAAATAGGAGTCTCGATGTCAATAAAACCATTTTGATCAAAAAATTCATGTGTTGCGCGTAATATTTTTGAACGCAAAATAATTGCTTTTTGTAATGCAGGCCTGCGTAAATCTAAGTAACGGTATTTTAGCCTGGTCTGTTCAGCTATTTCAACATTATCTTTTATTTCAAAAGGAGGGTTTTGCGATTTATTTAGAATTATGATTTCTTTAGCATCAACTTCGACTTCGCCCGTTTTCATATCAGGATTAATGCTAGAACGCTTAACCACCTTACCCTTAACTTGGATAACATATTCGTTTCCCAGAGAATCAGCCATTGCCATTAAGCTTTGACCAGAGTCATGATTTACTACTACCTGAACAATACCTTCACGATCGCGCAAATCAATGAATACTAGGTTACCCAAATTACGTACACGTTGAACCCAACCATAGAGATTTACTTCTTGATTAAGGTAAGCGGTCGTGATGTTGCCACAGTAATCAGTTCTTTTTTCCATTTGTTCCATTTTATTATTCCTTCAATTTTTTCATGACAGCAGTCATATTTTCAAGATCAGTTAATTCTAACTTAAATGTTTTTGCATCAGCAAGCCTTTTGACATTCAGTATTCCTGCCGCCATTTCTTTGGCACCCAATGTGATCACGTATTTTGCTTCAGCTCTATCAGCTTTTTTAAATTGTGCTTTCAATTTCTTCTGGTCAACATCGTATTGCACTTTCAAGCCCTGACTGCGAAGTAAACGAGCAATTTCAACTGCTTTTATTGCTGCTTTTTCACCAATATTTGTGATAAAGAAGTCGATTCCTTGATCTTCAAAAAGTGCAGGATTTTGCTTGTGCAATACCAGCATTAAGCGTTCTTCTCCTATACCGAAACCAACAGCTGGAGTTTTTGGTCCGTCAAATTCTTCAACCAAATTATCATAGCGTCCGCCACCTAAAATGGTTGATGCTGATTCCCAAATGCTTTTATCTTCGACCATAAATTCAAAAATTACACCCGTATAATAATCAAGGCCACGAACGAGATCATTATCAATCACATATTTAATATCCAGTTGATCAAGCATCATCAATATCTGATCAAAGTTTCCCTTTGATTCTTCATCTAGATAATCAACTATCTTAGGTGCATTTGGTAAGAACTTCTTATCTTGTTCATCTTTAGAATCCAAAATACGCAAAGGATTTTTCTCTAAACGTCTCTTAGAGTCATCTGAAAGTTGATCTCTAACGGGCATAAAATAATTTACCAATGCATCATGATAATCTTGGCGCACCTGAGCATTACCCAAAGTGTTAATGTGCAACTCGTATTTCTTAACACCCAGTTTGGCTAAAAGATCATGAGCTAAAACTATTGTTTCTACATCTGCTAACGGATTAGCTGAGCCGAAACTTTCAATGCCAATTTGGTGAAATTCCCGTTGACGTCCAGCTTGAGGTCTTTCATAACGAAATGTTGATTCTATGTAATAAACATTTAACGGCTTGGCTACCTCTGGTGCATAGAGCTTATCTTCAACATAAGCACGAACGACGCCAGCAGTCCCTTCAGGACGTAAAGCAATGTGTCTGCCACCTTTATCGTTAAAATCATACATTTCTTTTTCGACTACATCAGACGTTTCACCGCTTGAACGTGAAAAAACATTATAGTTTTCAAAACTTGGTGTCCGAATTTCCCGGTAATTTGCCTGCTTAAAAAAATCACGCAGAATCTGCTCTACTTTTTCCCATGAACCAGATTCATCTGGCAAAATGTCAACTGTTCCTTTTGGTCTTTGCACTCTCATTTAATCATCCTTTTAATTAAAAAACGTCCTTGAATAAATCAAGGGCGCTCTGAATTAGCACGGTACCACCTTTTACCTGCTGCGAATAACGCTCGCGAAGCGAATATTATCTGGTAAAGGGGTCACAGTTAGTTTTTTCCGCCTTTTCAGCGTAATTAGCGGTCTCTGTATAAAAAATACTAAACTTCAGTCTTTGTCATTGATAATTCTTTTTTTAGCTTATAGTTTTCAAGACAAAAAGTCAACCTATACTAGCATTGCGGCTTATTTTTTACAAATCAAGTACTATCGTGAATGGTCCATCATTTTGTAAATCTACTTTCATATCAGCCCCAAATTCACCAGTTTTAACTGTTAAGCCTAGTTTGACGAGTTCTTGATTAAAATCTTGCCATAATTCCTGGGACTTTGGCGGTTTCATAGCTTTAATGAAACTTGGTCTATTGCCTTTTTTAGTATCAGCTAACAAGGTAAATTGGCTCACGCTTAATATTTGTCCGCCAACATCTTTAATTGCCAAATTGGTTTTGCCATCTTCATCTTCAAAAATGCGCATTTTGGCTATTTTTGCAGCCGCCTTTTTGACTACATCAGAATCGTCTCCGTCTTTTAAACCGACTAAAAGCAGGAGTCCCTTGTTAATTTCTCCTACTACCTTGCCAGCAATATTGACGCCGGCATGATTTACTCTTTGAATGACAATCCGCATTAATTATCTGCTCTCCTTGTTTGATATATATCCGGAATATCGCGTAACATAGTTAAAATACCATCTAATTGCGCCGAATTATTAACAGCTACTGTGGCGTAAATGTGAGCAATATTATCCTCATTAACCTTACCAGAAATATTATTAATATTAGGAGTTAATGTGTTTAATTTGGTAATGACATCAGTCAGCAGTTTTCCTCTGTTATAGCCAAAAACTTCAATGTTAGCGTTAAAAGCTTGGGCACTGTTTTCTTCAACGTTTTCCCACTGAACTTCGATCAATCTGCCCTTGCTTTCGTCATTATTGACTATATTGCGACAATCTGCACGATGAATTGTAACGCCGCGTCCTTTAGTCACATAGCCCACAATTTCGTCGCCCGGAACAGGGTTACAACATTTAGCCAAATGAAGCATCAAGTCACTAATTCCTTGAATCATAACCCCATTTTTGTGCTTGATCTTCATTGCCTTAGAATCTTTTTTATGGGGTTGAGGCTCCGAAACAGATTTCTGACCTGAATTTAATATTTCTTCTTCAAGCTGCTTTTGCTTTTTTCTTTCATCTTCACGCCGCAAGTCTGCTGTTAATCTGTTAACCACGCCAATAGCTGAAAGATCACCGAAACCAATTGAAGCATACATTTCATCAGCGTTGTGGTAATTTAGCTGGTCTAAAAGCGGCTCGATATGCTCTTTTGACATAAACTCTTTAGGCGCAAGACCTTGATCGCGGAGTTTCTCAGCAACCATTTGTTCACCCTGTTCGATGCTGTGGTCACGATCTTGGTTTCTAAAGTAACGGCGAATTTTATTGCGGGCGCGTGAAGTTTTGACCATGTCCACCCAATCACGAGAAGGACTGGCATTAGATTGGGTCATGATTTCAATTACGTCGCCATTTTTAAGTTTATAATCCAACGGTACCAATTTACCATTTACCTTAGCTCCAACCGAATGGCTGCCGACTTGAGTATGAATTTCATAGGCGAAATCGAGAGTCACTGAGCCTTTAGGTAATTCGTAAACTTCACCCTTAGGCGTAAAGACATAAACCCGATCTGAAAAGATTTCACTCTTAACGCTTTTCATAAATTCATCGGCGTCTGAAGTTTCATCTTTTAATTCTAAAATTTCACGGACCATGTCCAATTTTTCATTAGAGCTAGTCTGCTCTACGCCCTTTAAATTACCTCTTTTATAAGCCCAGTGGGCAGCCACACCGTATTCAGCCACTTCATGCATTTGTTCAGTTCTAATCTGAATTTCCAGCGGTCGACCCCCGGGGCCAATAATTGTAGTGTGGAGTGACTGGTAACCATTTACTTTAGGTACAGCAATATAATCTTTAAAACGACCTGGCATTGGTTTCCATTTAGTATGGACAGCACCTAAAACCGCATAGCAATCTTTCACCGTTTTGACTATCACGCGTACGGCTAACAAGTCATAAATTTCATTAAAGTCTTTATGCTTATTGACCATTTTTTTGTAAATGGAATAAATATGCTTTGGCCGACCGTATATTTCGTATTTAATACCTAGGCTATCTAAACTGTCTTTGAGTGTCTTAATCGCATCTTGGATATAATTTTCTCTTTGACTACGTTTAAGACTCATTAAATTAACAATGCGATAGTATGCTTTAGGGTTCAAATAATGAAAACTCATGTCTTCAAGTTCCCATTTGATCGTACCAATACCTAACCGATCCGCCAAAGGCGCATAAATATCCATTGTTTCAGATGCAATTCGGCGCTGCTTATCAGGACGCAAATGTTCTAAAGTGTGCATGTTGTGCAGTCTATCAGCCAACTTGACCATAATCACACGGATATCTTTAGCCATTGCGATCAACATTTTCCTGTGATTTTCAGCTAAAAATTCTTGGTGTGACTTATACTGATATTTATTTAATTTTGTTACGCCATCAACAATAAAAGCTACATCTTTACCAAACTTTTCTTTGATATCATCATTAGTTACTGGTGTATCTTCAACAGTATCATGTAAAAAACCTGCCGCTATAGTATCAGGGTCAAGACTTAATTTGGCAAGAGTTCCAGCTACTTGGGTGGGATGAACAATATAAGGCTGTCCGGAAGCTCTCTTTTGCTCACTGTGCGCATTTTTAGCAAATTCGTAAGCTTCTTCAACAAAAGCAATTTGCTTATCGTTCATATACTTCTTGCAGGTATCTATCACCTGCTCGTGCGTCATCTCAATGTACTTAGACATATAAACCGACCCTTCTAATATTACCCGTATATTTGGTTATCCATTACACCAAAAATCTCTAAAATAAGATAAATTAGTCCAAACAAAAAGTTATAATTAGCATATTTGAATAAAACAATTAGGCAAAAACAGCCTGGCATAAATAGCAGCCAGTAGTGTTTAAGATTAATTGTTTTAATCAACTTACCAATATGATAGCTGATTATACTGTTAAGGAGTATAAAAAGTAATCCTACCCGCCAAATAGTCCCTATTCTTAATAGACTGAAAATAAGGGGTAAGATAACAACTAAAATGCTCCACCATATTACTGGCATTACCTTATAACTATTTAATTTGCTAATTAAAGGTATGTTTTTTAGTTTATCAATCAACTTGCCAATTCCTTACTAATTTAATTATCTATTATAACTCTTTTTAGTTATCTTTTCTTTCTATAATTAATCCAACCCAGCGCCCATGCTCGATTGTCAAATCAATTTTAAAATCATGCTTTGTCAAAGCGGCTTTGATTTTATCCAGCTGAGTATAATCTATTCCCGAAAAAATCACTTTACCACCTGCATTTAAGTGTTCATTTAATTCAGGAATTAGCTCAAGCAGAATTTCCGCCAAAATATTAGCAATAATAATGTCATATTTGCCTTCTACACCATTAAGCAAACTAGCCTTTTCCACCTTGATATTTGCCAAATGATTAAGAGCGATATTCTCTTTTGCCGCTGTGACAGCTTCATCCGAGATGTCGGTAGCCACAACAGAACTGGCTCCCAATAATGAAGAAGCAATGGCCAAAATACCAGAACCTGTCCCCACGTCACAGACAGTCTTTGGCTCAGTTAGTGCTTGTTCTAGTCCCATTAATGCTATTTGCGTTGTCTTATGTGTGCCAGTGCCAAATGCCAAACCAGGATCAAGTTTGATTAACTGCTGATCTTTAAAAGCTGGTTGATAATCTTCCCATTCTGGCACAATTGCCAAATGCCGCGAAAAGTTTATGACATGATAAAATTTTTGCCAAACTGTGTTCCAATCTTCGTCTTTAATATAAGAAGTGGTTATTTTTGCTTTGCCAATTTGCAAGCCATAACTTTTTAACTCAGCTAATTTCTTCTGGTACTTTTCAACCAGTTCAGCTTTATCTTGTTCAATATCAAAATATGCTAAAAATTGTAAATCTTGTGGTAAGTCGTTTATCTCACTGAGGTTAACAATCGTGGAGTCTGATTCCCAGCCAGCCTGCTCAAAATCAGAGCGTTTGCGTGATTCAGTCCCTAAACAGTGCAATACATCTTGACTGTAGATATTTAAAGCATCTTCAACTTCATGGCTGGTTTCAATTTTAATAATTAATAATTTCATTATTTTTTTAACTCCCTTTTTATTTTCCTTTTTATCAATGCTATCATTAAAAAGGTGATATTAATGTCAAAAAAGAAAAATAAGATTGAAAAAACTCTAGTAGAAAAAATATTGGATAGAGATAAGATTCAGTACCGGCAAGCCGAATTTGCTACACATGAAGATTCAGGTGGTGTAGCCCAAATGGATACATCCATTTTAAACGAGAATGAACATTTGGTCTATAAAACACTTGTGTGTTCTGGCAATAAAATCCCAACTGTTGTTGGTGTAATCCCCGTGACTGAACATTTAAGCTTGAAAAAACTGGCTAAAATTTCAGGAAATAAAAAGTGTGAAATGCTTCCTTTAAAAGATTTAGCAAAAACAACTGGCTATGTTCATGGTGCAAATACTCCAATTGGGATTTACTTTAAACACCACATTCCTATTTTTCTTGATAAAAGTATGCTCCAAGAACAAGAAATTGCAGTTTCGAGTGGTAAAGTTGGTCGGAGCGTTTTTTTAAAACCGCAGGATTTGCAAAAAGTAACTAATGCCAAATTTGGTGATTTGCTAGAATAAAAGAATATTTAGACAATAACACTCCCTTTGAGAATTATTATCTTTTAAAATATTGTTTTGGTCATAGTAATAAAGCGCTTTTTCTAATATAATTAAAACAAATACCAAGTAGACAGAATAGGAATAAATAAATGACATTATTAACAGATGAACAGCTTGCAAATATTGCACATGACTACTTCTTGAGCAAACTGAATATTGCTGAAATCTCAAAGAAGTATAACCTTTCCCGTTATCTGATAGCCAAGGCAATTGATGAAGCTGAAAATAAAGGGATTGTTAAGATTAGCATTTATCAAAGCCCCAAACGAGCACAAAATTTGGAACGAAAATTCCAAAGCCTTTTTGATCTGAAAGAAGTTTATATCTTAGAAGATAAAGAAACTAAAAACCAAGACAATGAAATGATTGTCAATTTTGCGGCAAAACAAATTCAAAATTATATTACGTCTGCCAATGTTGTTGGTCTTACTTGGGGAACACTTTTAAGGGATATTATTGATGATTTTTCAACAGAAACTCGCCCTGACCTGACAGTTGTTCAACTATTGGGTCAGGTGGTTAATGCTAGCAAACGCAAGCAGCCACTTATTCAACATGCTGCTGACAAATTTAATGCAAAAAGTCTAACTTTTCCCGCTCCTCTTTATGCCATTGATCCGGGACTAGTCAAAAAAATTCAGCAAGAGCCCTATTATCAATATATTGAAAAGTATTTTTCAAAACTTGATCTGGTGTTTGCAAGCATCGGTACCATGCAATCGCTGGAATCTGGACAATTTTTTATGGATTATTACGCTGACAAGCTATTTACAGGGATTAAAAAAAATCAGTTAGCAGGGATTATTTTTGGCAGACCGTATGATATTAAAGGTCGCTTTTACAGTCCGATTGAACCCCACATATCTGGCATCAGTCTTTCAGACATTTTAGCAGTTCCTGATCGATTTGTAATTGTTAAAAACCGGTTTAAGGAAGATGCGCTTTTGGGGGCTCTCAGATCTGGCGTAATAACACATTTAATAACCACTTCAGGTATAGCTGAAAGAGTTCTACGCAAAAACGAGGCACTTTAATTGGCGGATTTTTTACAGAACTTCTCATTATATAAGCTAGTAATATAATTTTGCAGATCTGCAACTGAATGTGTTCTTGAACGAGCGCATTCTTTAGCAGGTTTTGAACATAAAAAGCATTTGCGAACAGGCAAGCCTAGATCTTTGCGGGATATTGCCTGTTTTTGTTTTCTAATTAATACATCGGCATCAAATAACCGATTAATTTTTTGCTTATTCTCAAATTCAACTGCCTTTTGTTTAACGGAACGATAATTAGCATCAACAAGATAAAAATTCTCTGAACCTGTAGCTCTCTCCCAATGTTTATACAAAGTAAAAGGTAACTGGCTATTTTGCAAAATTTCTTCCAAATTTAGAATACCTGAAGCAAAAATTTCTTTTAAATAGTGATTGTTTTTGATAGGGCCAGGAATGTTTAATTTAACATCCAGTAGCGTACATTCAGGAAACTTTTGAAATGTTGTTTGTTGCAACTCTGCTCTTTCATCTTTATTTGCTAATACCTCTGTAATACTCTGTGGTTCTCCTTCAGCAAATATTGTTTTTACCATTTTATCATCTTCTTTCTATTTTTATATTATAACTAAAAAGTGTGAGAACAAGTCTTAGCCTCATTCTCACACTTTATTAAAATAATTAGTTAATCTTTTACTTGCTTAATTGTATCAATAATAGTGCCATCCCGATATTGAATTAAAGCAACAACACGATCAGTATATTCTAGAGGCTTGGGAATTCCAACCTGTTTTTGCGCCATTTCTTGAAGTTCTTTGATGTCAACAATATTGAGCTCAGGAACTTTAGCAAAAGCAGCTATTAAGTCTTTACGGCGGGGATTAATCGCAATTCCTCTTTCGGTCACTAAAACATCAATTGAATCTCCTGGTGTAACAACTGTTTCCACTTCTGGTACTACTGTAGCATTGCGTCCACGTACTAGCGGAGCAGTGATAATAGTCATTTTTGCTGCAGCCGCATCCTGGTGACCACCTATGGCACCACGAATAACACCATCGGAACCTGTCATTACGTTAACGTTAAAATTGGTATCAATTTGCAAAGCTGAAAGAATAGCCACATCTAAGTTATTTACTACAGCTCCTTTATTATGAGGATCAGCGTACCAAGAAGCATCAATTTCCTGTTGGTTTTTATTTTGGGCCATTGAAGCTGCAGCACCCTTGTCAAAGTCCTGAACATCCATGATTTTCTTGACCAGGCCTTCCTCAAGAAGATCAGTCGTAGGCTTAGTTATACCGCCTAGCGCGAATGATGCCTTAATCCCATCCTTTAGCATAGATTCTCTTAGGTATCTGGTCACTGCCAATGCAGCTCCACCAGATCCAGTTTGGAATGAAAATCCTTGTTTATAATAGGGTGAATTTGTAATCACCTGATTAACAGTTTGTGCAATTTTCAGTTCTTTAGGATCTTTGGTGAAACGAGTTGCCCCTGAACCAATCTTATCAGCATCACCAATTTGATCAACCTGCACAACATAATCGACTTGAGTTTGTTTAATTGAGGCAGGCGTATTCGGATAATCAACAATATTGTCAGTCAACAAAACTACTTTATCCGCATATTGTGCATCAATCAAAGCATAGCCCAAGGATCCAAAAACTGCGTCCCCTTCTTGACCATTAGCATTACCAGCTGGGTCAGCATTTGGGACTCCTAAAAATGCCACGTCAATTTTGATCTCACCTTCTTCAATAGAACGGGCTCTATTGCCGTGAGAACGGAAAATTACTGGGTTTTCTAGACCACCATGGGAAACAAAATCACCTAAACTACCTCTCATTCCAGAGGATGTAATATTGGTAATGACACCCTTTTTTATTGCTTCAATTACAGTGTCATTCATAACACCAGTTAAGGAAGATGGGGCTAAAGTTAAGTTTTGATAACCCATTTTAATAATTAAATTCATTACTTTATTAAAAGCAAAATCACCATTTCTAAAATGATGGTGGAACGAAATGGTCATACCGTCTTTTAGAGTTTTCTTAATAACATCTTCTAAAGAATCTACCACTTTTGATTCGCCCGTAGTAACTTGTACTTTAGGAGCCACTCTCTTTACTTCAGGATTACCTATTTCCACAGATTCGAATGGTTTAAGATTCATTTTTGTCATCAAATCATCAGGCAAATTGCGTTTTACTTTATTCTCCAATGTAATTACCCTCCTCATCAATTAAATTCGATGCTTTAGCTGTTTCAATAACACGGTTAGCTTTCTCAACAACTGGTTTGTCGACCATTTTACCGTTCATTGAAATAACGCCTGAGCCTTTTGCCTTTGCTTCTTGAATAGCATTTTGGACAGAAAGAGCATTTTCAATTTCTTCTTTAGTAGGGTTAAATACCTTGTTAACCATAGGTATTTGTCTTGGATTAACTAAAGACTTGCCATCATAACCAAGCTCATAAATATATTTTGTTTCGCGGTAGAATCCTTCAGTATCATTCATATTTGAAAATACAGTATCGAAGGCATAAACATCGGCTGCTCTAGCGGCTTGCAAGACCATGTTGCGGGCAAATTCAAGTTCACGCCCATCTGGATATCGGTGTGTGTGCATATCGGCAGTATAGTCTTCACCGGAAACAGCTAAGCCCATCATTAATGGGGTTGCAGTTGCAATTTCTGGAGCATTGAGAACACCTTTTGCACTCTCAATCGCTGCCATAACACCAATAGAGCCTTTTTGAATACCGTATTCTTCTTCCGCTTTTTCCATATCCGCCACTAATTTTTTAATCATGGCGGCCGATTCAGTTTTAGGAAGACGAATAACATCTACTCCAGCGCGAACCATAGCTTTGACATCTTGGTCATAAAAGGGAGTGTCTTGACCATTAATTCTAACGACAATTTCAGCACCGCCAAAGTCAACTGTTTTAATAGCCTTAAATACTAACATTCTGGCTGCGTCTTTTTCAGTTAATGAAACTGCATCTTCTAAATCCAGCATAATAGAGTCCGCTCCATAAATACCAGCGTCTTTAACCATTGCAGGATTATTACCTGGTACGAACATCATTGTTCGACGCAAACGATTTTTAACATAAGTCATTTATTGCAATACCTCCATTCTTGGTGCATCAGTAGTTTCAGTTGCTCTTTGCGCAGCCGCTAATGTTCTTGCAGCAATCACGCAGTCAAGCGCTCCTTTGTCAGTAGCCTTAACTTTTGCGTTAGTAATACCAAATTTATTAAGTGTTTCAGTTATCACCTTTTTAATTTGATCACCGTATGATTTAGCTACCTCTGAATCCAGATCAACTTCAATCCCATTTTGACCAGCAGAGATCATAATCTGAATATCTGAAGATTCTAGTGTTCCTGCTACTCCAACAGTTTTAATTTCCATCAATGTTCATTCCTTTCTTGATTCTTTCTTGTAAAATTTGATAATTTTCATTTATAAAATTCATTGTAGTTGGTGGAACTAGAGTGGAAATATCTTTTAAATCACTATTTTTGATCAATTGGCGCACACTAGTTGCCGTAATTATTTTCTCGTTATCACGAAAGCGGTGCACGATTTTAACAGCAATACTGGGACTAAGTATTTTTTGTAAACTTTGATTATAGAAATTAGTTGTCCTTGAAAATGGCTCAGTACCTAGATATCGTTTCTTAATAGTTAATTCGGGTGCAATAATATTTTTAAAAATTAAAGCGTCAATCTCTGTTTGCGTTGTAATTAGTTCATCAGGTGACTTTAAAAAATAAGCTGGAAATGTCGAGCGTGAAACTAGGTAATCTCCACCACTAACTACCACCACATTTTTAAATTTGGCAGTTCCTTTTTTTACCAAATCTATTCTTTCTGATGTTTTAAATAAAGAAGCATCTGTAGCTACTACAAAAACATAAACTAAATCATTTTCACTACTTGCCAGTTGTACTAACTTTTGGTGGCCCAAAGTAAATGGATTAGCATTCATAACAATTGCTGCAACTTCTTTTTGATTTTGGTTTTCAATTCTAGGTATTTTTGCTAAAAAGTCTTGAATACTTGGTGTTCCACTTTCTAAAAAAGCCGCAGTATCAGTATGAGCCAATTCATTAAAACCTAAATGGGCGAAACTAGAAGAATATTTTGCTTTGGTAAATACGAATGAATGATAAATTTTCTGACTAAAAAGGTATTCTTGCAGAGCCGAAACTATTTGATTAAAACGTGCCCCGTGAACAGAATTATCATTTGACACAGCTATATATTTAAGAACTTTGCCTGCAATACTACCAGTTCCTACCAAATGGCCATCTTCATCTATTAAGCCAACAGTATGATCGAGGACGTCAACTTCGCGGGAGCTGAAATCTTTAATACCTTGATTAATTAAGAAGTTTTCCCATCTTGCCTTCGTGTCTGGAAAAGTTAAATTAAGGTCTATAGTTTTATCCATTTATTTGGTTCTCACTTTAGCTAAAATTTTTGCAAAAATTTCATAATTTCTTTATACATTTTCAAAGGCTGTTCCGCCTGAATTAAGTGACCACAGTTTGCTATTATTCCTGCGTAAATTTTAGGATTCAGTTCACTCATAGCATAGGCAAAATGATAATCAAAAAAGGGTGAATTTTGTCCTGCTAAAACGAGCATAGGAACTTTCAAGCTAATTAAAATGTCCCGCCAATCCTGCTCAGCATGATCTATTCGACAAAGATAATTTTCTTCAGCATTATACGGATATTTTTGGGCTTCAATTTTGGCCTTTTTAAACATCTCATCATTGATATGAGCAAAAATACCATTGCCCAGATCTGCCTTTAAATAATCCGGATAATTTTTCCAAGTTAGATCTTTAAATCCATAGTGCCAGGTGCTGTCTTGAATCATTTTGGGAGGTTGATCTAAGTCAACAATTGCCTGCAATCTTTGAAAGCCAAATAGTGAAACATAAGCCCAAATGTTTGCGGCTCCCATGGAATTACCAACAGCAATAATATTTTTTAAATCTAATCTGCTAATGAGCTCGGCTAAATCAGCTGCATGGCGACTAATACGTTGCCCCTTAAACGTTCTTTGAGAACGTCCCTGATTTCGAGGATCAATTATTATAAAGCGGTAATCTTCTGTGAAAAGCTTTACAGCCTCTTGCCATAATGTTGCAGAACTACCTATACCAGGAACTGCTAAAATAGGCTGACCACTTTTTAATGTATCGTAATAAGTTATTCGAATACCATCATTAGTTATAAAATTGCTTGCCTTAAGCATTTACCAAATTCCAATAACTTTCATCCATAAAGTGCCTATTACGCCGAAAATCAGTAAATAGAGAATTCCTAAAATAAAGTTATATTTCCACCATTCACTCTGCTTAATGTAACCAGTTGTAGCTAATATAGAGGCCGGTCCGTTAGCGTAGTGAGTGGTTGAAGCATTAATTGCCCCGGTAAACGCCAAGAGCATAGCTGATAATCCTAATGGAGCTCCTGTAGCAACAGCAACAGATAAAAATGGCAGGTATAATGCTGTTATATGTGCAGTACCACTGGCAAAGAAGTAGTGGGTGTAAAACATCAATATCACTAAAACAGCTAATACTATTTGCCAGCTTATTCCGTGAAGACTAGTCTGAATAGTCTTGGAGAACCAGTCAATGAAGCCAAAGGAAATAAGTTTACTTGCCATAAATATTAAAATTGATAGCCAAATTAGAATGTTCCAAGCTCCAGTTTGGTTTAAAGCATCTTTCATAGTTAAGACGCCTGTTAATAGCAACAAGCCGACAGCTAAAAAGGCTACAAAAGTAGAATCTAATTGAGGAATTTTGAAGATTCCGGATAAAACCCATAAAATAATAGCCAGCAAAAATACTATTGACATAATCATTTCAGGCTTTGTCACTGGTCCCATTTTTGCTAAACGGTCACTGGCCCATTTTTTAGCATTGGGAGTTTCTTTAATTTCTGGAGGAAAAATTTTATAAATCACAACCGGAATAATAACAGTTGCAACTAGAACAGGAACTATTGCTGCTGTAAACCAGCTGATCCAGGTCATATTATAATTTTTCTGTGCCGCCATTTGAGAAGCAACCATATTAGGAGCAGCACCTGTAATAAACAGAGCAGTTGACAGAATGTTGGCATGGAAGGCAGTAAAACTAAGATAAGCTCCGATTTTCTTTCTTGAAGGATCGTTAGGATGAGAATCATAATCTTTAGAGATTGATTCAGTCACCGGCCAAACTACACCACCTGTACGTGCACTGTTTGATGGTATTAAAGCTCCTAAAACTAATTCCAAACCGGTAATTGCATAGCCGATACCAATGGACTTTTTACCAAATTTTTTAATCATCCAATACGCTATCCGATTACCTAAACCGGTTTTACTAATACCATATGCCATGATAAAAGCCATAGCAATTAGCCAAGAAGCAGAATTACTAAAGGCGCTAAGAATACCAGTGGTTACTTTACCAGTTTTTGGATCTACAACATCTTTGATTGGAGCTAAACCAACTAAAACTGTCACTATCAGTCCAATCAAAGTAGTACCGCCTATGGGCAAAGGCTTTGTAATACAGCCAACAATAGTTGCTACAAAAACGGCAAACATCTCCCATGCGGGAGCAGACAAGCCAGCCGGACGCAAAGGCGTGATGCACCAAAGGATAACGCCAATCACTAAAGGTAAAATAAAGCCCTTATAATTAACTTTTTCAAGTGTTTTCATAGTAATTACCTATAATTTTTAATTTTCCGGACGATAAAAATCGTCGATAATTTCATAATTCTTATTCTTTAATTCCTCATCAAGCCAATCTATATTTCCTGAACCATCATGAAAACTAGCAGCTTTTGCTTCATCTTTTTCATGAAATTCCTGAACAATCGGCAACAATTCAGATGCTTCTTCCAAAGCGATTTTGATAACACCGTCAGCGTCACCTAAAATGACGTCACCGGGGTTAACACTGACGTTACCACAAGAAACCGGTACATTTATTTCTCCTGGACCTTCCTTGTAGGGACCGTCCGGAGTTGTACTTACAGCATAAATAGGCAAATCCCAGTTGCTTAAACTATCAATGTCTCGTATAGGTCCGTCAACAACTACACCAGCTACATGTCTTTGATCGCGCAGCCATGTCATCATTACTTCACCAATAACCGCCCTAGTATTGTCATTTTCATTATCAATGACAACCACGTCGCCTTCGTGGCAATACTTTAAAGCCGCATAAATAGTTAAGTTATCACCGGGACGATTATGAACTGTGAAAGCTGGACCACACATTTCTTCATGTGGGTGCGACATCAGTCTGATTCTAGGCGCCATTGCACCTGTCCTATTCATACAGTCAGCTACATTTGATGAGGGCAGCTTTTTATATGCAGCAATTAATTCCTTTTGCGGAAGATTCCTTTGTAAAAAAATTCTTTTTCCAACCTGCATTATTTATGCCTTCTTTTTAATTAATCTAAAGTGATATTATCTAGCACTTCCTGCATTTTGGTAGCCGAGTTCACCATCTTTGCCTTTTCAGGTTCTGAAAGTTCAGTTTCAATCACCTGACTGACTCCAGACCCGTCGATTACTGCAGGAGTGCCTAAATAAAGATTGCTTTTAATACCATACTCACCATTAATTGGTGCAGATAGAGGCAAAGCAATTGAACGATTAGTCAATATTGCAGTAACAATTTGCGTTAACATCATCGCAATGCCGTAAAATGTTGCACCCTTATTTTCAATGATTTTTCCACCTTTTTGACGAATATTCAGTTCCACTTGGTCCAGAATATGATCATCAATATTAGCAAATTCTTTTAGTGATTTACCGCTAACAGTTGATTCATCAAAATTTTCAAAAGATGTATCACCATGTTCGCCTAATACCATAGAATTAATTTCAGCTACAGGAACATTTAATCTCTTAGCTAAGTCTACTTTTAAACGAGCAGTGTCAAGCGAAGTTCCCGTACCTATTACCTTATTTTTAGGAAAGCCGGATAGTTTTTGGGTTAAAGTTGTCAATATATCAACTGGATTAGCAGAAACTAGGAAAATACCATCAAAGCCAGATTCGACTACTGGTTGAATGATACTTTTCAAGATGCTAACATTTTTATTCACAAGATCAAGCCGACTTTCTCCTGGCTTGCGGGGAACGCCTGCTGTAATCACAACCACAGCAGCATCTTTTGCATCGGAGTATTCACCAGAATGAATATTACACTCGCCTGTAAAAGGCAGTATATCTTCCAAATCCATTGAATCTCCCACCGGACGTTTCTTGAGCACATCACAGATTACTAACTCGTCAACACTAGTATGTTGCAGCAAATCATTTGCAAAAGTTGAACCTACAGCTCCGTCTCCAACCAATAATACTTTTTTATTCATTAAGTCATTTCCTTTCGAATTTTTTAAAAATGTAATCACTTACATCAATATTATAAATTTTATTCCCGTTATTTGCAATATTTAAAATAAATAATTTATTTTTTCAATTTTTTAAAATAAAAACAGTCTTACATATTTAAAATTCGGTTTGTCAATAATGCAAAAATTAGTATTTTCGACATAGCGCTTATTTAGGAACCAAAAATAATAAAAAAAGCCCTTCGCCGATGCTAAACGACAAAGAACTTAAAATTTATTAAATATAATCTTATTTATATAAAGCTATAATTTTAATAGACACATCAGTGCAAAACCACAGCTTACAAAAGTGGAATCTAGCAAAATACCTAACAATATTGCCAATGGCTGACAATTCTTTTTCAAACACTAATTTAGTTAAATTATAGTTATTGGTTTTTGACGAACTTGCTCATTTGTATTCCTGCTTGCCTACCAAAAATGACTGTTTCAGCAATCGAGTTGCCACCAATTCGGTTATTTCCGTGTAATCCACCTGAAACTTCTCCCGCAGCATAGAGTCCTTTAATTATGTTGCCATCTGTATCATAAACTTCGGTTTGGGGATTTATATGGATACCACCCATAGTATAGTGAATGGCCGGGTTAATATGAATTGCAAAGAATGGTCCCTGCGCAATTTTATGCTCCATTCCCGTTGATCTGCCAAATTCTTTATCTGTTTTATTTGTGACAGACTCATTCCAATTAGTAATAGTTTCGTTCAAGTTGGAAGCTGTGACACCAATATTTTGAGCTAGATCAGAAATTGATTCTCCATGACTAACCAATCCTACGTGATCATAAAATTCAACAGCAGTAAAGTTATTTCTAATACCTTGATCGAAAATCAAAAAAGCGCCGTTTTCATTTAAGTTGCTAATTGCGTCAGAAACAATTTTACGTGTACTTAACTCGTTGACGAATCTTTTACCAGATTTGTTAACTAGGATAGCTCCTTCTCCTCTTAAGCCTTCTCCTATCAAGTAGACGTGGTCACTATCAGTTTGTGCAGTTGGATGTACTTGAATAAAATCCATTTGCTCCAGCTGTGCATCAATTTGACCGGCAAGCTTTAAACCATCGCCAGTAGCACCGGGCTGATTCGTAGTCTTATAATTTACAAGGTCAGGACGATATTTTTTAATTAATTCTTTAGATGAACCAAAGCCACCTGAAGCTAAAAGAATAGCGCTTGCACTCACTTTTACTTGTCCATTCAGAGTATCAACCTGAACACCAGTTACTTGCTGTTTGTTATCTTGTAAAAGCTTAGTTACTTTTGCATTATTAAAAACTGGTATTTTATCTTCTTGTATTTGCTTTAAGGCTCCAGTTACTAAATAATTGCCTACCGGTTCCATTGAAGCAGGACGATGAGCTCTCTTTTTGCCCATCCCACCAGTAATAGTTAAATTAGTTAGCTCTATACCGTGATCCATTAGCCAATCTATTGCAAGAGCAGAATGATCGACAAAATAGCGTAGAAGTTCACGGTCATTCATCAATCCTCCGCCTTTGAGAGTTTCACGGTAAAAATCTTCTTTATCATCTATGATTCCCTGTTTTAGTTGAACAAGACTTTCAGAAGCATTCATTCCAGAAGAAGCCCTGTTTGTGTTTCCACCTAAATCAGAATTCTTTTCAAAGACAGCAACATTCAATCCTAATTCATGAGCCTGAATAGCTGCAGTTAAGCCGGCACCCCCTGCACCGATTATAATTGCGTCGTAACTTTCTTGTATTTCAGAAGCCTTATTAGGCGTAAAAACGAATTTACCCATTGATTTCTCCTCTACAGAAATTTAAAAGATTTATTTTTCAGGATTAGTCTGAGATATATTGGTCATTTCCATATAATCCATCCATTCATCATATTCCTTTTCAGTTAATTTGCCACTTTTGAGTGCTGCTTCTTTAAGCGTTGTTCCTTCTTTATCCGCAGTCTGTGCAATCTTAGCAGCTGCGTGATAGCCAATATGAGGTGACAAGGCAGTCACTGTCATCAAAGAACTCTCAAGCAGATCGTCCATTTTTGCAGCATTAACAGTCAAACCAGCAATCATTTTATCAGCAAAGCCTGTAATAGTTCCAGTTAAAATATCACATGAATCTAAAAACGCGGTGATCATAACTGTTTTGTAGACATTCATTTCAAAATTTCCTTGTGAACAGGCAAAAGTAATTGTAGTATCATTGCCAAAGACTTTCGCAGCGGCCATTGTTACCGCCTCAGCCTGAGTAGGATTAACTTTGCCAGGCATAATCGAAGAACCTGGTTCATTAGCGGGGATATTAAGTTCGTGATAGCCTGCTCTGGGACCTGATGCCAAGAATCTTATATCTTGGGCTATCTTAAACATGTCAGCAGCCAAGGTTTTTAAAGCACCATGGACAACATCTATGCCAGAATGGTGAGCTAAACCCCAAAACTTATTGGTATTAACTTTAAAATCATGGCCGTAGACTTTAGACAGTTTGTCAGCAATTTTGACAGTCATTCCCGGTGCAGCATTGAGGCCTGTCCCAACAGCTGTGCCACCAATTGCAAGTTCATATAATGTTGGCTTAAGTTCTTTGATATAGGATAAATCATGTTTTAAAGCTGAAATATAGCCAGAAACCTCTTGACCGAAAGTTATCGGAGTAGCATCTTGTAAATGAGTACGGCCAACTTTGACGGTTTTCCAATACTTGTCCTGCTTAATTTTTAGTTCGTCAATTAAGTGTTGCACGGCAGGTTCAAGCTTATCTAAAGCTTCAACTGCAACAATATTCATTGCTGTGGGATATGTATCGTTTGAAGATTGTCCTCTGTTAACGTCATCATTGGGTAAAATATCCAAATTTGGATGCATCTTGTTAGCTAGGTTAGCTACTACTTCGTTAACGTTCATATTGCTCTGAGTACCAGAACCGGTTTGTAATACGTGTAAAGGAAAATCTTGACGCAATTCATGATCATCTAATTTTAATAGTTGATCAATCGCTTCCTCAATAGCTTGCCCTTTTTCTACTGGTTCATCGCCGACTTCTACATTCGATTCAGCTGCAGCTTTTTTTAAATGTAAAAAAGCACGAATAATTGCAAGGGGCATTAATTCACCACTGGGAAAATTGTTACGACTTCTTTCAGTTTGCGGACCCCACAGTGCATCTTTAGGAATTTTAACAGGGCCAATTGTATCACTTTCAACACGATATTCTTCTTTACTCATACTAGATCTCCTTTTCAAATGTTAGTATTTTAGCTATTAAAAGCAGTAATATTCTCTTGCACTCATAATACAGATTTTTAGTTTTATTTTCAATATTTTAAAATAAAAGGGCTATCATTTTAAAATTTTAAAATTTATTTTATTTTAGCAAAAAAGCACTCTTATTGAGTGCCTTAATCAAATTTTTATATTTTTAGTGTTTCAGCATTAATAGCTACTATTACAGTTGAGAGCGACATTAAGATCGCACCGACTGCTGGGGAAAGTAAAATCCCCCATGGAGCTAGGATACCAGCAGCAAGTGGTAGTGCCACAATATTGTAGCCAGCACCCCACCATAAATTTTGGACAGTTTTTCTTTGGGTATGCTGCGCTAGTTTCAAAAAACTAATGATATCCAGTGGTTCACTATTAACTAAGACCACGTCAGCTGAATCCACCGCAACATCAGTACCTGCACCAATGGCTACACCAATATCAGCTTTAGCCAAACTAGGAGCATCATTGATACCGTCACCGACCATCATTACCTTTTGACCTTTATCTTGTAATTCAGCCACAATTTTTTGCTTGTCTTGCGGCATTAAACCTGAGTGAACTTCTGTAATTCCAAGTTTTTGGGCAATGTTTTGGGCAACATTTTCATTATCCCCAGTTAGCATCACGGGCGTGATATTCAAAGCTTTAATTTGTTTAATTAGTTCAGCAGCGTTAGTCTTAATCTCATCTCCCACGGCAACGTAACCTAAAAGTTCATTGCCCGCAATCAAGTAACTCGAGGTGTAGTTTAAAGCATCAACTTGTGGAAAATTATTGACAATACTTCTAGCTGTTTTTTCATTTACTAACTGGTAATCTTTACTGTTTAAAGTTCCAGCAACGCCTTTGCCGTCAAGTGTTTTACTATTTGACAATGGATAGAGCTCAATATTTTTTTCCTTAGCAAACTGTAAAATGCTTTGCGCAATCGGGTGATTAGAATCTTGCTCAAGTGAAGCGATCAGTTTAATTACTTCATCTGCACTGTACGACTTATTCAAGCTGTCACATTTGCGCACTTGAAACTTGCCTTCCGTCAGAGTGCCAGTTTTATCTAAAAGCAAATAATTAATTTTAGAGCTGACGCTGATCACGTTGCGATTTCTGATCAATAAGCCATTTTTAGCACCGATTGAGGTACTCTTAGCATTTACCAGCGGAATTGCCAACCCTAAAGCATGCGGACAAGCAATTACTAAAACGGTAACCATCCGTTCTAGCCCACCTGCTATTCCCCGCAAACTAGTCCAGACAATTAGAGCAATAATACCGAAAATTAACGCAGCGTAAAACAGCCAGCTTGAAACTCGATCAGCCAAATTTTGTAATTTTGACTTGTTCATTTGTGAAGACTCAACAAGTTTATTGACGTTTGCTAAAAAGCCGGAGTTAGCTGAATTGGTGACCTTGACAGTTAATGTGCCAGAACCATTAATAGAGCCGCCAATTACTTTATCACCTTTTTTACGAGTAATTTCGCGTGATTCACCAGTCACTAATGATTCATTAACTTGGCTTGAACCGGTGATGATGACACCGTCTAATGGAATACTTTCACCAGCTTTTACCAATATAACTGCATCTTTTTGTACATCATTGATTGCCGTATCTTTAACTTGATCACCTGATTGTACGTGAACTTTATCAGGTAAAAGTTTTGCTAAATCATGAACAGAACTATTGGCATTCATGACAGATGTCATCTCTATCCAATGTCCTAAAAGCATAATTAAAATTAACGTTGCCAGCTCCCAGAAAAAGTCCATTACATGAACTTTACTGTTTAGCAAATCATTTTTTACAAAAGCATACAGGCTATAAATATAAGCCGTAGTGATACCCAAGGAAATAAGGGTCATCATTTCGGGCTTTTTATCTTTTATTTCATAATACGCCCCGGATAAGAAAGGTTCTCCCCCATAGAAATACAGCACAGTTGCGAAGATCACCACTACCCATTCAGAACCCGGAAAAGAGAACTGAAAAGGCAAATGGACTCCCATCGCTGGTGATAAAAATATAATCGGTAAAGATAAAATCACAGAAACCCAGAACTTTTTCTTCAAATTGCCCATATGCATCATGTGCCCGCCATGCATCATCATATCATGGCCACCCATTTGCATGGATGAATCATTGTTATTCATTGAATGATTCATATTATGATTGTCGTTCATATCCATATTGTTCAAATTGCTCAGTCCCATCTATTTAAACCAAATTTTGCTCTTTAGTTTAATCTACTTTTATAAACAGATGGTGTCAAAAAATTAGCTTTAATAACATGAACTATATGTTGAGCTATTTGTTTTTGGCTGCGTGATAAAAATGGATGGCAAAACCTATTGCCAAACCCACAATAGCTGGAAATACCCAGTCCATTCCGATATCTGCAAAGGGTAAAAAGCGCATTTGAAATGATTTTAACTGCAGTGCCCACGGCTGCTTGCTAACAACAGGGGGAAAAGAGGCGATCATATCCAAGATAGCTGGAATAAAGGTTAAAGCAATCCCCCAGAAATAGACAATTGGGTCACGGTCAAAAAGAGAGCCGGAAATAGATAAAATAATCAAGACCATTGCTATAGGATATAAAAACATCAGCATTGGTGTTGACCACGAAATAATAGTATCTAGACCAAAATTAGCAGTAATAAAAGAAACGAACGTCATTATTGTCAACCAACCATGATAGCTGATTTTATTAAAACTACGGTGAAAATCTTGGGCAAACGCTGCAATCAAGCCAACTGCGGTTGTTAGACAGGTCAAGGTAACCAATGTAGCCAGCAAAGCATGACCAAAGTTACCTAAATAATAAGTCACGATTTGATTAAAAACAGTGCCGCCTTCTGCTGAAACTTTAAAATGGTTTAAAGTAGTTGCTCCTAACCAAATTAAGCCCACATAAATTACTCCTATAGCACCGGTCGCAATGACTCCTGCCCTAGCTGTAACTTCAGCGTTGCTTTTAGCCGAGGTTTTTCCCAGCTGTCTGACAGCAGAAACGATTGTATAACCGAAAGCTAAGCCCGCTAATGCATCCATCGTGTTATAGCCTTCTAAAAAGCCATTAAAAAATGGAGCAGTTTGGTAAGCAGCAGTTACGTTTTGCTGCTTTGCCGCACCCATAGGTGAAAAAGCTGCTAATAAAAAGACGGAAAACAGCAACAACAAAAATAATGGATTTAGAATACGACCTATACTATCCAAAATGGTGGATTGCTGGTATGAAATAATAAATGCCAATATAAAAAAGATTGCAGAAAACACCAGTAATGCCGGTTTCGCCACAGATTTGGGCAAGACCGGTTGCAAGCCCACTGAAAATGAAATACTAGCAGTCCGCGGCGTTGCAAATAATGGTCCTAAAGTTAAATGAATCAAAACCATAAAAGACAGGGCAAAAATTTTACCTAATGGTTTACCAATGTCGTAAACACCTTTGGCATGACTGGCACTGATTGCGAGTACAGCTAAAAGTGGTAATAAAACTGCAGTCACTAAGAAGCCAAAAGTAGCCATCCCCCAATTAGCTCCTGCAAGCTGCCCCAAATGAATAGGAAAAATCAAGTTACCAGCACCAAAAAATAATCCGAATAACAAAGAAGCAACAACTAAATATTGTTTCCAAGTTAAGGGTTTGGTATTCACATCTTGTTCAATTTCTTCCATCATGATTCCTCCTAAACAGAAAATCAAACACAAATTAATATGATAAAAAACTTTGATAAATAATAGGGCAATAAAAAAGCACCCTTGATTTAATCAAGGGTGCTGTCAGCACGGTACCACCTATATTACTGTAAACATTTTTACTGCTAAAAAATCTCACAGTCACTTCACGTACGGTAAAAATTACGATACGCTAACACGTTAATGGGTGTCACCAATATAAGCTACTAATCATTCACCATATAGCTCAAAGTTACTTTCAGTTTGCCATCACGGTCCATTTTCAGCTACAGGACTCTCTAAAACGCTACATGCAAACTTACTTATCTTTTCATCGCTTTATCAATATTAATGATATTTTAATCAATGCCTTTTTTCATGTCAACTATAATTTTAAAAACACCGTTAAAATTTAGATGGTACATTACTAATTTTGTAAAGATTTGACTTTTCTTGTTACCACATAATGACATGCTAAACCAATTGTTAATCCTAGTAAGGCTGGAATAATCCAATCCATTCCAATTGCCGCAAAAGGCAGGAATTTCATTTGCACACCTTTTAAGGCCAGTGCCCACGAACTTTGGCTTACTACAGGTGGAAAAGCAGCGATCATATCTAAAAATGCAGGAACAAGTGTGAACAGTACAGTCCAGAAATATACCACTCTATCTTTGTTAAATAAATTCGCAGTAATTGAAAGCAGAATTAAAACCATTGCAAAAGGATAGAGAAACATCAACATTGGTGTGGACCAGGCAATAATAGTGTCCAGACCAAAATTAGCAGTCAAAAATGAAGCTAATGTCATTAAAAATAACCAGGTATGATAACTAACTTTAGGGAAGCTCCGGTGAAAATCTTGAGCAAAAGCAGCGATTAAACCGACCGCAGTAGTTAAGCACGTCACTGTAATCAGACTAGCTAGAAGCGCATGCCCCACATTGCCCAAATAATAAGTCACTATTTGATTGAAAGTAGTGCCACCATCTGCAGCAATTCGATAATGTTGCAAGGTGGTTGCACCCAGCCAGATCAAAGCTACATAGATGACACCAATAGTTAAAGTTGCCAGTATACCCGCTTTGGCAGTGACTTTAGCATTGCTTTTGGCAGTGGTTTTGCCCATTTGTCTGACAGCAGTCACAACGGTTACCCCAAATGCTAATCCAGCCAGCGCATCCATCGTATTATAGCCTTGCAGAAAGCCGTTAAAAAAGGGAGCCTGTTGGTATGCTAAAGTTACTTTTTGAGCTGCAGCTCTACCCATCGGCGAAAAGAAACCCATCAGAAATACGATAAATAACAGTAACAAGAATAATGGATTTAGCACTTTGCCAATGCTGGTTAAAATGTTTGATTCTTCATAAGCAACCACAAACGCACATACAAAAAATATAGTTGAAAAAATTAGCAGACCAATTTGAGCCATGTTCTGCGGCAACATGGGCTCAATTCCTACTTTAAAAGAAATACTAGCTGTACGGGGTGTACCAAAAAGAGGTCCGATAGTAAGGTGAATTAAGATCATAAAAACTAAGGCAAATGTCGAACCCAGAGGCAGTCCAATGTCATATACGCCTTGGGCATGCGTTACACTAATAGCCAAAACCGATAATAAAGGCAATAGAACAGCAGTTACCAAAAAACCTAAAGTAGCAACCAGCCAATTTGCGCCCGCCATTTGTCCCAAGTGAATGGGAAAAATGAGGTTTCCTGCTCCAAAAAATAATCCAAATAATAAAGATGCTACAACTAAATATTGTTTCCAAGTTAGTGGTTGCTGGTTAACATCTTGCTCAAGTTCGTTCATGCATAAACCTCCAATTATAATAAAAATTGTTATTGCTCATTTTTTCTTCCAGTGAATTTTTTGCCATTTGAAATAAAAAAAGCACCCTGAATTTAATGAATTCAGGGTGCTTCAATTGGCACGGTACCACCTTTTTTACTGGCAAATTATCTCAAATTAATTTAACCAATCACTTCACGTACGGCAATATGCGATACGCTAACACAATAATGGGTGTTACCAATAATGGTTACTTTAATTCACCATATAGCTCCAAGTGATTTTCAGTTTGCTTTTGCGGCTCTATTTCAGTCTCCAGAGCTCTCTGTACGTTACCAGTAAACTTACTTTTCTCTTCATCGCTTTTAAGATATTAAAGGTATTTTAGTTTTTAATTAAAATATTGTCAAGTTTTCCTCAAAAATCAAGCCACTATTTTTGTGCCATGAACTTGTTGTACGTTTAATTTTTCAGCAATAAAATCACAATTTGTGCTTGTAATACCACCACCGGGTAAAATCTCTATCTGTCCTTTTGCCCAAGAAATAATTTCCTTAAGGTGGGAAATATTAGCCAAGATAGGTTTGCTCAGCTCACCGCCATGCGTCAAAATTCTTTTAACACCCTGTTCAGCCAACCAGCTTAGCTCTGCCTTTTGGATTCTTTGGGGAATTTCGTCAAAAGCCATGTGCATGACTACTTCAATGTTCAAAGAATGAGCCAAACTAAGCAGCTGTTTCATTTGTAACTTATTTAAATGGTTTTGGGAATTTAAGCAGCCAAATGCTACCCCCTGTGCTCCTAATTTGGCTGCTATTGTTAGATCACTAGCCATAATCTCAATTTCACTTGCACTATAAACAAAATTGCCACCACGCGGTCTAATCATTACTACAACTGGAATATTGCAGCTTTTAGTATAAGCGAGGGCTTTTTTCATTACACCGTATGTGGGAGTTGTCCCCCCTAACGCCAAGTCATTATTTAATTCAATTCTTTGAGCGCCATTTTTTATTACACGAGCAATATCGGTAAAATTTTCTACACAGGCTTCTTTTAACATTTAAATTCCTTTCTCAAAAGTTAGTAAAAATAGCACAAGCAGACAATTTTATCATTATTTAGTTAAAAGCTGAAATTTGGGTTTTATTATTTGGTGCAGGGTTAGCAGTAAATATCTGGGCTTTGTGCTTATTATCAGCAACACAAAAAGTAAATTCAACATTAGTTGCGACACCCCATTCCCCCTTATTATTCAGGGCAATTAATGAAATCTCACCAACTTGGCCATAGCGCTGTTTTAATTTTTTACAAAAAGAATAAACAGCTGAGTCACATGCTTCTTGCGGGCTTCTACCTGCAGACATTTGCCGCACAATTTCATAAGATAAACAACCTTTCATAATATCTTCACCAAGACCAGTAGCAGCCGCTGCTCCTATATCACTGTCAGCATAAAAACCTGAACCTGATAAAGGAGAATCACCAATCCGACCATTTTTCTTCATAAATAAACCAGATGTTGAAGTTGCTACCGTAACAGCACCATTTTGATCTAAAGTGATTGCGCCAACAGTGTCGTGACCAGCATAGGGGTGAACATCATGCTCATGAGTCTCTTTAACTTTTTGCTGCCATGTTTTCTTAGCATTAGCAGTAAGCATGTTAGTCATTTCAAAACCATTTTTCATCGCGTAATTGCTAGCACCTTCACCTACTAAAAAACTATTGGTTTTGTTTGAACTCAATTTGCGCGCCACAGAAACCGCATGCTTGACATTTTCAATAGCGGCTACAGAACCTTGTGCGAGTGTATTACCATCCATAAAGGCAGCATCCATTTGCACGATGCCGTTTTCGTTGGGCAATCCGCCATAACCAACAGAAGTATACTCGGCATTAGATTCAACCTGATTAATTAGTTTTTCAACTGCGTCTTTGGCATCTGTACCCTTTTTTAACAAGTCTGCTGAGGTTTTTAGGCCCTCATAAGACATATTCCACGTTGAAATTACCGCCCAATTATTCATTTTTAATCTTCCTTTTAAATTAGTATAGTAATAATACTAAACTAGAGCAGAAGAAGTAACAAGTGCCATCATAAAAATCTTTGGCGGGCAAAATAAAAAAGCTTTGAATACTACTATTCAAAGCTTTTTTGATTACCACATGCCGATAACTTTAGTCCAAACCAGACCGCCGCCTAACCAGATGATGTTAAGTACAACACCAATTATGGCGCTTAGTTTCCACCAATCTTTGTTAGAAACATAGCCTGTTGAAGAAAGCAAAGCGGCAGGACCTGCCGAATAGCTTGAAGTTGACAAGTATAAAGAACCGTCCAAAGCTAGCATTAACGCTGCCATCATAGGTGGCACTCCGGCGCCGATCGCAATTGAGAGAAATCCTGCATATAGAGCAGAAATTTGTGTAGAAACACTTGGGAATAAATAGTGGAGGTAGAAGTAAACCAAGAATAAGATTACCAGTACTAAAACCCAGTTCATACCATGAAGTGCACTACCTAAAGTCTTTGAGAACCAAGGGAAAAAGCCCAAAGTCATTAATTTTTGAGACATCAACATGATAATTGAAAGCCAAGTTAAGATGTTCCAAGCAAAACTTTGACCTAAAATATCCTTAACATTGATGACGCCAAATACCAATAGTAATGCAACTGCAATAAAGCTGACTAAAGTAGCGTCAATGCCAAACTTAGAGCCTACTAACCATAATGCAACTGACAGGACAAAAACCACACCCATAATTTTTTCTGCAGCTGTCATTTTGCCTAATTCTTGTAATTTTTTGTCTGCCCAAGCATGAGCATTAGGTGTTTCTTTGATCTTAGGAGGGTAAATTTTATATAGAATAAAAGGTACTAATATTAAGGAAATTATGCCTGGTACGATTGCAGCTACAAACCATTGCATCCAGGAAATAGTAACGTTTTGGGTCTTTGCTATTCCTAATGCCACCATGTTACCGGCTAAACCAGTTAGAAACATGGTGGATGTAACGATGTTAACTTCGTATTCTGTAAAGACCAGGAATGAACCCATGTCACGCTCAGTTCCCTTTTTAGGATCTGAACCCATTTCTCTTGATAAGTTATCAATAATTGGGTACATAATACCGTTAACACGAGCGTTGTTACTTGGGATACCAACTGCCAGAACAGTCTCCACTAGGGATAAGGCATAAGCCAAACCTAAAGTTCTCTTGCCAAAAGTTTTGACAAAGAAGTAGGCAATTCTTTTACCAAGACCCGATTTAATAAAGCCGGCCGCCATAAACATACACATAGCGACCATCCATGCCGTGGAATTACCAAAGCCGGCAGTGACTTCTTCCATCTTAAAAATACCGGTTAATGTAGCAATTACCACCGCTATTATTGTAGTTGCCATCATTGGTAATGGTTTAGTTACACAGGCAATTATAGTTGCAATAAATATGGCGAATAGGTGCCAGGCTTGAACGTTAATTGCCGCTGGTTTTAATGGAGTTAACAGCCATAAGCCAATGCCAATAGCTAGTGGTAAAACCCACTTTTTCCATTGAATTTTATCTGACATTTCTTTATTCTCCTTTAGAGCTATTTTGTGCTTTCTTAATCGCCGCATTCACGGCTTCCTTTAAAGCATTAGTTGTGGTAGAAGCTCCTGAAACTGCATCAACATTCGTAGAATTATTACTTACCATTTCCTGGGGTATACGGTCAATGGCTACAGCGCCAATTCCTTCCGTTTCATGATTTTCTAGTACTTCAATTTTTTTGATTTCATTATCAAAATAGGTCACGCGAACCAAAATCCTACCGCCAATACCTGCTTCAGAAGATCCTAGAAACTGATTTTGTCCCAGCTCAATTTGATCGTCCTTTTCACCATCCAAAAGATCATTAATTCGCGGCAACTTCTTCGTTAAATTAATCGAATCTTCAATTGGCTCTAACTTGGCAGCATTTTCTCCAGCAATTTTGCCAAAAATCAAGCATTCAGCTAAGTTGCCACCGCCCTGATAACGATTGACGCACATTCCGCCAAGCTCACCAGCTGTGTAGAGACGTTTGATTGGTTGATTGTTGACATCAAGTACACGGGCTAACTCATCATGTTCTGGTCCACCTTGGGTATTAAGCACTGCGGGAGCCAATTTAACTGCATGGACGTCATCTTTTAAATCGAAACTAGTCATTGACTCAGGTGCACGACCAAATTCCATATCCTTGCCGTTAGTGGCAAACTCGTTAAATTGCGAAACAGTATTTTCCAGATTTGCGGTCGGTACATTCATTTTTTGAGCTAATTCAGCCAGTGAACCGGCACTAACAACCTTGTCAAAGAACTTACCGTACTTGAGTTTTCCTTGTTTCTGTTCTAAGACAAACTTTTGATATTGCTGATTATCAAAGACCAACCAAGCATTGTCGTAAGCGTGAGGCAATAGATAGTCTCCATGTTCAGCGATATGACCATGTCTGAATTTGGCATCTTCACGCATAAAGCGAGTGCCGTCGTCTGCCACCGCAAAAATCGCACCTGATTTGACATTTTGCCAGCCGCTAACTTGCCGACCACGCTCATTTTCACCTTCAGCAATTACATAGCTGGGGACGATGCCTAATGACTCATAATTGCTCATGTGCCACATTTTTGCTCCAACTTCAGCAGTCATTTTAATCCCGTCACCCTTATTATAGAGAGTGCCCAGCGGAGTTAATTTAGTGACGTGCAGGTAATCTTGCTGCATCTGCTCATTATTTTCAAATCCACCTGTAGCAACAATTACTCCTTTGCGAGCATGAATATAATATTGTTTCTTATTACGATTAATAATTACTCCAGCTATTTCACCAGTTGCCTCGTCCTGCAATAAATGCTCTGCTTTAGAATTAAGCCAGACATCAATGTTGGCAGCATTTTTGACTACTTGAGCACGAATTACTTTCCATAGTTCAGCATCAAAGTCTTGATTATGAACCAGAGCAAAATCAAAGGTTTCAGAGCCGCGATATTCAGGATACTCACATAAATTCTTTTTCTTTGCTAAATGGTCACCCGGTTGATTATCACGTGACCAGATAAAAGGATCAATACCAAAATACTTCTTAAAATATTGCGGCATATTAACAAAGCCATCAAGATAAACAGCCATTGTTTTCTGATCAAAATTATATGGCGCTGCCAGCTGCTCATAATATTCAGCAATCTTCTTTCTATCATGTGCCATAGCAACATGCTGTGCTGAATAACGGGTGTTACCACCCTCATGACCATAAGGAGCAGCGTCAACTAATAAGACTTGAGCACCATTTTCTGCCGCAAAACGAGCTGCCGTGCCTCCGGCTCCACCGAAACCTAAAACGACTACATCATACACACCATTCCACTTAGTTTTTTCGTTGATTTTCATTTTTGCACTTCTTTACTGCTTTTCAGCGTTCTCAATTGCTTGGTTGACCGCTTCTTTAAAAGCAGCACTAGTTGTACTTGCGCCACTGACCGCATCAACCTCTGTAGTTTGTTTTTCAATCATTTCATTAGTTAGAACGGGAATTGCTTTACCTCCCAAATAAGGCGTTTCTTTTTCTTGCAGTGTTTCAATTTGAGAAATCTTATCACCTGACATCGTGACGCGTACCACAATTGGGACATCATTAATGCCATTTTCACTTATTCCAATCCCCTGATTAGGTCCAGATTCAAAATCGGTTGAAGAAGCATGAGCATCAGATTTTAGATCAGGGTTTTCTGAAGCACCTGTAACTACATCAACTTCAGCCATTTTTCTTTTTGGCCACGCAGCATTTTCTCCTGCAATTTTGCCAGAAATTAACAAATCAGCAATACTGTTTGCACCAATATATTTGGTAGCAAAAATATCTCCTAATTCACCGGCTTCATATAAATGAGGAATAACATTATTCTCCATGTCCAAAACTTCGCAATTTTCATTACGACGAGCGCCACCATGCGTGTGCAGAATGTTGTGGCGAATTGGGATAGCATAATATGGGCCTGCACCAAAAGCACGCATTGTTTCAATTTTGCGATTTAAAAACATATCGCGCTTTTTTTCATTGACTAAAAAGTTAAAATCACTGACAGCTTCGGCCAATTTTGGTGCGGCAATCTTGTCAGCTAATTCGGCAATAGTTTCAGCTTTTATTGCATAGGTAATCAGGCTCTTAATTTGTTCAGCCTTATCTGAGTCATCATGAGCTAGTTGCTCAAATTGCCTTTGATCCATGATGATATGTGGATGATTTTGATTAGGCTGCATAATCCAGTTGCCGTGGTTATATTTGTAACCATGACGGTCTTCTTCGTCTTCACGGTAATACCGCGTGCCGTCATCGCCAGCAACGAAAATACTACCATTAAATAAGCTTTTCCAGTTGATCATATAGGCAAATTTTTCTCTTGGCGCGCCTTCTCTTAAAGAAAAACCATGTGAATCATAGTTAGACATATGCCACAGTCTAGCGCCAGCTTCAACTGCCAAATCAATTCCTTTACCTTGATTATACAAAGTACCAATTGGAGCTAAAGAACCTTGACCTAAAAATGTTTGAACCATATCTTGGTTATTTTCAAAGCCGCCACATGATAGAACTACACCATTTCTGGCAGCCACATTTCTATTTATACCTTGATGTTTAATTTGCACACCTAAAATGGTTTTAGTGTTAGGATCCTGAATTAAGTGTTGTGCGGGACTTTCAAACCAAACATCAATTTTGTCTAAACGCTCGTAAACTTTTTTACGTAATAATTTCCAGAATCCGCCATTATACATACCAGCAGTCATGCTTTGTGAGCGCATTGTTTCTGCATGCTTGTATTCCGGATATTCTCCTTGAGGTCTTCTCCCAGTATATTGTGCTTCAATGCCAAAATATTTTTGAGAGTACTCCTTCATCTTCAAAACATTATTGACAAAAGCGTCTAAATCTTTTGGATCATACTTAAAGGGATAATAAGTTTGCTTATAATATTCACGGAGATCAGCAAAATTATCGCTCCAAGCAAAAGCACCACCAGCATACCTGGTATTGCCACCTTCATGACCTTCGGGAGCTGAGTCAATGAGGAGAACGTGCGCATTATTATCTGCCGCAAATCTTGCTGCACCGGCACCAGCTCCGCCGAATCCGACGACAATTACGTCGTAAACGGCGTCCCATTTGAGAGTTGAATCGTAGATCAAATTTTTCACCATCACTTTCTTATAAACTATTCTTAACCCAAATATATCCTCACCAACTTTTTAAGTCTAATTAAATTTTTTGAAAAAATATTCTAGTTTCATAATACAAAATACTATTGTAGCAACTTGTTATTGTACATTAAAGTTAAATTTAATATAATTTAATCAGATATATTTATAAATTTTATTTATTTAGGAAGTACTCATGAATGAAAAAGACTTATTATATTTTTGTAAATTAGTCGAAACTGGTAACTATACCACTACAGCCGCATTCTTTGACGTTACCCAGCCCACAATTTCCATGGCAGTGAAGCGGTTGGCAGATAAGTTCGATGATCCACTAATATTGCAAAAAAATCGCAAAAGTAAAATAACTTTGACTGATGCCGGCGACTTACTTTATAAAAGAGCAAAAATTCTATTGCAAGATATCGCCAGCATCAATTATGATGTGATGCATGCCAGTGACAAAAAAATTCGGCTTGCCTTTTCTGGGGAAGCCGGTAGCCTTTACATCGCCGATATTATACAAAAATTTTATCAAGCAAATATTGCTAATTTAATTGAATCTAGAATCGAAAGATCGGCTAACGCATTCTCTGATTTAACTGATGGCACTGTAGATGTGGCGATATATTCGTGGATGGTTCCTATTAATGATCCCGAATATTTTATTCATAACCTGCAAAGAACTGAACTAGTCATTATTACCAGTACGAGCGACAAGTGGCGGGATGTCCACCAAATTAATGCATCCGACTTACGCAACCGCAAGTTTGTGGCTCGTAAAAGAGGCTATTTAACTAGAGAATGCCTGGAACAGGAAGCAAAATTAGGCGATTTTACGCCACAGATTTCATACACAGCTACTACAATGAGAATGATGATTGAATTAGTTAAACGCAATGTAGGGATTGCTCTTGCTATGGAAAGCAGTCTAAAAGAGGTTTCTGATATTCACGTCATTCGGTTAAAACCAGGGCAAAAATTGTGGGCATACATGCAGATAGCAATGAGAAAGAGCTTTATACCTAACAAATATCAGCGCAAAGGGATCGAAATACTGCGACATTTTAAACCAGATGAATATCAATAATTTGGGCATAAAAAAACTCATGACTTTTCAGTCATGAGTTTTTGATATTACAGTTGAACTTTATGATAAAAGATTAAACAATAATGCAGCTAATGTACCACCAAGAAACGGACCAAAGACTGGAACCCAACTATAAGACCAATCTGAGTCTCCTTTGTTAGCTATTGGCATAAATTGATGTGCTAGTCTTGGACCAAGGTCACGAGCCGGGTTAATAGCGATTCCAGTAGGTCCTCCCAAGGAAAGACAGATTGCTGTAATCAAAAATCCGGCTAATAGTGGATTCAATCCAGGAGCCAACTTAATATTGGTCAATCCGAGTAAACCGTAAACTAAGACAAATGTTGCAATCATTTCAGTAAAGAAATTCCAACCATAGCTCCTAATTGCCGGTTCCGTAGCGAAAGAACCTAAAATTCCTCCTTTATCAGTTGTTTTTGCCCAATGTGGGTAGTATGTCAACCAAACTAGGATACCACCAATAAAGCCGCCGGCTATTTGTGCCACAATATATGGCAAAACTGAAGACCAAGGTAATTTATTTGCAATTGCCATACCTAATGACACTGCTGGGTTAAAATGCCCTGGACAAAGCCAACTGACACAGAACACGCCAAATGTTACAGCGAAGCCCCAGCCAAAAGAAATTGCGACCCAGCCGCTGCCTTCAGCTTTTGACTTTTTTAGATTGACACCGGCGCAAACGCCATCTCCTAGCAATACTAAGATGATAGTTCCGAAAAACTCACCCATTAATTGCATTGTTAAGTTACTATTCATTTTTATCTCCTACTATGATTATTGAGCCCTTTAAAGTCTCAAAATAATTATTAGTAGTAAACTGTCCCCATTTAGAATATATTACTTTATTAGTTTAATGTAAACCCTTTCTGCAATAAAAAATATTGTGAGCTCACTTTTTAATTTTTAATGGTTCTAGTTGCTGTTCAATCTCAGACAGATCAACTCCAGCTTCTACCAAAGCTGCTGCCGTATATGCTCCTTCAATAAAAGAGACATCATACACATGTATTTTCTTAGAAGTCATTTCTTGCGCCAGTTCCAAATTCATTTTGGCACTACCTAAATCATAAAAGGCCAGAATTTCGCTTGTTTGATTATCACTAAATGCTTGCAAAATTTTATCCATACTGGTACCGATGTCTTGATCATTTGTACCACCAGCAATCGTAATAGGAACATCTTTAGCTACTTGCTTTAAGAGCTGGTTCAAACCTTTTGTAATTTCTGGGACGTGTGAAACTAGTGTAATTCCTAAATTCATAGAATACCCTCAGTTTCTAATAATGCCTTAAAAAGATAGCCGCTTGATTGAGAACCGGGGTCAATATGACCCTTCGATCTTTCTCCTAAATATGATGCCCGCCCTTTTTTAGCCACCATTTCTTTAGTATGAGCTACTGCTTCATCGATTTTAGCGGCTGTTAAAGAATGGTCTTTTACTTCAGGAACTAATTCTGTCCAAACATCAACCATAGTTTTATCACCAGGAACAGCTCCACCACGCTTTTTTATTCCAGTTAATGCTGCTTCTAATAACTCACCGATATCACTGGTGGAGCTGCTTTTTTTAGCCATTTCTAAAAAAGCAGTACCGTAAAGTGGTCCCGAAGCACCACCAACAGTAGAAATTAAAGTCATAGCAATTTGCTTAAAAGCATCTGTAATAGAATCTGGCATCGTACTTAATTTTTGACTAACAGCGCTCATACCGCGGCTCATATTAAAGCCGTGATCACCATCACCAATTGCAGTGTCAAGATCACTTAAATATTGTTTATTTTGCTCAATTTTAGTGGCAAAATTATTCATCCATTCAACTAAGTTATTAACAGTTAACCCCATATTACAAACTCCTTTGTGATTACCAAGCTATTGTTTCAACCGGCTTATTCAAATACTCCAGCCATTTCTCATCTGCTAATTCAAAAATAGTAAGAGAAATACCAGCCATATCTAAAGAAGTCATATAATTGCCGACTTTCATAAATGACGGATTGACGTTAAACTCATTTAGTTTATCAAGTAAATCATTACTAAAAATGTACTGTTCCATTAAAGGAGTCGCACCCATGCCATTAACTAAAACCGCATATTTTTTGTGCCCTTCTAAGTGCATCTCATCGTTCAATTTTCCAACTAATTCTGTGACTAGATCTTTTGCCGGTCTAATTTTTTCACGACGATAACCTGGTTCAGAGTGAATGCCAACGCCATATTCAATTTCATCATCTTTTAAAACAAAACCTGGTTTGCCAGTTTCTGGATTGGTTGCAGCTGAAAGGGCAACAGCAATAGTCTTAATATTCGGCAAGACCTTTTTAGCAGTAGCATCAATTTCGTCTAAACTAGCACCTTCTTGAGCTAATGCCCCTACAATTTTATGCATGAAAATTGTCCCTGCAACACCGCGTCTTCCTTGAGTAAAAGTACTATTTTCAACAGCAATATCATCATCAACGACAATGGATTTAACTTTGATATTATCCATATCAGCCATATCTTTTGCCATATCAAAGTTCATGACATCTCCGGAATAGTTCTTAATAACTAAGAAAACTCCTTTACCTTGATCAACAGCTTTAATTGCTTCATAAATTTGATCTGGGGTTGGCGATGTAAAGACTTGTCCGCAAACAGCTGCACTTAGCATACCTTTACCAACAAAACCAGCGTGAGTAGGCTCATGACCTGAACCGCCCCCGCTGACAATGCCGACTTTGCCGCTCATTGAGTCTTTATCTGCTCTTACAACTGCTGCAGTATCTTTTATTTTTTCAAGATATTGCGGGTAGGATCTCACCATACCATCAACCATTTCTGGTACAACATTAGCAGGATCATTAATAATTTTCTTCATGACTTATACTCCTTAAACAAACTGAAAAAACAATTTAATTGTAACGCTTACATTATTTATTATACCAAGTACAGATTGCATAAACCATTGAGTCTGCAAAAATTATATATTTTGATAGCAAAAAAGCTTTAGTTTTCTTGTAAAAAGATTAACTAAAGCTTTTTAAAAATTTTGTTTTTAAAAGACCTGTTATTTTCTGATAACCTGATACCGATTGGCACGATTATTATCTGGCTGTTCAGCAGCATGTCCGCAAGCTACTATCACACATGTCTGAAAACCAGCAGGAATACCCAATTCTTTTTGCAAATCACTCGCAGAATTAAGAACTAAAGCCGCATTCATCAAATAAACTGAACCTAAGTTTAGCTCTGCAGCTTCAATCATTAAATTCTCTGCCGCTACTGAGGCATCCCTCTCGCCAAAACTACTATCTTTTTTGACGTTAATGACAAACAACAATGGAGCATTATAGCAAGCATTATTTGTTACCTGCTCTATCTTAGACAATAAGGTTTCATCTTCGACAACCGTCATTTGCATTACATCTGCCTCATGCATGCCGCATGGAGCAGCCTGAAAAGCAGAAATCAATTTATTGATGTCCCCTGGAGCAACCTTTTCACTGGTGTATTTTCTAACAGCTACTCTTTTTAAAACTGGATCAGTCATTTGTATGCCTCCTAGAAAACAAAAACTAAATTATTTAATAACCGCTTTACCGGTCTTGTGAACTAAATCAGACCATTTTAAGAATTCTGTATCAGAAATTCCTACAAACTTTTTGCCTTTGACCTTCTTGACGCTAAATACAAAAACTGTCTTACCTTTTTTAACGTAAGAATATTTATTGCCTTTTACCAGAAGCTTGCCTTTGCTATTGTAGACTTTAGCATTCCGTTTGACTTTATAGCTGGCAACTTTAAAAAGTTTCACATTACCGGGCTTGATGTATTCATCCTTCTTACTTTTCTTACCATTGACTGATATTTGCAAGTAACTCTTATTTTTAACCGTCTTAAGACCAATAATTGAAAGAATTGTTCCCTTTTTCAGCTTTTTGTTTTTAATTCTTTTACCTTTACTATCATAAATATAGGCATTTTTCTTTAACTTAACAGTTTTACCAACATACTTAAACGCGTTACTGGTATTAGTAGTATTCTTGTTAGGTTCCTTATTAGTATCTGACGGGGACGAAGTATTATTCTTATCTCCTGTTGTATTCGTCTGATTTTGATCAGTATTAGTGCTGGTATTGGTATTTCCTTCAGCTGTATTGGTGCTTGAAGCAGTAGTCTGATTTTGACTTGAAGAAGCTGCAGCTGTATCTGCGGCCAAAACCGGTCTGCTCGTACTCAAACCAATAGTCAGAGTAGCAACCCCAACTATACTTAACAATAGTCTTTTCTTCATATTGACACCTCATTATTAAAAAACTTATTTATATACATTCTACTACTTTGAATAAATAATTTCTTGTCTGCCAGTGAAAACAGGCTGTACATAAACTAATTTAACCAATGATTAATACTTTTACCACTTATATTATAAGGTAATAATTTCATTTTTGCTTTATACTAGTAAAGAATGAAATTGAAACTTACGCTTCAAAGGAAGGACTCCATGGAAAAGCAGCAAAAAGAACCAATCGAAATTTTGGTCACTATTGACCAGAATTATATCAAACCACTTGAAGTAATGATGTACTCACTTAAACTCAACAACTTGAATGAAAATTTTCGGGTCTGGCTGATTTACGACAATATCAATCGGCACTCTTTGACTAAATTAAAAAAATTTGGGGCAAAGATAGGCATTGACGTAATGACGCTAACAATGAATAAAAATATTAGTTTTCCCGATTCCCTGCTTAACTTGCATGACTATCCTAAAGAAATGTATTTCAGATTACTATCAAGCAAGATTTTGCCAGCTGATTTGCATCGCATTATTTACCTGGATCCCGATATATTAGTAATCAATTCCATCGTCCCTTTATGGCAATTAGACTTACAGGGTAAAATGTTTGCTGCCTCAGTACATGAAGGTTTAACCGACATTATGAGTTCAATTAATAACATTAGGCTTGGCACGTCAACTGGATATTTTAATTCAGGAATAATGCTAATGGATTTAGACCAGATGCGTGTAAAAATAAATATTGAGGATATTACACAGGCAATTGAAGAACACCACGACACTTTAATTTTGCCAGACCAAGATATATTAAATTACTTGTACGGTGAGGACATTTTAAAAATACCCGAAACAAGATGGAACTATGATGCCAGGGCATTTTCAGTTTACTTGACAAGAAGTACGGGTGAAATTAATACTGAATGGGTTATGAAAAACACTTCGATTTTGCATTTTTGTGGTAAGCCAAAACCCTGGCAAAAAGAAAAACATTCTCGTTTCAAACCCTTGTATTTGAATTACCAACAAATGGTCAATCGCCTGTTAAAACAAGAAAAATAAATATAACATTTAGCGTTTTACTGTTGAAGGAAGCTATATCTGTGCTAAAATAATAAAAGTTGCCGAATATCAAGCGACACAATGCTTGACGTGGTCTAGGTATAGAAAATACTCGGCTATTTTTAGCATTGAATGTGTAATATTTTTTATAGAAAAGAGAAGAATTATGGCTTCAATTAACAAATCTGAACTTACTAAAGAAGTTGCAGCAAAAACTGACCTTAAGCAAAAGGATGCTGAAAAAGTTATCGACGCTTTAATTGAATCAATTAAAGACAATTTGGCAAAAGGCGAAAAGGTACAAATTATTGGTTTTGGTTCTTTTGAAGTACGTGATCGTGCTGCTAGAAAAGGTAGAAACCCACAAACTGGTAAGACTTTGACCATTCCTGCAACCAAAGTACCAGCATTCAAGCCTGGTAAAGCATTAAAGGATGCAGTTAAATAATTTCTATTAATAAATACGAAAAAACAACGAGTTTTTAGCTCGTTGTTTTTTATATTTAATGATTTTGATGATTTAACTTGGTAGCGAAGAAGTCACCAATCACTTGAATGATAAATATTAGAATAATGACTAAAGCTGTCGCAACAAACGTTACGTCATTATTAAACCTATTGTAACCGTATGAAATAGCTGTATTACCTAGTCCTCCTGCTCCAATAGCACCGGCCATTGCTGTCAGTCCAATTAAACTGATAATTGTAACTGTAGAAACACGTGCAAGCTCAGATCTTGCTTCATTAATATAGACATTAAAAATAATGTCCCAAATTGTAGCTCCCAAACTTTGAGCAGCTTCAATTTTACCGTGATCAACACTTTCAAGTGCGACTTGTACTTGACGGGCGTAAAAAGGGAAAACTCCCAAAGTTAGAGGAACAAGTGCAGCCTTGACGCCAATCTGAGTGCCCACTATTTTTTGAGTGACTGGTGCGATAAATGCCAGCAAGATAATAAATGGGATTGCCCTGAAAATCGAAACTATTTTGTCACAAATATTAAACCAGAATTTGTTTGGTCTAATACCATCACTTTTAGTTAAAACTAGAATAACTCCGAAGATTAATCCTAATATGCCACCAAAAATACCAGACCAAAAAGTCATAAATAATGTTTGAATAATGCTGGTACCCCAGCCGGTATCACCTAACCAGCCTAACTGCACCACATTAGGAAAAACACTGTTAAACCAACTACTCATATAGGTCCCCCTTTTCGTTTAGTCGAGTAACTGCCACTTTTTCTTTTCTTAAAAAGTCCACTGTTGCTTGTTGTTTGTCTTTGTCGCCTTTAACTTGAACTAGCAATGTACCAATTGGTTCGTCATCTAATAATTCCACGTTACCATATAACATACTTGCTTCAACGCCAATTTGACGGTACAAATCAATGATGATGGTTTTGGTCACATTTGCCATACTATAGACTAATTGGTAAATTGCTTCGTTATCATTAAGTTTGTCCAAATTAAGTGACTTAAGCGTATTAATGACTTCAAGGGAGCCACCAACAAAACTTTTAGTAAGATCATTTTGTGGATGAAGCACCACATCACGCAAGTTGCCTTTTTCAATTATTTGACCAGATTGCATCAAAGCAACTTTGTTACAAATTTTCTTAACAGCACCCATTTCGTGTGTGATTAAAATGATTGTCAGATTAAGGTCTTTTTGTAACTTTTTTAGTAAAGATAAAATTTGTGCAGTATTTTGAGGGTCAAGAGCACTAGTAGCCTCATCAGAGATTAGAATATCTGGTTCATTTGCAAGTGCGCGGGCAATCGCAACCCTTTGCTGCTGCCCACCTGAAAGCTGAGCTGGGTAAAAGTTGGCCTTCTCTTTTAAATCGACCAGGTCCAATAAATTTAGTGATTTTTCCTTTATTTCTTTTTCTTTCAGACCAGAATGCTTTAGGGCAAAGGATACGTTGTCAACTACACTAATTTCATTTAGCAAGTTAAAGTTTTGAAAAATCATGCCGATCTTTCTACGCGCTAATTGTAAATTTTTATTAGCTATCACTTGCTTGCCGTCTTTGACAAAATCAGTATCATTGACTCTAATGTTTCCGGCAGTTGGTTTCTGCAACAAGTTAACAGTTCTTACTAAAGTAGACTTGCCTGCTCCAGAAAAACCTACGATGCCATAGATATCACCCTTTTCTACCGTTAAATTAACGTCGTGAACAGCATGTACAACCTTTCCTTTTTTGTCAGCGAAATCAACATTAACATGTTCTAATTCAACAATCCCCATTACATTCTTCTCCGATCATTAAAACTTAACGTCCCAAGCTGGTTTACTCATATCACCATAAAACTTCTTGTCTAAGCGCTTAGTTTCAGCTGTTTGATATGACTTTACTACAGCTAAATAATCTTTATTCTTTTCCTGACCTTTCTTTGCACAAATGATATTTACCCATTGTAAAGAATCTTTATTAACTGGTTCAATGAAGATAGTTTGCTTCTTACCTAAGCCTGCAGGACCGGCAAAGTCATTGTTAACTACAGCGGCATCAACAGAATTAATTACTCGACCACATTGATCAGCACTAACTTCTTTAACTTTGATGTTCTTAGAGGTTTTAATTACGTCTGCAGCAGAAACTAAAATTTTACCTTTGCGTAACTTAATTAAACCAGCATTTTTAAGAACAAATAATGCACGTGATTCATTACTTGCGTCATTTGGAACAGCAATCGTAGCGCCCTTCGGTATCTCACTTAATTTATGGTACTTCTTGGAGTATAACCTAATTGGGTTAATTTCAGTCCGACCAATTGCAACTACACCGCCTTTATTTGCCTTATTCCAAGCTTTAAGAAAGGCATAGTGTTGAAAAGCATTGAGGTCAATATCACCACTTTTAACAGCTTTATTAGGTTGGTTATAATCAGTAAAGTTTTTAATCTTAATTGTTACCCCGTACTTTTTCTTTGCCAAAGCAGCAGCATGTTGCCAAATAATTTGCTTGGGCTTGGTTTCACTAACAATACCCACAGTGACAACGTGATTGCTCTTTTGATTATCACCTTTTTTACCAAAACTAAACCAAGCAATAGCTACTACAACTATAGCTACCACAACTCCAATAATTATATTGCGACTTTTCTTTGTCATTTGAAAAACCTCCCAATTTTTCAATAAAAAAAAGCACTCATCCTAACATAAGGACGAGTGCTTCGTGTTACCACCTTTATTTTATTTATTACTCACGTAATAAATCTCACTAGCTATCTACCAATAGCTTGCAATTCTAACGGATGCAACTCCGCCACTAGCTAAATATCACCAGCAGTCATCATTTCGAGCCCATGTTCACTACACTTCGTTAACTAACTCTCACCAAACGTTAGCTCTCTTTATTAACTTGAGTAATAGTTACTCTGCTTTTCAAGATGTATTAATTATTTAATTGTTTATTAATTTAGCATTTAAAATTTATTCTGTCAACCACAAAATTAAAATTATTTGCTATTTTCATGGTATGACTTTATTTGGTCAAAATAAAAACGTCCGACTGCAAAAGTAACTATTCCCATACCGATTACTTGCCACCAATAATTATGATCCAGGTTCTCTGCTAAAATAAAACTGCTTATCAAGGTTAGGATACAGATGATTAAAATTAGACTAGATGTTAATATTCGTCTCATTAGATTGCTCCTTTCTTTTATATGTTAAAAAGTCAAATGAATATTTATTCTGCTCATCAGGGTAATGACTTTCTTTTTTAATCAAACTAAATTCATCATATTTGATTGGAATCATTGTTGTGTCAGCAGTGAAAGTTGCTTTTATTGCCGTTTTTTCCAAGTAGTCTGCCTGCTTAATTAAAGCTTTAAAAACCGAATTGCCTCCTATCACACATAAATTCTGGTTTTTATGTTTTTCAACCCATTCTTGTAATTCATTCTTTGACTGCACAATTACGACATTTTTGTTATTTTGATATTTTCTTTTTAATTCTTTACTAGTTGTCAGAACTACATGTTTTCTGCCCGGCAAGACTTTAGGCAGGCTCATAAAAGTTTTACGCCCCATTATTATTGAGTGACCATAAGTTATTTCTTTAAAGTGGTGTAAATCCAAGGGCAATTTCCACGGTAAATGCCCCTCTATACCAATTTGATGTTGTTGATCTTCAGCCCATACAAAAGTAATCATTTGTTCTCCTTTAACTTAATTATACCGTTTTTGAGTGCACTTTGGGAAATACTCGCATATCTGCCGTTTATTTTTAAACGACAAATCAATTTACACATGATTTTCGCTTTTAATATTGCTATAGTTATTTAAGTAGATAAAATGATGGAGGAAAAAATGACTAAAGCGGATCAATTTACAGATGAAAAATACAACCTAATGAAACAGACAGAAGCCGATTTAATAAGGGACTTGCAAGCTGTAGTCAAGGAACCTGAAAAAGAAGCAGAGCTTAGCGCTGAAATTTTTAAAAAGCATCAGAAATGGCTACAAATCATTATGCCTAATTATTCACCTGAAATACATTTGGGAATTGTTAGTGCCTATGACACTGATACCCGTTATCAGTCATATTATGATGATAAGGCGGGAAAAGGTGCAACCAAAATTTTAAGCAGAATTGTCAAGAAACATTTAGCAAAATAAAAAGTTCTTCCTAACAGAAGAACTTTTTTAATGGAACCAATGTGTGTGCTTATCCGTAAAAGCTAATAAATCATTGCTTAAATACAAAATGTAGGTCAAAAATAATGTCAGATTTGCATCCCCCTGAAAAGCAGTTACACCCCAAAGTATTATTGCTAAAATCCCCTGAATAGTCCAAAAATAATATTGCTCTCTATAATGCAACATACAAAGCATCGAACCAGTAATACCGACTGCACCTGCGGTGGCATCAATCCAGGGTCTGGGACTGATAAAAATTCGGGTATCCATTAAATAAAGCAGGCTTAAAACAACAGAGAAAAATAATAAGCTAAAAACCCAATTTTTAAAATTCAAACCACGAATATGTTTTTCAGCATTTTTCGTCCAAGACGGCAAGAGCAAAACTGGTAAGTCTAAAAGAAAAATATAGATGGCTTGCAAAATAATGTTGGCATAATTTTGCGCAGCAACAGAAACGATAATATAAATAATACTTGAAACTAACCCCAATATGCCGTTAATCGGTCTGGCATTTGTGATAGCAAGAGTGCAAGTAAATCCCAATATGGCTGCTACCATGGTAATTAGTGAAATAAAGTTTACTGACGATGAAAAAGTGGTGCCGATAATAACACCTATTCCCAACATCAATAACATATAAGTCTTAAAACTCCAACCCCGCATTTGGTTGATATACCATTGCATTTTAAAAATTCCAGTATTCAGCTGCATTTTCATTTTTTAAATCTATCCCTCCATCAAAATTGAATGAAAACATGTTTTTAATCATACCATACTTGAAGTGTGGGAAAAGAAATCGAACTTTTATCTGATAAAAATGTGCCACCTAAAATTGGATTATTTACTATGGCTAATTGCCCATTTTAACAAAAAAGGTGATAAAACAGTGGTCATAATAATAGCTCCAATCACAGTAGAATAAGCAGACGGCGCCAGTAAATGATTAGACAGACCTATTTGTGCAACCACCAGAGCCATTTCTCCGCGAGTAACCATTCCCGTTCCGACCAAAAAAGCGTTTGAATTGGTAAAACCAGCTATTTTTGCCCCTAAGCCAGCTCCAATTAATTTTGAAAGTATGCTCCCTACCGTTAAAAGCAAAAACAGTAAGAAATCATTGGCAATGCTTTTAATGCTCATTTCTAGGCCAATGCTGATAAAAAAGACCGGAATAAAGCTGCTGTAACCAATAGCAGTAAAATTTTGTTTTAAGCTTTTTTGAGCTTGAGTTTTGCTTAAAGCCAATCCAGTAAAAAATGCCCCAATGACATTGCTCAGACCAACAATTTCTGCTCCCCAAGCACTTAAAATGATCACTATCATAGCTATAAGAGTCTCCGAAGCTGGTAAGGTGATTTTTTGACTTAACTTAAATAGTCGCGGTATTATCTTGACGCTGATAAAAGCCAGCAAAAATAAGTAAAGAATTTGCAGGAATATCGCCAATATTAATTTTAAACCGGCACTATTTTTGGCGGTTGCAACCCCGATCATACTTGTAGCAACGCTTAATAATAAAATCGAAAGTAAGTCATCAACCACTGCTGCTCCTAAAATAGTCAGCCCCTCTTTGCTGTTTAATCGACCCATTTCCTGCAAAACAGCCACCGAAATTGAAACAGAAGTTGCCGCAAAAGTTAATCCTAAAAAGATGCTTTCTAATTGTGAAAAATGAAAAAAGATGCCAGTGGCATAAGCTACTATGATTGGTATTATCATTCCGCACACAGCTACCAAAAAACTGGGACGTAATAATTTGACTAATATCTTTAGATCACTTTCTAAACCAGCTAAAAACATTAATAGAATTACTCCCAAATCAGAAAAGACTTTTATCATGTCATTTGGTTGCACAATGTTTAATACTGCCGGGCCTACTATAATCCCGGCAAGAAGTTCACCTATGACCGCTGGTAAATTCAATCTATTGCTTAACTGGCCGCCAATTAGTGTTGCCAGCAAAATGATAAATAAAGTTTCTAAGAATTGCATTTTAAATCTACTTTCCACATAAAAAAGACCTTCAAAAATCAGACAGGCAACCCAAACCTGAAACTAATTCTTGAAAGTCTATGACTCCAACCTAATACTTATTAGTATTGATATTATAACAAACTTACCTAATAGCTGCTAAATTAAGCGGATAACAGCCAAAGAAACTATCCCCACTAACACAATAACCAACAATGACTTACTAATAATCGCGGCGGCAAAAGTTGGAATTGATGCTAAAACATACTCCACATTAAATTGGGGTAAGTGTCCCGGTTTTGCGAGCAATAAATTACTGAACCAAAGCGCAGACATAATCACAATTGGCACAAATGAAAGAAAATCAACCAATTTTTCTGGTAAAGAAAATTTTTTTAACAAAATGAAGGGAATTATCCTTGATAACCAGGTCGCAAGACCGCAGCCTAAAATCGTTAACAACGTATAATTAGAAGAAGACATACTTAAGCACCATTCCTAAACTACAACCAATCAGGGTTACCACTATCACAACCATATTTGCTGGTAAGACAATTGTCAGTAAATACGTCAAAACAAAAGTGATTGCTATGACAATAATCTGCAAAAGTTTCTGCAATTTTTTATCACCAACAACTTGCAAATATAATAAGCCAATAAACATGGCTACAAGAGCAAAATCAAGTCCAAATTTCTCTGGACTAGTAACAAAACTGCCTAGGAATGAACCAATCAGAGTGGCAATTAACCAAGTTATGTAAGACACAATATTTGCGGTATTAAACCAATCGAAGGTCATTTTACCAGAGGTATAATTAACCTTATTCATGCTCAGGGCAAAACTCTCATCTGTCAGAAAAGTGCCGATCAGAATGCCCTTACCCAAATTATCTTTTTTAAAATACCTTGCTACCGTGGTGCTCATTAAAATCATACGGGAATTGACTAAAAAAGTAGCCAAAATGATTGAAGCAATAGGACTGCCCGCAGCCAACATGCTCACAGTAGTGAATTGGGCAGAGCCAGCGTATATAATTACAGACATCAAAAAGACATTTAAAGTAGAAAAACCACTTGCTTTGCCAATAATGCCAAAAGCCATGCCAATACCAACGTAGCCAAAGACTGTTGGAATTGCATCTATCACTGCAGCACGTTTAGTTAATGAGCTATCCATCTTGCACCTCTTTATCTTGAAACATTAATATAAAATTAAATTGAAGTTAGCTTACATTAGACGATTAAAAAAGTCAAACTCCTTTCAGTCATAAAATATTTCGCCAACTAAAAACTAGCTCGCTAAAAAGTAGCAGCTAGTTTCAGGAATGAGCTTATTCATTTTTATTTGTTTTTGTAAAATCTACTCCGCGGTCTTTAAACACTTCTTTAGCAACAGTAATCGCATTCAGCACTTTGGGAAAGCCCACATAAGGAATAGTTTGAATAAAAGTTTCAATTATTTCTTCCGGCGTTAAACCAACATTCAAGGCACCATTGATATGAACATTCAGCTGTGGTTCGGTATCGCCCTGTGTTAACAAAGTTGTGATGGTGATCATTTCTCTTTGCTTTAGATCTAAAACACCGCGATCATATACATCACCAAACGCAAACTCAATAATGTAGCGCCCGACGTCTTCAGATAAGCCAGCCAGTGATTTAATAACGGATTTACCACCTTCGCTGTCAACTTTTTCTAAATTTGCTAAACCTTTTTGATAGCGTTCATCATTTTTCATAGTATCTCTCCTTTTTATTCTGCAAACTTGTTTCAACAGTTATTAGAATAGTTGCTGGAGTGCAGTCCATGTCAACTACTATTTTAAAAATATTACGACATGGTAAAATATAATCATATACTGTTAAGGAAGGAAATCAGATGAAATATTCAATTGGTCAATTTGCCGAACTTAGTGGCTTTTCAATTGACACACTGCGTTACTACGAAAAGCAAAAACTGCTTTTTCCCAGTCGTGATAAAAACAACCGCAGATTTTATACCAAAAAAGATGTGGCTTGGATTAGTTTTATTTCGCGCTTAAAAAAGACCGGTATGAGCATCAAAGAAATGCAAAAATATGCTAAATTGCGCTATGTGGGTGACCAAACTATTCCTGAACGGCTGGTTTTGTTGTTCAATCAACTAGATAATTTACATGAAGAAGAAAAGAAAATTAATGATAATATTGCATTTGTAGAACAGAAAATCAAAACTTATCTCAAAACAATCGGAGATTTTAAGGAATGATGGTAATTCTTTTACTTTGACTGCCTTTATAAAAACTATTGATTGACTATGAGCCGGTAAATAGCAAGCTCAGTTTTGACTAGTCTGACTAAATGCAAAGCAAGTACTCTTTTTACCGATTTATGATAAATGTCAAGTTGAAAAAATTTTCAGATACGGTATAATGTTATTCGTTATGGAGAGTTGGCAGAGTGGTAATGCACCGGACTCGAAATCCGGCGAACCAAGTTTTCCTTGGCGCGCAGGTTCAAATCCTGTACTCTCCTTAAATATATGGTCTTAAAACTTGGTATATCAACATTTTTAATTTATGTGATCGCCAAATGTTCGCAACCTTTTAATTAAAGTAATACATTATTCAAGATAAAAGAGCAGTTTCTATAACTGCTCCTTTATTTATAATCTACCAATTTTTAAATTAGAATGTTATTGTATTTGAATATTGTTAATGTTGCTTGTGGCGAACCAATTTTTACCGAGCAAAACATTATAGATATCTTGATTTAACCCTTGATCATGAACCCTCTAGAAAATTATTCACATTAAAATACCAAAGAACAGAAACTATGGCCTTATTATTCTTAGTAAAAAAGGCCACCGAAAATACTCGGAAAAGTTGTCCATGTAGAATATGATGTTCAATAGCACTGAAAAACATATACCAATTTATTCTTTTAAGACAGTTATAAAAATGGTAAATTATAAATGTATAGTTACAAGTATAATGGGAGAAGGCAAATGAAATTATTATGGATAATTGCACTAATAATCTTTGTTATTTACATAATTATTAGTGATAGAAAATTAGAAAATAACAAAAATTATAAAGAAGCATCAACACCAAGTAAAAATCCATCAAAGGAGCTGTTAGTGAAACGTTGGTGGGTATGGGGGTTAATACTAGTTTTAATTTGTGGTTTCTTTGTCTCAAATTCAAAAGATTCCGAAAGTCATAATGAAACATACAAGACTACCACACATCATTTTAAAAAGCCATCACCGATAAAAAAGAGAAAAAAGCTTTCTGCTTATACTACCAAAAAGGTTTCCAAATTTATACCAGTGAAAAACACTGCTAAAGCAGTTACTTTAGGTGCTGGTAAGTATAAAGTCGGCAGAGATATCAAGCCAGGCAGATACGTTATTAAAGCTGTCAAGGGCAGTGGTAATTTATCTAACAGCGATTTCACTATTAACGTTATTTTAGGAAACGATGCTAATGGCGATCGGTTAACTTCTTTTACTACCAACTTAGTAAAAAACGACAAAATCAAGATAGATTGGATAGAGTCTACAAGCTTCACACCAACACCAGATAAATATACATATAAAACAAAAATAAGTGCTGGTATATGGTTAGTAGGACTTGATATTAAACCCGGAAGATATGTCATACGGCCAATAAAAGGCAGAGGTAATTTAATATCGGAAGATGGTTCTGATGATAATTTAAACGAAATATTAGGCAAAATTGCTGAAAAAGGTCAAGTCAGCAAAGTAACGGCTGATTTAACTGCTGGAGAAGTTATATTGTCTACTATAGAATTAATTGGCTTAAGTAAAAAATAAGATTTAAATATTTTTGAAAATGAAAAACTTCTAAGAAATCACTATTCGAATTTAGATTTCTTAGAAGTAACACAAATACAACAGGGTTATGCCCTTTTGCATACACTATTAAAATTAAGCCACCCAAAAATACTAATAAGAACCATGGATTAAATATGATTCTGTTTTATTAAATTTCAACTAATGATATTATGTTTATTATATTGTTATGTAATAAAAGAGTCACTCAAATCTAATTGATGAGACTCCCCCAAATTTGTCTTAAATTGGGTATATTTATGTAAATATATTACATTTACAAGTTCATTATTGACATTATGCTATATATAGCCAACACTATTTACGTCCTATAACCTTACAATAACTATTTTCACACTTTAAAGTATTACAACGAAATTACTTCTAATTCATCACTTTTCTGTCCCATCTTAGCTATTTATCTTTTAGTGTGTGTTCTATAACAATATATAGGAAATTATAAACTCTGCGATTCAAAATCTAATTGATTTGTTTTACATCCAAAATTTAAGTACAAAACTCATTAGTAAATAAATTGTCTAGTATTAGTGTCAAATTTATTTTCTTTAAATTAACCCGCTTTATCCAGTAGTTGTACCTTTATCCCTTCATTTTGTTTTACTTTTTGTTGTATTTTTTTAGTACAAAAGTACATATTTAAAATCGGTGTATAAAGGGTAATGAAACCATTTATAAAATACAAAAAATTCGCTATTACAACTACTTCTTCATTATCTTTTTCTACAATAACTAGTAAACTTACTAACGCAATTAAGAATACCGACACCGAGGACAGAATTGATAAACTAGCTTTTTCATAAAGTTTTAAAATAAACTGATTTTCACCTTTACAAATTGTATTTATTTTTCTTTTGCAAACTCTAAAAAAATCTATTCCAAGTGCACTGCCAAATATAAGATACATAATTAATGAAAAAAAAGTACCATATTGATTCTTAAAAGAAAAATGATTCATAAATAGTCCGACAAAAACAATAAATAGCCATTGCAAAGTATAACCCACAAGAATAATAGTTAAATTATCATATTTATAAAGAAATTTACTATTTTTAATTACTTTAAGTTCTTTTAAATCCTCAAAAACAATTCTCGGAACTATTTTAAATTCCGTATAAAATATAACAGCTAAAATTAATATAATCAAAATTGCTTCAACCCAAATACGACTAGTAAAAAAAGCCATCACCACATAAAGCAACATTGTTAAACTTGTATATATTATCAGTTTTTTAAAATTTTTATTGATATCATTCATATAATTCTCTTATAAAATTATTATTATAAATACGGTAAAATAAACTTTAGGATGTTTAATTATATCTCTAAAGTTTTCTTAAAAATTATGATCTTTGCTCTGTTGCTTTGGCAACCTATTAACCTATTCTACTTACCGTAATCTTATTTACTTCTAGACCTCAACTACAGCTATACATCAAACATATTAACTTTGTTCATATTCCCAGTATTGCTTTTTCCACATCAATTATGTCACTATTCTTCAAAACAACCTATGGTCAATAAAACTTCGAGTTAATTTCTACCAGCAATTTTTGTTGTGTTAATTAATCTATTTTTGCCAAAAATCTAATATGTTCTCACTATAATACTAAAACTTGTTATTGTAGTCATATAGTTCATTGAATTCTTGTATCGTTAATTAACCTTACTAATAATCATACTACTAATTTTGTATAAAACGTGTTTTTAACTCTCATCTGCTTAACGTAAATCAAGGTTCTTGAACTTGTGAATCTGCTTCAAAATTCTTATCTTACTTTCTTTTAACTAGGAAAGCAGAATCTTGATAAAAAATAATCCTTTTTGGTCCATAATTATGACAAAACAATAATTTATCTAATCTTTACTAACCATCATTTTTTAATAAATAATGATATTGTACAGCTACAACAAAAGTTGCCACAAATAAACCTATCAAGTTCACAGTAAGCCAGTTAATAGCACTGCCCGAGAACAAGCATGTAGCAATCCATGGTGCAGCAATAATCAAATAGCCTCGAATTGCAGTCATAATTAAAGAGCCCCATTTAAAGCTTTTACTGATATCCTTTGCAGCAACCTTATTTCGTAAAAACTTTTGAAATATGATCGCTCCCAATATAACTAAAATAGTGATTAAGACAAATTGCCAAGCTTCAAGGTTAACTAGGATAAATTCCTTATAAGAAATATTGTTTGAGCAAACCACAAAAGCACAAACAATATCAAACAAATAGCCACGGCTAATATAATTTTTTCTGCAACTATTAATAATGAACTTAGTAGCATTTTTAAAAGTCTGCTTAGGCGATTGCTCTTGTCTGTCAATTACTTGGCGATTAATTAGATAATGATATTGCCAAGACATCCCAATTATAGCCACAACTAGACCAGCTATAATGGAAATAAAGACATTGAACTGCCCCTTAGTATAGAGGCTATAGGCAAACAAAGGTGCATTAACTACTACAAATGCCCGAACTCCTGTTGAAATCAAACTAGTATTGACAAAAAACGGAGTCATTTTTTTGCAAGCAATTTTATGTCTTAAAAAATTCTGGTAACGAACTAAACTAATTACTGCCACTAGAGCTAGAAGTACAAAAATCCACTCAAATCTAAGCATATAGGGTTGTAAAATTGTCAAAAGATAAAGTGTGCCATAAACAGCTAGGTCACCAATATGGTTAGTAGAATTATCAGCTAAAGCAAAAGCATGTTCATGATGAGCTATATCACGTAAAGCTTCACCGACAGTTTCCTGTTTAGTAGTTTTATTATCAGCCATTTTTCTCACCTCAAAATCCAGCATATCATTGATATCATCAATTTTAAGTTGTTTTTCATCAAAGTCAAGTTTTAATTTTAAGTTATATTTTACCTTTATCATCATTAATTAAAACTATTACTTATATCGAAAAAGTCTACTAATATTGCAATTCTTAAGTTTTATTCAAGAGTAAGTTTTTATTTTTATACCAAACAAAGTTGCTGTTAAAATACAAACGAGTAATAGTTATAGGTAGGGATTTGACTTTGAATATTAACTTCTGGATTGCAATTTTATCTGCAGCCATATTGTTGCTACTTATTTTCAATGTCAGAAATTCTCGTCGGTTCAACTTATTCGATCATTGGCTTCACCATAAACTACTGATTAGAAAGCACGATGGGATTGGCTGGCAGATTATAGCCTTTATAAATGATCCTAAACTACTAGTGGTCTTAGACGTATTTCTTGCTAGTTTCTTAATTAGTAAAAATAAAAATTTACTTGCTTTTTGGGTGCTATTTACTTTAGGCTTTACGGATTTAATAGGAATATTTTTAAAAAAATGGATGCGTAGAAAACGTCCGATTTTGCACTCAGACTTAGAAGAAGGCTATAGCTTTCCGAGCGGTCATGTTTTAGGCAGCACGGTAATGGCATTAATAATCTGGCAAATTTTTGCCAATCAATTAGGAAATCGGCTGTTATTAATTTTAGCTATCATTTGGCTGATGGTTGTGATATCGCGAATTAGTCTTAAAGCTCACTTTCCTTCAGACATTTTGGGAGCTACTTCTCTAGCAGTTTTATGCTTTAGTATTGCACAGCAGCTACTTTTCTTAATTATTTAATCAAAAAACACCCCTGATTTTTATGAATTCAGAGGTGTTTTTAAGTATGAGAAATTTGACTTACAGATTAATCAATATTATAAGTAACTTAACATTTTACCGGCAACAAACACGATAATACACAATACTGCAGTGTACCATGCACAGTGAGGCAAAGCTTTCTTAAGAATAACCCCCTCTTTACCTTCAAGTCCGGTTGCACCAGTCGCGATTGCGATATTTTGTGGTGAAAGCATCTTACCAGCAGTAGCACCAACCATGTTAGCTGCTGCCAGCCAATATGGACTTACTTTCAGTGCATGGGCAGCTTGTACTTGCAATTCACCAAAGAGTACGTTAGCTGATGTATCACTACCAGTAATAAAGATTCCTAGTACACCGATGATTGGTGAAATTACTGGGTAAAATGCACCAGTTAAAGTTACAAGACTAACCGCAATGACGTCAATCATTCCGCTGTAGCCCATGACTTTGGACAAAGCCACAATAGAACAAACAGTGATAATTGTTTTAACCAATTGTTTGATTGTGCTCGTTAATACGGAAAACATTTCCTTAAATGATAAGCCTTGAATAGCACCACCAATGATACTTGAAAGCAGTATTAAAGTACCTGGGGATGATAACCAGTCAATGTCAACCGGTTTGGCATTTGCACCATTGTAGAAATGGAAACTAGTTTTGACACTTGCCAGTGCATTATGAATTGCAGGAAACATTGATGAAGTGAAGATAATAAAGCAAAAGACCAAAATGAATGGTACCCAAGCTTTGATTTTTTCAGCAGTAGAAATTTGCGCTTTTTCTTCCTTTTCATTACTAGAGGATCCTGCTTCATCTTTCTTGCTGTAACCTCTAATAATAATCACCAAAAATAGCAGACAAACTAATGAACCAACAATTGAAGGTAGTTCAGGGCCCAAGTACTTAGTAATGAAAATTTCTGGTACTGCGAAAGTTAAACCAGCTACCAAAGTGCAAACCAATACACCTTTGCCTTTGAATGACTTAAGGCCTTTACCCTCAGTCATCATTACCAAAACGAATGGCACCAGCATCATTAAAACAAACAATTGTATAGCAATTAAATAACCTAATTGAGTTACTCCCAGTCCTGTTACTTTAGCCAGAGTTGTTACTGGTAGACCAACAGCACCAAAGGCTGTAGGAGCAGTATTTGCGACCAAGCACACTACAGCGGCTTTAATTGGGTTCATACCCAGCATTATTAAAATACTTGCAGGAATCGCTACCGCAGTACCGAAACCGGCAATGGCTTCCAAGAATCCGCCTAATCCCCATGCTAAGATTAATACTAAGAATCTCATATCCTTGGTAATTGAAGTTAACATAGACATTATTGTATCCATTCCGCCTGATTTTCTACTGATGTTGTAGATAAACAGAGCCGAGATGATGACATAAATTATCGGCCACAAAGCCATGATTATACCATCAATTCCTGCTGTGATACTGTTTGAAAACGAAAAGTGGAAACCGACAATGCTTAGAATTAATGATAATGCAAAGCCGATTAAACACGCCAAGTCACCCCGAATGTGAAAAACACCCAGGGAAAGTATCAGCCACACGATTGGAATGATCGCAAGGACTGTTTTAACTAAATCCATTATTATTCCTCCAACGAAACTTATTAATATGATTAAACTAAAACCTCTCATTAACTAAAAGATAGATTTTAAATAAAGATAAACTTGATAGCGCAGTTTGGTTTGTGATGAAAGCGCTACCTAATTTCATTATAGCACTATGTTCAGCACTTTAGAAGATGAATTTCATTTCACAATCTATGTAACAAAAGCGCTTTCTTTTTCTTACAAAAATAAGTCCTAACTTTATATTGTTAGGACTTAGGCTGCTTTTTTCTAATCTGTTATCTATAGAACAAATAAAATCTGGGTTAAAAACTTTAGAGGTCATCAAAACCGATCATTAGACTGCCTTCTTCGGCATAAAAGGTACATAATCCCCTCATTGGACGAATAGTTATCGCAGCTTCAGGATAAAGCTCTAAAATTTTTGCTTTTAAAGTTTCAGCATCCTTCATGTTTTTGCATTGGTCAATGATAACATGTCCACCCTGATACTTCATTTCACCCATTAATTTGATGATTTCTTTAAGCGCCCGCTTAATGCCGCGCACTTTTGCCAGTGGCTCTAATTTTCCTTCATCACTGGCAGTCCCTACTACATCAATATTTAAGACTTTGGCCACTTTGGCTACAGCCATATTGACACGTCCATTAAGCGCTAAGTTGTGTAAAGATTTCAATACAACGAGCAAATGCGTATGGGTTTTGTAATCTGAAATTTTTTGCTCTAGATCAACAAAACGGGCATTACTATTAACCAACTTTTGAATTTCTTGCAAAATAACCGAAATCTCGGGTCCAGCTGTTCTGGAATCAACCACAATCACGTGGCTGTCGGGATGATCTTTTTCATATATTTGTTTTGCTTGAAACGCGGAAGAAAAGCTGCCACTTAAACCACTGGTTATGGTCATAATGATAGCTCGCTTACTTCCAGATAAAGCTTCAAGCCATTCGTTGATACTGGGACAAGAAGTTTTACCTTCTTCCGTATTCTTCTCCATACTGGCAATAAATTCCTCAATATTAAGATTCTCATTATCGACAAAATCCTTGCCAGAAATAGTCATTGTCAAAGGAACGACAGTCAAATTGCTATTTGCCTGGTCATTTGAACCAGAATCTATAATTAACCTTACTTTTGTCATATTAATATTCCTTTTTGAAATAAACCAATCTTTTTAAAAATTGTATAGCATAATAATAAATCAAACCTGTCAAAAAAGCGACAAAATTATTTTTAATATTTTTTAACATTAGAAATCGGTTACAAATGTTTACATAATCACAAACTTAGGCTAAAATTTGACATGTAGATATGGAGCCTATGCTCCACTAATGTATGTACTTACACAAAATAGTACAGCATTTATTATTTAGGAGGTTTTTAGATGTTAAAATCAGTCATTGAAAATGTTCATGCACTGGAAATCTATGATTCACGTGGTAACCCAACAGTTGAGGCTTTTGTAACCTTATCAAACGGTGTTGTTGGTAAAGCTGAAGTTCCATCAGGTGCTTCGACTGGTGAAAACGAGGCCGTTGAATTACGTGATGGTGGCAGCCGTGTTGGCGGCAAGGGCGTATCCAAAGCCGTTGAAAACGTAAACACTGAAATTGCCAAAGCATTAAAAGGTTTGGATCCACACGATCAGGCAAACATTGACCGCGTAATGATTGAATTAGATGGTACCCCTAACAAGGCTAAGCTTGGTGCTAACGCTATCCTGGGTGTATCAATGGCTACTGCAGCTGCTGCAGCAAAAGATAATCACCAACCTTTATACAGATACCTTGGTGGTACTGATCTTGAAATGCCTCAAACTTTCCACAACGTTATTAACGGTGGTGAGCATGCTGACAACGGTATTGACGTTCAAGAATTCATGATCACTCCAGTTAAAAAGACTTCATTCCGTGATGGTTTTGAAAAGATCGTTAACACATACCACACTTTGAAGAAGGTTCTTGAAGACATGGGTTACGAAACTGGCCTTGGTGATGAAGGTGGTTTCGCTCCTAACATGAAGAACTCTGAAGAAGCTTTACAAGCTTTACACGACGCTATCGTTAAGGCTGGTTACAAGCCTGGTGAAGATATTGCCATTGCGTGTGACTGTGCTGCTTCATACTTCTACAACAAAGAAGACGGCAAGTACCACTTCGAAGGTAAAGTATTTAACGATGAAGAATTAGCTCAATACTACGACAAGTTACTTGACGAGTTCCCAGAATTAATTTCAATTGAAGACCCATACGATGAAAATGATGTTGACGGCATGATTAAATTTACTCAAAGCCACAAAGACAGAATTCAAATTGTTTTGGATGACTTCATTTGTACCAACCCTAAGCTTTTGACTAAAGCTATTAAGGAAGGTGCCGGTAACGCTTCATTAATCAAGTTAAACCAAATTGGTACTGTTACTGAAACTTTGGAAACTATCCGTCTTTCACGTAAGAACGGATACAACACCATGATTTCTCACCGTTCAGGTGAAACTGGTGACACATTTATCGCTGACTTTGCCGTTGCTGTTAACGGTGGTCAATTAAAGACTGGTGCCCCAGCTCGTTCAGAACGTGTTGAAAAGTACAACCGTTTGCTTGAAATCGAAGAAGAACTTGGCGAAGGCGAGCGTTTAGCTACATTCCCAGACAGTGTTGACAAAGACTAATTTGTTAATAAAAAAGCCTGCAATATTGCGGGCTTTTTTAGTGTCAAAATTTTTAAAAATGTGTTTTTAGCATAAATTCAAGATTTAAACTTCTATGCTATAATTTGAGTAAACATTTAATTTCTAAAACTGCATTATCAGGACTAGATTAGCTACCTTTTTCCTGATATTGCTGCAAAAGCTGGTCGTGTTTCTAATATTATTTGGTTTAATTCAACCATATTATTAAAATTTGATGATAAAACATCGGTTTTAGATGGTTGTTAAATTGATGATGATTAGAACAACAGGTCATTTATACTAGCGCTGATAATAGTTTTAGATGGTTGTTAAATTGATGATGATTAGAACACTTTCTGCATTGTCCAGTTATCAAGCCCCGTTTTAGATGGTTGTTAAATCGATGATGATTAGAACTGATTGGCGATGCTATTGGAGACGGTATCGGTTTTAGATGGTTGTTAAATCGATGATGATTAGAACAGGTTAGCAAGTCGGATTTGATGAGCAACAGTTTTAGATGGTTGTTAAATCGATGATGATTAGAACTCTTTTTTATCGCGAATTATCATGTATACAGTTTTAGATGGTTGTTAAATCGATGATGATTAGAACCATTAAGTCAACTTACACTGACAAAAAAACGTTTTAGATGGTTGTTAAATCGATGATGATTAGAACCCAAGTAGTACAGAACACTACCAGAACCTTGTTTTAGATGGTTGTTAAATCGATGATGATTAGAACTAGGTCTTGTTAACTTAACACCAGCTACAAGTTTTAGATGGTTGTTAAATTGATGATGATTAGAACAGTTTACTACTGAAAGCAACGAGACTATGGGTTTTAGATGGTTGTTAAGCAAAAGCAAAATATTACCATAAGCTCACAATAAAAGGCTTGCTTTTAAAGCAAGTCTTTTTGTTTCGCCTATTTAACCAGCCAATTAGAAAATACAATCAATACTAGTCTTTTACAATATCTGTTCATTAAGTTCTTCATGCTAAATAACCAATAATTTTTAAAATATGATACAGACAATGTGGCAAGATCTGCAAATTGATTAAAACTAATTTTTATTTACTTTCTTATTGAATTCTCTCTTTGAAACATACTGGATTTTCTTAACATACTGACCTCTATGATCAATTTTGATATATTGCTTAGAAGGGTCGTAACCACCTACTCTTCTGATCCTATATGGAAGTTTCTTACCAGTCTTGGCATCATAAGCTTGAACGTTAAAATACTTTTGCGTATTCTTTTCTACTTGAGCATAACTTTTAGTTTCGGGAATTGTAAGATTGAAACGATCGAAAATTCCATTATGAATAAAAAAGGGAAAACAAAAGAAAACTGCAATTGCTAACACAAAGACAAAAAATATTTTTCTAAAATTCATGATTACTCCTTATCCAATTTGGTTTTATAGATTTAGCAGATTAGCTAAAATAACTGCTTAATTTAAATTCTAAGTGTATTAATACACTGGTATACCTTTATTATACACTTTTCATAATTTTTTACGAGTACAGCAACAATATCTATTTTATTTGCTAGCAAAAGTCAATTATTTATGCTACTTTAAGTGCAGTATTTAAAACTAAGGAAGTAGTAATATGTCTGAAAAATTTAAAGGCTTAAGCCAAGCCGAAGCAGATAAACTTCTTCAAAAAAATGGTTTAAATGAAGTTCCTGAACCTCAATTTAACTTTTTCAAAGAATTTTTATCTAAGTTATGGAATTTATCGGCTTGGATTTTAGAAGCTGCCCTCCTTTTGGAATGCATCTTAGGTAAGTGGATTCAATCATTGTTTGTGCTTTTAATGTTGCTTTTTGCCGCATGGAACGGTGCTTCTAAGAAAAAGCAGTCACGCAAAGTATTAAACAATATTTCCCATAAGCTGACACCTTCTATTTCTGTCCAAAGAGACGGCAAGTGGCAAAATATTGATTCCAAATATTTAGTCCCAGGTGATTTAATCAGCATGCAGGCTGGTGATGTCCTAGCTGCAGATGTGAAATTACTTGAAGGTCAGATCTCTACTGACGAAAGTTCGATTACTGGCGAAGCCAAGACTGTTCGTAAAAATCCCCAGGATACAGCTTATGCGGGTACAACTGTGACAGAAGGAAACGGACTTGCTCAAGTCACAGCTACAGGAGCAAATTCGCGTTCTGGTAAAACAATTAACCTGATTAATAATTCAGCTGCTCCGGGACACCTACAACAATTATTAACCAAAATCATTTATTACTTATGTATTTTAGATGGTATTTTGACACTAGTAATCGTTGTGGCATCCTTTTTCAAAGGTGGCGACCTCAACAATTTAATTAATATGTTGCCATTTTTAGCTATGATGTTCATAGCTTCCATCCCTGTTGCTATGCCCTCAACTTTTGCACTCTCAAATTCCTTTGAGGCAACCCGTCTAAGTAAAGAAGGCGTCTTAACATCAGATCTGACCGGTATTCAGGACGCAGCCAACCTTAATCTGATTTTGCTAGATAAAACCGGAACAATCACACAAAATAAAACAGCTGTTGGTCAATGGACTAATTTTAGTTCATTAGATAATAACCAAGCCCTAGAATTGGCGGCTGCTGCCACAGATCAGAGAAATAAAAAAATTATTGATACGGCAATTGATGACTATGTAACCGGTTTAGGACTTGAAGTGAAGACAGGTACTGACTTTACGCCATTTACTTCCAGTACTGGTTATTCAATGGCTAATTATAACGGGCACAATATCAAGCTGGGATCTTTTAAGCAGCTCTCGCTCATTGATCAGAATGCTAATGAAAAAGCTAAAGATGTTGATTTTAGTGCGGGTCGCTCAGTTGCTGTACTGATTGACGATAAATTAGCTGGGGTCTTTATTTTGCAGGATATGGTGCGTCCCGATTCTAAAAAATCTCTTGGTGAGCTTAAAAAGCGTGGCGTTAAACCAATTATGCTCACAGGTGACAACCAAAAGACTGCTGAAGCTGTAGCTAAGCAAGTCGATTTACAAGGCGACGTCATATCAATTCATGATTTTAATGATCAAACTGATACCAGTAAATTAGCGGGTATTGCGGATGTTTTACCCGAAGATAAGTTAAAGATGGTTAAGTTCTTCCAGAAAAAAGGCTATATCGTCGGCATGACCGGCGACGGTGTTAACGACTCCCCCGCTTTGAAACAAGCTGAAGTCGGAATTGCTGTTTCCAACGCTGCTGACGTTGCCAAACGTTCAGGCAAGATGGTTCTTCTAAATGATGGTTTATCTTCAATTGTTAAAATTCTTGACGCTGGTCACAGGGTCTATCAAAGAATGACAACCTGGTCGTTAACTAAATTGGCGAGAACTGCGCAATTAACTATGCTTTTGACCTTCGGTTATCTTTTCTTTAACTATATCCCAATGGCGTTAAATGCAATGGTTATTTATACAATTATGAATAACATGGTCACAATGATGATTGGTACGGATAGGACTCACATTACCTATAAGCCTGAAAATTGGAATATGGCCCGCTTAGCCAAAATTGCTTTTTCACTTGCTTTCGGATGGACGGCCATCGGCATCTTTGCTATTGCATATCTTAATACTCACGGTTATAGTCACGGTACAGTGTCAACCATGGTCTACGTCTACCTTGTCTTAAGTGCTATGTTTATTATCTTAATCACCAGAACTAAGCGCTACTTTTGGCAGGATTACCCGTCAAAGGCTGTTGGTCTAACTCAGTTAGGTGATGTAATTTTAACAGTAATATTAGCTTTATTCGGCATAGCAATGACTAAAATTACATGGACGAATTTATTACTAACGTTCGCTGCTGCTTTGATTGCCGCTATCATTATTGACCTCTTTTATCAGCCGATAATGAAAAATCGCTAGTTTATTAATTTAATAAAGCAAAAGAAAAACCTGATCTTGGACTTTTTCCAAAATCAGGTTTTTTAAGGTATACCGATGAGTTCCTGAATTTTCCATCACATCGGTAAAAAGGTTTTGTATATGCTATTTGGTATAATAATTTAGAATAGGAAAAAATAGTTAAATTAATCAGGAAAATTAATTTTGGTAAGATGCGAGTCAACAGCAAAAATAAATTTTACTTTACCAATGACCCTCATATCCCCCCTTTCGCTGGTTGTACGTTTATAACAAATGCTGCATAAACATGTAGCAAGGGCTACATTATTTATGCTTTAAATTACATTCGTTATCTTTATCTTAATACATAAAATAACTAATGTAAACTATTTAGTTTTATTTTTTTACTATGAAATCAGTAAAATTTACTGATTTTAAATGTGTTAAATAACGAAATTATTTCTTTAATTCGTACACGTATGAAGTTTCGTCTGGACGATAAACTCCGTGTAACAGACCCACTTTGGTAAATCCCATTTTTGCAATCAGATGTTGCATTGCTTGGTTATCTTCATGAGTATCAATTCTAATCGAATCTATATCAGCACGATTGTCTTTAATATCATTAATAACAGCCCGCAATAACTTAGTAGCGTAGCCTTTACCAGAATGCTGTGAGTGAATTGCCACACGATGAATAACTACATATTTATCAGTGTCGCATAGCCATTCACCATCTAAATGATCGTAAATATGATCCGGTCCGTCAACAATTGCAATTGCTCCAACCGTTTCTTGATCTTCAGATACGGCTAAAAACGCCCAGCCATTTTCGATATCTTCTTTAATTTGTCCTTTTGACGGATATTCACCTTGCCACTGGTTAACACCGTGCTCAGCTAATTGATTAGCACCGTCTTTCAAAATAGCGATAATTTGGTCAAAATCGGCCATAGTTGCTTTTCTTAATTGCAAATTACTCTATTCTCCTTTTTTTGAAATACTGTACCATTATATATACTTGACCCCCAGCTTGTAAAAAATTTGCACTTCAAAAAAGAAAAAATTTTCATTTTTCAGTAAACGCTATCAAAAGAGTTTATAGACAGATTAACCTTATTTCAACTAATTTTTACTCAATAAAAAAAGCCTTGCTCTCACAAGACTTTTAACTCAAAAAACTAAAAATAGATCTTCGTTAGGCTTTTAAAAATCACTAAACAATTGATCAATTTCTTGATATTCACTTGGTGACAATTTAACTGACATGGCTTTCGCATTGCTTCTGACCTGATCAGCGTTGCGCGCACCCGGAATCACGACACTAATTGCTGGATTGGCCATATACCATGCCAAAACAGTCTGGGTAACCTTCGCCTCGTGCTTAGTTGCTATCTCACGGATACCCGCAATACCCTTGATTGCTCTGTCATACCGGTCTTCGTTAAAATCGCCCAGCAGTTTTCCACCGTCAGTGCTGTTAAACTTGTTCCAGTCATCAGCGCCGTATTTACCAGTTAACAGACCTGAAGCTAACGGGAAAAATGGCACAAATGAAATATTTTGCTCATGTAAATATTCCAATTCTTCCTTAACAGGAGCACGACGCACCAAACTATAATGATCCTCAACGATATCAACTTTCCCATTTTTATTTGCTTCTTTAATTTGACTCAAAGAAAAGTTAGAAACACCAATAGCCCGAATTTTACCAGCTTTGCGAATTTCATCTAAAGTTTCAATTGCTTCATCTTTTGGTGTATTCTCATCTGGGTAGTGCAAGTAAAAAATATCAATATAGTCTGTTTTCAACCGTAAAAGTGCGTCATCAACGGCTTTTTTAATGAAAGCAGAACTATTATTAGGTGCCATATTTTGTGACTTATCTTGGGCAGCCTTGGTAGCAATAATTACTTTTGAGCGATCATAATTTTGCAAGACGTCCCCAATGATCTCTTCAGATCTGCCGAGTCCATAGACATAAGCAGTATCAAAAAAGTTGATGCCCTGCTTAAGAGCCTCGCGCAGTAAATCATATCCGTCTTCTTCATTTAAATTTTTAAATAAGTTATGTCCCCCAACTTTATTTGTTCCTAAACCCAACTTAGTTGTGTAAACATCACTTTTGCCAATTCTGATTTTATCCATATCTATTCACTCCCAAAAAGCTATCATAGCTGACAGCTTATAAATTAGCGTTGTTTTTCTAAACTAATAATGCACTATAGGGCAAGGTAACAAACTTATTAGTAATACTTTTTCAGTAAATAAATTATTTAGGTTAAGCCAATTTATATTTTCACTTAGCTACTACCTATCAAACTACAAAGTATGGTAACCTTTTTCAACAGAAATTACTAAATTTAGCAAGCGCTTACAACAATTACAAAATTATACTTTAATTATGTCTTATATCCTCCTCTTAAAAAACGCTTTTATTACTACCGTAGTTGTATTCTAACGATTATTAAAACCAATAGTCAAGTAAGTTACCTTTTCTTAGTAGAAGAAGCTACTATATTAATATCACTGAAAGCAATAAAAATTGTCAATTTAACTACCAAAAAAGTTCCCCAAGAGATTAATCTCTTGGGGAACTTTTTAATTACATGTTATTCATTTAAGCACCGTGGTACTTGACTAACGAATAGACGTCAAGTCCCGGTAATTTTTCTTTTCCTTTTAGATCAGGTAATTCAATATAAAAAGCAGACCCAACTAATTCTCCACCTAAATTTTCAATTAGTTGTTTACATGCTCTTAGAGTTCCTGCTGTAGCAAGTAAATCATCACAAACTACCACACGTTGACCTGGTTTGATTGCATCTTTATGTATTTCCAAACTATTAGAACCATATTCCAAATCATAAGAAGCACGTTCCACTTCTCTAGGTAACTTATGTGGTTTCCTAGCAGGTACAAACCCAATACCCAATTCAGTAGCTACGGGACAGCCAACTATAAAACCACGGGCCTCAGGACCTACAATGACATCAGCATTTTTGCTTTTAACATATTCTGCTAATTCATGAGTAGCAGCTTGAAACAATTTGCCATCCTGTAAAATAGGAGTAATGTCACGAAAAATGATCCCCTTATTAGGGAAATCCTTAACACTTGCAATATGTTTCTCAAAATCGTTTGCCATAAGAAGAAAAAACCTCCAAAACTTAACTTTCTTGCTAAAGCTTATCCGACCTTAATATTCTAACAGATTTCAAGATTAAAAGCACTAATAATGTGAAAAATTAATGCTGCTTTAATTGCTCATTCACGTACATTAGCAATTTTTTACTAGACATATTTCTTAATTCACGAATGAAGGCAATTTGTGACCTAGTAGCAAGATAATACCGTGAAGCCGTTAACTTACTTTTAGCAGGGTGTTTGACAGCATAGATTTTATTATCTGCTAATTTAATAAAATGCAGCTCAGAAAATACACGTAAAATAAATAGAATATGATCATAACTCTGCTGTAGAAAAGGTCCAACTAAGCGGTAATCCTCGATCGTTAAACCAGGATGTGTATATACGTAGCGCAATACCTTTTCAAAATCTGACTTCACAGGCATTTGCGTCACCGGTAATTGATCCAAAATAAACCGTAAGTAAAGCTGAGCATAATTATTAGTCAAGGCTGCATCTAATTCACTTTGATTATGGGGAACGTCAAGAAAGACAGCTACCTCGCCTTCACTATCGTAATCATTAATCAGCGTAATTTTTGCTGGATCAATATCATATTTTGTAGAAGCAGAAATCTTATTTTTTTCGTCAAATAAAAGATACCTATCCGCAAAACCCATTACATATTTTTCAGATCGTAAATCAATAACTGGTGCAGGAACAACTAATTTAGGGGCTGCAAAAACAATACCTTTAATTATACCTTGCACTTTAGTTTGATTACGAAAACAATTTTCTTGTATGCCAATAAAAAGCTGATCAATGTATGGTAACAGGACCCTGGTTAAGTATTTTTTATTGAAACCTACCACATCCAATTTCTTATTGCTTTTACTGACAGTCAGTTTGATATGATTCTTATCTGCACCCATGTAAAAGCAGCCAGTAATATCAGGATGCTTAATGCTAAACACCGGCTCCACATTATCTGTGCCAAAAGGACCCGCCAATTTAATTTCCGCAATAGTCTTTAGATCAAGATTAGCAAACGGTAATTCAAAATCGTAATCTCTGATATTCTGGTTGTATGAACCATTAAAATTATTCTCAAAGGCTTTTCTTAAGGAAGGAATTTTTTCTTCAGTCATTGATAATCCGCAAGCAAAATCATGCCCACCGAATTTCAAAAATAGTTTGTCTTTTAAGGGATTTAGCGCATTAAAAATATTATAACCGGCAACGGATCTTCCAGACCCCTTGATAATTCCAGCTTCATTTTTAGTTAAAACTATGGTAGGTTTATGAGTTTTCTCAACCAGCTTATTTGCTACTAAACCCAAGACGCCTTCATGAAAATCTGGTTGATAAATTACCAGAGTTTGACTTCTGTCCCAGCCATTATTTTTAACTTGCTCAAGACATTCTTGAAAAACAGTTGCAGTCAGTTTTTTGCGTTCATCGTTTAATTTTTCAACTTTAGCAGCTATCTCCTCGGCTTTTTCATCAGTATCACATAATAGTAATTCCACTGCCAGAGAAGCATTGGCAAGTCTGCCAACAGCATTTAATCTTGGTGCAATATTAAAGCCAACATCAGTTTCGTCAATATGTCCTAATTGTAAACCAGCTTTTTTTATTAAAGCTCTTAGTCCCGGCCGCTCAGTCTCATTAAGCATTTTAAGGCCACGTTTTACTATTACATGACCTTCTCCTGACACCTTGACCATATCACCAATTGTGCCAATCATTGCTAATTCCAATAATTCAGGCATTGGTTCCTGCATTAACGCCCGACAAATAGTGTAGGCAACACCTGCCCCACAATAATCATCAAACGGATATTTTTGTCCAGGATAATTGCAGTGTACCAAAGCGTAACAGTCAGGAACTTGCTCTTGAAATTTATGGTGATCTGTAATTATTGTATCTACACCTTTACTTTTGGCAAAAGCAACCTCGTCAACCCCAGTAATACCGTTATCTACAGTAATAATCAGTTTAGTTCCATCTGCTACAATTTTCTTGTAGGATTCAAGATTTGGTCCATAGCCATCTTTAAAACGATCGGGAATGAAAAAATGAACATCGGCACCTAAAATGCCCAGTGTTTCCACCATAATAGTGGTGGCAGTAATACCATCAGCATCGTAATCACCATAGACCGTTATTTTTTCTCCTGCATCAATTGCTTGATTAATTCTGTTAACTGCCTTTTTCATGTCATGCATTAGAAAAGGATCAGCCAAATCAGCTTCAGTGGCATTAAACCAATAATCTATTTTTTCCGCAGTATTTATTCCGCGCAAAGAAAGCAGCTTAGCCGTTATTGGGCTAAGCTGATATTTCTCAATTATAGCAGGAGCTAATTCTTCACCTTTACGTTTGCGCCATTCAATCATTAATTTAATTCAGCCTTTTGTCGTTACTTATCTTTATTTTAATTTAAATCGTCATCATTCATTTTTAAGACAGCCATAAAAGCATCTTGGGGAATTTCTACATGACCCACTGCTTTCATCCGTTTTTTACCCCGCTTTTGTTTTTCAAGCAGCTTTGCCCTTCTATCAGGATCTCCTGTATGAATTTTCCAAGTAACATCCTTGCGGTATGGCTTAACAGTGGCACGAGAAATAATTTTTGCTCCAATTGCTCCTTGAATATCAACTTCAAAGTTCTGTCTAGGAATTAACTTCTTAAGCATTGAGGTCATTTGTCGCGCTCTATTTTGAGCTTCATCACGGTGAGCAATGAAACTAAGAGCGTCGACCACTTGTTTATTCAACAGAATATCAATTTTAACTAAATCAGTTGCCCGATAACCCGTAATTTCATAATCAAGTGAAGCATAACCTTTAGTGGAAGATTTTAAATCATCAAAAAAATCATAAATAATTTCGGCTAGCGGCATATTGTAAATTACGTTAACCCGATATTTGTCTAAATAGTCCATTGTCACAAACTCGCCCCGTTTACGTTGACATAATTCCATCACAGGACCGACAAAATCATTCGGAACCATTACTTCTGCTTTAACAAAAGGTTCCTGCACTTCCTTATATTCACCTGCAGACGGTAAATCAGAAGGATTATCAATCACTTTGGTTGTGCCGTCATTCATAATCGCATGATAATCAACAGAAGGGGCAGTCATAATCAAGTCTAAGTCAAATTCCTGTTCAAGTCTTTCCTGCACCACATCCATGTGGAGTAAACCTAAAAAGCCGCACCTAAAGCCAAAGCCTAAAGCAGTTGAAGTTTCAGGTTCAAATTCTAAAGCAGCATCATTGAGCTGCAATTTTTGTAAAGCTTCCTTAAGGTCATCATATTTTCCATTGTCTACGGGATACATACCTGAATAAACCATTGGTGGTATCTGACGATAACCGGGAAGTGGTTCCGCGGTCGGATGTTCTGCGGCAGTGATAGTATCACCAACACGAGTTTCACGAACGGACTTGATGTTAGCCGTTAAGTAACCAACATCCCCAGCAATTAGAATATCTTTTTTAACCGGATGTGGACTGGAAACTCCAACTTCAGTAACTTCATATTCCTTACCAGTATTCATGATTTTTATTTTATCGCCGGGTTTAACCGTACCTTCTTCAATCCGCACAGATAAAACAACACCGCGATAGTCATCATATTTTGAATCAAAAATCAACGCTTTTAACGGTGCTTGGAGATCTCCACTAGGAGCTGGTATATCTTTAACTATGCGTTCAAGCAACTCCTTAATTCCCTGCCCGGTTTTACCGGAAACTTCAACAGCGTCGGAAGCATCTAACCCCAACATTTCTGTGATTTCCTCTTTAGCCTGCTCCGGATTAGCTGAAGGCAGATCAATTTTATTTATAACAGGCAAAATTTCTAAGTCATCATCAATTGCTAAGTATGTATTTGCCAAAGTTTGGGCTTGCACACCTTGCGAAGCATCTACAACTAACAATGCACCTTCACAAGCTGCTAAGGAACGGGAAACCTCATAAGAAAAATCCACGTGTCCTGGTGTATCAATTAGATGAAAAATGTAGTCTTCGCCATCTTGCGCACGATATTTAATTTCTACTGAGTTCATCTTGATGGTGATGCCACGTTGGCGTTCCAGCGGCATATCGTCTAACATCTGATTTTTTAATTGGCGTTCAGATACCGTATCGGTCAACTCTAAAATTCGATCGGCAATCGTAGACTTACCATGATCAATATGAGCAACAATGGAAAAATTGCGAATACGCTTCTGATAATCTTGTAATTTTGTTATGTCCATAAATAATTTGCACCCTTTACTCTATCTTTATTATTATAACAAAGTAACTGAAACAGTTAAAAGCAATTAAGTAAAAAGTAAGGGTAGCCTAAACTATTTGATTAATTAGATTTGGTTTTTTTATTTAAGAAAAAATTTGGGGATTTCTTTCCTGTTTTTATCCTTGATAAAAAATTGGGCCTTTTATAAGTAAATCCTTCCCCTACTACTTCATTTACATGAAAAGAGACAATAAAGGCTGCGGGATCAAGAGACAAAACAATCTTTTTTAATTCATTTAATTCTCTAGCCGAAACTACGACAAAAAGAACACGACTTGACTTATGTGAATATCCTCCTTCAGCTTCAAAAATAGTTGATCCTCTGTTCATTTTCTTCATCACTAAATTAACAATTTTAGAATTTTGGTTACTGATAATAAAACTACCACTGGCTTCGTAAGGACCTTCTGTAATCAGGTTGACAACTTTACTTAATGTAAAAGAATAAATTAAGGTGTAAGCCATGTGTCTACTATCAATATAAACTAAAGAAAAAGTTAATATAATAAGATCCAAACCAAACAGTGTATGCCCAATAGGGATTCCTTTAAAGTGGTGAATCATTTTAGCAATGATATCTGTACCACCTGTGGTTCCACCAAAGCGATAGACAATTCCTTGACCCAAACCACCTGTCAGACCAGCACTTATTGCTGCCAGCAATAGGTCATGGTTGTAATCAATACTTAATTTAACTTGTTGCCAAACCCATAACCAAACTGACAGCATAAGCGTCCCATAAATTGTATAGATTAAGGCTTTCTTGCCCAAATAGTGATAGCCAATTAAAATTAGTGGACCGTTAAGTAAAAGTGTCGTATAAGCTGGATTTAATTTAAAAACTGCTTTTAATATTAAAGTAATTCCGCTAATACCACCATCTGCGAGTTTGTTTTTTATGTTAAACAAAACCAAAGAAAAGGCAAAAATCATGCAACCTATTGCTATCATAATCAGATCTAGGAATTTAATTTGTTCGACATCACTTCTAGTCATTAATATTTCCTTTTTTTAAGATAGTATTTCCTCAATTTGTTTAAAAACCTTATCAGCTCTCATTAACCCAAAATCTTGTGAGTTAATTGTAAATACAGGAATGTTTGAAGCCATCTTCTTAACATCTTTTTCTGCAAACTTAACTTGAGGTCCAAGCAGTATACAGTCTGTATCATTTAGATATTCTTCTATTTCTGATATGGGTATTGCCAAAATTTGGGCTTTAATATTTTTTTTCTTAGCTTCTTCCTCCAATTTGACTTGCATAATTCCGGTACTCATACCCGCGTTGCAAACAAGTAAAACTTTTATTTCCTTATGCAACATTTTCTCCGCCTCTTTCTTCTTCTAGTTTTTGCTTATCCCAAACTTTCAAGAATGGGTAATAAATTAGCCCGTCTATGATTATCATCACTAAAGTTAAAAATATTGATCTAAGATCCATATTTGATAAAAATTGCGCTATCGGGGCGGGAATATTCCAACCTGGATAAATAAACGTTTTATTTACAATTCCTATTGCCATACAAATATATGCGATTAATCCATTTATAGTAGGGGCAAGAAGCCAAGGAATAAAGAACAACGGATTTAAAACTATTGGCAGTCCAAAAATTAGCGGTTCATTTATGTTAAATAGTGCAGGAATGATTGCTACTTTTCCAACAGTTTTTAATTGTACAGATTTACATCTCAAAACCATGACTGCCAGAGCTAATGTGGCGCCAGAACCACCAATTACCATCCAGTTCCACCATAATGGTTCAGTCCAAATATGTGGCAAGTTAGCTGCCGCTATACCCTTAGCGTATGCAGCAGCATTAGCACTATAGTTGCTGTACATTAAAGGCTCTAATAAAGAAGTAACAGCCGTATCATGAATTCCAAACCACCAGCAAATTTGTGACAGAATAGAAGATAGCGATAGACCGAAAGCATTATCAACAGTGACAACTAACGGATGAAACAGGTTTAAAATTGCCTGCGGAAAAGTGATACGTAAAATTGAATTACAAAGCATGGCAATTATTGTACATATCACAGTGACAAAGATGATAGGAAAAATAGAAGCAAAGGAACTTTTTAAAGCAGGTGGAACCATATCTGGCATTTTAATTGTGCCAATCTTCTTAGTAGTAAACAGTCGGTAAAGCTCAGTAACAGCTATCCCAATGATGATACCTGCAAACAAGCCTTCACCACCCCAAAAATCATTACTTAAACCACCGTCTTTAGTAACCGACGTACACAAAATGAAAAACATTAATAAAGAAACAACAGAGGTAATAATAGTATTCATTTTGTAGTGTTTAGCTAAGAAATAAGCTATAGCTAATGATGTCCATAGACTGATACTTGACAACGTAACTGATCTAAGAATAACAAGCGGCATGCCATAGTTATTAACAAACAGTTGCCAGCCCTTGTAAAAATTATACATGCTGTCAGTTGTTGCCATTTTGGTATAATCGACAAAAGGTGTGGTTATAATTGTGATTATTCCTCCAATTAGCATAATTGGCATTAGTGTCATAAAGGCTGATTGAATTGCTTGCAGATATTTATTTCTTTGTATTTTATTTGCAATTGGTAAAATTGATTTTTCAATCCACTTAAGCAAAAAATTGTCTTTTTGATTTTCCATGTTAGCCCTCCTCTGTATTTTGTAATATTAAATTTTTATACCAAAAGTAACTTTTTTTTGGTATTCTTTTTAGGTCATGATCAAAATCTACCCTAATTAGCCCATATCTTTTTTCATAGCCGTTTACCCAGCTATAAAGATCCATAGTTGACCACGCATAATAGCCTTGAACATTCACGCCCTCCTTCTTGGCTTTAAGCATATAGCAGATATATTTTTTCATTATTTCAATACGTTCGTCATCCACCACATAGCCTGTTTTGTCTGCAGTTTCGTATTCCCCGATACCGTTCTCTGTGATATAGATTAAAATGTTACCGTAATTCTTTTTTATATCCATAAGCTCATCGTACATGCACTTAGGGTATAATTCACTACCCCATTTTGTTCTGGGTATATCTGGATCGTAGTCTGTTTCAAACCAGTCTTTTATTTTAATTCCCTCTTTAACTTTGGAATTTTTACCCTTATTATTCATAAAGACTTCAGTTTTACCTTCTGTATAAGGCTTAATGAAGGCCCGTGAATAAATATTCAGCCCTAAAAAATCAACAATGCCGGACATAAAAATTGGTTTATCTGCTTTTTTCACAAATGACAAGTCTATCCCACTATCTTTTGTTAAAGTGAACAATTGCTGCGGAAAATAACCTTTACATACAGTGTCGGTTACCCATTTGTTGTAGAATAAATCGGCCTTTCGGGCTGCTTTCATACTTAGATCATCTGATCTTTTGGTTTGAACATTGCTAGTGTCAATTACTATTCCAATTCTCCCTGGAAGATTTAACTTTTTATATTCTCTTACTACTCTTGCACTAGCCAATAAAAGATGATAACCGGATTTACAGAAAGCATTGAAATCCAATTTTTTATTAGGAGGATAATTACCCACAATATAGCTACAATAAGAATAATAATTAGGTTCGTTAATAGTGGACCAAAGTGGTACTCTATCTCCGAAATATTTAAAACAAATTTGGGCGTATCTCACAAAATAGGTAATTGTTTTTCTATTTTCCCAGCCACCAATATCATAAATTGGTTTCGGTAAATCATAATGAAAAAGCGTTACGTTAGGAACTAAGTGATATTTAAGACAAGTATCAATTACTTTATTATAAAATTCTATACCTGCTGGATTTATCTCTCCTACACCATCCGGAATAATCCTTGACCAAGCTATAGAAAATCTAAATGTGTTTTGGCCACCATCAGCCAAAAGCTTGATATCTTCTTCATATTTATGATAAAAATCCGAAGCTACATCACCATTTACGTGATTAATATTCAATGCACTATGATGTGAGAAATTATCCCATTGCGTCTCTCCTCGGTTACCTTCATTCCAACCTCCCTCACATTGATAAGACGCTGTCGCACTTCCCCACAAAAATTTATTCATTTTTATGTATCTCCTTCCATAAATTTATAAACAACTTAGACATCCTTCCAAAAAAGATTGCCATAGTTAAGTGATCCTGAGCATGCACCATTAAAATACTATATGGGATATCTTCTTTATTAGTTTCAGATACCAATAATCCTGTTTGTGATTTATGTGCTTTGTTTAAGGATTCATTTCCCTTCTTTTGTAATATCTCTGCTTCTTTAAAATTTGCATTTTGTGCTTTTTCAACACTCTGATAGAAATAATCAAACGCATCTCCAGAATTAGAAATTATTTCAAATGCCATTAACTGTATTTTTTGTTCTTTACTTTGGTTTTCCAAATCCATTTTTTCACCTTCTTTTTACTCAATAATTTAAAAGAACAAGAATACGCTTGCAACTTTTGTTTTGCGGTATGCGCCGCATTAAAAAGATTGCGAAATATTTCAATCTATCCTATTTTTTAATTAAAGTCTTTAATGAGGAAAAAATATGCAGTTAAATAATCGCCAGAAAAAAATTCTCTTAGTTTTGCTTGAAAAAACAGACAGGATCACCGGTAAAGAATTGGCAAACTTTTTAAATGTTTCACTCAGAACAGTCCAAACTGAGATTCATGATATTAATAATTTCTTACCTAGAACTATTTCTTCTTCAAATAGAGGGTATAAACTAATAGATAAAGATAAATTAGCGGGTAATATTAACCTATCGCTAAATGAAAATTCTTCTGAACAAAAAATGCTTCAAGAAAAAATATTTTTTGCTGAAGCGGCATTAGATATAGACGAATTGGCGGATCAATTTTATTTGAGTATGTCTCTTTTGAATAAATACTTAAATAATATTAAGCACGATTTTAAAAAATATAATTTAAAGTTAAATCGCAAAAAGAATAAATTAAGTATTTCAGGAAGTGAATATGACAAGCGCCTATTTATCAGAAATATTATTGTTTCCGAGCTTGTAAATGAAAATAAAAGCTGGGAAATGACGTCATTAAAAATTTCTGCTAGTGACTACACTCATGTTAAGAGCATAGTATTAACTACAATTGAAGAGTTTAATTACTATATTGACAAGCCATATTTAACCAATCTAGTTATTAATGTTCTGATCACTTTATATAGAGATAGACAAGCACATTTTATTGAAAAAATTAAATACAATGTCTTTAAAGAATCAATTGAATTTCAAATTGCTCAAAGAATATGCGACAGATTAACAGATCACTGGCCTATCATAATACCTAAAAATGATGTCGCGTATATAGCTTTATCAATCAGCGGGCAAATTGAACCAAAACAGTCTTTAGACTCTATGACAAATAATTACCAAATCTCAAAAACGATCAAATCGATTATCAAAGAGGTGTTTAATTATTATCTCTTAACTCTGGATTATGATGATATTCTGCCCCACTTTATTACTCATATTAGGTCGCTACTAAAACGAGCAAAAAGCAAACAATTTATTACTAATACCTCAATAATTAATTCAGTGAAAGAAACATCTCCTTTTACTTATGATGTAGCAATACACCTAACTAAACTGTTAGAAGACAAATTTTTGGTCAAAATTCCGCCTACAGAAATAGATTTATTGAGTATTTATATTGGATATGTCATTGAACAAACAAGTCAAAAAGACGATAGGATTAAAGTCGGAATCTGTTGTCCAGATTACAGACATATCTCGAAAATTTTATCTAAACAGCTAAAAGAGAGTTTTGCCAGCAAGATACAAATAGTTTTTGTGGATAAGTGTGTACCTACTCAACACGAAATTAATCAAGTCGAATTAATAATTTCGACCATTAAATTTAATTCAATGGGCAAACCCTTTGTTCTAATTAGTCCTTTTTTCTCAGAAAATGAAAAACTAAAGATTGAAAAGAAAATAATCTTAGTTAAACAAATGAAGGATGAGATAGCACAAAAAAACAGTTTAGCCACTTATTTCAATAAAAGGCTCTTTTTTAAAAACAAAAATTTAACTTCAAAAAGTGACGTCATTTACTTCTTAGGGAAAGCTATAGTAGAAGAAGGTATAGTACAAGAGAATTTTATTCAATCTGTATATCAAAGAGAGACAATATCTTCTACCTGTTTTTTTAATTTATTTGCCGTTCCGCACGCCATTGAACTTAATGCGAAAAAAACACAAATCGCTGTTTTGTTAGAAGAAAATGGCATAGAATGGGATAAAGGTCATAAAATCAATTGTGTTTTCATGATTGCTGTCAGTCATAGTGATCGCAAAGAATTTATGAAGTTATATAACAGTTTCATACAAGTGCTTTGTAATCCCAAATCAATTCAAAAGATTATTTTATCAGAATCTTTTGAACAGTTTATTGCCAATTTTTTACGATAAAAATAAAAAGCAGTACTAAAAATTTTAGTACTGCTTTCTTATTACTGTAATTTTTCTTTTAATCTTTCAAAAAAGCCTTTTTCCTGAGGGGTAATTGAGCCTCCTCCAGCTTTAACAAATTCAACTAAAGCCTGCTTTTGTTTTTCGTTAATTGATTTGGGTATTTGTACCTGAACAGTAGTAATTTGATCGCCATTACCACTGCCGCGCAAATAAGGAACACCTTCGCCATGCAAAGTAAATTCTTTATTTGGCTGAGTACCAGCAGGAATTTTTAACTTTTTATCTCCATGGACAGTTTTGACATTTATTTCATCGCCTAATGTTGCCTGTGCAAATGAAATTGGCACTGTGGTATAAATTGTCGTTCCTTTACGTTCGAATTCTTTTGAAGGTTTAATGCGGTAGCTGATATAAAGATCGCCATAAGGACCACCATTTTTACCAGCTTCGCCTTGGCCATCATAACGTAACTGCTGACCGTTATCAATTCCGGCGGGAATATTAACTTCAATGGTATTTTTACCATCAATTACACCATTACCATGACAGGTTTGACAAGGATGTTCAATAATTACACCTCGACCATGACACTTATCACATACTGTTTGACGCCGAATTACGCCTAGCATCGACTTCTGGGTAACAGTCATGTAGCCACTGCCATTACACTTATCACAAGTTATTGGGTGTGTGCCTTTTTCTGCCCCATTTCCTTTGCAAGTTGGACAAGTTTCACTTCTTGTGTAGGAAACCTGCGTCTTTTTGCCGGTAATAGCATCCATGAAATCAATTGTCAGTGTATAGTCTAAATCTTCACCACGTGTTGGTGCTGTTGGATTAGCACGACGCTGGTTAGCTCCTGTTGCACCGCCGAAGAAATCATTAAAAATATCACCAAAGTCGCCGAAGCCGCCAAAATCACTATATCCTTGGCCCGCACCACCAAAGCCGCCTTGACCATTGACTCCTGCAGAACCAAATTGATCATATTGGGCTTTCTTTTGTTTATCATGTAAGACTTCGTAGGCTTCATTAACCTCTTTATATTTTTCTTCCGCACCCGGTTCGTGATTTAAATCGGGGTGATATTTTTTGGCAAGTTTACGATAAGCAGAGGTAATTTCTTTATCACTGGCGTTACGATCAACACCAAGCACGCTATAGTAATCTTCTTGTGCCATCTATAAGCTCCTTAACTTTACAAAAGAAAAGAACTACTTTTCTTGGCAGTTCTTTTCTAATTTATTCAATTATAAACCCTTTACTTATCTGGGTCTACCTTATGAAACTCGCCTTCGCCTGCGGAACCGCTACCTGAATTACCATCTTGTGAACCAGGATTTTGGGGACCTGCTTGTGGGCCGGCTTGACCTTGTGCACCTTGAGCCCCACCATTAGCTTGGTACAATTTGACTGCTAGGTCTTGAGCAACCTTGGATAATTCATCCTTCTTAGACTTCATTTCATCCAAATTGTTGTCTTTTTGTGCCTTCTTCAAGGCATCAAGTGCGTCTTGTACTTTCTTGGTGTCGTCATCAGATACTTTACCTTTAACATCTTTGAGAGTCTTTTCAGTGGAGAAGATTAATTGGTCAACTTCGTTACGTAGGTCAACTTCTTCTTTCTTCTTCTTATCCTCTTCAGCATGTTCTTCAGCTTCTTTTTGCATCTTCTTAATTTCTTCATCGGATAAACCGGATGAACTCTTGATAGTAATCTTTTGTTCTTTACCGGTTCCCATATCCTTAGCAGAAACATTAACGATACCGTTCTTGTCAATATCAAAAGTAACTTGAATTTGTGGCACACCACGAGGAGCTGCTGGAATATCAGTTAATTCGAAACGACCTAAAGTCTTGTCATCAGCAGCCATTGGACGCTCACCCTGCAATACGTGCACGTCAACAGCTGGTTGATTATCAGCAGCTGTAGAGAAGATTTGACTCTTGGAGGTTGGGATTGTCGTGTTCTTCTCAATTAACTTGGTAAATACACCACCCATAGTTTCAATACCAAGTGATAGAGGAGTTACATCAAGTAAAACAACGTCCTTAACGTCACCAGAAATGACACCACCTTGAATAGCAGCACCTAAAGCAACAGCTTCGTCTGGGTTAATTGAGTGATCAGGTTCTTTACCCGCCCACTTCTTAACAGCTTCTTGCACAGCAGGAATACGAGTAGAACCACCGTTTAAAATAACCTTGTCAATATCATTAACTGTTAATTCAGCATCTTTTAACGCATTGTCAAACGGAATCTTAGTCTTATCAACTAAGTCAGAAGTTAATTCATCAAATTTTGCCCTAGTTAAGTCAGCTTCTAGGTGTAATGGACCAGATTCGCCAGCAGAAATGAATGGTAATGAAATATGAGTTGAAGATACACCAGAAAGATCTTTCTTAGCCTTTTCAGCAGCATCCTTTAACCTTTGTAAAGCCATTTTATCTTTAGAAAGGTCAACACCATTTTCATCTTTAAAGTTCTTAATCAACCAATCAATAATCTTGTTATCGAAGTCATCACCACCAAGGTGAGTATCACCATTAGTTGAAAGAACTTGGAACACACCGTCACCTAATTGCAAAACGGAAACATCAAAAGTACCACCACCGAGGTCGTAAACTAAAACTTTTTCGTCTTCAGCATCTTTGTCAAGACCGTAAGCAAGGGAAGATGCAGTAGGTTCGTTAATGATTCTCTTAACATCCAGGCCGGCAATTTTACCAGCATCCTTAGTAGCTTGACGTTGAGCGTCATTAAAGTATGCAGGAACTGTAATCACAGCTTCTGTTACTTTTTCACCTAAATAATCCTCGGAGAATTTCTTGATATACTGCAAGATCATTGCTGAAATTTCTTGTGGAGTGTATGCTTTATCTCCAATCTTCACCTTATAATCAGCTTCACCCATGTGGCGCTTAATTGAAGAAATAGTATTAGGATTGGTAATTGCTTGTCTCTTAGCAACTTCACCGACTTGAATTTCTCCATCCTTGAAAGCTACTACTGAAGGAGTTGTCCGATTTCCTTCTGGGTTAGTAATAATTTTTGGTTCCTTACCCTCAAGAACAGCAACCGCTGAGTTGGTAGTTCCGAGGTCAATTCCGATAACTTTTGACATTGATATGCTTCCTTTCAATTATTGTGCTACAACAACCATTGCTGGTCTTAAAGTACGATCTTTGTATAAATAACCTTTTTGCAAAACTCGCACAACATGATCTTTTTGATCGTCATTTTCAGCCGCAACTGTTTGAACAGCCTGATGTAAATTAGGATCAAATTTTACACCTTCAGCTGTAATTTCACTAATTCCGTGATCTTTCATCGCTTTAACCAGTGAATCAAGGGTCATTTGTACACCCTTTTTAAGTTGCTTTGATGCTTCGTCATCAACTTTGGTAGCTAAAGCTCTTTCTAAATTGTCCATTGCTGGCAGAACATCTTTGGCTAAAGACTGTGATTCATATTTAATAAGTTGTGCTCTCTCGTTATTATAACGATTTTGCATATTTTGCATTTCTGCTTGACTGCGCAAGAACTTATCTTCAAGATCATCTTTTTCCGCCTGTAACTTAGTCAATTTTTCTTTAATTTTTGTTTCTGAAGTTTCAGGCTTCGTTTTCTTGTTAGCCTCAGATTTTGAATCTGTCTTTGGTGACTGGGTTTTCTCAGAATGACGTTGATTTTCATCTACGTCTTTTTTGGTTTTTTCTTCCTTACTCAAGGCTAACCTCCTTTATTTAAATCTACCATAATATTCAAGCAACTTTTTTGCTAACTCGTTTCTAAAGTATTCAAGGAGTCCTATTACTTGTGAATATGGCATGTTATCAGGTCCAAGTAAAGCTATTATGCCTTTGCCATGTGAGCCGACACTGTACTCAGCTGTAAGCAGACTGTAATCTTTTAACAAGTCATTTGATAGTTCAGAGCCTAAACTTACTTTTACTGGATACCTATCACTTTTTAAACTTGCTTCATTATTCAAAATACTTGAAATCAAATCATTGTGCTCAATCAACTCATATAATGAACGTAAATTAGAAACATCGCTTAAAGAAATATTATTGAGCAAATTAATCTGACCATCAACGTACATTTGCTCACTAGCAGCATCACTAATAACATCTTTTACCAATTCAATTAATTCGGCAACATGACTAACTTTAAGTTTTTTACCTAAAGTTTGTTCCAGAAATTCAGGTGTCACTTCGCTTAAAGTTTTACCTGCCAATTCATCGTTAATCATTCGAACGGCACGTTCAATCTCATCACCATGAACATTATATGGTAACGTATAGACTTGATTATGAACATCACCGTCACTAGTTGCTAGAATGGCCATTATTTGTCTACTAAAAAGCGGGACTATTCTAAATCCTGAAATAGTTAAATCACTATTTTCAGGACCTTCCGCAAAAGCAGTGTAATTAGTCAAATCAGACAAAATTTTGGCAGCTTCCTGCACAATGTCATTTACCTGATGAAATGGCTGATCTAGCTGATTAATGATTCTCTTATAAACAGAAGAAGATATTTGTAAGGGCTCTACCAAGTTATCAAGGTAGTACCTGTACCCTTCAGTAGAAGGAACACGACCACTTGACAAATGGGTTTTTTCGATTAAGCCCTTTTCTTCTAAAACGGCCATTTCGTTGCGAATTGTTGCGCTCGAAACTTTAATTGGCAACTGATTCATGACTGTTTTTGAACCAACAGGATCATGTGTCTGCGTGAAATCATTGATAATTGTTTTTAAAATTAATTCTTGACGTTCGGTCAACATAAATATCGCCCTCACTTTTAGCACTCAATCTTCTCAGGTGCTAACAATTATTATGATACTAGCTTTTAGCAGAATGTCAAGCTGAGTGCTAACTTTTTTATTAAAAACCGTTATCTTTTAAGTCTGATAATATAATTACTTATGATTTGCAAAATAATTTTTAATTTCTGACTCGTCTCGACTCATCTGCTCTTTTAATTTCTTCAAACTATCAAACTTAATTTCGCCACGGGTATACTTATACCATTTAATTAGCATTTCCTCATCATAAGCTTCTTGATCAAAACCAAATAAATTTGATTCAATATATAGTTTTTGACCATCATTGATAGTGACATTATAACCAACACTTGTCATAGAGTCATACCATTTTCCTCTGATCTTAGTTTTGGTGGCATAAACTCCTACTTTAGGGACTACTTTTTTGGGCTTCCAAATTAAATTTGCCGTTGGATAGCCTAATTTATGACCATTGCGCAGCCCATGTCCAATATAGCCAGACATTAGATAAGGAAAACCTAACAATTTAGCTGCTAATTCCATTTCTCCGGCACTGATCGCTTTTTTTATTTCTGTTGAACCAATTTTTTCTCCGTCATAAGACTGTTTCGGGACATCAACTATAGCAAATCTGCCTTGAGCAAATTCAGGGAAGTTTTTCATATTGGCTATATTTTTGGGCCCATAGGTATAGTCAAAGCCGGCAACGACAGTATCAGTGCGCAATTTAACAATGATTTCGTCCACAAATTCTTGTGGCGTCAGCTGGCAAAATGCGTTATTAAAGTGCATTACTAATAAATAATCGACATTAAGCTTTTGCATTTTATATGCCTTTTCCGACAAGGTATCAATGTAGGTAACGTTTTTATTTTGATAAATTTCTTTGGGGTGGCGATCAAACGTCATCACAACAAGAGGTAAATGTTTTGCTTGTGCCTTTTTTTTAGCAGCTTTTATTATTTCTTGGTGTCCCCGATGAACGCCGTCGAAAAAACCCAAAGCAAGAACTATTTTCTGGGGGAAGATATTTTTCTTAATGGGATATGTTAAATGGATTATTTCCATAATAAGACCTTCATTCACTTATTCATTTTGTAAAAGCATTAAATAAGGGCGATACATGGTACCATCTTTCTGATAAATTGCCTTAACGCTATTATTGTACCGTAATGCCACCTTTTTTGCATTCGTTTTCAAGGAAATAGCAGCGCCATTTTTGACCTTAGTCCAATCCGTTTCACTGAGATCAGAGTGATTATAGTCCTTGAAAAAAGCATCTAATGGCTGAATAAATTCAGTGACGCGTTCAGGATTCTCAATTATTGTAGACAATTTAACTGCCTGCTCCAAATCAAAACCCGAACTTGCTGTACGCCTTAAAGTCTTCATCACTGCTGGTACACCCAGCTTAGTTCCCAGATCATTAACTAATGACCTTACATACGTACCCTTACTACATTCTATTTGAAAACTAAAAGTTTCTTGTCCTTTTTCGTCATCAAAAAATGGTTCACGTTCAAGTTCATAATTAGTGATATGCACTTTTCTCTTAGGTCGCTCAACACTTATGCCGGCTCTGGCATATTCATAGAGATGTTTCCCATTCACTCTCACCGCAGAGTAGATTGGCGGCACTTGCTCGATTTCTCCGATAAATTCCTGCATTGCTTTTTTAATTTCAGTTGCCGCAATTTTTTGAGTGAGTTTCTGAGAGCTTAATATTTTCCCACTAGTGTCACAACTATCAGTAGAAAATCCTAAAATTCCTTGCCCAACATATTTTTTATTTTGTTGATGCATTAGTTCAATTAATTTTGTAGCCTGGCCAATTGCAATGGGCAATACACCTGTGACATCTGGATCAAGAGTCCCAGCATGACCAATTTTTTTAATGTGCAACACCTTGCGTAAATGATAGACAACATCTGCACTCGTCATTCCCTGATCTTTATCTATCACTAAAATACCGTTTATCATTATATTTACCTTAACCATGAAAAAAGCGCCCAACAGCGCCTTTCTTACTTATTACGATTTGCATCCTGCTTTTTTACTTCAGCGATCAATTGATCAATTTTACTACCGTATTTAACCGAATTATCTCTTTTAAAAATCAGCTCTGGAACTTTGTAAACAGTTAGGACTTGACCTAAAAGGTGTCTCATCATTCCTTTAGCCTTATTCAAACCGGCAGCAGCTTCTTCTTCTTTTTTAGAATCTTCTGTAAGAATGCTGTAGTAGACAGTAGCATAAGACAGATCATTAGTACATTCAACCGCTGTGATTGTAACATCATTAACTCGTGGATCACGAATATTTTTGCGCAAAATTTTCGTTAATTCACGGAGGATTTCTCCTTCAACACGACCAATTCTGTGTTTCATGTTTTTCCTCCTAGTTAATCTTACTCAGGTTTAACTTCCTGCTTTTCAACCGCTTCTAATTCATCACCAATTTTAATATCATTATAGTTCTCGATGGTTAGACCACAGTCAAAACCTTGTTTGACAACTTTGGCATCATCTTTAAACCGTTTTAGAGAAGCCACTTTACCAGTATAGATAACTACACCATCACGAATTAGGTTAACTGTAGAATCTTTAGAAACATAGCCTGAGTCCACAAAAGCACCGGCAATTGTTCCTACTTTAGAAACCTTCCAAGTCTCGCGTACTGTTAAATTACCGACAACCTTATCTTCATAAGTTGGCTCAAGCATCCCCTTCATGGCAGCCTTGACATCATCAATAGCTTTATAAATTATACTGTAAAGACGAATATCAACGCCATCGGCTTCTGCTTGTGACTTGGCAGTAGCTGTAGGTCTGACGTTAAAGCCGATGATGAACGCATTCGAGGCACCTGCTAAAGTAACATCTGATTCGTTAACCGCACCAACGCCGGCATGAATAATATTAACGCGGACGCCTTCAACTTCGATCTTTTCAAGTGACTGTTGCAATGCTTCAGCTGAACCTTGTACGTCAGCCTTTAAGACAACGTCAACTTCCTTCATGTTTTCTTTCTTCATGGTGTCAAACAAGTTATCAAGGGTAACATGCTGCACATTTTCACGGGATTGTTGCAATGCCTGTTGTGCCCTTTGCTCACCGACACTTCTTGCCGTCTTTTCATCGTCAAAGACTACAATTTTATCAGCTGATTCAGGCACATCGTTCAAACCAGTAATTTCCACTGGCATTGAAGGAGTAGCTTTTTCAACTTGGCGTCCGCGATCATTAGTCATTACCCTGACACGACCAAAGCGATTACCGACAACAATAGGATCACCTACTTTTAGAGTTCCTTGTTGAACCAAAAGGTCTGCAACAGGCCCCCGACCACGAGAAAGTCGTGCTTCAATAACTGTTCCGATTGCTTTTTGTTTAGGATCAGCTTTCAATTCCATAACGTCTGCTTGCAATAAGATCATTTGCAGCAATTCATCAACATTTTCACCTGTTTTAGCAGAGATATTGACAAAAATAGTGTCTCCACCATAACTTTCAGGAATTAAATTGTATTTCATCAACTGTTCAGTGACGTGCTCTGGATTAGCCCCAGGAACATCCATCTTGTTGATTGCAACAATAATTGGCACCTTGGCACTTTTAGCGTGATCAATTGCTTCAATAGTTTGTGGCATTACACCGTCATCAGCTGCAACAACCAATACCACAATATCAGTTATTTCAGCACCACGTTCACGCATGTTTGAGAATGCAGCATGTCCTGGAGTATCTAAAAATGTAATAGGTTGGTTATCAACTCTTACTTGATAAGCACCAATTTTTTGAGTGATACCACCTGCTTCATGTGCAGAGACGTGCGTATGACGCAAACGATCAAGTAAAGTAGTCTTACCGTGGTCAACGTGGCCCATAATCGTAACTACAGGTGGACGTTTGGTCTGGTGTTTAGATTCCTTAGAAGCAGCCATTCTCTTATCATAAAGAGTATCAATATCTGAAATATCTTCATGAACTTTTTCTTTTGCATTAATATTGTATTCAGCTGCTACTAATTCAATCGCATCTTTATCAAGTGATTGATTTTGATTTGTCATCACGCCCAACATGAATAGTTTTTTAACTATTTCAGCTGGTTCCCGGTGCAATATCTTTCCTAGATCTTGGGCATTCATCCCTACTTCATAAACTAATGTTTCTGGTAAAGGACGTTCTTTTCTTTGCGTAGGCTGCTTTTTAGGAACTTGTTCAAACTGCTTTTTCTTATTCTTACGCTTATGTTTTTCTTGGTGCTTAGTATAATTATTTGCACCATAAGCTTGATTTCTACCCTTTCTGCCAGGTTTACCAGAATTGCGGCCATGACCATTACCACGACGCTTTTCTTCTTTTGCTGGTTCAGGAGCTGCAGTAGTATCTAATACTTTCTCTTTATGAACAGTATTATTATCTTGCTGCTTCTTCATTCTTGCTGGAGAAGGTTTGATAATCTTAGGACCTGTCACTTTAGGAGTGGTAGTTTCTGATTTGACAACTTTATTTTCTTTTTCGGGCTTTGAAACAGTTTTTCTGCCTTCATTGCTGGTCTTTTTATTCTGCTCATTACTATAAGATTTTTGAGCTTTTTCAGTTTGACGGTTTAACGTATTTTCTTCAACTCGCTGTTTTTGTTTTAGTTGTTTAAGCAGGTCTTGTGCGACCGGCTTAGAGGCTTTTTGGCTAGGATTTGATCGTTGTTTATTGCGGTCTTGCCCCTGCCTTGTCCAGTTATTTGCTCTATGCTGATTATTTCTTCTATTATTTCTGTTGCCATTATTTTCTTCATGCTTTTTTTCATTTTTGCGTATTGAGGTAACAGAAATTTTAATTTTACTACTCTTTTTTGCAGGTTTTTCTTGCTTTTTCGCGGGAGCGGAGCTACGGAAACTACCCTTTATTTGATTTACCTGTGAATCTTCAAGTGATGACATATGATTTTTAACATCGAAACCAAGTTCTTTAGCTTTATTAACGACAGCTTTATTATCGATGCCTAATTCTTTTGCCAATTCATAAATTCTTGTTTTAGTCATCAAATCACACTCCTTCATTAATTTTTTGTAATAATGCTTTGCAGAAACCGATGTCAGTTATTCCTAAAACCTTACGTTTTTTACCAATTGCTTGTGAAATTTCCGTACTATTAAATTCTGTAATAACAGAAACTTCATATTTTTGAGCCAAATTAGTAATTTTCTTGCTTGTATCAGTTTGACTGTCTTGAGCGAGAATAACCAGTTTAACTTTTGCGGCTTTAACACCCATTGAAACAACTTCAAAGCCGGAAACTAATTTACCAGCTTTTTGACTTAATCCCAGCAAATTTAATGCTTTTTGTCTATTTTGCAAATTTAATTATCACCAAACAATTCTTTTCTAGCTTTTTGATGATCAACGTATGAATATAGCTCGTCATAAAATTCTGCTGGAATCTTAGTTCCTAAACTACGTTCAATAAGTCCTTTTTCTTGAGCATTTTTTATTTGATCAGGATCTAGAGAAACATAAGCTCCACGACCCGGTTTCTTACCAGTTGGATCAACCGAGACATTTTTCTCTTTGTCAACTACGATGCGCACCAATTCTTTTTTTGGTTGCATAGTATCTGTTAACAGATCTTTTCTCATCGGAATTTTTCTCTTTTTCAAAAAGCTCACCTCTTATGCTAATCTTCAGTAGAATCTACTGTTTCCTCATCTGTGGCTTCTTCATGTTCATCCGGAACTTCTGCTTCTTCAGATGTCAATTCTTCATTAGTATTTTCATCATCTACAGCATCATCTTGCACTTCAGGTAAAACAGTATCATCAGTGGTAGAATTTTCAGCTTCTTTGTTCTCCTCTTCTGCTTGGGCACTGCTTTCATCAACAAATTCTACTTCAGACTCTGGTCTGATATCAATTTTATAACCAGTTAATCTAGCTGCCAAACGAACATTTTGACCTTTTTTGCCAATTGCCAGCGATAATTGATAATCAGGAACAATGACTAAAGCACTCTTTTCATCATCTTCATCTCCAAATTGCACAGCAATTACTTCCGCAGGATTAAGAGCATTGGCAATATAGTCAGACGGATCATCTTCATATTTGACTACATCAATATTTTCACCGTCAAGTTCGTTCACAACATTTTGTACCCGCGCACCTCTTTGACCAACACAGGTACCGACAGGATCAATATTAGGGTCATTAGATTTTACCGCAATTTTAGTTCTGTCTCCAGCTTCACGAGCAATCGAAACTATTTCAACCGTGCCATCATATATCTCAGGCACTTCTTGTTCAAACAGTCTCTTGACCATATCCGGTGCAGTCCGTGAAACCGTAATTTGCGCACCCTTAGAATCAGAACCAACGTGGGTTACCAATACACGAATTTGATCTTGAGGATTATAAACTTCACCGGGCATTTGATCATTTCGAGGCATTACTGCTTCAACATTACCAATTTTAACATAAACGAAACGATTATCACGTCTTTCAACAGTACCTGTAATTAATTCGTCTTCATATTGAGAATATTCATCAATGATATGATTTCTTTCAGCTTCTCGCAAATGTTGCATGATAACTTGTTTAGCAGTCTGTGCAGCTATCCGGCCAAAGTTTTTAGGTGCGACTTCGAATCTAATTTTATCACCAAGTTCATAAGCCCTATTGATGGTTAAAGCATCCTTTAAACTAATCTCCAATCGTTCATCATGAACTTCTTCAACGACAGTCTTTTCGGTCATTAACTTAAAGTCGCCTCTGCGCTCATCAAACTCAACTATCACATTAGTGGCTTGATTATAATTTTTCTTATATGCCGCTACCAGCGCTGCTTTGATGGCCTCAACAATCACATCCTGTTTGATACCTTTTGTCTTTTCTAAAGTAGCAAACGCCTCAAGCATTTCTTTAGACATAAATTTTAATCAACCTTTCTAAAACTCAATTGCAAATCTAATATTCGCAATTAATTTACGGGGAAGCGATAAAACTTTTTTCCTAGTTTTAACTTTAACAACAAGTTCGATTTCGCTGTCAGTGAATGACTTTAAAGTTCCCTCATATTCTTTTTGTTTTTCAACTTTCTGGTAAAGATTGACATGAACATATTGATTTAGAGCCTTTTGCCAATCGGCTGCAGTTTTTATTGGTCTTTCAATACCAGGAGATGATAATTCCAATACGTATGGATCTGGAAAAGGATCTGGTTGCAGCTGGTCTAGTTTAGCTGAAATTAATTCACTTAAGGCTGCAATTTCATCCATATCAATGCCATTCTCACGGTCAACGTAAATTCTTAAATAGTTTTGACCTTTTTCATTAACGTATTCAGTATCCACAAGTTCATCATTGCGCTTTGCAATAATTGGTCTTATCTCATCAAGAACAAAATCTTTAACTTTCGCCAAGTACTTTCCTCCGTAATAAAAAGAGTGAGCAGAACTGCTCACTCCGAATTATCTATTCGAACTTCTTTATCAAAGTATATCACATTTATATTATTACTGCAAAACTTAAAAGAGTGAAAGCTGATTTTGTTCCGGCATTCCTGCCAATACTTCATTTTCTTCCAAGTAATCCATAATTGTCTGAGACACTTTGCCCCGGTTTGCCAGGTCTTCTTTTGACAAGAACTTTTGCTCAGTTCTGGCAGCAACTATTTGTTTTGCAGCATTATTGCCTAATCCAGGGACGGCATTAAATGGTGCCAAAATTGTATGCTGATCAATTATTTTAAAATTAGTGGCTTCAGACTGATTAATATCAACCATTTTAATTTTAATTCCGCGCTCTAGGCATTCGTTAGCAATCTCAAGGACTGTGAGTAAACTTTTATCTTTTGCTGAGGCATCATTACCCTGATTTTGAATATCAGCCATTGCCTTTTTAACAGTATTTTTACCATGACTCATAGCCACCAAGTCGAACAAGTCAGCCCGAACTGAAAAATAAGCTGTGTAATAAATTTCAGGATAATAAACTTTAAACCAAGCAATTCTTAAAGCCATTAAAATGTAGGCAGTAGCGTGTGCCTTAGGAAACATATATTTAATTTTCAGACATGACGGAATATACCAATCAGGTATTTTATCATTTTGCTTCAAAACAGCCATGTCATCGTCACTAATTCCGCGACCATGACGTACCGATTCCATTGTGGAAAAAGCTACTTCAGGTTTAACGCCCCAGTGAATTAAGTCCATCATGATATTGTCCCTACAACCAATAACATCCTTCAGTTTGCAAGTACCATTATTGACTAATTCTTCAGCATTTCCCAGCCAAACATCAGTACCATGTGATAGTCCAGAAATCTGCAGTAATTCTGAAAAAGTAGTCGGCTTAGTTTCTTCCAGCATGCCCCGGACAAATCTTGTACCAAATTCCGGCACACCTAATGTTCCAGTTTCTGACTGAATTTGTTCTGGGGTTACACCGAGAATTTTAGGACTGGAAAAGAGTGACATCACTCCTGGATCATCAGGTGGGATAGTTAACGGGTCAACTCCAGAAAGATCTTGCAACATTCTAATCATAGTAGGATCATCATGACCTAAAATATCGAATTTTAGAATGTTGTCATGGATTGAATGAAAGTCAAAGTGTGTTGTCAGCCATGCAGCATTAACATCATCTGCAGGATACTGAACAGGCGTAAAATCATAGATATCCATATCATCTGGAACTACAACAATACCAGCCGGGTGTTGGCCAGTTGTGCGTTTGACACCGCTGACACCAGCTGCAAGTCGGTCTAATTCAGCTCCACGCAAATTTAATTCTTTCTCATCATCATAATGCTTAGCATAACCATAGGCAGTTTTATCGGCTACTGTAGCTATTGTGCCCGCACGATACGAGTTTGCCGGACCAAACATTACGCGAATAAAGTTATGAGCTACCGGTTGATAGTCACCAGAGAAATTCAAATCAATATCAGGAACCTTATCACCATGAAAGCCTAAAAATGTAGCAAACGGAATATCTTGACCGTCTTTAACCAACTTTGCGCCACAATCAGGACATTTTTTATCAGGCAAGTCATAACCTGAACCATATTCACCATTTTCAAAAAATTGGGAATACTGACATTGCGGACAACGATAATGTGGTGGTAATGGATTGACCTCAGTAATACCAGACATTGTCGCAACCAAACTGGAACCGACAGAACCCCGCGAACCAACCAAGTAACCATCTTTATTTGATTTAGCTACCAACCGCTGTGAAATTAAATAAATGACAGCGTAGCCATTGGAAATAATGGAATTAAGTTCCATATCAAGCCGATCTTGCACAATTTTAGGCAAAGGATCACCATATAGTTCATGTGCTTTATCGTATGTCAAATGCTTCATTTCTTCATCAGCATTATCAATGTGCGGTGGGTAAAGTCCATCTTTTATCGGTGAAATTTCTTCAATAGACGCCGCAATTTTATTAGGATTAGTGATGACAATTTCTTTTGCCGCTTCTTCACCTAAAAAACTAAACGCGTCAAGCATTTCCTGCGTGGTATAGAAATGCATATCAGGCTGCTTTTTGTTACGATCTGGATTACTGCGTTGAGCCGAAATTAAGATTGTCCGGTAAATAGCATCGTGTTCTTCAACATAGTGTGCATCCCCAGTGGCAACAACAGGTTTATTCAGTTCTTTTCCGAGTTTATAGATATTAGTTAAAATTTCTTCCAGCTCTTTTTCATCGGCAATTAAATGATCTTCAATCATAATAGAATAATTAGCTGGTGGCTGTATTTCTAAATAATCGTAAAAACGGGCCTTTTTCCGAGCTTCATCATAACCTTTCTGCATCATTGCCACGAAAACATCGCCTTCTGAGCAACCAGAACCATAGAGCAGACCATCGTGGTTTTTTACCAAATCAGATTTAGGTGTGCGCGGAATGCGGTAAAAATCTTTGGTACTGGCAATTGAAACTAAACGGTACATATTCTTTAAACCAGCCTGATTTTTAGCCAGAATAGTCATATGCTGTGGACGTGCCCTTTTAAACACTTGACCATGAGCAGCATAATCATTCATTTTGCCTAAATCATCTTCATGGTATTTTTTGTTAAAAGCATCTAAAAGCTTAAACATTAAATAGCCTGTTGCTTCCGCATCTTGATTAGCCCTGTGGTGGTGCTCAAGGACAACATTATACTTTTTAGCAAGGGAATCTAATGTATGTCTTGTCTGTTCCGGATGAAGCAAACGTGATACTTCCAACGTATCAACCACGGGCTGGGTAATTTCTGCTAGGTGAGCTCGTCTCAAGGCTGCATTAACAAAGCCCACGTCAAACTGGACATTATGCCCGCAAAGAGGACGATCGCCATAGAAATCCTGAAATTGCTTAATTACTACAGTTTCATCATCAGCCGCTCCAACCATTTCATCAGTAATTGAAGTCAGGTTAATAGTTTGTTCGCTTAACGGGTGATGCGGATTGATAAACTTATCAAACCTTTCTAACACCTCTCCGTTTTTCATTTTTACGGCGCCGATTTCAATAATTGTATCGTAAACCGATGAAAGACCAGTAGTCTCAACGTCAAAAATAACAAATTCACGATCTTTGTATGTCATCGAAGCTGGATTAATAACCAGCAAAGCGTGATCGTCAATCATATTTGCTTCCAGACCGTAAATTATTTTTACGCCATTTTTTTTACCCGCATTATATGCTTCCGGAAAAGCTTGTACGTCCGCATGATCTGTTATTGCTATTGCTTTTTGACCGAACTTTTTAGCTGCTAAGACAAAATCCGTTGCAGTATTCGTAGCATCGAGTTGGCTCATATTCGTATGTAAGTGCAACTCAACTCTTTTTTCATCACCCTGAAATTTTTCAGTCCTACCAATATGCTTTACCACTTCAAATGACGAAATGTTAAATACAATATCATGGCTATACTGGTCTTGTGACGCAGAACCCTGCATTTTAGCCCATGTTCCGGGCTTCACATCACGCATGCTTTGGATCTGCTCATCATCAGAAATAAATTTTTTAAATGAAATTGAGTCAGTATAATCTGTTATTTCTCCAGTAAAAAGCAGTGAGCCGGTTTTAAGTTCACGACTGGAAATGTTAAAAATATTGCCTTCAATAACTACATTTCTACTTCCGTCAGTAACTTCTTTTATTTGAGAAACAGGTATACTTTCATCTAGCTTACGATTACCGTAACGGGTCTTTTTGGTTGGAAAAGAAGTAGGAGCTGGTTTTTCCTGAGGCGGTGCAGCATCATATTTTTCCTGCATATTTTGTTCATGCTGCTGCTGCAATTTTTGCAAACTGGCTAAATTATTTTGTGAATTCTCTTCATCCACTTTTGTCACAAATTTTAAGTTAAAAAAGCCAAAATTTCTCATTTCTTCAGCTAATTGGTCAAGCATTCCTTGTTCCAACAAGCCGTCAACAATTAGATTGTCTACAGGAATGACCCAGCGACCATTTTCTTTTTCTGGTTTATGACTTGAAATAAATTCACGCGCTACCTGCTGCAATGCGTTAGAGTTTTGTACAGCAAACTGCCAGTAATCAGTTAAGTAGTCATCTGACCCATCTTGAGAACGCACAAATAAACGAGTATTGACAAATGAGGAAAAATTGGCTGTTATTGCCTTATTTAAAGCATTATAAGTTTCAAATTTTAACGGTGTAGTAAAAAGAACATGGATATCCCACCTGTGTTCTTTAGCGTAAACATCCACGTTCTCAATTTCGCCTTTTTGCAGTAAATCATTATCTGCAAATTCTTGCGGAAACTTTATCTGCTGCAATAACCTTAAAAATAGTTTATTTTTATCAGTCACGAAAATTACCTTAACTCTTTATTAATAAAATCGTCCAATTCGGACAATGTCATTTCTGTAGCTTTATCTTCAGTAGGCTTTTTAACCTCGACTACTCCTTCACTGGCTTTTTTACCAACCGTTACTCTCACTGGAGCACCTAGTAAATCAGCATCAGCAAATTTGACGCCTGCTCGTTCATTGCGATCATCATATAATACATCATACTTAGCACTATATTTTTCTTCAAGTTTTTGAGCTAAAGAAGTTTGATCATCATCTTTCATTTTCATTTGCACAATATGCAAATCAAATGGAGCAATTTCTTTTGGCCAAGCAATACCATTTGGAGTCAAATGTTGTTCAATAACAGCAGACAAAACTCTGGTAACGCCTATCCCGTATGAACCCATAATAACTGGTTGCGATTTGCCATTTTGATCCAAAAAGTTAGCGCCCATAGCTTTAGTGTAATAGGTTCCCAGTTTAAAAATGTGTCCTACTTCAATAGTAGTTGTGAATTTTAATGGTAAATGATCAATTGGATCTGGTTCACCTTCATTAGCAACACGAATATCTCCGAATAGGTCTGGAGTAAAATCACGGTTTAAATTCACATTTTTAATTTGGTAACCAGATTTATTTGCACCTACAACAACATTATATAGATTTTTAACAGTATTATCTGCTACTACTTTATCAGCCCAATCAGCTTTAAGTGGTCCAACGCTGCCTTTACCAACGCCGGTTATGTTTGCTAATTCTTCATCAGTAGCAATTCTAAGTGAGTCAACATCAAGTAAATGCTTTAATTTTACTTCATTGACCTCTTTATCACCACGAATCAAGACTAGGATGTTTTCTTTTTCATTAGCAACATAAAGCACACTCTTAACAATTCTAGTTGCTGGAATATTTAAAAATTTAACCAAGTCTGCGATACTCTCTTGTTCAGGAGTTGCAACTTCTGCTAATTGACCCGGTTCCTCTTTTTCTTGCTTGAACGTGTCAATACTGCATGCCATTTCCAAATTGGCTGAATAGGTGCCAGTCTCGTTGGTGGCAATAGTATCCTCACCAATTGCTGCGGGAGCCTGGAACTCAGTTGAGTTCTTGCCTCCCATAGTGCCGGAATCGGCTATTACAGGAGTAACCTTTAAGCCGCAACGCTCAAAAGCGGCCGTAAAAGCTTTTTTCTCATCATCAAATTGCTGATCAAGCTGTTCTTTAGTAGCAGCAAAACTATAAGCATCAAGCATGATAAATTCACGCGATCTTAATAAACCAAAACGCGGTCTATTTTCATCTCTAAATTTAGATTGAATTTGGAAAAGAGCAATAGGCATTTGCTTATAGCTTTTTAAATCTTTAGCAACAATATCAGTAAATGTTTCTTCATGGGTTGGCCCAAGCAGGCTTTGACGACCATGTCTGTCCTTCAATTTAAACATTTCCGGACCATACTTTTGCCATCTGCCTGATTCTTCCCATAGGGTAGCGGGTAATAAATTTGGCATTGCCATTTCGGGCACATTAATCTTTGCCATTTCTTCCCGCATTATTTGCTCGGCTTTACTTAGTGCTCTGTAGCCTAAAGGCAAATAAGCATAAACTCCAGCTGTAACCTGACGAACATAGCCGCCCCGGAGCATAAGTTTATGACTTTCAGCTACAGCATCTGCTGGTGCTTCTTTTAAAGTCGGCATAAATAATTTAGATTGTCGCATTAAATTTCTCTCCCAAACTAATATTTTTATTTAATAAAGTAGCGATAGATATCGTTACCCGTAACTGCAATAATTAAAATAAGTAGTAAGCCGAAGCCTATTAATTCAACCATTGCTTCGTGATTTTCAGAAATTGGTTTACCTCTGAAAATTTCTATAATGTTCAGTAAAAACTTGCCGCCGTCAAGACCTGGTATTGGAATTAAATTGACAATGCCCAAGTTAATTGAAATCATAGCTAAGAAAGCCAGAATATAGGTAAAACCCATTTGTGACACTTGCGAAGTCTGTGAATAAATTCCTACTGGTCCAGAGAGTTTATTTAAACTAAAATGTCTAAAAAGCCCTCCAACTGCCTGAAAAATCAGACCAGTAGTCGAAACCGCTGTATCCCAGCCACGCTTAAACTTTGCTCCTACTCTTTCATCGCCTTTGGCTCCAATACCAATTTGATAAACTTTTTGTCCTTGAACTTCAACAGGATTTGGCTTTAAGGATACCGTCTTTTTTTGTGCATCTTTAGTTAACGTAACGGTCACTTTTTTCCCTTTGCTGTTATTGATTGCTGTAGAAACTTGGGCAAAAGAATTTATTTTATGACCATTAACTGCCTTTATTTGTGAACCGGCCTCAATTTGGGCATTTGCAGCCGGTGAATTGGGCAAAACTTCCGCAATTGTAGTAGTTGCTGGACCTGGCACTGTAAAAGTCCAAATCAGAAAAACTACAAATCCCAAAATAATATTCATTAAGGGACCAGCAACATTGGTTGCCAGTTTTTGCCAAACATTTGCTTCTTGGAATTGTGTATCTCTGGGTGCAATAATCAATTCCGTTTTGGATTGGTCAATAATGGTGGCATCATGGTTGACATGATATGTGACCAGCTTATCTTCTTCACCATTTTCATATCCGGAAATTAATAGTGCATCTACCAGATCAACTTTAGTAATTTGCAAAGGAATGCCAGCAATAGGTACATCTGATTCGGATGCATCAATTCTAACTACTTCTTTTTGCTGATTAAGTTGCAAAACCACTCTCATACCGGGAGCTAAAGTTGTGTCATCATCTTTACTTGCCAAACGCACATAACCTCCTAAAGGAAGCCAGCGGATGGTATAGGTAGTAGGATTGCGTCGAACTTGAAAAAGTTTAGGACCCATGCCGATAGAAAATTCACGCACTAAAATACCGCATTTCTTTGCGACGATAAAATGCCCAAATTCATGTACAAAGACCAATATTCCAAATACAACTAAAAAGATAAGTATACCTTTCACAAGAACCCTCCTAGTGTATGATTCCTAGTAAAGCTGCAAATACGGGTAAAACAAATAGCATACTATCGAAGCGATCCAAAATACCACCATGACCAGGCAAGATTTTGCCAGAGTCTTTAACACCATAATAGCGTTTATAGGCGGACTCAACTAAATCGCCCATTTGTCCTACAATTGACAAAACAAATGCAAAAATTATCATTTCAACTTGTGGATGGTGCAAGTCAACAAAGTAAACATAAATTGCGGCACAAATTACGGCACAAACTGTACCTCCGATTGATCCTTCCCAAGTTTTGTTGGGACTAATAACAGGCCATAGCTTATGTTTACCTATTTTACGTCCAATCATGTAAGCACCGGTATCAGTCAACCAAACAACTACAAAAACGTAGCAAAGTAGCGCAAGTCCATTATTGGCATTTCTAATGCCTGCCATGTAATGAAAACCCGTACCAACATATAGTGAGCCTAACGTATAAACAGCTACGTCATCAAACGAAGTATTATTCTTGGTTAAAACTGTCCAAGTCAGCATCAACATGATGAGAGCAAAATAGATGCCGTATTTAGTCCAATGAAATGGCAGTGAGTTAATAAAACTATCAGGTACTGCCCAGGTTATTGTCGCTAATAAAGCTAATAAAAAGTTTACTGAAACTAATATTTGCTTTTTCATTAAAAAGAATTCACTAATTCCTACGGCTGCAAAAGCAACAGTGAGCCAGTCCATCCAGAGCCCGCCCATAACGACAATAGGAATAAATAATATTAAAGCAATTACTGCTGTGATCACACGTTGTTTCATAAAATTACCTAACTATCTGATTCATCAACTTTACCAAAACGGCGATGACGGTTTTGAAAGTCCTCAACCAATTTTACCAAATCTTCCTTGGTAAAATCCGGCCAATTTTTCTCGCTAAAAGCTAACTCAGAATATGCCAATTGCCAAAGCATGAAATTGGAAATTCTTTGTTCACCCGAGGTTCTAATGAGCAAATCTGGATCACTATATTGCCCAAGACTTCCTGTCATTAATCTTTGAGAAATCATTTTTTCATCAATATCAGCAGCAGAAATTGAACCTGTCGCAACTAAAGTAGCTAGCTCTTTAACAGCCGTCGTAATTTCTCTTCTTGAGCCGTAATTAAACGCAAAGTTTAAAACAAGTCCGCTGTTATTAGCAGTTTCAGCCATCGCTCTTTGCACAACATCATAAGTTTTAGATGGCAATTCATTCAAATAACCCATAATGTTGACTTTGACATTTTCCTTCATCAATGTAGGCATAAATTTATCAAAAAAACGTACAGGTAAATTCATGAGATAAGCTACTTCTTCTTTTGGCCTAGCCCAATTTTCAGTGGAAAATGCGTATAAAGATAAAACCTTTATTCCCAGTTCATTAGCTGCCAAAGTAATTCTTTTAACATTATTCATGCCTTCATAATGACCTGCAATGCGTTTCTTGCCTTGCCTAGTAGCCCAGCGACCATTGCCATCCATAATGATAGCCAAATGGTTCAATTGATTCTTTTTTTCTGCCATCTAATCAGCCTTGAGTAATTTCCTTACGTTTTTCCTCTGCAAGCTTGTCAATCTTTTTGGTTGCATCATCAGTAACCTTTTGTACTTGCTTTTCTAGATTACGTTGCTCATCTTCAGTTATTTCATCGTCTTTTTGCTGTTTTTTCAAGCTAGTCATTGCATCACGACGAACATTTCTAATAGCTATCTTGCCTTCTTCAGCCAATTTATTTACTTCTTTAGCAATTTCTTGGCGTCTTTCACCAGTCAATTGTGGAATTACCAACCTAATGACTTTGCCATCATTTGCTGGTGTTAAACCTAGGTTAGATGCTAACAGAGCATGTTCAATATTATCAAGACTATTTTGATCATAGGGTGTAATTAGCAAAACCCTTGGTTCAGGAATAGTCACACTAGACATTTGAGTTAACGGTGTCGGTGCACCATAATAGTCGACTTTAACACCTTCAAGCAATGCAGCATTAGCTACACCAGCTCTAATAGAGCTCAGGTTTTTCTCAAAGACGGTAATCGACTTTTTCATGTTTTCCTGAGCTTTTTTGATTGCATCATTATTCATTATTTTTTTCTCCTCCAATCATTGTGCCGATATTCTCACCCATGACAACCTTCTTAATATTGCCTTCAGTATTAACATTGAAAACAATAAGCGGTATGTTTGTATCCATTGAAAGTGAGCTGGCGGTTCTATCCATGACTTTTAAGTTTTTAGAGATAATATCTAATTGGGAAAGTTCGCTGTACTTTTTAGCATTAGGGTCAATCTTTGGATCAGCAGAGTAGACTCCATCAACTCCATTCTTGGCCATTAAAATTACATCTGCCCCGATTTCAGCTGCTCTTAAAGCTGCTGTAGTATCAGTTGAGAAATATGGGTTTCCTGTACCTCCACCCATAATCACCACTCGTCCTTTTTCCAAGTGACGAATAGCTTTTCTTCTAATGTATGGCTCAGCAATCTGTCTCATTTCAATAGAAGTTTGTAATCTAGTAGGAACACCAATATGCTCAAGACCATCTTGAAGGGCTAAACCATTCATTATTGTGGCAAGCATACCCATATAATCTGCTTGTGAGCGTTCCATACCTAGTTTGGCACCAGTCTCTCCGCGCCACATGTTACCGCCTCCGCAAACGATGCCGATGTCAACGCCTAAGTCATGCACCGACTTGATTTCTTTTGCCAGATGCCCAATTACAGTAGGACTAATGCCAGTTCCTTCATCTCCAGCTAAAGCTTCACCAGAAATTTTCAAAACTACTCGCTTATATTTAACTTTAGTCATGACAACCTCCTCTATTAACTTTAGTTATTCTACCATATAAAGACGGCAAATGTGGACTTAGAAATAAAAGAGAGAGATTTCTTAAAAAAGGCTTTTGCTAAATCATGAAAGAATAGTAAAAAATCCTGAGGTGATTTAACTTCAGGATTAATTTTTAATAAAAGAGAAATATTAATATTTATTCTCTCTATTAATTTGTAGCAGTAAATTATAAAGAGAACCGTACAAATTTGATTCATTTCTAAAATGAGCAGAAACAATACTTGGTTTAGTCAATGTACTGCCAATTATCGGATTATATTCGTTTACTAATTTGTCATACGCTTTATTGATACCATTGATTAAAATCGGCTGTGCGCTAATTCCGCCACCAATAGCTACTTTATTAATATCAACCACAGTTTGCATATTAAGGATCAGAACGGCAATTTTAAAACAATAATCATGAAAAATTGCAACAGCTTCCGGAACGCCTTCTTTTATAACTTCAAAGGCATGTAGACCATCATTTTCATCTTGATAATTAACTTTTTGATTAACAGCTTTAACAAATTTGACTGCCGAGCCATTAACTCCAAGCGCTCCCTGCATATCTTTAGGAAGAGAAAGGTTGCTAATCATAAAACTTAATTCTCCAGCCTGATAATGCGTACCGCGCAAAAGATGTCCGTTAATTATTATACCGCCGCCAACACCTGTTCCTAAAGTGATAGCGGCACAGTTAGTCTCATCTTTCAAACTTCCGAGCCAATTTTCAGCCAAAACGCTGGCCTTGCCATCATTAATCACGGCTACAGGAATGTGGAATTTCCTGCCATAGATTTCCGCAAAATCAATCCCATCTAAAAAAGGTAGTGAACCACCAAATCTAATCTTGGTATTTTCAATCTTGCCCGGGGAACAAAAAGCTATGCCTTTTACTTCATCTATGTGGTTTTTTACAATTTGATCTACATCGCTTAAAAATTGTTCTTTGTTTTGCTTAGTTGGTATCTTACTCTTTTTTATAATATTACCAGCAGAGTTTAAGACAGCAAATTTGATTTCAGTACCACCAATATCAACAGTTAAATAATTTCTCATATATCCCTTGTAATTCCTTATCTAAAAAGCTCAATGCATTTTTGCAGCAGCAATAAAAATTATATTTTAAAAAAGTATAAATTCCAACCCCCTAATTTTGAAAATGAGATTATCAAAAAATAATTGAATAAGCTTCTTTACTTCTATCATATTTTTTAAAATAATAAATGCAAGACTTAGTATTAAATAAGGATCTGAGTAAATGAAAAAATACCCCTATCCAGCTTATAAAAAAGCTGATATTGGTGATTATCTCAAAGTATTTGCTTGCACAGCAGTCATGACTCAACCAATAATGTCCCTAATTATGGCTGAAGGGCAATCTTACTATACCCAGGACATTTTTGGCATCATGTATAACTTAGTTAAATATACAGCACCAGCATTTATTTTTGGCATACTTTATTCCACTATCCGCACTTGTGATCTAACTGGTAGTTTTTCTTATCAAAAATACCTGCGCTCAAATTGGTCAAATCTTTTTGTTCCAACTATATGGTGGACTTTAATTTACTTACTAGGAATGCCGTGGTTACAACAAGTAAATAAGTTTACCAACTTCTGGTCATTTTGTTGGCACTTTGTTAGCGGCAACGCTGCACCTCATTTATGGTACAACACCATGATGTTGCAATTTATCATTTTAATGCCTTTTTTCTGGGCCCTTAGCCGCTTTATTGGTAAAGATGTCAAACGAGGCATCACGGTAGCAATCATAACTTTTATCTTCTATTTTGCTTGGCTTAGATTCTATGATTATTTTGTTTTTCATGGCCAGCAAGAAAGAAGTTGGTACCTTCTTGATCGTATTTTTATTTCTTTTATTATTTATGGTGTTTATGGTGTACTTGCTTGGCAACTGCGAGATTATGTCAATGCATTTTTGCAAAGATTTTGGTGGCTAATATTGATTGCCTTTGGCGGATGCTTTTTTTGGACTAACTTTGAATTACAAAATTTTGGTCACCCGGTACTTTTTGCTAATGCACCATATTATAAACCGTCAATGACTTTTTATTGCTTAGCAGTCATTGCCTTAATTTCGTCTTTTTGCTTGTATCAAGTCAGAAAAAATTCAAAAATTAGTCTACAGGTTTTTCACTTTTTAGCCGCTTACGCCTACCGAGCTTACTTATCAAATGTCTTTTGGGACCAAATTATTTGGTATGGCTTAAATATCAAACATTATGCCATTCTCCATCCTTTTTGCAGCTTTTGGGCGACCTGGTTATTAACGTGGCTATTATCTTTTGTATCCGCATATTTTTTACATGTTTTCTGGGCTAATACTAAAAGCTATTTACAAAACAAAATAAAAAGGCACTTATTAGTGCCATAAATATTTTTTAAAATGCTTCTATCTAATTAAGTAATTTCCATTACAAATGCTGCGCCTTGCGGAGTAGATAGAAAAATTGCCCCGGCAATTAAGATTAAACCAGTTAAAAAAAGCGTGACCTTAACTGATTGAGACGTGTTTTTGGCAAAACACATATATATTAAAAATGCCCCGACTGCTAATGAAATTAGCATTACCCAAAATCCCATAAGTTTTCACCGTCCTTAAAATAATCTTAATTACAGAATAGATGATAGGTTTAATAATATAAAGGAAATTTGAAAAGCTTAATTCTAATTAAATCACTTTTACTTTAACTTAACATTAGCAATAGTTTAATTTGGTGTAAATCTCATAAACGACAAAAAACCTTATCCTAATGGATAAGGTTTTTTATAAAGAATTATCAAATATTATTTCATTTGTTCTTTTACTTCAGCAGCAAAGTCTTCTTGCTTCTTTTCGATACCTTCGCCAACTTCGTAACGCTTGTAGCCAACAACTTCGCAACCTTCAGACTTAGCGTATTCAGCAACAGTCATGTCACCATCTTTAACGTATGGTTGATCAACTAAGCATATTTCGCTAAGGTACTTGTTTACTCTACCTTCAACAATCTTAGGAATAATATTTGCTGGCTTACCTTCATTTTCTGTTTCTTTAGTGAAAACAGCCTTTTGACGGTCAAAATCAGCCTTTGGCACAGAGTCCTTATCAAGATATTCTGGATTGATTGCTGCAACGTGCATAGCAATGTTCTTAGCAGCTTCTTCACTGTTACCTTTTAAAGTAACAACAGCAACAATTGCACCGCCGTTGTGCTTATAAGCACCGAAAACTTCATCATCGTTTTTGGTAATCAAATCAAATCTTCTTAAAGTGATTTTTTCACCAATAACGGCAGTAAGGTTAGTAATTTCTTCACCAATTGTGGAATTGCCCATTGGAGATTTTAATGCTTCCTCAACGTTAGCTGGTTTAGCTGCTAAAATCGCCTTAGTCACATCATCAACTAATTTGATAAATTTATCATTTGAAGAAACAAAATCAGTTTCAGAATTGATTTCGACTACAACAGCATTATTTCCTTCAAAAGCATATTCAGCTAGGCCTTCAGCGGCGATACGACCACTCTTCTTAGCAGCTTTAGCAACACCATTTTCTCTTAAAATGTCAATTGCTTTTTCAATATCGCCGTCAGCTTTAACCAAAGCCTTTTTGGAATCCATCATTCCGGCACCGGTACGGTCACGCAATTCTTTTACTTGTTTAGCAGTAATATTTGCCATTATTTATCCTTCCAAATAAAAACTTATTATTAACTAAGACTAGTCTTCATCTGATTCAGAAGTTTCTTCAGCTTCAACTGCTTTTTCAGCATCATTTTCAGCTTCAGCATTTTTATCTTCTGCACCTTTAGCCATCTCTGCTTCAGCACTGTCATCATCCTGACCTTGCTTACCTTCGATAACAGCATCAGCCATAGCTCCTGAAATTAAACGAATAGCACGAATAGCATCGTCATTTGCAGGAATAACTACGTCAACTGGATCTGGATCAGTATTAGTATCAACCATAGCTACTACAGGAATTCCAAGAATGTTGGCCTCGTGAACAGCAATCTTTTCCTTCTTTGGATCAACTACGAATAAAACATCAGGAATTCTAGGCATATCTTCAATACCGCCTAAAAATCTTTCTAATTTATCCTTTTCTTTAGTCAAAAGAGAAGCTTCCTTCTTTGGCAATACATCAAATGTGCCGTCTTCTGACATCTTCTTTAAATCTTTTAATCTTTGTACTCGGCTCTGGATAGTCTTCCAGTTAGTCAATGTACCACCTAACCAGCGTTGGTTAACGTAGTATTGACCAGCACGAGTAGCTTCTTCAGCAATTGAATCTTGAGCTTGTTTCTTAGTACCAACAAATAGGATAACGCCACCATTTTGAGCAACGGCTCTAACAAATGAATAAGCATCATCTAACATTTTAATGGTTTTTTGCAAATCAATGATATAAATTCCATTTCTTTGCGTGAAAATATAAGGAGCCATCTTAGGATCCCATCTTCTAGTTTGATGTCCAAAATGAACACCAGCTTCAAGTAATTGCTTCATAGAAACTACTGACATATTAACTTCCTCCTACGGTTTTATTCTTCTCAAGCGGTCATCTCAGTATTTCACCATTGTGAGGCACCAAAATACTGATTGCTCTTGATGTTTTTTACATATATGCAATATGGCATACGATAAAATAATACTAGATTATGGCTAAAGATGCAAGACTAAAAGTCAACTTTATGTTCTCTTAAAAATTGCTCTTTCCATAGTCGCGAGTGATGTTTAAACCAATATTCTCTTTTAAGAGCCAATTTCTTGTCCCGAAATTCTTCGTGGTAAATCATTTTCACCGGTCTTCTTGATTTAGTATATTTTGCTCCTTTGCCGGTATTATGAGCTTTAAGCCTTTTTGCCAAATCATCGGTAAAGCCCCCATAAAAGCTGCCATCATGACAGAGCAGTACATAAAAATAATAAGTTTTATCTTTTCCTCGTTCTGCTTTATCGCTATCTGTTTCGCGGATGATATGTTGGATTGCTGGAAGATAATTTCCTTGCTTGTCGTGAACCTCAATTGCATCTTTAAGCACCAAGCCATCACTACCGGTATGCTTAACGGCCTCAATAATAATCAGATTGCTGTCCTCACCGCGATGAGAAACATAGGGCTGTACGATTTTAATACTCAAATCATGCTTAAGACAAAAATAAGCAATTTCATTTAAGCGCTCGGGTCGATGCACCATAAACATTTTACCTTTCATTTTGAGCAGTCCGCTTGCCACCGTGATTATTTCTTCTAAATTTATTAGCAATTCATGACGAGCAATAGCTTTAGCTGGATCAGGATTAACCTTGTGATTTTGTGCTACTTTAAAATAAGGCGGATTAACAACGATCACATCATAGAAATCTTTACGCAAAAAGTCTGGAGCATCTTTAACGTTTTTTTGGAAAACCTGAATTCTGTTCTCCATTTGATTTAGGGCTATGGAACGCCGAGCTTGTGAAACAACCTCTTTTTGGATTTCAACAGCATCATAATGAGCACGATTAAAGTATGCCATGTACATTGTCGCGGCACAATTGCCAGCACATAAATCAGCAACTTTAGAATTATCTTTAATAGCGTCTTTAGCAGCAGCAGCTAAAAGCAAGGTATCTAAAGAAAAACTAAAAGAAGTGTTATTCTGAATAATTCTCAGGTTATCGCTATACATATAATCAATTCGTTCATTTTTCAATAATTTTTCCATAAAGATTTATCCTCTCTCGCAGCTTTGCTATAATATTTTACATCAATTGGAGGAAATTATGTTTTATCATTTCATTCGTCCGGTAGCAAGATTCATAGTTTGGCTATTAAACGGACATTTACATGTTAATCACAAAGAGAGAATTCCTGACGGCAATTATATTTTGGCTGCCCCACACCGCACGTGGTGGGAACCAATTCTCTTTGCCTTAGCAGCCAGCCCGAAAGAGTTTATGTTCATGGCAAAAATAGAATTGTTCAAAAATCCAATATTAAGATTTATTTTAAAACATGCCCATGCTTTTCCGGTTGACCGTGACCATCCCGGTCCATCAGCTCTCAAAACGCCTATTAAAGGCTTAAGAAACGGCAATTATTCATTAATCATTTTCCCCTCTGGCACCAGGCATTCTTCTGAAATGAAAGGCGGAACAATTGCAATTGCTAAGCTGTCAAATAAGCCGATTGTACCTGTAGTTTATCAAGGTCCTCTAACATTTACCGGTTTATTAAAGCGGCAACCTTTAGAAGTATGTTTTGGTGAGCCATTTATGGTTGATCGTAAAATAAAATTAACTCATGAAAATGAAGCAATGCTTGACAATAAGTTGAAAAAAGCCTGGGATAAAATCGATCACGAACAAGATCCCAATTTTCACTATCTACCCAGATAAAAATTATAGTACACAATCTCCAAGTCTTTTTTTCAAAACGAGTGTTAGAATATTATTGTAGAAAATCTAGACGGAGGAATTTAAAATTGTTGGAAAAAACTTTTTATAGGACTATGTTAAGCAAATCTTTTCCCTTTCCTGTTAAGGTAACTTACTGGGATGGTAAAAGTGAAGTTTACGGAAATGGTACTCCAGATATAGAGATTATTTTCAATGAAAAGATACCGACTAGTGCTATTTCTAAAAATGCTTCCCTTGCTCTAGGCGAAGCATACATGGATAAAAAAATTGAGATTAAAGGCAGTCTGCAAAAATTAATTTGTGGAGCTTATGAGAGTGCCGGTAGTTTTATGCGCTCAAGTAAATTCCGCAAATTTCTACCAAAGGAAAAACATACTGAGGAACAAAGTGAAAAGGATGTTCAGAGCCATTATGATATTGGTAATGATTTTTACAAGTTATGGCTTGATCCTACATTAACTTATTCATGTGCTTATTTTGAAGACGGAAACGAAGATTTAGAAGCTGCGCAGTTGGCAAAAATTCATCATATCTTGAATAAACTACATCCTGAAAAAGGAAAAACTTTACTTGATATAGGCTGTGGCTGGGGCACTTTAATGCTAATTGCCGCTAAAGAATATGGTTTAAAAGTAACTGGTGTCACACTCAGTGAAGAACAGTATAAACTAGTCCAGAAGAAAATTTACGATCAAAATTTGCAAGATGTTGCCGAAGTAAAACTGGAAGATTACCGTGAACTGGGAAACCAGCAGTGGGACTACATTACCTCTGTAGGAATGTTTGAACATGTTGGTAAAGAAAATTTAGGAAAATATTTTGCTGATGTAGCCAAGTACCTCAAGAAGGACGGAATTGCTCTTATTCATGGCATTACTCGTCAACAAGGTGGAGCCAAAAATGCCTGGATCAATAAGTATATATTCCCGGGTGGTTATGTGCCCGGTTTGACCGAAAATGTTAACCATATAGTTGAAAATGGCATGCAGATAGATGATCTGGAAATGCTTAGAAGACATTATCAGAAAACCTTGGAAATTTGGGACAGTAATTTTAACAGCAAACGAGACGAAATTCAAAAAAACATGGGTGAGCGTTTTACCCGTATGTGGGATTTGTACTTGCAAGCTTGCGCTGCATCTTTTGAATCAGGCAATATTGATGTAGTGCAGTATCTGCTAACTAAGGGTCCCTCTGGTAAAAACTTACCGATGACTCGAAAATATATGCTGGATAAATAATAAAAAAGATGATAAATATTTATCATCTTTTTATTTTGCATTATATTTCAGTTGCTATTTTTAAAACTTAAGGTTTAAAAATCTTACCTGGGTTAACGATGTAGTTTGGATCAAATAATCTCTTAACCTTACGCAGTAAGTCAGTATAATCCTTACCGTAAAAGTCTTCATAGTAGTTTGCTCTAGCATAACCAATTCCGTGTTCACCAGACATATTACCATCAAGAGATTTAGCAGTTTTATAAAGTTCAGAAATAACTTTGTCACTGGTTTTAGCATATTCTTCATCTGTCATATCATCTGAGCAGAGGTAAATGTGCAAGTTGCCGTCTCCAGCATGACCAAAGTTTGGAATACGGATATTTAGTTGCTTTTCTAATTCTTCAATCCGGTCCAAGACTACTGGAATATGATTAATTGGAACACAAACATCAATTTCATCCATCTTAGGTGTTGAATTTTGAATAGCGAGTAGCAACTCTTCACGGCATTTCCAAATCTTCTTAGCTTCTTCTGAGTCAGCACTTAAAACAATTGCTTTTTCTGCTTTAAATGGTTTGACAGCTTCCAAAGTTTCATTCAATTCTTCACGCCATTCATTTTCTGTGAAGGAGTCTAAGCCGATAATGATAAAACCATCACCATGCTTAATTGGAAATTCATCTTTTGCGTAAGTTTCCCATAGTTTAACAACTTTGCGTCCCATAAATTCAACTGTAGTTGGTACCACACCTGACTTCAAAATTGCTGGTACAGATCTAATTGCATCATTTAAAGTTGGAAATGGAATAATAGCATTAATTGACTTGTGCGGTCTCGGGTAAAGACGAATTGTTACCTCTGTGACAACGCCTAAAGTACCTTCTGAACCAATAATCAGGTCACGTAACGAATAGCCAGATGAAGATTTAACTGCTTTAGAGCCAAATTTATACAATTTACCATTAGTCAAAACTACTTTGATTTCACGGATATGTTCTCTAGTAACTCCATACTTGATAGCTTTAAGTCCACCAGCATTGGTTGAAACATTGCCGCCAATAGTAGCCCAGTGCATAGCAGGTGCCGGCATGTACATAAACGGTTTATCTGCAAGGTATTCATCAAGGTCCTTTAAACGTAAACCTGCTTGCACAGTCATGGTCAAGCTTTCTGGATCATATTCCAAAACCTTGTTCATTTTAATCATGTCAAGTGAAATTCCGCCATCGACTGCTAAGTTGGCACCCATTAAGCCAGTTGAATTACCTCTTGGAACTAAAGGTATTTTATTGTCATTGGCATATTTAACTACATGCATAACTTCTTCGTTAGTTACTGGTTGAATAACCAAATCAGGCATGGCTTTTACAGTCCCAAATTGATCATGATCCCAGTGTGTGGTTGGTTTGGTAATAAATCTCTCTGGGTCAGAAATGAATTTTCTTAAGTTATCAAGATCAGTTTGATTAATTTTATGATATTCCATTGTAATTCCCTTCTTAAAAAATCATAATTTAGCTACTGCTAACATGATAAATTTACTCTATAATGTAAACGCTGTCAATAGCTATCATAAAAAAGCACAAAGTTTTATCTTTGTGCTTTTTTTCACTTTTGGCTATTTTGCAAGGTGTATAAATTATAATAATAACCTTTTTGTGAAAGAAGTTTTTCGTGATTACCTCTTTCAACAATTTTACCGTCATTTAGAACAATAATTTGGTCGGCATCAACAATCGTTGAAAGCCTGTGTGCAATAGCCAAAGTGGTACGACCTTTGCGCAAGCGTTTCAATCCTTGTTGAATTAATGTCTCCGTTTCGGTATCAACATTTGCAGTAGCTTCATCCAAAACTAAAATTTTTGGATCTGTTACTAAAGTTCTGGCAAAAGAAATTAACTGTCTTTGACCCTGACTGAATTCACTACCACCTTCACCAACTTTAGCATGATATTTACCTGGGAGGTTTTCGATAAAAGTATCAGCTTGAACTGTTTCGGCCGCTGCTTTTATCTGCTCATCAGTGATATTTTTGTTGTACAAACGAATATTCGAATTAATATCACCGTAAAACATAAAAGGTTCCTGTAAAACTAAGCCTAACTTTTTACGTATTTCAGCTTTAGGATATTTCTTAATGTCAACGCCGTCTATCAAGACCTCGCCTTTATAAAATTCATAAAAGCGCATCATCACGTTAATAATAGAACTTTTCCCGGAACCTGTGTGTCCGACAATTCCCAACGTTTCGCCCGGATTAACAGTGAATGAAATATCATGTAGTATTTCGTTCTTACCATCATAAGAAAAACTTACATGCTTGAACTCAATTTTACCTTGGTTAATTGTCAAACCCGCTTCAGCATTCTGTTGTGGTTCATAATCAGTATTGTCCAAAATACGAAAAATTCTTTTACCGGCAACAATTCCGTCTTGGAAGAAAGTCATTTGATCCATCATATTTGCAATTGGATTAAAGAATTGCGAAATATATTGTGAAAAGGCATAAACCACACCTGCTGGTACAAACGTTTCTCTCAAAGGAAAACCAAAGTACATTAGTGTCAGGGCTAAAGCAAGGGAATAAAGCAAACTAGTTAACGGTGAAAGCAAGAGCGAATTAAGGTTGATCATATCAAACCTGGTTTTCATCAAAGCATGGTTTTCATTTTCAAAATTATTAGTCATGCGATCTTCCTGCTTAAACTGCTGAATTAAGGAGACTCCCTCAATCGACTCGTTTAAGTTAGTATTGATACGACTCAGTCTTTCACGATAACTACGATAAAGTTTTGAACTTCTTTTCGAATATTGCCAAATAATCACTAAGAGCAGTGGTAAAAATGCCAATACTATAAAGCCGGCTGTCACATTTGTTGAAAACATTGCCACCATGGCGGAAATGATAGAGAAGAATGACATGACCACACTTGACAAAACGGTCAGGAAATTACTCAAAGTCATGGTATCATTTGTCACTCTTGAAACAATTGAACCTGCTGGAGTTTGGTCAAAATAGCGCATCCCTAGTGTGTGCAACTTTTTGTATAATTCAGCACGCAAGCCTTCAAGTGATTTTTCAGAACCTAAAGCAAAAAAATATTCATAAGTAAATTGCAGAATACCTTTAATTACTGAACCGAAGGCGTAAAGAAAACCTGCAAATAAAATGACCTGTGTTGTTACATCAGTTTTAACCAAGAAGTTATCAAGAAAATACTGTAAACCGTAAGGCAATAGCACATTAATAATACTTACAAGGAGAGCACCAATGCCCGCGATTATCATTTCATTTTTAAAATGCAAGACAAAACGCAGAAGTCGTCTAAATATGCTAAGTTGTTCTTTTACCGGAATTTCCTGAGACCAAACAGACTGGAAAGATTTTTCATCATCCATATTTATTCACCCACCTTGTCTTCTAATTCCTGTCTTTGCCACATATCAGCGTACCATCCGTTCAGTTCCAATAAATCATCGTGTGTGCCGCGTTCAACAATTTGACCATCTTTGAGAACCAAGATTAAATCCGCATTCATTACAGAAGTCAACCTATGCGTTGCAATCAATGTCGTCTTACCTTCGCGCTCTTTTCTTAAAGATTTTAATATTGCCATTTCAGTTCTGGCATCAACCGCTGATAAAGCGTCATCCAAAACTAGAATTTGACTTTGCTTAAGAAGCGCGCGGGCAATTGACATCCGTTGCTTTTGTCCTCCAGATAATGAAACACCGTTTTCACCAACTAAAGTATTGTAGCCACCTGGCATTTGTAAAATATCATTGTGCAAATCACTTTTCTTAGCTGCAGATACAATGGCACTCTCATCGCTGTCAGCTTTAGAAAAGGCGATGTTTTTTTGGATACTAGTCGAAAAGAGGTAATTATCCTGCGGTACATAAGAAATTTGACGCAATAATACATTAAGAGGAATTTCTCTGATGTCATGACCATTTAAAGTAATTTCACCGTCATATTTGTCAAATTCACGCAGTAGTAATTGAATAATGGTAGTTTTTCCAGCACCGACTTTTCCTACCAGTCCTAAAGTTTGTCCTGTATGCAAAGTAAAATTAACGTTTTTTAATACTGGTACTGTTGGTTCATCAGGATAGGCAAAAGATTTAACGTGATATTCCAAATTGCCGGCAATATCTTGGGCTGAGAGGCTCTGGTCTGCGTATTTATCCGTAATTTCTGATTTTTCATTTAGCAGTTTTTCAACTCTGTCATAACTGGCGCTCCCGCGTTCCAAGATATTAAAAAGGTAGCCGATTGCAAACATTGGCCAAACCATGTTGCCGATATATGCGATAAATGAAACCAGTTGCCCGATTGTCAATACTTTATTTAAAACTAGCAAGCCACCATAAATAATAGTTATTGTGTATGTTAGTCCAATAAGTAAAGTTCCCAGAGGGTCAAACAGTGAATCCCATTTAAATACTTTTTTATTAATATTAATGGTTTCATCAATCATCTGGTCAAAGGCTTCCGTGTCTTCCTTGCCTTGCCCAAAAGTTTTAATTACCTTGATGCCAGAAACAGATTCTTGTGTTTTGTTATTCAGCTTGGAGAAAGCAGCTTGAGATTTATCAAAAGCATCGTGCAGACGATCACCTAATTTCCAAGCACCCCAAGCTAAGAATGGTAAAGGCAGTAAAGCCACAATGGTTAAGCGCCAGTCAACAAAAGCAATCATGGCAACCATGGTGGAAACACTCATAATAAGCGAGTCAACTAGCGTTAAAACGCCTTCTCCTGCAACTTCCTGAATTGCGGAAACATCGTTAGTGGCATGAGCCATTAAGTCGCCAGTCCGGTGCCGCTGATAAAACGTGCGATCCATTGCCATAAAATGACTAAACAATTTAGACCGCATTTGCAGCTCCAACTCTGCAGCACCGCCCCAAATTTGCTTACGCCAAAAATAGCGGAAGCCATAAAGTAAAAGTGCGGCAAAAATAATTGCTAAAATAAGCAGTCCGTATTGCTCCCAACTAATATGACCACGGTCTAATTGATCCGCCATCAAACCCAAAATCCGAGGTGGCACTAAATTTACAACAGAAGTAAGTGCCAAAAATGTGACACCGATAAGGTAACGCTTTTTTTCCTTTTTAAAAAACCAACCTAATTTAAAAAATATTCCCATGTTTCACCTGAACATTAACAATAAAAAAACGGAGACATACGCTCCGCCTTTAATTCAATTTAGCAAATTTTTATTTTTGGTGCTTCATCATGTTCATCACTTGGTTAACCTTCTTGGCTGAAGGTTTTTGTCCCATTTGTGACATCATAGCAACAATCATATCTTCACTAATTGGCGGATTATCCTTAAAGTATTTTTTCATATATGCTCTTGCACCATAAAAACCACCGACTAGGCCTAATAAAAGTGCTATAACAATTAAAAAAATAGCTAAACCCAATTTCATAAAAAATCACCTCAATTTGTCCAATAGGTATATCTTACCTAAAAATTAAGTAAAATTAAAGGTCAAAGTTAATCTTTTCTTAAACCTTTCTGACGTTGTGCTTTTTTGGCTTTTTCAGATGTTATTTCCTTGCCATTTTTATCAATAATGACCAAATTCTCAACATCTTGTTTAAAACCAGCTCTGAAATTTTTAATAAATTCCTGATGTAATTTTTTTCTTTCGTTTTCCTCTGCAGCAGTCAAACCACTGCTTTTTTTCTTATGATAGAGTTCATTAATACGATTAATTAATTTTTGTTCATTATCTTCTGTCATTTTCGCACCTCTCAATTATGAAAGTCTACCTTATTTTTGGTAATAAAAAAAGTTAAACATTTTTCAGAACATTTGTTTGTAGTATCAAAATAAATCTGCTAAAATAAATAGTATCAAGAAAACGTTTAAAATACTGGAGATTACAATGACGACGAAACAAAATACCAAGCAGTTACAAATTTTACGTTATATTTATGAAACCGTGGCAGATCGCGGCTTTCCACCAACTGTTCGTGAAATTTGCCATGCAGTTGACCTATCGTCAACTTCTACCGTTCACGGACATTTATCTCGTTTAGAGCGTAAAGGATATTTAATTAAAGATGCAACGAAACCCCGAGCTCTTGAAATAACTGAAGAAGGCAAAAAAGCTATTGGCATCAAGCCTAATGAAATTCCTGTTATTGGTGATGTGGCTGCCGGTCAACCGATCTTAGCAGTCGAAGATATCGAAGATTATTTTCCTCTGCCGCCTGATTTAGCTAATGATGCTGGTGACCTCTTCATGTTGAGAGTTCACGGTGAAAGTATGATTAATGCTGGTATTTTAAATGGTGATAATGTCATTGTCCGCAAGCAAAGTACGGCAATTAACGGTGAGATAGTAGTAGCCATGACTGATGAAAATGAAGCCACCGTCAAACGCTTTTATAAGGAAAAAGGTCATTATCGCCTTCAGCCTGAAAATGATACGATGGATCCAATTATCTTGTCCAGTGTACATATCCTGGGTAAAGTTGTTGGTCTTTATCGGAGTTCAATAGTTTAATTTAAAAATTTGCACTATTTTTCTCTTGATTCAATAGTGCTTTTTTTCTGCAAAGTTTCTTTTACTTCTGCCAATAATTTTTTCTGCATTTTTAATTTGTTAATTTTGGCAGATATAGTAGTAATTTTTTCTGCAATCAATTTTAAGTTTTGCTTACACTGCTTTTCAGTACTACACGATTCATCGTGTAGTTTTTTTATTTCCTTAATTTCTTGCAGTGAAAAACCCAAGTCTTGAAACTCTTTTACTGCTTCAAAAATATCACGTTCGTTTTCAGTAAACCAATAGTTTCTTCCCTTACGAGCAGGAGTTAATAAGTTTAAGTAGATATAATGTCTAATTGTATCACGTGTAGTATTTTCCTTTTGGATAAATTCTTTCAAATACATAATTATCTCCTTGACGTAGGGTCGACCCCAGATGATTAAATTTTAGCAGGAGGTATTAAAATGTCATATCTAACAATCTCTTTAACTATTATCTATGGTGCTCTTATGATTAGCGCCAGCTTTCTGCTAATCACTAGTCTGCCAATTTGGCTGATCATGGTCAACGTTTTGTTTGCATTAGGCATTATTGCTGGAAGTATTCTAAAGATACCACTTTTAACTACTATATTTCTAGTAGCACTTTTATTTACCGCTTTAGCAAATGGTTTTTCTCTCCATCACCAAATTACTTGGATTCACTGGTTCATAAGACTCATTTTAACCGTAGCCTTAATCTGGCTAAATTTAAGGTTTCGCTAAGCTAGCAAGTATCTTTTATTCATTTTTATGACTATCTTAAAACGGCTTAAAATACTCTTACAAAAGGAAAAAAGTAACTTTCCACAAGCAATGCTATATTTGTTTTCACAAATTTTTATAAGTAAAAACGTTGATTATTAGGCATGCATTTAGATAACTTGTGAATTATGCGGCTGTTTCACTTTAGTTCCACAGCAGTATTTTTTCACAAACTTGGTTAAATTTCACTAATGATATTAGCTGCTAAATTAATTGCTGCTTCATGAGCATACCTGCCCCAGCCTCTTTCATCATGCTTTTCTATGTCTTTAAGAGAATCCGCTGTAAATAATATTTGTGCAAAGTCGACCCCTCTAAATTGTGCACAAGCAGCGAGCGCTGCACATTCCATTTCAACACATGAGGCGCCCAGTGCTTCAGCCTGTTTTACTTTCTTGGCAGTTTCTCTAAAAAAACCATCAGTAGTCCACGTAGTTACTTCTTTAACCGTAAATCCATTTTCGTTCATTAGTTTCTTTGTTTTGTCTAAAAATGCAGATTCTAACTCGACAAATGTCCCTGGTTTTAAATAATGAAATGACGTACCTTCGTCTCTTATGGCTTTTGTAGGCACCAGAAAATAATTTTCCGGTAAATCAACCAAACAACCTGCTGAGCCAATTGCTAAAATCTGTTTAACACCGTAGCCTATTAACCAATCTAACAGTTGTACTGCAGCAGCGGCGCCCATTTTAGCCTGACAAAGGGTAAACTTTGCTCCATCTAAATCAACTTCATAAATGGGAGTTTTTCCTTCAAAACATTCAAAAAATCCCACTTGTTTATGAGGACGACCAACTAAAAATTTGTTGATTGCAGCTGTAGTTAAAAATGCAAACAGCAATTTAGCTTGAAAATGAAAGTGATTAATTTCTTTTTCGTGCTCTGGTTCTAAAACTGCTTTTGGACTAGTATCAAAATTTAATAAAAATGGTTCATTCATAATTCTACCCTCCATAAAAAATATTTTGCTGAAGATTTTAACATAAACAAAAAAGAGAATCATCCCTTTACGGAATGATTCTCTTTTACTTAAGCGTGAATTAGCGACGCTTTTCTGCAATTCTAGCAGACTTGCCGTGACGATCACGTAAGTAGTAAAGTTTAGCACGACGTACACGACCGTGACGCAATACTTCAACCTTGGCAACACGTGGATCGTTTACTGGAAAAGTACGCTCAACACCAACACCAGATGCGATCTTACGTACAGTGTAGCTGGCACCAATACCAGTTCCCTTACGCTTGATAACTACGCCTTCAAACATCTGAATACGTTCATGTGAGCCTTCAACAACACGAACATGAACACGAACTGTGTCCCCTGCACGAAAGTCAGGAATATCGTCACGTAATTGTTCTTTGGTTAATTCTTGAATTAATGGATCCATTTTTATTTTCTCCTTCTGCGGCATTCATTAGCGTTTTCTACGTCAGCGGAATACCCCTAACTATTAGTGCAAAATAAATTCACACCTCAGTTATACTAGCAAAATTAACAGCTAAAATCAAGTTTGATCTTCTTCCTGCTCTATTTGCGCCAGCATTTTTTCTTCTTCTTTACTCAAAGTATAATTTTTAAGCAAATCTGGGCGATACAAATAAGTTGCCCGTAAAGCTTCCTTGTGCCGCCATTGAGCTATTTTTTGGTGATTGCCAGACGTTAAAACCGCAGGAACTTTCATACCCTCAAAATCATCAGGTCTAGTATATTGGGGATATTCCAGCAAGCCGTGAGCAAAGCTTTCTTCCACTGGTGAGGCATCATTGCCTAAAATTCCCGGTATCAATCTAACTGTGGCATCAATCATACTCATTGTCGGCAATTCCCCACCCGTTAGGACATAATCACCGATTGAAACAATTTCATCAGCTAGATCATAAACGCGCTGGTCGAAGCCTTCATAGTGACCACAAATAAATGTGAGATTTTCTGCTTGAGACCACTCTTGAGCCATTTTTTGATTAAAAGTTTTACCCTGAGGCGCGGTAATGATTACTTTGCCTTTATTCCTAATTGAGTCGAGTGCTTTTTTGATCGGCATAATTTGCAAGACCATGCCAGCGCCACCACCATAAGGACTGTCATCAACATGGTGGTGAATATCAGTGGTAAAATCACGAAAATTGACTAAGTTGAGCTGCCATTTACCATCTTCAAGACCACGCCCGAGCATTGAAGTCGTCAGCGGAGTAAACATATCCGGAAAAAGCGTCAATACGTTAATCTTCATTGCGTAATCCTTCCAAGAGTTCTACAAAAACTTTTTTATGTTCAACGTCTATCTTTTTAACAACTTGATCTATATAGGGAATTAAATACTCATTACCATTTTCTTCGGTAATTTCCCAGACATCGTTCGCACCAGGAGTTTCAATACCAGTTATTTGACCCAAATTAGCCCCCGATTGATTATCTAACACATCACAGCCCAATATATCGCGATAATAATAAGATCCTGCAGGCAGTTCATGTTGATTTTGCTCGCTGACAACCAAAGTTTCCCCAATTAGCTTTTCAGCACTGTTAATATCAGTAATTTCATTAAATTGAATCAGCCAAAATTGCTTAAAGGGTCTGCTTTTTTTGACTGTTAAAACCGTTTCGGAATCATTTTTGATAGCTAACTTTTTATTCAAGTCAAACCGTTCTTCAGGAAAATCGGTTATTAACGCAACTTTTACTTCCCCTTTAAGTCCGTGAGTAGACAATATCCGTGCAACATCATAAAATTGCATAATTTCTCCTAGTCAAAGAAAAAAGTTTGAAGTAGTCAACTTCAAACTTTTAACAAACGATTCACTATTTATTGAATTTGGAATCATGCAGTTTCTTCATTAAGCCTGCACCTGAAAGAAGTGAACGTACAGTATCTGAAGGTTGTGCACCTTTCTTCAACCATTCAAAAATCTTGTCTTCGTCTAATTTCAATTCCTTAGGAACAGAAACTGGGTTATAGTAACCAACTTCTTCAATAAAACGACCATCACGTGGCATTCTTGAATCAGCGACAACGATTCTATAAAATGGCTTTCTCTTAGCACCCATGCGGCGCATACGAATTTTTACTGACATAAATTTATTCCTCCTAAAAGTTACGTTAAATAATATAGCACTTATTTTTTTAGGTGTAAAGTGTTTTTACTTAACAGGTGCTTTTTTTATGAATGATACCTCTTGACCTTCATCCGCTTTTTCTTATTCTTCTTAAATTTCTTCCCCATGTGACGCATAGCCATTCGTCCCATAGGAGAATTCATCCCCGGTAGATTATCCATTCCTTTAAAATTACCCTTGGTAATCTTGCTCATCATATCGCGGGCCTGTTTAAATTGCTTAATCATTCTGTTGACTTCAACTACCGGCCGTCCAGAACCAGCTGCAATTCTTCTTCTACGGCTAGGGTTAAGTAATTCAGGGTTCTCACGTTCTTCATTTGTCATAGAAGAAATAATGGCTTTAACATAAACAATCTGTTTTTTATCAAAATTGACATTTTTAAGTTGCGGATTGTTCGCCATCCCCGGAATCATCTTCATTAATTGATCAAGAGGGCCCATTTTTTCAACTTGTTCCAGTTGATCGACAAAGTCGTTGAAATCGAAAGTATTTTCCTTCATCTTTTCAGCAACTTCTTCAGCCTTTTTAGCGTCATAATCTTGTTGAGCTTTTTCAATCAAAGTCAGCATGTCACCCATGCCCAAGATTCTTGATGCCATGCGGTCAGGGTAGAATTGTTCTAAATCAGTTAGTTTTTCACCCTGCCCAGTATAAATGATTGGTTTACCAGTCACTGCCCTAATTGATAGAGCAGCACCACCACGGGTATCACCATCAAGTTTAGTTAAAATGACACCAGTGATATCTAAGCGGCTATCAAATCCTCTGGCAACATCAGTTGCAGCTTGACCCGTCATGGCATCTACTACCAATAAAATGTTATCTGGCTGCGCCACCTTTTTAACTTGCTCAAGTTCCGCCATTAGCGGTTCATCGATTTCCAGACGACCGGCCGTATCGATAATGACATAATCATTTTTGTTTGTTTCAGCTTGACGTAAACCGTTTTGGACAATTTGAGCCACATCTTTTTGGTCCTTTTCGCTATAAACCGGAACTTTTAATTGGTCGCCAATTTGCTGCAACTGGTCAATAGCAGCAGGACGGTAAATATCGCCTGCGATTAATAAAGGGCGGGCTTTTTCTTTTTGCATTAATAGGTTAGCGAGCTTGCCTACAGTAGTTGTTTTACCAGTACCTTGAAGTCCCACCATCATAATTACGGTTGGAATGTGCTTAGACTTATTTAAAGTTACGGCACTATCACCCATCATCTTAGTCAATTCATCATTGACAATTTTAATAACCTGTTGACCGGGATTAAGACTTTCTTGGACTTCTTTTCCTAGTGCTTCCTGTTTAATTTTCTTAATAAAGTCTTTTACAACTTTAAAATTGACGTCGGCTTCAAGCAAGGCAAGTCTTATTTCACGACTGGCACTGTTGATATCGTCTTCTGATATTTTTCCTTTACCGGTTAAATTTTTTAAGGCCTTTTGAATCCTCTCACTTAAATTTTCAAATGCCATATATTTATTCTCCCCTTAGTTGTTTTAATAGATTAGTGGACAGCTCCAAAGCCTCATTTGGATTGTCTTTTTTTATTGCGGATATAACTTGGTCTAAATTAAGCTCTATTTTATTGTAATCACGCTTCATATGTAAATTATCTTCGTAATTTTTTAATAGTTTACGGCAGCGACGTAAATTATCGTAGACTGCCTGCCGAGAAACATGATGGTTGGCAGCTATTTCTCCTAAAGATAAATCATTATAATAATAATCCTCAAAATAGTTTTGTTGGCTTCTGGTTAAAAGACGACCATAGTATGCGTATAGGTCACCTAAAATTTCATTTTTTTCGAGTTCGTTCATTACTCTCACCTTGAACCAGTATAGCAAAAATGTTGGTAATTGACGATCTTGAAAACCGGATTTTAAGTATGCAAAAGACACAAGTTCTTGCTTTTCACTATAAAAATTTGTATCATGGTTTTTAATGAATTTTTTGGATATTTATATAGCGATTATAAATTGAGTTATTCTTAAAATTTATCAAAAAGTTGGTACGAGAATTATTAATTTAGGTACCACTTTTTTTATTGAAATTGTTAATTTGCAAAAAATGTTAGTTTTGATCTTTTAATTTATATTAAAAAAGTTCACACCTTAGTCACTTACTGTGTGAACTTTTTGCTGGTTCGCTGATAAATTAATTTGTAAATTAAACACTAAACTTTAAGGAGCATAAACTGTGAATTTATGGGAAAAAATGAACCGTAAAGAAGATCCTGGCATTTATCAGGAAAAAGACGGTCATTTAGTTAGAACACTTAAAGTGCGTGATTTTTTGGCGCTTGGTGTAGGGACTATAGTTTCAACTTCAATTTTTACTTTACCAGGTGAAGTTGCAGCTTTACATACTGGACCCGCGGTGGCTATTTCATGTGTCATAGCATCAATTGTAGCTGGTTTAGTTGCATTTGCTTATGCAGAAATGGCTGCGGCGATGCCTTTTGCTGGTTCCGTATATTCTTGGATTAACGTGATTTTTGGAGAATTTTGGGGTTGGTTTTCCGGCTGGGCCTTATTAGCTGAATATTTAATTGGAATGGCCTTTATTAGTTCAGGTTTGTCAGCTAATCTGCGTGCATTAATTGCACCCCTTGGTTGGAAATTACCAGCTGCCTTAGCTAATCCATTAGGTGTCAATGGTGGTTTAGTTGATTTAGTGGCATTAATAGCAATTTTACTGGCCGCATTTTTAGTCAGTTTCGGGGTCTCAAAAGCCTCTCGCGTAGAAAATGTGTTAGTAGTAGTCAAAGTTTTAGCAATATTGCTTTTTGTTATTGTGGGCTTGACAGTTGTTAAAAAAGCCAACTTTATTCCTTTTATTCCTCATTACCGCGCAACTGCAAAGGGACCGTTTGGTGGCTGGCAAGGTATTTACGCTGGGGTTTCCATGATTTATATTTCATTTTTAGGATTTGATACCATAGCGTCTAACTCAGCAGAAGCTGTTAATCCTCAAAAAACACTGCCAAAAGGAATTATTGGCTCATTGTTCATTGCTGTGGCCTTATTTGTGGCAGTAAGCTTAGTTCTGGTGGGCATGGTGCCTTATCAACAATACCTAAACTCGGCTGAGCCAGTTGGTTATGCTTTGAGAAAAACCGGTTTTACTCACATTGCTACTATTGTGCAATCAATCGCAATTTTAGGTATGTTTACGGCCTTAATTGGGCTTTGTATGGCAAGCTCACGTTTAGTTTACTCACTTGGACGTGATGGCATGTTACCTAAAAAACTGGGTAAGTTAAATCGTGAACATCGCCCAGCCAATTCGTTATGGACAATCGCCATTGTTTCAATCATCATCTCGTCTTTTATACCATTTACATTCCTAACACAATTAGTTTCTGCCGGAACTTTAATTGCCTTTATGTTCGTGTCAATTGGAATTTACCGTTTAAGACCGCGAGAAGGAAAAGACATCGTTGATCCAGCATTCAAAATGCCTTGTTACCCTGTTTTACCGCTTTTAGCATTTTTAGGTTCATTAGCTGTGTTTTGGGGCCTAGATCTTCAAGCAAAGAAATATATGTTAATCTGGTCAATTATTGGCATTATTATTTATTTGGTTTATGGCATGCAGCATTCAACTATGAACAATAACATTAAGAAATAAGAAAAGCCTGGGGTCTCCCAGGCTTTTTATTTAAGTAAAAATTGTCCTATTCAAAAAACTTTTTGGGTATCTGTCGATCATAAGATAATAAATCCTTGTACCAATAAAAAGAATCCTTTTTATATCGCTGATACGTTCCCTTGCCGTAATCATCGAGATCAACGTAAACTAGGCCATAACGTTTAGACATTTGAGTAGTTGAAGCTGAAACCATATCAGTTGTCCCCCACATTAAATAACCCATTAATTCAATACCATCATTATTAACTGATTCAAGCATTTGTGCAATATGTTTTTTCAAATAATCAATGCGATACTCATCGTGAACCTTTTGTTCTTTAGTCAAAGTATCTTTAGCACCTAGTCCATTTTCAACTATAAACAAGGGCTTTTGGTATCTATCATATAAATTAATCAATGTTAATCTTAAACCGATTGGGTCAATTTGCCAGCCCCATTCACTGACAGGGAGATATTTATTAAACACTCCTGCGGTTCTGTTAGCCTTCGTGACCTTGAGTCCCTCAGTATTATAAGCAGTGCAAACGGAAGAATAGTATGAAAAGGCAACAAAATCTGCTGTACCCTTGGCAATGATCTGTAATTCCTGTTTCGTCATTTTTACATTAAGTTGCAATTTCTTTATTTTTTGCAATAAAACAGGAGGATATTGACCTCGTATCTGCACGTCGCTAAAATTCAAACTTTCCCGCATCACCGCTGTAGCCTGCAACATATTTTGGGGATCACTGTTATAAGGATAAACCATCGTACTAGTGATCATACTGCCAACCATCAGGTCAGGATAATTTTCATGAATGTAATTGGTAATCGCTGCAGAAGCAGTAATTTGATTATGCAGAGCTTGATAAATTACCTCTTGAAAATTTTTATGAGGAAACCTATCTTCAACTAATCCTCCAGAAGAATATGGGTGGCGCAAAATACTATCTATTTCGTTGATGGGTATCCAGTATTTTACCAACCCATGATAGCGATCAATGACTAATTTAGCGAATTTAACGAAATAATCAGCAACTTTTTTATCATACCAAGCATTATATTTTAATACTAATTGCAGTGGAATTTCATAATGGGACAAAGTGATTATAGGTTGAATTTTTAAAGCCTGCATCTTAGCAAATAAATGGTCGTAAAATTTTAAGCCATCTAAATTGGATTCTTTTTCGTCACCTTGAGGAAAAATTCTACTCCAGGCAATTGAAGTTCTCATAGCACTGATTCCTGTTTGTTTTAAAAGGGTGAGGTCGCTGTCATAACGATGATAAAAATCTACCCCATGTCTTTTGCCGTAAGCAGCCGTGTTTTTATCTGCCATTGCTGTTTGAATATCACTAGTCGTTATTTGGTTTACTTTTTGATAATCATTTTGGTCTTTAGCTGAATCATATTTTTCAACATCCGCAATTGAAAAACCTTTTCCACCCTCATTCCAGGCTCCTTCAACTTGATTTGCTGAAGTTGCCAAGCCCCAAATAAAATTTGGGGGAACATTATAATAATTCATATTCTCTCCTAAACTAGTAACATAACGTTGTCGTTATCCGATACATTTTTCTTTGCTGCTTCTTTATCTATTATTGGTAACACTTGCAAAAAGTCCTTAGTATTGGTTACAACCATTAAAACCGTGGGATCATAGCCCGCTTTTTTTATTTCAGCAATATTAAATCTAATTAACTCTTGTCCTTGTTTAACCTCGTCTCCCTTTTTGACAAATTGCTCAAAGCCGCGACCTTTTAATTCAACCGTATCTATGCCAATGTGAATTAGAACATCCGCGTTATTCTTTAAATGTAATCCAATCGCATGTTGACTTTCAAAAACGGCGGTAACTATTCCATCAGCAGGTGCAACAATTCGACCTTCTTCTGGTATTATGGCAATTCCTTTTCCCATTACGTTGCTTGAAAATGTCGGATCACTAACTTGTGTAATGTCTTCTAGTTTTCCTTTGACAGGTGCTTTTAAGTTAAAACTTGGATGACGTTGTGAATTAACCTTATCTTGTTTACTTTCTGCCTGCTCTGTCTGAACCGGGTCATCAAAGCCAATTAGCCAGGTAGCTATGAAAGTGACAATACTGGCAACTATCATAATAATGATTGCCTGAATGACAAAGTTTTCAGTCTTAGAAACCCACATTGGTAAACTTAAAATAGCGGGAGTAACATAAATGAATGCTTTTAACTTCAAGAAACTGGCTACTAAGCCGGCAATTGCTCCTCCAATCATTGCGCCATACATGGGCTTTTTTAGCTTAAGGTTGACACCAAATAATGCCGGTTCTGTTATACCACCTAAAAAAGCTGTCGCACTTGACGAAAGGGCAAGAGATTTTAACTTTTTATCTTTGCTTTTTAAGCCAACTGCAAGAGAAGCTGCCGCTTGTGAGATATTAGAACAAAGCGCAACGACACGAATAATCGGATCAAAACCCTGTTCAGCCACTAATTGAATACTAATAGGCGATAAAGCTTTATGAATACCAACTGAAACCAACCATGGATATGCGGCAGCTAAAATAGGAATTGCTATGAAGCCGGCATTATGGAATAACCACAATGAAATAAACGCAATACCTTGAGAAATCCAGTTTGAAAGTGGACCAATAAATAAAAATACTAAGGGAGCAGTAATTAACATCGTCAGCATTGGTTCCATGAAAACTTTAACCATCCCTGGTGTGATTTTCCTAACAAACTTATAAATGTACGACATTATCCACACAGACAGAATTGCAGTGATTAAAGTCGAAGAATATTGAATTAGTGGCACTTGCAACCCTAAAAATTTAAATGGTTTATTTGCTGTTACGATGCCCACCCAATTAGGATTGACGGTAACTAAACCGATAAAGGCACCTAGCATACTATCCGTTTTAAATATTTTTGCTGCAGAAAAGCCTACATAAGCTGGAATGAAATAATATCCCGTATCAAAAATCAAATTTAAAAGTTGGTATGTTTGACTTTTATCAGACATTACATGGGTAATTGTCAAAATCAAGAGTAAGACCTTACCCATACCAGCACCCGCTAATAAAGGTATAGCAGGGGCAATTGAACCAGTAATCGCACTGATAATTGCATCAAAGATACTTACTTTTTTCTTCTCACCACTTGAATTTTCAGCATTAGATTGAGAGTCTTCCAGCTTAATATCACTTGCAAGTTGGTCGTATACTTCTCCCACATTATTTCCTATTACAAATTGGAATTGTCCCCCTTTTTGTATTACTTGCAGGACACCGTCAATCTTTTCGGCTTGTTTGGGATCTGCTTTTTGATCATTTTTTAAAACAAACCGCAGTCTAGTTGAACAGTGGACCACAGATTGAATATTATCTGCACCTCCAATTGCAGCTAAAATTTCTTTAATCATCTCTTCGTATTTCATTCTTTTTCTCCGTTTCTGAAGTTATTTTGTTTATGTGAATGGCTAAATACATTACTTCTTCGTTGCTAAGATCATAATTGTATGTCTTAGTGATATATTCTTTGATCTTCAAAGCACATTTATATGCGGCAACATCACTATTTTTTATGACTTCAAGAATTTCACTACTCAAGTCACCAAACGATTTTTTATCCTTTTGATAGACCATATATTTCCAAAAAAATTTTAAATGTATTACGAACCGGTTATAACTTAAAGATTGATAATCAATATTTATCTTAAAGTAATAACGAACTATTTTGGTAATTTCCTTAATAAAATCAACTGATTTCTTGAAATCACTAATATCGTTACCTAACTCTCCACTAATAATATGAACGGCTATAAAACCGGCTTCATCTTCTGGAAAATTTAACTTAAACTGCTTATTTAATAACTTTAAAGCCCAAATTCCATATCTATACTCTTTCGGATAATAATTCTGAATTTCCCACAGAAAACTATTGCTTAAATAAAGTCCCTTCTTTCCCCTTTCTACGCTGGTTGCCAAGTGATCAGTCAATGTAATATAAACACTGTCTGCGAGCTCTATCCCTTCTTCCTTTTTTAACCTATCAACAATTTTTTGTGCAATTTGAAAAAAGATGGGATCTGTTTCGTGAATCGTTTGCAATAAAACTTTTCTTTGTTCGTCACTTACCGGAGAAAAAATTTTATAAACTTTGTCTTGAGGAATGGTATCTCCCACTTTTTTACCAAAAGCAATTCCTTTTCCCAAGACAACAATTTCTGCCCCATTTTTATTAGTGGTCACTACTCCGCCGTTATTCAGTATTTTTTTAATAATCATTTTCATTCCCTTTTGACAAAAAAAGACTCACTCATCCTCAGATTAAGGATAAGTGAGTCTTGCGCCACATTGTAGCTAACAAATCCACTCTTATTCACTTGCCATATTAATAATATCGCTTTCATGAATTATGTTCAAGTTTTTTTAGAGATTTTCATCCATATTAAAGGTTAATTTAGACATATTGATTGAGTCAATCATCATTTGTGCCCACAATTTTTCTGACCGTTTGCGAGTATAAGTCACTGTTTCTTGATTAGCCTTAGTCAAATATGAAGTCAATTCAGCACCAGTTTTGCCTTGAGCTTGAGCAATCACATCTTCTACACGCCTGCGATAATATTGATTAAGTTCATTTAAATAGTCAGTATCTAATTGCACAAATTGTGGGTAATGACTTTCTACTAAAACAGCCAAAGATTTATAATACCACCAAGCATCATCAAGATTATATTCCATAGAAGTATTGTTGTATGAAGGATCAGTGTCATTCATATTGGCAAAAAATGGCACAAAAGGTGTGAATGTAGGTCCGCCGATACATAACCACATGATTGCAGCCTTATCACTTTCAATATCGTTTCTTATCTGTAAAATATGTGAATTTTGCGTTCTGTTCAATCCAATGGGACGGAAACGATGTTTTTCTTCTTCTGTTCCTTTGCCAAAGGGATCATAAGGTGTGTTTTGGTAATGGCTACCAAGCACAAATTCAATGTCTTCTCTGGTAATTTTCTTAGCTGCTCGACGAATAAATGGCAAATCTCCGTCAGTAGGATCTTGCTCAATTTCAGGATTAAAATATTTTTGACCGTACCACACGCGGTTAGTATTATAAAATCGATCTTGCTGACTATAGGTACCAAAAATATGACGGAAATTCCAACCCTGATGATCAACGTTTAAATGATGTTGCGCCACAAAGTCTTGAATGCCTTCACTCCACATAAAGTTCTCTGAATCATCAAAGTCCACTTGTTCAATTGATACACGGTTAGCAGCTATGGCATAAGCATCATCTGGAATACGCTGTGCCACCCAATGATGACCGGTAACGATTTCCATGTACCAAATTTCATCCTTATCACCAAAAAGGACTGAATTACCTGCTGGTGAGCCATATTTGGCAATTAGTTTACCTAAATATTCAACACCATTTCTGGCAGAGTGAATATAAGGTAAAACAACAGACTGCATACAATCTTCGTCAAGACCATCTTTTACCAGTGGATCAAAAGCAAGCGCACGTTCATTACCGTATGTTGATTCAGTACATGACATTGCCACGTTTTCTTTATTAATACCACTTTCATCGTAATATCCACGGTTTTTGTAATCAACATTTGGTACAGCCGGAACAGCTTGAGCATTTTCAGGTAAGTCTAATTCAAACTTATTCAACCAAGACTTAATTTTACGACCAGATTCATTTTTAGCAGCAGGTCTGATAATAAACTTTTGCGGTGTAATGGGACGAAAAGTATCATCATTACGAGCAATCATGGTCGAACCATCAATCGAAGCTTTTTTGCCAACTAAAATAGTAGTACATGCACTGTATTCTTTCATTAATATCTCCCCTTGAAATTGTTTTATACTAAATTAAATCATGAAATAGACCCACTGCATAGTTTGCAGCATCAAAATCGGCTAGATCGCTAGGTTTTTCGCCTAAACCAACTAATTTAACCGGTAGTTTCATTTCGTTTCTGATCGCTAAAACCACTCCCCCTTTAGATGAGCCATCTAACTTGGTTAAGACCAATCCAGTTAGTTTCGTGGTTTTATCAAAATCCTTAGCTTGTAAAAGCGCATTTTGACCAGTTGAGCCATCCAAAACTAATAAGGTTTCTGTCGGTTCAGCAGGTGCCTGCTTCTTAATAGTGCGCTCGATTTTCTCAAGCTCACTCATTAAATTCTTTTTATTTTGCAGGCGTCCTGCAGTATCCACCAACAAATAATCATAATTTTCTTTTAGAGCTTTATCAGTTGCATCGTAAACTACTGAAGCGGGATCAGCCTGCTGCTGTCCCGTAACAACCGGCACACCAACTTTTTCGCCCCATTGTTCGAGTTGCTCAACAGCTCCTGCTCTAAAAGTATCAGCTGCTGCTAAGAGAACAGATTTGCCTTGGTCTTTAAAACGTTTCGCCAATTTACCAATCGTGGTGGTTTTGCCTGCTCCATTGACACCTACAAAAAGATAGATGTTAGGTTTGCCATCATTATGTACTTTAAGCTTTTCATTTTCAGAATTACCATTTTCGTCATAAAGATTAACTAATTTTTCTACTATGACTTTCTTCAAATCATCACGAGATTTTGCTTTTTGTAATTTTGCCTCATCTCGCAACTCATCAGTTAATTCTTCAGCTGTTTCATAACCGACATCGGATTCTATCAGTAACTCTTCCAGATCATCAAAAAAATCTTCATCAACTGTACGAAATTGAGCAAAAAACCGATTTAGTCTTGCGCCAAAGCCTTGGTTGGTTTTTTCTAAACCCTTTTCGTATAATTCAGTTTCATTTGTGGCTTCTTTTATATCTAAATCATTATCGCTCAGCGATTCACTAGATGAAGACTCACTCTCACTGTCTTCGCTTTTTGCGGTAGCAGTTGCATCCTTTTCTTCTTGTGCTGAATCATCACTTAATTTTGAATCATTTTTTGTCTCTTTGTCTAGTTGAGTTTGATCTCTATCCTGCCCTTCTTTTGAGCCCTCTTTTTCAGTCTGCTTTTTTTCTTCTGCAGTATTCTTTTCTTCATCTTCGCCAAATAAAGACTTTTTAATTTTATCAAATAATCCCAATTTTATTTCACCTCATTTTTTAATTCTTTTAAAGAAACAGACAATACTTGTGATACACCCGATTCTTGCATCACTACGCCGTATAACTGATCTGCCCTTTCCATTGTTCCCCGTCTATGTGTTATCACAATGAATTGCGTGTGCATATCATATCTTTCCAAAAATTGGGCAAAACGAGTAACGTTGGCATCATCTAGTGCTGCTTCGACTTCATCAAGTACGCAAAATGGTACTGGTTTAACTTTAAGCATAGCAAACAATAAGGTGATGGCAGTTAAAGCTCTTTCTCCACCCGAAAGCAAGCTCAATTTTTGCAGCTTCTTTCCTGGTGGTTGGGCAATAATTTCAATTCCGGTTGCAAGTAAATCTTCAGGTGCGGTTAACACCAGTTTGGCATTGCCACCACCAAATACTACCGGAAATAAATCTGAAAAACTCTCTGCCACAGCATTAAATGTTTTGCTAAAACGATTGCAAACTTCTTGATCCAACTCCGACATTGATTTTTCCAAATTATCCCGACCTTTTAACAAGTCGTTTTGTTGTCCATTGAGAAAATCATAGCGTTTCTTAACATTCTCATATTCTTCAATAGATTTCAAATTAACCGGACCAATATCTTCTAAGGACATACGATGTAATTTGACATCCCGCTCGAGTTGCGCCCTATTCTCCTTGTTATTAGTAGTTTTTGCCTGCTCAAGGGCAGCTTCATAAGTTAGGGAATAGTCCTCACTTAGTCTAGTGAGTCGCTGGTCAATTTTACTGTTAAATTGTGCAATTGCCACAGAAAATCTTTCTTGTTCAGCAGCAGCATCTTTACGTAAGTCATAGTTACGACTTGCTACCTGATCAAGCTGATTGATCTTGGCATCAAATTGACCCAATTTTGAGCTTAATGTATTCAGTTGCTTTTGTAAATCTTGCCTTTGTGTTTCACTCTTTGTTTTTTCAGTTTCATACTTGGTCTTGTTTTCATGATCAAGATTACTGTTTTGCTCAAGACTGTGTAATTTTTCTGTTAAGGCGGTAACTTGCTTTTGCTGCCGCCCTAGTTCACGTTTTTTCTCGGATTCCTGATTAGCGATGTTTTCCAGCTTATTGGCATAAACGGCGATTTGAGGGTCAAGTTGACCTAATTTATCTTGCACTTGCTCATTTAATGTGGAGAAGTTCTTGATTTTATTTTGTAGATCAGCAATCAAACCTTTTTGAGTGATTATTTCCTTTTCAAAAGTTGCTTTTTTGGCAGTAGCTGATTCTAATGCCTCTTTGGTTGAAGCAATTTCTTTATTTCTTTCTTGTTCCTGATGCTCAAATAATTTGTTTGCTTCTTTCAGTCTGTTAACTTCTTTTTCTTGATTTTGATAAGAAAGGGCGGCTTCTCCCAAGTCACGACTTAGTTGCTGTTTTTCTTCCTGTTTCTGTGCTATTTCTTTTAACAGGTTATTTTCTTGAGCGTCTATTTTGGTAAATTGTTCTTCTTCACCTGCAATTTTGCTGCGTATTTCTTTAATAGCTGCCTGCAACTTGTTAATTTCAGCAACTGTCTGCAGGGGCGAATTGCTTTTTTGATTGCGAGTACCGCCAGTCATGGATCCACCTGGTGAAATGACATCACCATCAAGTGTGACTATGCGGTAGCGGGCAACGCGCTGCCTAATTGTCATAGCACTTTCAATTGTATCAACGACTATAGTACTACCTAGCAAATAATTAATGGCAGAGTTGATATCTACTCCTGGAATACTGGCAACTAATTCACTCGCTATGCCTTGATAACCTTCATAAGCTGATATAATTTTGACAGTTGAAGGGGGTATTGTATATTCTCTAAGGCCATCTAATGGTAAAAAAGTTGCTCGTCCTGCCCCCCGTTTTTTGAGCTTATTAATTGCATCGCGGGCGTCAGTTTTTGTTTTGGTAACTAGGTCTTGCACTCCGCTACCTAATGCAGTTGCCATAGCTGCTTCAAACTTAGCCGGAAAAGAAATTAATTCACCTACGGCACCAATTACCCCGGGATAATCTGCCAAATTATTGAGAACGTTCTTAACACCATAATAGTAGCCTTCATGACGTTTGCGAATATTTTCTAAAGCATCATTACGCGCTTTTAACTGGTTGTATTGCTGCTTGTGACTTTCTAAAGCTTGTTTAACAGCAAACAGTCTTTTTTGCTTTTCTGTTTGTTTTTTAGTGAGATCTTCTAATTCTGTTTTTTCAGACTGATATTTTTCCTTCAGTCTCTTGCCTTCATCTCTTAAACGTTTTAGTTCATCAGTCTCATTTGCAAGTTGTTGGGCGACATCTGTAGTTTGATACTGGCTACCATCCAATATTTTCTTCAACTCAGACTTAAGATAAACTATTTCATTGTTATTTGAAGTTTGATCTTGCAACAGTTGAATGTAATCAGTTCTCATTTTTTCAAGACGGGCATTTAATTCATCTGGATTATCTTTTAGCTGGTGCGCAAGTTCAGCTCGCTTTTCTTGCAAACTTTTTTGTCTTTCAAGCAAATCGTCTTCTTGTTCTCTTAAAGATGAGCAATCTGTTTTTAAAGTGGTAATTTGTTTTTTTAATTCTTCTAGTTCAGACTGATACTCTTTTTTGGTTGCTTCACTGTATTGCTTGCTCTGCTCAACAACTTGCAGATTAGTATTGATATCAGAAAGTTTCTTTGTCAAAGCCAGCAAATTTTGTTGAATTTGCTCTCGTTGAGTATTTAATTTTTTATACTCTTCCCTTTTAGAGGCAACAGCATTTTGAGACTCTTTTACTTCACGGTCAAGTTTTGACAAAAGAACTTGGTTTTGATCAGCCTTTTCCTGTTCTGCATGTTTTTGCTTATCTAGGTCCTGTATCTCAAAAGCTAGCAAAGCTTTTAGTTTCTCATCTAAACCTTTTTTCTGAAATTGGTATTCCTTAGCTAAAGAACTTTGTTCATGAAGTGGTTCAATTCGTTGCGCCAATTCCTTAACTAAATCGTTTATCCTAATTAAATTTTCAGTCGTTTGCTTAAGTTGAACTGCTGCTTCTTCTTTTTGTTTTTTAAAATGCAAAACTCCTGCTGCTTCTTCAAATAATGACCGGCGCTCTTCCGGTCTGGAATTGAGGATTTGGTCCACTCGACCTTGAGATATAATAGCAAGACTGTCTTGAGAAATACCAGAATCTAAAAACAACGCGCGAACATCTTTTTGTCTGACGTTTCTCTTGTTGATTAAGTATTCGTTATCTCCCGAGCGCAAAATTCGGCGGGTCACGACTACTTTATCATCTTTAAAGTTCAGCTCACGCTTTTTATTGTCAAAAATTAGGGAAACTTCTGCATGATTAGCGGGTTTACGAAATTCACTGCCGGCAAATATCACGTCTTTCATATTTGAACCCCGTAATGATTTAGCGCTGGATTCACCCATAACCCAGCGAATTGCCTCAGTGATATTACTTTTGCCACTACCGTTAGGACCAACTATACCAGTAATACCGGTATCAAATTGTATCTTTGTTTTTTCTGCAAAAGATTTGAACCCGTCAATTATCAACTCTGTAAGTGGCACACACTCATCTCCTTAATTGAGTTTAGACAAGGCAACCTTGGCAGCTTCCTGTTCGGCAGCCTTCTTATTATGCCCTTGTCCTTGAGACATTATCTTACCATTAACTACTAATTGAACCGTAAAGTTTGACGGCATTTGTTCTTCTTTTAAAACCTCATACTCAATTTTAACAGGACCATCTTGTTGTAAGAACTCCTGCAAATCGGTCTTGTAATCGCGTGAAGCATCAAATTTGCCCGCATCAATTAACGGATAGACAGTCAAATTCAAAAAATGTTCGACAGCTTCCATGCCTTGATCAAGAAAAAGCGCACCATTAAATGCTTCAAAAACATCTTCTAAAAGCGTCTTACGTGAGCGCGCACCTGCTTTTTCCTCACCATGACCCAGATTAATTTCCGCTGGAAAACCAAATTTTTGGGCAAACTCTGCAAAGCCTTCTGTATCTACAATATTAGAACGCATTCTGGTTAACTCACCTTCATTTAAACTAGTGAAGTTGCGGTAAAGGTAATCAGAAATTGCTAACTCAAGAACAGCGTCTCCCAAAAACTCTAGTTTTTCGTAATCACGAATTCCCTCTTCTGGATGTTCGTTAGCATAAGACGAATGGGTAAACGCTTCCTCTAATAACTTTGGATTATTAAATTTAATTTTATATTTTGCATATAGACGATTAATAAATTTAGTACTAACCATTTTGTCATCCCCTTAATACAATGATTATACCAGTTTTTACTAGTAAAAAAGAAAACTATTGTCTCTAATGACAATAGTTTTCTCAACATTAGTTTCTAAGCTTTAGTTTATTTCGCGTAGGCAACTTTATACCATAATGGGTGGCCATTGTTCATTTCACTGGGACGTAAAGAATAGCCGGTTAAATCCTTATTAATGGCATCGATTTGGTAAGAATTGTATGTTGGAATAACATAAGCTTCATCAATCATGTACTTTTGCCATTCATGGAATTTTGCAGCTCTGTAATCATGATTAAATGATTTTTGTGAATCCATTTCTTTAATTAATTTGGTATTTTCTGGAGTAACAAAACGAGAATAATTTGACATAGTTCCTGCACTGTACATTTGCGCTTGCGAAGGTTCACTTGAAAGCGACCAACCTGCCATAAAAACATCTATACCTGGTGCATCATGCTGAACTTTATCATAAAATGAATTAAATTCTGTCAAACGACCGCCAACAAGTTTTACGTTTAACCCAATTTTTTCCCATTGTTGGATATAATTTTGCATAATAGGTTGCTGAATCGAATCCCCCGATTTTGCTAAAAGATTGATTTGAAGGGGCTTACCATTTGGTTTTGTTCTCCATTTACCGTTCTTCTTATAGCCTGCCTTATCTAATATTTGATTGGCCTTTTTAAGGTTATATGAATAGCCAGCTACATCTTTATTAAAATAATCACCAAATTCAGCTGGAACTAAAGTCGGTACTTGAAAACTCAAGCCATCAGTATAATGCTTATATACAGCGTCTGTATTCATAGAATAGGCCATTGCTTGCCGCAGCGCCTTATCGCCCATTTTGGCATTAGGATTCATAACATTTTTTGATTTCTTGGCATCCCATTTTCCCACCTTAAATGCCATATAATTATAGGCTAAAGGAATTTCTGCCACAAAATTAACCCCACTTGTGTCCTTGACTTCTTTCCACTGACTATTTACAACTCTTGCAATATCAAATTTATGATTCTTGATTGATTGAGATGCTGAATTAGGTGAAACCACTTGATAAATAATTTTATCTAATTTGGGTTGACCGCGCCAATAATATTTATTTGGTATCCACGTCACGGATTGGCCCTGAACAATCTTTTGCACCTTAAAAGGACCAAAATATAAAGGCTTTTTCCTAATTTGATTAGATGATTCAAGTTTAGCAAAAGGGATATTTTTTAAATAGTGGTATGGGGCAGCAGCTTCCCAAATATAACCGTTACCGCTATAATACATTCCCGGCTTCAATTCTTTACAATGCAAAACTACTTTTCGACCCTCAGGTCCATTCGGCATTTCTATACCAGAAATAGCATCAGCTTTCCCCTCATGATATTCTTTCATACCATTAATAATATTAAATTGAGATGAATATCTTTGTGATTTTGTAGCTTTATTAGCAATAATTTCATAAGCAAACTCAATATCTTTGGCAGATACCTGTTTACCATCTGACCATTTTACCCCGTTTTTGATAACGATAGTCACGGTTTTTGCTTTACGATCCAATCTCAACGTCGCAGGACCTTCATCATTAATCTTATAATGATCATCGGTATCAAATAATGATTCTTGACCAGGACTTGAAACATCTGCATCAGTCTGACTCATTTGTAATTCTTCATTAAATATACCGGTAAAAGGCGTATCTGTTTCTTCAGCAACCCTAATAGTGCCACCTTTTTTTGCAGTTTTAACAGGCGTTTGTACCGCAAATTTTTTAGTCGAATTCTTATTTTCGGTTTTACTGCCTTCATTTTTTCCACAGGCAGCTAAAGTCAAAACTGCTGCTGTTATAACACCCATAGAAGCCAAAGCTTTTCTTGTTTTCATAATACGAATCTCCTTAATTGATAAAGTTAAAGGTATTTTGGAAGCAAGTTAACAGATATAAATATTAGCATTTAGCATGAAATTTGCAATACTATGTTAAGCTAAAGCATAAACAAATTAAAATTTTTAGTTTTAATTTTGCGTAATATGATATCTTGATTAATTGTTCAATAATTAAATTTTTAGAGAACAAAAAAACAGATAAAATGCTTTAATGCGAATTTTATCTGTTTTTATTGTATATAAACTATATTTTTAATTAAATAATACTATTTTACATAACCCAACTTAAAGTAAACGGTGTTGCTGTCAGAAGGCTTTAATGAATAATTTGTCAGCTTCTTGTTAACAGCAGTCACTGAGTATGAATTCGTAGTTGGAATGACAAATGCTTGATCAAACATATACTTCTGCCACTCGTGGAACTTTTGCACACGATATTTATGGTCAAAAGCTTTTTGTGAATCCATTTCCTCAAGTAGTTTCGTATTTTCAGGTGTCGCAAATCTCTCATAATTAAATGGTGAACCTTCGCTATAAAGTCCTTGAGGTGATGGCTCGGAAGAAAGGTTCCAGCCAGCTTCAAACATATCAACTGCTGGATCATCGTTATGAACTTTATCGTAGAATGAGTTACCCTCAGTTAATCTTCCTCCGACTAAACTAACATTTAAACCAATTTTATGCCATTGTTGTAGATAGTTTTGAATAATTGGCTCTTGGGTGGCACCACCACTCATAGCCAAAAACTTGATTTTAAGAGGTTTGCCGTTTGGTTGAACACGCCATTTGCCCTTCTTTTTGTATCCAGCTTTATCTAGGATTTGGTTGGCCTTTTTTAAATTATAAGTGTAACCTTTAATGTCCTTATTAAAGTAATCACCAAATTGTGCCGGAATAAGAGTTGGCACATGGAATGATATACCGTGAGTATAGTGCTTAGTTACTTCATCAACATTCATAGCATAAGCAATGGCTTGACGTAAAGCCTTATTATTCATCTTTGATTTATGGTTCATCACTACTTTATTGGTCTTCGAGTCAAATTTACCCAATTTGAAACCAACATACCAATATCCTAACCCAATTCTGGCTACAAAGTTAACGCCTTTGGTATTTTTAACCTGTGTCCATTGGGAACTTACAACACTCGAAATATCAAATTTGTGACTTTTAATCGCTTGCGAACTTGAATTAGAAGATACTACCTGAAATACTATCTTATCTAGTTTTGGTTTACCACGCCAATAATATTTATTTGGTGTCCAGGTTGCCGCTTGACCACGAACAAGTTTAGTTAACTTATAAGGTCCAAAGTACAAAGGCTTCTTTCTAACTTTATCAGACTCCATTAACTTGTTAAAAGGCACATCTTTCAGGTAATGATACGGCTCTGCACTTTCCCAGAAGTAGTCATTACCGCTATTTGTCATACCAGGTTTTAATTGAGTAAAGTGCAAGATTACTTTTCTACCATTTTCACCATCAGGCATTTCAATTCCTGAAATGGTCTTTGCTTTACCTTCATGGTAGTCTTTCATTCCCTTAATATTCTCAAGCTGGCTTGAATATCTTTGCGACTTAGTTCCCTTATTAGCTAAAATCTCGTATGGGTATTCAACATCTTTAGCTGTCACTTGCTTCCCATCAGACCACTTGACGCCTTTTTTAACGACAATAGTCACAGTTTTGTTTTTACGGTCAAGCTTAATCGTGGCAGGACCTTTATCATTGAAACGAAATTGATCGTCTGTATCAAACAGAGATTCATTTCCTGGTCCTGAAACTTCGTAGTCTGTTGAAACCGTATATAATTCATTTGAAAAAATCCCAGTAAATGGGGAATTACTTAGTAAAGCAATTTTGACTGTTCCACCTTGTTTAGCTTCCTTCTTTGGCACGGCTTCAGGGAACTTGCTAGCTGTCTTAGCTCCTTCATTACTGTTATTGTTATTATTACTCTTACCACAGGCTACTAGAGTTAAAGCTGCAGCAGATAATAACCCTATAGAACCTAGAAACTTTCCTTTTTTCATAAATTCTCTTCACTTTCTTAAATTATTATTTCTGAACTGGAACAAGTTAATAATTTTATAATAACACGTTAAATTAAATTTGCAAGTTGAATATTAATCTTGTTTTAATTAGTTTTATATTTGTGTATATCAAAAATAATTTAATGACTTTTTATTATAACTACTTTTGTCAACACAACAACATTTCAAATTACTAGGCATAACCAACTTGATACCAGAGACTGTTACTTTGCGATGGTCTCTTAGAATAACCGGTTAATGCACTATTAACAGAGGTAATTTCATAGGAATTGCTCAAAGGTATGACATAGGCTTCATCAAACATGTACTGTTGCCATTTGTGAAATTGCTCCACACGATATTTATGATTAAAAGACTTTTGAGAATCTAATGAATTCATCAGTTTAGTATTTTCTGGTGTAGCAAAGCGACTATAGTTGGATGGTGCACCAACATCATATAATGCAGCAGGTGAAGGCTCGCTTGATAAGTTCCAGCCAGCAATAAACATATCGACTTCAGGAGCATCATGTTGAACTTTGTCATAAAAAGCATTAAATTCTGTCATCCTATTGCCAACTAATTCAACATCTAAGCCAATTTTATGCCACTGTTGAATATAGTTTTGAACAATTGGCTCATCCATAGGAGTACGGCTTTTTGCCAAAAGGTTGATTTTAAGTGGTTTACCATTTGGTTGAACACGCCATTTACCTTTTTTCTTGTAACCGGCTTTATCCAAAATTTGACTAGCTTTTTTTAGATCATAATTATAACCCTTAATATCTTTATTATAGTAATCACCAAATTGTGCGGGAATTAATGTAGGAACGTGGAAAGTTAATCCATTGGTATAATGCTTTGAAACTTGTTTAACATTCATTGCATAGCCAATTGCTTGTCTTAGAGACTTGTTTGCCATCTTAGAATTCTTGTTCATGACATTTTTATTTGTTTTAGCATCCCATTTACCTACTTTTATACCTAAATAATCATATGCTAACGGAATCTTAGCTACAAAATTGACTTTTTTAGTATTTTTAATATCCTTCCAGTAAATATTAATGACATCTATCACATCGAATTTGTGGCTCTTTATCGCCTGTGTGGCTGACTTAGTAGATACAACCTGACAGACAATCTTATCTAATTTAGGTTTTCCTCTCCAATAATATTTATTGGGAGTCCAAGTTGCTGATTGTCCTCGCACCAATTTGGATAATTTGTAAGAACCAAAATAAAGCGGCTTTTTTCTAATTTTGTCAGATGATTGCAATTTACTGAACGGAACATCTTTCAAATAATGATAGGGAGCAGCTGCCTCCCAAAAGTAGCCATTACCACTGTTAGTCATACCCGGCTTAAGTTCCGAATAATGCAAAACCATCTTTCTACCAGATTCACCATCCGGCATTTCTATTCCAGAAATTGTTTTGGCTTTCCCTTCATGAAAAGCTTTCATCCCTTTGATAAATTCAAATTGACTAGTATATCTTTCTGTCTTAGTCGCTTTTGATGCCATAATTTCATAGGAGTATTCCATATCTTTGGCAGTGACTTGCTTACCATCAGACCACTTTACGCCCTTTTTGACTGTAATCCTAACCGTTTTATCTTTTTGATTAATTCTTAAAGTAGCTGGACCTTAGTCGTTAATTCTATAATTATCATCTGTGTCAAAAAGAGATTCATCTGCTGGCCGAGCAACATTAGCGTCAATTTGCGTCATGGAAATTTCATCACTAAAAATCCCAGTAAAAGGTGAATCGGTTTCAATCGCAATTTTTACAGTTCCACCCTGCTTTACTGCTTTTTTCGGCACTGTTTGAGAAAACTTGTTGGCAGTCTTTGCATCATTACTATTACTTTTGTTATTATCTTTACCACATGCTACTAAAGTCAATGCTGCAGCACTGATTAATCCTACAGAACCAAATATTCTTGATTTTTTCATTTTCATAACTCCTTTTATTTATTTATGAAGTTGTAAAACAAACTTATTATTAAATTTATTAAATAATAGCACATAATATTAAAATTTCAATATAATACTTTTATTTATATAATTATTTATTATTTTTAAGCTAATGTTTAAGCGAAAAATGACAAAAATATGGATAATCTTAATTAATACTGCGGATTAAATAATTAGTTTTCATATTCTTAAGATATAGCAAAGTTACTAAGTAGTGATAATTCTTCTCTTTATATATTTTACTAAAAATATAAAACCTGATATTGCTTTTGCAACATCAGGTTTTTGTATTAATTATTAATCATCAATTGGTGTAATTTCCGGTCTCGGTTGAGTTTCACGTTTTTTCTTAGGAAACCGGTTTTTATTCGAGGTGGTTGTATTAAAAGCTGACCGTATGATACAAAATAAATTACATCTGTAACTAAAAGTTTTTTAATTTACTAATTTACTTTTTATCTAACATAAAAAAGCATTTTTTAACCAAAAATGCTTTTTAAGAATGAATATCTCTTAATTTTCTCTTTGTCTTGCGTCACCTGCTCTTTGCAGTGCCCGACCAACATAATTTATACTTAGCGAGATTGCCAGCAACAGAACCGTAGCAGGAACCCATAGCCACGGCCGACTAACAACGTTAGTCGGATCATTGGCAAAACCGATCAATGTACCAAGAGACGGAACAGTAGAAGGAAGTCCGTAATTAATAAATGATAGGGTGGTTTCAATACCAATATTTCCAGCAATTGTTAAAACGACATCAATAATTAACATCGAACCAATATTGGGTAAAACTTCCCGAAACATAATCTTGATATCAGATGATCCAGAAGTTTTGGAAGCTAAAACATAGTCCCTTTCTCTTTGAGAAAGGACAAAGGCCCTAAAATATCTAGCGGTTCCAGTCCAACCAAAAATTGAAATTATCCAAACCAAAGTTACAGAGCTATAGTGAGGAATAACTGTAACCAGTACAATTTCAATAGGCATAGCTGGTAAAACTTGAACAAAATCTACAATTCTCATTATGACAGCATCAATATAACCACCATAATAGCCAGAAACTAGACCTACAATCAGACCCACAGTTTCACAAACGAGGGTCACTCCCAATCCAATTAAAATTGAGTTACGACCACCCATAATTAGAAGTTGTAATATGTCACGGCCCCCATCATCAGTGCCGAGAAAGTGCCCGCTAGTACCCCAGCTGATATAAGCATCAAGGATTTTCGTTTCAGTTACTTGATCAGAGTGCAAAAATAGTGAACCACCAAACGTAAATAGAAATATTATGACAATCACTATAAATGCAGTTAGAGCTACTTTGTCTTTAACAACTTCTCTTGCAATTACTTTAAAACTTGAAGCAGGAGAAGAAACTTGCTGTTTTTCTTCTTTAGCAGAAGCGTCTTTTTCTTTCTTAAACATTGTTTCTTCCTCCCTTATTTTATCCTAATCCTTGGATCAACTATACTCATGATAATATCAGAAAGTAGGTTGCCCAGAAGTGTTAATATACCAAAAATCAAAATTAAAGCTGTAAGTGTAGTGTAATCACGTTGGTCTATTGAATCCAAGAAAAGTTTACCCATACCAGGATAACTAAACACTGTTTCAATAATCATGGACCCACCTAGTAAACCAGTGATCACAGTCCCAAATGAAGAAGCTATAGGTAAAAGTGAATTGCGCAGAATATGTTTATTAAATACGACATTTTCTGGAACACCCTTACTATGCGCCGTACGGACATAATCTTCAACCTTATTATCAACAATCCCTGTTCTCAAGTACTGGACAATACCAGTAGTTGTTATCAAGGCACTCAAGATAGCAGGTAAAATCATATGATAAAGTTGACTGCCTAGTGTCCCCCAAAAACCAGAAGCATTAGGAGAAACAGACCCTGAAATGGGGAACCAGCCTAAAGTAAAACCAAACAGCCAAATTCCTAAAATGTAGAAAACAAAGCCTGGAATAGCAAATGTCACATAATTAAATATTTGTACTGCCTGATCCTGCCATTCATCTTGATGACGTCCAGCAATGACACCCAGAGGAATAGAAATAGAATAACTAATAATTGTTGTTAATAAAGATAGCCAAAAAGTATTAACTGCCCGATCTGCAATTAACGATGTTACTGGTACATGCTGAATATAGCTGGTCCCCAAGTCGCCTCTAAATAAATTGCTTACCCAGCGACCATATTGTATAGGTGCTGGATCATATAACCCAGCTGCCTTCTTCAAAGCTTCTATTTGCTTAGGGTCAGTATTTGGATTTATTTGACCACTAAATGGATCACCTGGCATCATTTTTGCCAAGAAGAAGACCAAAATACTTAAAATGATTATTTGCGGAATCATAACTAAAATTCTTCTTAAAACTGTTTTCCACATAATTAGTCTTCCCCCTTTTCATTCATTTGTTCTTGTTCGACTTCTTCTTTTGGAAGAGCTACCCAATGCCTACCAGATACTTGTTGCAAAGGATATACCCGACCATCTTTGTCGTACCATTTGCTTTGGTCATTTTGAAATTCTTGTTCAACTTTTTCACGATGCTTTTTATGTTCTTCACGATGTTCAACATCAACTTGAGGAATAGCTGAAAGCAATCTTTTAGTATATATATGAACAGGATGATTATAGATGTCTTCACGAGATCCTATTTCGACTAAACGACCTCTATGCATGATAGCCAAGTTCTCAGACATGTGCTTTACAACACCCAAGTCATGGGAAATAAAAAGATAAGCTATATTATATTGTTGTTGAATATGTTTCATGAAATTTAACACCTGTGCTTGAACTGATAGGTCCAAAGCACTAGTAGGTTCATCGGCAACGACTAAGCGAGGGTTGGTGGCAACAGCACGAGCTACACCAATTCTTTGTCTTTGTCCCCCAGAAAATTCGTGCGGATATTTATAAATTGAATCACTTGGCATCCCAACGATATCCAATAATTCTTGTACCCGATCCCTTTCTTGATCTGTCGTTAGATTTTCAAAATTACGGATTGGTTCAGCGATAATATCTTCAATGCGTTTTCTCGGATTAAGACTTGACAAAGAATCTTGAAAAATCATCTGCACATCTTTGTTATAGTTTAATTTGCGCCGATTTCTTGATTTAGTAATGTCAACGCCCTTATAAAAAATGTGCCCACCAGTAACTTTTTCAACACCGACTATTGCTTTACCAGTCGTGGACTTTCCTGAACCGGATTCTCCAATCAGACCATATGTTTCACCTTCGTTGATGGTAATACTGACATCATCAACTGCGCGCACATAATCAGTAATTCTGTTCCAAAAGCCTGATCTGATAGGATAATGAACCTTTAAGTTTTTTACCTGAATAATCTCTTTAGCCATATTTATTCCCCACTTACTTCATCTTGAAAGTGGAATGTCTTCCAACAAGTACATCTTACCCAGTGACCAGGTTCAACTTCGTGCATTACCGGATTCTTTTCATGAGCACTAGCTGGAATCCATGGGATTCTAGCTGCAAACCTGTCTCCTTCTCTAGGCATATTTTGCAATGATGGAACTGTTCCCTGAATAACGTGCAAATCTTCTTCTTCATCCTCAGACTGAGGCATGGAATTAAGAAGAGAGCGTGTATATGGATGCAGAGGATGTTCAAAAATTGTCTTAACATCAGCTTTTTCAACAATTTGTCCACCATACATAACAGCAACTTGATCAGCTGTTTCAGCCACTACTCCTAAATCGTGGGTAATTAAAATAATACCAGATTGAGATTCTTTTTGAATATCTTCAAGTAAATCAAGAATTTGAGCTTGAATAGTAACATCTAAGGCAGTGGTCGGCTCGTCCGCAATAATGATCTCCGGTTTACATGCAACTGCCATAGCGATCACAACACGCTGTCTTAATCCCCCAGAAAGTTCAAAGGGATACATTGCATAAGTTTCTTGCGGCTTGGGCATTCCAACTTGATTGAAAAGTTCGATTACACGATCATGCCGTTCCCTTTCCTTCATATTAGTATGATAATATAGAGTTTCTGCGACCTGATCACCGACACGCATCAACGGGTTCAAACTAGCTAAAGGATCCTGAAAAATCATGCCAATCTTATTACCACGTATTTTATCAAAGAGTGATTCATTTAAGCCTACTAAATTCAATTCATTATAAAGAATATCACCAGTGACTTTCGTGTTTTTGTGGTCATACAAGCCAATAATACTAGATGCAATTGTACTCTTACCACATCCAGATTCGCCTACAATAGATAGAATTTCATTTCGCTTCAATGTTAAATTGATATCATCCGCAGCATCATAAAACTTTCCATTTAAACGATATGCAGTATGCAAATGCTGGATATCCAGTAAGAGATCACTTTGTTTTTCCAAAGGTCATTTCCCCTCCCAAATTTTCAAACAATTTATTAAAGATATTTAATAAATTTATTTAATTTCTAATTATAACCATGAAACTTGTCGTATGCAAATTTATAATTAAATTTTTTGTTTATTTTTTATGTGCAACAATGTAATTAACAGCATCTCCAACTGTTTTTATTTTTTCTGCATCTTCATCAGAAATCTCGGCGCCGAATTCATCTTCTAATTGCAGAATGAATTCTACCAAGTCAATGGAATCAGCGTCCAAATCACTTGTAAAGTTTGTATCCTTGGTAATTTTATCCTTATCTACTTCAAAGTTATCTGCCAACATATCACGTATTTTTGTAAAAATCTCTTCTTCAGTCATTTTAGTACTCCTTGTTAATATTATTCTTTATTTGCAAATTCAGCTTTAAACTCATCAATAATTTTTTCTTGTAGTATTTTATCAACTTGTTTAAGAGTGAAATAAACAGCACGTTCACCTGAGCGTCCATGCGTTTTTACCACTGGTGCATTAACACCAAGCAGAACCGCTCCACCGTATTTATCAACATCAAATTTTGACACTAGTCCTTTTAATGCCTTTTTGATCATTAATGCTCCTAATTTAACAAAAAGACCATTATTTAGCAAACTGTTTTTTAAGAGGTGGATTAAAACTCCCGAAGTTCCCTCAATATTTTTTAAGACAGCGTTGCCAGTAAAACCATCAGTTGCAATAACATCAGCTTTACCATCAAGGAGTTCATTTCCTTCAATATTGCCAATAAAGTTTAATTTACTGTCGAGCAGTAGCTGATAAGCTTTTTGATGAACATCATCGCCTTTATCATTTTCTGCTCCATTATTGAGTAAACCAACTCGGGGATTGTTTATGCCCCTCACCTTTTCGGCATAGTATGAAGCCATTTTGGCCCAATCAAGCAGATATTCCGGCTTGCTCTTAGCATTTGCACCAACATCTATCATATTAAAACCATCATCAGAATTTTTAACAGGTAAAGTCGGCATCAAACCAGGACGAGCTACACCCTTAATACGGCCAATGATAAATATTCCGGAAGCTAAAATAGCACCAGTGTTGCCCATTGAAAAAAGTGCATCAGCCTTGCCTTGCTTCACAAATTGCGCTGCAACGACAAGTGAGGAATCCTTTTTTTGGCGAATGGCTTTTACGGGTTCGTCGTCATCCTTAATAACTTCAGTAGTATTCACAATTTCTATTTGACTTATATCATTACCTAATAAACTTTTTATTTTAGTTTGATCGCCAAATAAAACGAATTGAGTATGGGGCAATTCTTTCTTGACTCGTAATACTGCTTTTATAACAGCTTCAGGTGCTTTTTCTCCACCCATTGCATCAATTGCAATAGTTTTCATAGTTACCACAATCTTTTCTAAGTTCTTTTTTGTTGTAATTGTTTATATTCTAACACTTGCTTTAAATTTTCATTTGCTGGATTCTTTAATGAAGGATCAGTTCTAATTAATTTTTTAGCTTCTTTTTGCGCAACGACCATCGTTTCGTAATTATTGACTACACTGCCAACTTGAAATTCCGGTAAGCCAGACTGCGCTTTGCCAAATAAGTCCCCTTCACCACGCATCTTCAAATCTTCTTCAGCTAATTTAAAACCATCTGTAGTTGATGCCACGATTTTCATTCGCTTTTTACCGGCTTGAGTATTGGGATCGGCCAAAAAAATACAATAACTTTGAGTTTTTCCTCTACCTATTCGCCCCCTTAATTGGTGCAATTGACTGATGCCAAAACGATCAGCATTAAAAATTACCATCATATTCGCATTAGCCACATCAACTCCAACTTCAATCACACTGGTAGTCACTAAGATGTTGATTTTGCCCTCCGCAAAATCACTCATAATTTCATCTTTTTTATTTCCAGGCATTTGCCCATGCAACAATTCAACTTGTTCTTGCGGAAAATCATGTCTTAATTTAGTAAAAAGCTGTTCAGCATTTTTTAAATCAAGAACTTCAGATTCTGAAATTAACGGTGTGACGGCATAGATTTGAAAGCCCTGCTTTAACTGTTCTCGCATCAACTGATACACTTGATCCATTTGTGTACTTGTTTTCCACGAAGAAATTATTTTTTTACGACCAGCTGGTAAATGATGTATTTCTGAAATGGTCATATTACCATAGACAGTTAAAGCAAGTGTTCTCGGAATTGGCGTCGCAGTCATAGCCAAAATGTCTGGGAGATTGCCTTTATTAATTAAAGCTTGTCTTTGATTGACACCAAAGCGATGCTGTTCATCAATAATCACCAATCCTAATTTTTTAAAAATCACATTTGGCTGTATTAAAGCATGGGTACCAATTACTACATTAATTATGCCCTCAGTTAACTCATGATAGATTTCTCTTCGTTCCAAAGTTTTTGTAGTACCCGTTAATAACGCGCAGCGCACACCTAAAGGCTTTAGTAATTCATCAATTTTTTTAAAATGCTGTACGGCTAGGATTTCAGTAGGCACCATAAGTGCCACTTGGTAACCAGCTGTAATTGCGGCAAAAATTGCATAGACAGCCACAATTGTTTTACCGGAACCCACATCCCCTTGCAACAGCCGCTGCATTTGAATTGGGGAAAAAAGATCAGCAAATATTTCATTAATCACTTTTTTTTGATCTGGCGATAATTCAAAGGGCAATGCTTTGGTAAGCTTGGCAATTTCTTCTAAGTCATACTTTTTGGCATATCCCTGATTACGCGGATTAAGTTCTGTTAATTCTGCCAGTTCGGTTTGAAAAATAAAAAACTCTCGAAAAATGGCACTTCTTTTAGCTAATTTGGCTTCTGTCAAATTTTGCGGATGATGCATCTGCTGCACAATTTTTTGCTCAGGTAACAGCCGATACCTTTGCCTAATTGATAACGGAACAATGTCCGCCACATTGTCAGAAAATTCGGTTAAAGCAATATTTATTATGTCGACTAATTTTTTCTGCTTAATGTGGCGATTTACCGAATAAATTGGCGCCATGCCACTGTCATTTTCTTTAGCAGCGATAAATTTAAACGCTGCCAGACTTTGGCGCGCCACGTTATATTTGCCGTAAATTGCTACTTCTTTACCAACAATGACCTTTTCTTTTAACCACGGTTGATTAAAAAAATTGACCATGACAACATCATGGTCAATTCGTAACTTAAAGCTTAATTTGCTTTTTTTATATCCAAATCGGCTCACAAAAGCTTCAGTCGCTACAATTCCTTTCAACATTACCTTTTGCCCATCCATGATCTGGTCAAGTGGAATTGTCTGCAGTTCATCATAGCGAAATGGAAAATAATATAACAAATCATAAATACTATAAATTCCCAGACTACCCAGTGCGGCGGCAGTTTTAGTACCGACACCCTTCAAGTCAGTCACAGGAGCAAATAGTTCTTTTGCAATCATAATTATTCAACAGAAATTAAAAAGTTGTATACGGGTTGACCACCATCATGAATTTCAAATTCAAGGTCGTCGTGCTTTTTCTTAACAGCATCTACAATCTCTTGAGCTTCTTTTTTATTAGAATCGCGCCCGTACATCACAGTAATAATTTCCGCATCTTCATCAAGCATTTTCTCAATCATTGTTGAGGTAGCAGTGATTAAATCTGTATTCGCAACTTTAATATCACCGTCTACAATGCCCAAGAAGTCATTTTGATGAATTTCAATATCATTAATAGTAGTGTCGCGATTAGCTTTGGTAACTTCTCCTGAAACAACTGTATCAAGTGCATCAGTCATGTTTGCTACGTTATCATCTAGAGAATCATCAGGATCAAATGACAGCATTGCCGTCAAACCTTGTGAAATAGTTTTTGTAGGAACTATGCCAACTGGTATATCGCTAACTTCTGCTGCTTGTTTGGCTGCCATGATAATATTACCGTTATTAGGCATTACAATAGCTTTCTTGGCACCTGATTTTTTGATGGAGTCAATAATGTCTTGAGTTGAAGGGTTCATTGTTTGACCACCAGAGATAATGCGGTTTACTCCTTCACTCTCAAATAATTTTCTAATACCATTGCCGGAAGCAACAGCAATTACTGCAAAATCAACGCTCTCCTGATTTTCTTCACTGTTGTTAACTATTGTTTCATGCTGGATCCGCATATTATCAATTTTGATTTTTCCCAGCTGTCCGAATTGACTTCCATAAGCAAAAATGGCAGCAGGATGCTCAGTATGAACATGAACCTTAGCTACTTCGTCATCAGAAACAGCTAAAAGTGAATCTCCTAGTTTAGATAAGTGATCTCGAAATTCATCTAAATTGAATGTCTTTTTATTAGGAACATCGGCAGTTAAGTCAACCATAATTTCAGTACAGTAGCCATTAGCAATATCTTGAGTTGAAAGTTGAGATTGAACTGACTGGTGGTGCATTGCATTAATCATTTCATCCATTTCACCTTCATCAGGCTGGTAGCGATCAGCAAATTCCTCACCAAGAAGACCTTCTAGAAAGCCTTCATAAATAAAGAGCAGTCCTTGACCACCTGAATCAACTACGCCAACTTGCTTTAAAACTGGCAATAAGTCTGGTGTAGTCTTCAGCGCCTTTTTTGCACCTTCAACGATTGCTTTCATAACTTCTTCAACATCATCGGTTTCATTGGCCTTATTGGCGCCTTCTTGCGCACCAACTCTAGCAACGGTCAAAATAGTACCTTCAACTGGTTTCATCACGGCTTTATAAGCTGTTGCAACACCATTAGAAAAAGCATTTGCCAACTCCTGTGCATTAAGAGTTTTCATACCCTGAGTTGCTTTATAAACGCCTCTGAAAAGTTGGGAAGAAATAACCCCACTATTGCCGCGTGCTCCCATCAACATCCCTTTAGCAAGACTTTCAGTTAAATCACCGACACTATTACTTGTGTTTTGAGCAACCGCTTTAGCACCACTTTCAATAGTTAAGTTCATATTAGTTCCTGTGTCTCCATCAGGAACTGGGAAAACGTTCAAAGAGTTAATAAACTCTGCGTTGCGACCAAGTCTATGTGTAGCAACGCGAACCATATCTCTAAATTTCTTACTATCTATTTCCTTTAAAACCAATATTTCTAACCTCCGCTTGAGTTATTCGTCAAGCACTTTGACACTTTGAACGATGACATTGACAGCTTTAGTTTCAATTCCAAGTTGATTTTTCAAATTAAACTTTACACTATCTTGAACGTTGCGGCTGACCTCGGAAATTTTAAGACCATAGCCGACAATTATATAAACATCAACCGTAATCTTATTATCCTCAGATTTAACAACAACTCCGCGTTTATAATTTGCACGATTTAATATTCCATCGAAACCATCACGGATAGCATTTTTTGAAGCCATGCCGACAACGCCATAATTGGATGTAGCTGCGCTACCAACAACAGTTGCAATCACTCCGTTTGAAATATCAATCAAACCATTTTTTGTTTTGATTTTTACAGCCATGTTTACCTCCGTATCATTGTTCTCAATATTATGTATCTATTTTATCATAGTAATCAAGTTTAAATACAAAAATCCCTTCTTAAAAAATACTTTTGCAGTTGCAATGATCTTAAAGTTATGCTATCTTAACTTAGTATGAAAACACAACAAAGGAGGTTTAGCAAATGGCAAAAGATTATATTACTGGCAAAAAGACAACTTTTGGTAATACACGTTCACACTCACTGAATTCATCACGTCGTGCGTGGAAGCCAAACCTTCAAAAAGTTCGTATTCTTGTTGATGGCAAGCCTAAGCGAGTATGGGTTTCAACTAAGACATTAAAATCTGGTAAAGTTACCCGTGCATAATAAGTTTTAAAAAAACTAGCAGAATCAATTCTGCTAGTTTTTTGTTTCTTAAATATTTTGAAAACGATCAATATCTTTTGATTGAATAACAGCAACAGTGCCTTTTTTTAAAGATAGTTCAAGCGGCTTTTTTTCTGATAGAAATTCATTTGAACTGAAAGAAATCGGATAATCCCCGTTAAAGTCAGCTAGAGAGTATTTGGCACCGGCAATATTTAAGTGCTGTACTGCAGTTAAAGTGACAACGCCAAAATAATTGTAGTCAGGTATTTGGTATATCGTGTGTTTGCCGGCATTATAAAATTTAATTGAGTTTTGCTGGTCAATAAGTTCTATTTTTTCAGCAAAAGGATTAAATTCAGGTTTTAATACCATCAGCAAGTTAGACATAAAATGATCTAATCTGCCCCCTGTTGCTCCCAAAATAGCTAAATGCGATACCTGATAATCACAAAAAGCACACCGCATAATAAGCTCGCTATCCGTTAAGTCTTTTTCTGGAAGTGAATACCTAATATCACTAACTTTACTCTCAATTCGCTCTAACTCATCTTTTTGTAGAGAATCAAAATCTCCGACAGCTAAATCAGCAGTTAAACCCAGTTCTTCCAGCAGAAGCGCGCCCCGATCGACGCCAATAATTAAATCTTTACTTTTCTTAGCTGCTAAAAGTTTGGCCTTAATATTGCTAGGCCACTGATTCTTAGGTGCACCTAAAAGAGCCCATGCTTTCATTTTAAAATCTCCGCCAGCTCATCAACTTGCTTATTAATATCTCCCTCACAGAAAAGATAAGAACCTGCCACAAAAACATTAGCGCCAGCCATTTTTGCCTGTTTTGCAGTTTGGGCATTAATACCGCCGTCGACTTCAAGCGGAAAATCAGCTTTAACTAATTCTTTAACCTGACTAATTCTTTTGACAGATTCAGGAATAAATTTTTGTCCACCAAATCCAGGGTAAACTGTCATCAATAATATTTGATCAAGTTTAGGGATAAACTTGTTTAGGACAGAAATTGGGGTATCAGGGTTAAGAACAACACCAGCCTTAACGTGATTTTGCTTAAGATAGTCCAACCAGTAATTTAGCTTTGCTTCATTCATTGCCTCATAATGCAGCAGCATTATTTGTGCACCTGCTTTAACAAAAGCAGGCACTAACACGTCTGGGTTATTGCTCATCAAATGAATTTCGGCCTCTAAATGAGGAAACTCTTTTTTAAAATCTGAAACAAGCTGCGGTCCAAAGGACAAATTTGGTACAAAATGTCCATCCATAATATCAATATGAAAACGTGTTATACCAGCTTTAGCTGCTATTTTAATATCATCTTTAAGATCAAGATTATTAATATTTAAGATTGATGGTGCAATCAATTTTTTCCTCCTTATTTTAAATATTCGGGTAATCTGCCATTTTCGATTTCTTTGCGCATTAATAAGTAATTTTCATACCGGGATTTTTTTATTTGCCCTTCTGCAACTAACTGCTTTACTTCACACTTAGGTTCGTTTATGTGCTGGCATCCCCTAAACTTACAGTTTTGACTGGCCTTTTTGAACTCAATAAAATAATCACATAATTGGTTTAATTTTATCGGAGTTAGATCAATAGCAGAAAATCCCGGCGTATCAGCTAGGTAGCCGTTACCTAATTTAAAAAGTTGTACCGTCCTGGTAGTGTGTTTGCCGCGATTTAAACTTGTAGAGATAGCAGCAGTTTTTTGCGCTAAATCTTCCTTGAGAGAATTGATCAAAGTCGATTTACCGGCACCAGATTGACCAGCTAAAGTCCAAATTTGCTCAAAACCGATATTAACTGGTAGTGTTTTACTCACTGCTTCTTGACTTAAGTAAATTTCATAACCGATTTTTTGGTAATATGCAAGATTTTCGTTAATATCTGCAAGTTCTTCTGAATTGACCAAGTCGCTTTTAGATAAATAGATGCTTACTGCCACATTTTGCCATGAAAAGAAAGTTAAAAACCTGTCTAAAAGTGGCAATGAGAAATCTGGTTCGACTGCTGAAATTACCAGCAGGATATGGTCAACATTGGCTAATGCAGGGCGACCAATCAAATTTTTACGTGGTAAAACTTTCACTAAATAACTGGTACCTTGGTCATCTATTTGTATTTCAACGTGGTCTCCTACAGTAGGTTTTAATTTATTTTTGCGAAAAACTCCTCTAGCCCTAGTTCTCACAACCCGGCTTTTAGTCTGCACATCATAAAAACCGGCGATTAGGCCAGTAATAATTCCTTGAGTATTTTTAGCCATTTTTGACCTTCTCACTTAAAATAGTTTGACCGTCGCGAACAACCTTAAGTGCGCCAGGTCCATCTTTAAGCTGGAACGGGATTGAAAAGTTCATATCTCGTTTAATGTATAAATCGCGATATATGTCGTCAATTGAATGATTGTCATCTGCAATATAAATTTGGATATGATTGCCACGATTGTTATCAGAATCATCTTCATCATTATTTTCATAGCTGACTGTGAAGTTTTTAATTGCAGTAAGATTGCGCTCCTTTTTCTGCCCTTCGGAAACACTGATAGAAATTGTACTTCCACGTGGTACTTCTGTTCCTGCAGCTGGACTCATTGAAATTATCATACCCTTTTTTACCTTAGACGAGTATGCCGAACTTACCTGCAAAGTAAGTCCATGCTTGTGGGCATATTCTTGGGCATCTTTTAAGGAATAGTCTTTTAAGTCCGGCAATTTAATCATATGGTGCTTGGCACGATCGTTTTTACCTTTTGAAACGGTTAAAGTAATAGTAGTTTGTGTAGGTTTGACTTCAACATCTGCTGCAATACTCTGCCCAATAACATGATTAGGTGGCACGCTAGCAGAAAACTGATTTTCGCGAATTACTTCAAAACCCATCTTTTCTAGTTTTTCAACTGCAATTTCATATTCATCCCCAGTCACATCCGGTACTTTAACCATGCCGGCACCGTCAGAAACATAAAGATCGATAAATCTGCCCCGCTTTATTTGTGAACCTGCTGGAGGCGTAGTCTTAATGACTTTGCCCTGATCAATACTATCAGAACTTTTATGCTTTATTCGACCAACTTTTAAGCCTACATTTTCAAGCTCATTCCGGGCTTTTTTCTCGCTTAAATTTGTTACATCAGGTATGCGCACATCCTTACGACTATTATTGGTCAGAACAAAAATCATTAACCCAGCAATTAAAACGGCAGCAAACCCGATAAACAGCCACCACCATTTATGCTTGCGCATTGCCTGCGTAAAACTAGCTTTTTTGGGGCGAGAATTTTCTGTCATGTTCTCAGTGTTGGTCTGGTCCTCTTTTATTTCCTCTTTTTGCTTAGAATTAGGCTTAAAATTAGGTAAAATAATTGTTTCATCATTATTATTACCATGTGTCGGATTAAAAAGCGGTTCGTTAGCGCGGCTGGGATTAAGGCTAGTATCTAAATCATCCTGCATTTGTTTAGCAGAATGATAGCGATCTCTTGGATCTTTGGCAGTTGCTTTTAAAACAACATTTTCCAGCGCTTGAGGGACCTCAGGATCCTGCTTTCTAATTGAAGGAATTGGCTCCTGAGCGTGTTTTAAAGCTATTGAAACGGCTGAATCGCCATTAAATGGTACATGTCCAGTAATTAATTCATATAAAATTATTCCTAAAGAATAAATGTCTGACTGCTTGGTAACCAGCCCCCCGCGTGTTTGTTCAGGAGACATGTAGTGCACTGAACCAATAGCAGAGTTAGTTTGAGTAACTGAATTTTGATTTAAGGCAACAGCAATACCAAAATCAGCAATTTTAATATTGCCATGCTTATCCATTAGAATGTTTTGCGGCTTAAGATCGCGGTGAATAACATTATGTTTGTGCGCTAAAGACATTGCACTTAAAATTTGATCCATAATTTTAATTACAAGTCTTAAATTTAAGGGCGAATTTGTCCTAATATAGTCCTTTAGATCTGGACCATCGACGTATTCCATAACCATGTAAGGCAGGCCGTGATCTGCTCCAACATCAAGCACCATAACAATATTCGGATGACTTAATTCACTGGTCGCTAAAGCTTCTCTTTGAAAACGTGCTAATGTTTGCGGTTCTTTTTGTAAATCTAAGCGTAATATTTTTACCGCAACTTTGCGTTGCAGGATGATATCTTCAGCGAGATAAACATTAGCCATCCCACCTTCGCCCAACGTATCAATAATCCGGTAACGATCTCCCAGTAGATAGCCTTTATTAATCACTGCTCATCACCGCCTTCATTCAAAATTAGGCAAGCAGTGATATTATCCTCACCGCCAACGCGGTTGGCTTCATCAATTAATTTTTGGCAACGTTCTTTTAGTGATAGGTCTTTTGTAGCTAAAATTTGCTGAATTTGAGGGTCACTTAAAGAGTTGGTTAGGCCGTCTGTACATAGCAAAATAATATCATTTTCACCTAGCGATACTTGTCTATATTCGGGATCAATCGTACTTGAAACTCCTAGAGATTGAGTAATGATATTTTTTTGAGGGTGGTTTCTGGCCTGCTGCTTAGATATTTGGTGCAACTTTACCAGCTCATTAACAAGAGAGTGATCTTCCATTAATTGGGTAAATTCACCAGCTGAATAGCCGTAAGCACGTGAATCGCCTAAATGTGCAATCAAAGCTTCATTTGCAAAAACGATTGCCAAAACAATAGTAGTTCCCATGCCATTGAGATCTGGAAAACGGTCAGCAGTTTTCAAAATAGTTTCATTTTCACTACTTAGCTGCACGTTAAGCCATTTTTGTGCTCTATCACAGTCATAAAAATCGGTATCAACAAAATTATGACCTAAATGGCTGACAGCCATTGTAGAAGCAACATCGCCACCCTGGTGACCTCCCATACCATCACAAACTATTGCCATTAAAGCATTGTTTTTATTCTTAAAAACCTGTACGCAATCTTGGTTACTTTTGCGTATTCGTCCAATACTAGAAGCAAATGCTGTTTTAATCAAAACTTTAACCTCGCACTATAAACTTTGCAATAAAAAAGCCATCACTATCATAACTATCAGGTAAAATCTTTAACATGCCGCTAGGAGCCGATAATTTACCTGCTGTAAAAGGTTGCAGCTCAAACTGAGAATGTGTTTCTAAAAAAGATTTTACTACATCTTCGTCTTCTTCTTTTGTAATTGTACATGTTGAATAGACTAATTCACCACCAGCAGATATTAAGGAACTAATATGATCCAAAATTTCAAGTTGTATTCTTTGTAAATTAATAAGATCAGACTTTGTTTTAGTATAACGTATTTCAGGTTTGCGCCTGATAAGACCTAGACCAGAACATGGTGCATCAACTAAAATTTTAGCAAATTCACCTTTGTCAAAAACTGTATCAGCCTTTCTGGCATCAAGTGGCTTAACCAGCACCTTAGAAGCGACATTCATGCGCCTGCTGTTTGCCAATACTAAATTGAGTTTTTTCTCATGGATATCTAAAGCAGTAACTTGCCCCTGAGGTAAGTTTTCAGCGATTTGTACCGTCTTTCCGCCGGGAGCACTGCAAGCATCAAGTACTTTTTCATTTCCAGAAAAATTGAAAGCACTTACTGCCAAACTAGCAGCTTCATCTTGAATTGTCAATTTTCCTTCATGAAATAATTGCGTCTTAAAAACTCCACCATGGGCTAAAATCAATTCATCATTGGCTATTTCAGAATCTATAGGGGCAAAACCCAAATTAGTTAAATTTTCCTTAACTAATTTTTGCTCTGCTAAGTGAGATACTCTCACTGTATTTTTAGCGCTTTTATTAATGCTGGCTAAAATTTTAGCAGCTCTCTGTTCACCCCAGTGACTAATTAAATAACTTACCAACCATTTCGGAGTACTTTCTTTTACACTAAGATAATCAATTTTATCTTTTACACTTGGTAGAACTGAGCCCTGTCTAATTAAAGAATGCAAAATACCATTCACAATTTTATAGCCCACAGAATGTTTCTTGCCGAATTCTTTGGCTAATTTGTTGGCTTCATTCAAAACTGCCCTGTTAGGAACACTATCCATGAAAAAAATCTGGTATGCAGACAGCAAAAGCAAGGGATAAAGGTAATTCTCCTTTAGCTTAGTTTTGATTAAACGCCGCAGTTGATACTCTAAATAGATTTTCTCTTGAATAGTACCGTAAACTATTCTAGCGGCAAAATTCTGGTCAGCCTGCGAAAGGTTACTTTTTATTAAGTTATTATTCAAACTGATATTGGAATAGGAATTATCATCTAAGACACGGATAAGCGTCTGCAAAGCCACCGCTCGGGCACTTTTAAGAGTCGACAATTTTTTCACCTATCTTAAACTTCTGGCCCTGACCATTCAAAAAGCTTTTAATCGCCATTTTATTCTTACCAGCAGGTTGAACTTCAATTAAATTTAAAACAGTGTTGTCCGCAAAACTGATAGCAAAGCGGTCTTTATTAGCCACTACGCAGCCTGCTGGCAAAGCAGTTTTATCTTGGGCAACTTGAGCTTGCCATATTTTAAACCTTTTGTTATCAACTAGTAGATATGCACCTGGATCAGGATTTAGTCCTCTAATTAAATTATTGGCAGCAGCTGCTGTCATATTTAAAGTGATCTGTTCCTGCTTTTTGCTAATATTAGGAGAAAAAACTACTTTACTAGTATCTTGTGCCTTTTTATTTTCCGGATTAGCAATTATTTGAGGCAATGTTTTCAGTAATAAGTCACGCCCCAGTAATGACAGTTTTTCAAATAACGTACCGGCAGTATCATTCTCATCAATAGCAATTGCTTCTTGCGCATAAATATCCCCGGCATCCATTTGCTTAACCATTTCCATAATAGTTACGCCAGTTTTTTGGTCACCGTTAATAAGAGCATATTGAATTGGTGCTCCTCCACGATATTTAGGCAAAAGTGAACCATGAACATTAACAGCAGCAATTTTAGCTGATTGCAAAAGCTTAGTGGGTAAAAATTGTCCATAAGCAGCGGTAATTACCAAATCAGCATGCATCTCAACTAATTGATTAAGTTCGTCTGATTTACTTAATTTTGCAGGTTGAAAAACAGACAAATTTAACTTTTCAGCCAGTTCTTTTACTGGAGACTGCGTTAGTTTTTGTTTTCTGCCCACTTTTTTGTCAGGTTGAGTTACTACGGCTTTAATTTCGTAATTACTGTCGGAAAGTGCCTTTAAAATAGGAACAGCAAAATTCGGCGTTCCCAGAAAAATTATTGATGTCATTAAACATATCCCCTTTACATAATGCGCTCCGGTTCATTGTCAATATAAACAGATAAACCATACTTTTTAACCTTTTGCGCAGAATCTTGAATTTGGTGTAATAATTGGTTGAGTTGATCCTCTTTTTTATATTTTACCAGTATTTGATAATAATATTGATTTTTTAAGCGAGAAATTGCGCTGGGAGTTGGTCCTAATACAATCGTTTGACGGTTTAATTGTGGCTGCAACCAATTCTTTATTTTATATGCTTCGCGAGCAGCATTTTGTTCTTTTTTAGCAGCAACTGAAATTAAAACCGTGTAAAAATAAGGTGGATAATTGCCTGCGTGGCGCACACGCATTTCATATTGATAGAACCGTTCATAATCCTGCGTTTGCGCCAGTTTGATGGCATAGTGATCAGGATTAAAAGTTTGTATGATAACTTCACCCTTTTTTTCGGCTCGGCCTGCTCTACCTGCTACTTGAGTCAAAAGCTCAAATGTTCTCTCAGAGGCATTGTAATCAGGCACCCACAGACCAGTATCAGCATTAATCACTCCTACAAGAGTAACGTTAGGAAAGTCTAACCCTTTGGCAATCATTTGTGTACCCAGTAAAATATCTGCTTCATGATCACCAAAAGCATCCAATATTTTTTTAAAAGAACCTTTTCGTCTGGTGGTATCAACGTCCATACGTAAAATACGCGCCTCCGGTATTAACTTATTGAGTTCTGCCATGACCTTTTGCGTACCGGTACCCAAAAAACGAATATTTTTACTATGACAATTAGGACACTCTCTTGGAATAGCAGCAGTATAGCCACAATAATGGCACTGCATTTTTTGTGTATCTTTATGCATTGTTAACGAAAGATCACAATTAGGACATTTCATTACGTAGCCGCATTCTCTACAGAGCATAAAGTTGGCAAAACCACGTCGATTTAGCATTAGAATAACTTGTTCTTTATTTGCCATTCTATTTTTTATTGCCGTGACGAGTTCAACAGACAAGTCAAATTGACCACCAGTAAAGTTGGCTTTTTTTAAGTCAATTAAGTTTACTTCAGGCAAACTTTGTTTATTTGCACGTTGTGGCAGCCGCAGTAATTGATAGACTCCCTTTTGTGCACGTGCTCTGCTCCCAAGTGCCGGCGTTGCACTACCTAATAGTAAAGGGCATGAGTTGTATTTGCTGCGCCAAATGGCAACATCGCGCGCATGGTAACGGGGATTATCTTCCTGTTTATAGGAAGATTCGTGTTCTTCATCAATTACGATTAACCCGATATTTGTTAATGGTGCAAATACAGCACTACGGGCTCCCACAACAACACGTACTTCACCCCGTCTTATTCGGCGCCATTCGTCATATAATTCTCCTTCAGACAAGCCACTATGCAAAACAGCAACTTGTTCACCGAAATGACTTTTGACTTGTTCTACCATTTGTGGTGTTAAAGAAATCTCCGGTACCAGCATGAGTGCATTTTTGCCGATTTTTAAAGTTGCACTAATAGCATTTAAGTATACTTCGGTTTTACCGCTACCGGTCACACCTTCCAGCAGAAAAGTCTGCGCTTGTTTTTCATTAATGATCGGTATAATTTTTCTTAATGCGTTTTTCTGATCAGGATTCAAAATAATCTTTTTATTTTGATTTTCGTCTTTATCATAGTCATCTAGCGGATTACGATATATTTCCACCTGTTTTTTATTAAGCCAACCTTTTTTGACAGCATTAGTTAACGAAACAGTATTAATTTTGGCATCTTGCTCAATCTCGTTTTGTAAAAGAGGAAACTTGGCATAATTTTCAATTAAAAACATGACCAGCTTTTTCTGTTTGGTGGCGTTTGAGCGTATCGCTTCATATATATTTACGTAATCTTCTTTTGTTTTTGTTAATAAATATTGGCTTTCAGTTTTAACTTTAGCGCGATTTTCCACCAGGTATTCGACTTTAGCATCATTTGAGCGTAAAAGATGGCGAATTTCAGCAATTTGCTTGTTGTTAGTCACTCTATTTAAATCAAGTGGTTCCCCTTGAAACAGACGTAATTTTTTGGCTTTAGCAGACACTGGAACCAGAATTTTGCGATAATTTGCCCGCATAACTCTAGGCAGCATAGTTTTTAAAATTGAAATGCGATATGAATAAACGTGATTGGCTAAAGCTTGGGAAAGCGTAATTAATTCTTTGGTTAAAGGCGGCATCTCATCCACCACCAAAAGTAGGTCTTTTAATTCACCTTGATATTTACTTTTTGTACTTAGACCAATTACAAATCCTTGTACTTTCCGCGGGCCAAAAGGCACAAAAACGCGCGAACCAACCTCTACTTCGCCCAGTTCATCAGGGATATGATACTCAAAAACTCGATCTGTTTGCTTAGCAGCAACATCAACAATAACTTGCGCAATCATTAAATCACCTTGAAAAAATGACCTCCATCTCTTTTAGGATGGAGGTCATAAAATTTTATTAATTACTGATTAACCTCGCGATGATTGGGATCAACGGTAACTTTGCCAGCTTCTATTTCTTCTAAAGCTTTGCCAACAGGCTTTTGCGATTTATAATTTTTTAAAGCCTCAGGCTCACCGTCTTCCAACTCATGCGCCCTCTTAGCAGCTAAAACTGATAATGAATATCTTGAATCAACTTGAGCCAACAATTTATCTATAGATGGATATGTAACTCTCAATTTAATCCTCCCTAACCATTTTACGATATGTATCAATTACGCGTTTAACACTTACATGTTCCGCATCGACGATAGCTTTAATGTGATCAACAGCATTAGCCACGGTATCATTTACCACAGCATAATCATAATCCTGCATAACTAGAATCTCATGCCGAGCCTGCTTAATTCTGCCCATGATCACATCTTCGGATTCAGTGCCCCGATTTTCCAACCGCAAATGTAATGTATGCAAGTCAGGCGGTGTCAAAAATATAAAAACACCATCAGGCATCTTCTCACGCACTTTTTGCGCACCGTTGACGTCAATTTCTAGTAAAACATCTTTACCTTCATTAAGCATCTTCTTTACAGGTGCCAATGGAGTACCGTAAAAATTATTTACATATTGATTATACTCCAAAAGTTCACCTTGGTTGATAGCCTGCTCAAATCGCTCTTGAGTGACAAAATAATAATCTTTGCCGTTAACTTCACCAGGTCGAGGCTTTCTAGTGGTCATTGACACTGAATACTCAAACGGAAAGACTTTATTTTCCACAATTGCACTTTTAACGGTACCTTTTCCAACTCCCGAAGGTCCCGAAAGGACAAGTAACAAACCTTTTTCTGCCATGCCATACTCCCCTATCAAAAGCTATTACGTCTAGTTTGCACTAAAATGAAAATATTTTCAAGTTTTGACAATTTTATGTAATTAACTAGCAAGCAGTATATTGGATTTTACCAAAAATATTTGATTTAATACTTGTGTTTTTGAACAAATGTTCTTATAATATTGATAGTCAAACGAATGTTCGGTCTAAATTGAGGCATTTATAATGAAAAATTCACTAAGAAAAATATATCATTATTTTTTTGATTATGATGAAGATAGATTAAGCATATACAGTCAGTACAATTATGAAGTTTTGGCTGCCCTCAACAAAGCATTAATGCAACACTCTTTTGTCTTGATTTCTTATCAAGATGGTCTAAGTGAGATTGGTCAAATTACAGGACGAGTATCTGCGGGAAGGTATGTTTTGCGCTCAGCCAATAAAAAAATAATCAAAATAGTTGATCTTGATTCAATCTTTCGTATTGACTTTGCCTAAAACAACTGGATTTAATAAAAAATTTAGTCAAGGATCTTTATGATTCTTGGCTTTTTAAATACAATGTTTCGCTTAATATTTTAAAACCAGCTTTTTCATAAATATGAATAGCCGCTTTATTGGTGACGTCAGCATTTAAAGCAAAAACTCTGCTACCTTCTTTTTGCAAAATTGCAATCATTTTTTTGATAAAAAAAGTACCAAACCCTTGTCCCCGAAATGGCTTATCAATAAACAATCCGAAAAAGTAATCTTCATTATCACCATGATCAACGGCACAATAGCCAGCAACTTCATTATCTTTTAATAAAATAAAACTTTTAGTATCTTTATCCAACAAGGAATTTTTGATGTATTTAGTAGAAGTGGCAATGGCATCTCCAAAAGCGTTACTGTGTGCTGTGGCAACTTGAGCAACGTAGTTCGTTGTTAAAGGCTTAACGGCTAAAACCTGATTTAATTTGTCAGCCTTTTCAATTGATACTGGCTCTGAGGTTTGCATATAATAATCAGAATCTTCTTTGACCACTGTTAAGTTACAATTTGCTAAAAAGTCTGGATTTTTTGCTAAAAAAACTTTTTCTGACACAAATTCCCATTTATGATAACCATATTGCAACATAATTTGTTTGGCATGCGCCCACATCTTTGTAGCAACATGGTGCCTGCGAAATTCAGGATCAACTACCAAGTGAACTTCTACTTCTTCATTTGGACCGTCATCAGCATATAGCATTGTTAAACCGATTAACTTTTGTTCCTCATAAGCTAAGACAAATGTTGGCATATCACTAAAATAGTTGTATTTATTGCTTAAATAAATTTTTGAGTAGGTGTTATCTGCTTTATTTATTTTTTTATTTAAACCAATAGCCTGTTTGGTCTCCTCGTTATTTAAAGTAATTCTTTCAATAACTTTCATTCTTTTGCCTTTCAATATTATTATTTCTTTTTTCTTTTAAAGCTCCTCATCAGATCCTTGGCATTTTGTTTAGCTGCCTGCGTCACGTCACTACCAGCCATCATTTCTGCAATTGCAGTTATTGTTTCTTCCTGAGTTAAAGGCCCGATTTGAGTATAAGTAGCACCATCTTTGACTTTCTTGGCTACCAAATATTTCTGATCTCCCGCAGCTGCTACTTGGGGTGAATGTGTAATCGCAATTACTTGTTTATTTTCACCAATTGAATGCAATTTTTGACCAATTGCCGCGGAAACGCGACCGGAGACGCCAGTATCAATTTCATCAAAAATCATTGTCCCCACTGGTTCAACTTTACTAAAAATTGCCTTCAAAGCCAGAATTAACCGTGATTGCTCTCCGCCAGAGACGATCTTAACCAGCGGCATTAATTCTTCACCGGGATTTGGCGCTATTAAGAAGACAATATTATCGGTGCCCTTCTTGGTAAAAGTCTTAGTTTTGGAAAAATCAATACTAAAACGGGCCTTAGCCATATAAAGATCTGCCAATTCCTGTTTTATTTTCTTTTCCAAAGTGGAAGCGACATTTTTCCTAATTTCATGCAAATTCTGTGCTTCAACTTTTAATTTATTTTCTAGTTCTCCCAGCTGTTTTTGCAATTTTTCTTCATCAAGTCCGCCAGTTTCATATTGTCCCAGTTCCTTTTGTACTTTGGCATAAAATGCAAATACATCCTCTAATGAAGGACCGTATTTTTTCTTTAAACCGTTAAGCAGATCCAGCCTATTTGAAACATACTGAAATCTTTCTTCATCAAAATCCATATCATCTAAGACATTTGACAGTTCACTACGGGCATCACTAATAGCGAAAACTCCGTCATCAATTGTCTTAGCTATATCTTTAAACTTAGACCCATACTCAGCCAATTCATTTGCGGCATTTTGCGCTTTTCCAAGTAAAGTTTCAATGCCGTGATCTTCATCATCGTACATTTGCATTAAATAGTTGGCTGTATTAACAATTTTCTGATAATTATTTAACTCATCATATTCGTCTTCAAGCTCATCATCTTCATGAGGATCCTTTAAATCAGCTTTAGATAATTCCTCATTTTGAAAAGATAAAATATCCTGCTTTTGTGCTAGTTCCTGTGCGTCTTGATGTAAATGATTAATTTGAGCAGTTAATTTTTGCCAATTACTAAAATCGGTTTGATATTGGGCAAGCTCCTGCTTAAATTTGGAAGAAGCGTAATTATCCACCAGATCAATTTGCCTATCCTGATCCATTAAAATTTGTTGATCATTTTGACCGTGAATATCAACTAAATAATTACCCAGTTCGCGTAAAACATTAATCGTAGTCAGTTGACCGTTGATGCGCACGACATTTCTTCCTTTAGCAGCTAATTCACGGCTAATAATCAATTGTTCTTCTGAATCTGGTATACCATATTGTTCACAAAGTTCGGTAATCTTTTTAGTTTCATGGTCCAGTTCAAACAGACCAGTGACCACAGCCTTTTTTTCACCACTACGGATCATTTCCTTTTGGCCGCGACCGCCCATCAATAGTGAAACTGCATCAATAATAATTGATTTACCAGCACCAGTTTCACCAATTAATACAGTCATATTTTCTTGAAAGCGAACCTTCAATGCTTTAATAATGGCAAAATTTTTAATATCCAGTTCAACTAACATATTCCTCTCCTAAAGATTGGCAACGGCCTGTGCAACAATATCTTCTGGTCTCTTAGCCCAGAGCAATTTGCCGCCATCTTTTTCGTCTTTTTGTAAATGAATTAAAAATTCAATATTACCTTTACCACCTTTTATCGGCGAATAATCAAGATCAAGAACGTTAAAACCAATTTCGCATGCTTTTTCTATGGTATGCTCAATTACGCTGCAATGGACGGCATGATCATGAACTATACCATGTTTGCCTACTTGATCAGGACCCGCTTCAAATTGGGGCTTAATTAGGCAAACAGCATCACACTGGTCTTTTAAGATCTGATACATCGGCGGCATAATTAAATCTAGTGAAATAAATGAAACATCTGTCATGGCAAAATCAGGCAAACCATGAGTAAAGTCAGCAGGCTTGCTATAGCGAAAATTTTGCTTTTCCATCACTATCACACGCGGGTCATCACGTAATTGCCATGCCAGTTGGTTATAACCAACATCTAACGCATAGACCATTTTGGCATTATTTTGTAAGGCAACATCTGTAAAACCACCAGTAGATGCACCTATGTCTAGACAAATTTTGTTTGTTAAATCAATTTGAAAAGATTTTAAAGCTTTCGCAAGCTTAAACCCACCACGAGAAACATACTTTTTACCTGATTGTTTGACAAAAAAAGTTTCATCTATTGGAAAATTAGTACCACTTTTATCAATTCTTTGATGATTATGATCAGAAACTAATCCTGCCATAATAGCTCGCTGAGCCTGATTTCGAGAATTAAATATTCCCTGCTTAACTAATAAAACGTCTGCTCTTTGTTTTGTCATTACAGTACCTTTTTATATAAATCAAGAAAGCCAGTCAAAATGTCTGAATTAATGTCTTTTAAGCAGTTTTGAGCATGTGCTATTAATTTATTCAATTCTACTCGGCTTTTGGTAATTCCAAGCAAGGTCAACGTGTTATTTTTACCGCTTTCCAAATCTTTATGTGTCTTTTTACCCGCTTCTGCACTGGTTTCGACTACATCGACTAAATCATCATAAATTTGATAAGAGCGGCCAAAATCTTGAGCAAACTGCAGTAGCAACTCTTTTTGAGAAGGACTGGCATTGCCATGTTCAACAGCCATTTCAACGCAGGCCTTAATTAAACAGCCTGTTTTTAACCACTCCATCTTGTTAATAAAATCAGAGTTATCAGCCACACTTTTGTTATTGGTAGAATCAATATCTAAATATTGACCACCAACCATACCGTTGGGACCAACTGCTTCAGTGATTATTGCCACTAATTTAGCTGAATTGCTTCCTTGTGCTATCCATTTTATGCCCATTGGTAGCAAGGCATCCCCAGCAAGAATCGCTTCGGCCTCACCCCATTTTTTATGGCTAGTTAATTTACCTCTGCGGTAATCATCATTATCCATAGCGGGCAAGTCATCATGAATTAATGAATATGTATGAATTAGTTCAATTCCGCAAGCAATCCTAATTTCTTCATCATTTATTTTAGAATTAATGGCATCTAAAGTTGCCAAAAATAGTAAAGGACGAAGCCTTTTTCCTCCAGCCATTACGGAATAAGACATAATCTGACTAATCTTAGTATCATTAACTTCACTTTTTAAATGATCTGCTAAATAGCTGTCAATAATTGGTGTCCAAGTTGCTTTAAATTCTTTAAAAGTCATAATGATTCTCTTCTATTTTTCTGGTGCTGCAGCGTCATTTGGATCAAGTTTATGTTCCGTACCATCACTGTCAATTAATTTAGCTACAGTTTCTTCAGCTGCAGTTAACTTTTTATTTAAATCACGACTTAGTTTTACACCGGCTTGAAACTGTTCAAGGGCATCTTCAAGCGGCACATCACCTTTTTCCAAATTATTAACAATTGTTTGCAATTTTGCTAATTCCTCTTCAAAATTATTTTTCTTCGTTGTCATTTTTATTTCTCCTAGTTGAACTAATTATAGCTTTGGCTTGTCCGTCTTTGAAATGGATATTGACTTCATCTTTAACTTTGGTCTGGCTAATTGAACTGATCGTTTTATCTGCTCTATCAGTGACATAGGTGTAGCCCCTATTTAAAGTCTTAAGCGGACTATAATCATCTAGTTGCTGAGCAGTTTGTCCCAAAATATTGCTTTTTGCTTGTAAAAAATGTTTGATACTCGTTATTAGCTTTTGCTGACAAAAATCAATCTGCTGCAGTAAAGAAGTTACTTTTTTATTAGGACTAACTGCTATTAATTTTTGGTTTGTCAGCTGAAAATCGTGGCGCCCATTTTCCAACTGGTGCACCATATTATTGTGAAGCCTGTCACGCAGGATATCGAGCGTTTGGGCCTGTTCATCATAAAGTCTGGCAGGTTCGCGCATAATGACAGAATTAGTAATACGAGTTAAAGTGTCGCGGCGCACCCTAATAATATTTTGTATACTGGAAACAAGAGCGTTCTGCAATTGCCTAATACTTATTAATTCATCAGGTATATTTGGTGTAGCATATTCGGCAGCCGCAGTTGGAGTAGCTGCACGCACATCAGCCACTAAATCGCATAGGGTCGTATCCGTTTCATGACCAACGGAGGAAATGACTGGCATCTTCATGTCAAAAACCTGACGAACGACTCGTTCTTCATTAAAGGGCCACAGATCTTCAAGAGAACCGCCACCTCGACCAATAATCATGACGTCGTACTTATCTTTGAACTGAGCTATTTGTTTCATAGCAGCTACTAATGAATCCGCGGCAGTATCTCCTTGAACTTGAGCCGGAAATAAATCAACTTCAGCATGAGGAAATCTTCTATTCACTGTCACCAGAATATCATGAATAACTGCTCCCGAGGCACTGGTTACAACAGCGATATAATCGGGATAATGCGGCAAAGGCTTTTTATATTGCTTATCAAATAAGCCTTCTTTTGCTAATTTCTGTTGCAACTGCTGTAACTGCTCGTATAATGCACCCAGTCCAGCCGGTTCCATCGATTCTGCATAAAATTGATAAGATCCTTGCGGACTATAAACGTTTACATATCCTGTCACATAAACTTTCATACCTTCTTCTGGTTTAAATTTCACTTTATCAAAATAGGAGCGAAACATTACCACATTAATCTTAGATTTTTCATCTTTCAGTGAAAAATACTGGTGTGAATTGCGGCGAAAGCGAAAGTTTGATAATTCTCCTTGAAGAAAAACTTTATGTAAATACGGGTCATTTTTAAACTTCTGTGTGATATAGTAATTTAAATCTGAAACCGTAAGATACTTACTATTTTCCATGTTTTCTCCTTGTCAACTGAACTACCTGCTCCATTAAAGATTCAACTGTCAATGGACCTACTCCACCTGGAACAGGGGTGATATAGCTAGCGACATTGGTTACATGAGCATAATCAACATCCCCTACTATTTTGCCGTTAAAGCGATTTATTCCTACATCTATTATAACAGCACCTTTTTTTACCATATCTGCTGTTACCAGATTAGGCTGTCCTGCAGCAGCAACCAACACATCTGCCCTCTTGGTATATTCGGATAATTTTTTAGTTTTTAAGTGCAGAATTGATACAGTTGCATCCCGCTCAAGCATCATTGCCGCAAGGGGCTTGCCCACTATACTACTGCGACCAATAATAACCACATTCTTACCCTTCAACTCAATATGATAATAATCTAATAGTGTTAAAATGCCATGCGCAGTTGCAGGTTCAACAAAATGGTCACCGCGCCACAAGCGGCCAACATTTGCGGGAGTTAAGCAATCTACATCTTTTTCAGGGTCAATCGCAGCCAGAGCTTCATTTAAGTCAATCTGCCCGGGTACAGGCAATTGAATCATGATACCATTGACTTTTTCTTCTTCATTCAGACAATTTATCAAACTTAGCAGCTCTTTTTGTGTCACAGAAGATGATAATTGAAACAATTTTTGTTTGATGCCGATCTCTTTTGCTCGTCTTTTTTTAGTTTTTAAATAAATTTTACTACTGGGATCATTACCAATATTAATTACGCAGAATAAGGGTTGTATGCCCTCACTTTTTAAATGGGTTACCTTTTGCTTAAGTTTAGTAGCTCGTAAGTCAGCTAAGTGCTTGCCGTCCAAAAGTTGTGCCATTAAGTCTATTCCTTTTCTAAAAAAATAGCCGGCTTAAAGCCGACTATTAGTTATTTTTGAATAAAATTTGCCAACATTCCATTAATAAATGGTTTACTTTTAGGATCAGCAAATTCATCACACAAGTTTAAAGCTTCATTTACTGCAGCTTTGGGCTCAATTTCTTTACTGTACTTTATTTCATATAAAGCAACTTCCAAAATTGCTAACGAGATCTGATTAATCCGATTGATACGCCAGTTTTTTTTCAAAAAACTAGCCAACTCACCTTTTAATTCATCTCTCTTTTCAATTACGCCTTCAATTATTTCTTTGGCATAAGCAGAAAGTTCTTTCAAATCAAGCATTGCAACAGTTTTAGCTTCAACTTCAGCAGCTGAATACTTAACATCCTGATTAGCCAAATACACAGCCTGCATTGCAACTCTACGACTTTGGTGTTGATTCATTTTTACTCTTTTCATCTATGTCAGAAAATAGCTGAGAAGTTCCGCTGCCATCTTCATCTTCATCGTCTGGAAATTCTAAGCCGGTAACATGAACATTAATTTCATTAAGAGTTAAGTCTGTCATCTGCAATACTTGTTGCTTTAAAGATTTTTGCAGATCCATTGCAATCTTAGGTACATTTCTACCCGCCTCAATAGAGACGTAAACATCAGCAACCAAATTGTGTTCATCGTCAATATTTACGGATACACCTTTACCGCGGTCTTCTCTTCCTAAAACGCGATTGATCCCAGACTTGACATTGCCGTGCATTCCAGCAACTCCGTCAACTTTTTCGGCAGCAATGCCCATAATAACTTCAAGAACACTTGGATCTATTTCAATTTCTTCACCGTTATTTTTATCATCTAAGACAATTTTTGAACTATCTGCCATTTTTGTTTACCTCGATTAATTATTTGTTCGCACGAGATACATAAGTACCATCGACTGTATTAATTACTAAAACATCGCCTTCATTAATAAAGAAAGGTACGTTAACGACTAAACCAGTTTCCATAGTTGCAGGCTTACCACCACCAGAAGACGTGTCACCTTTAATATTAGGCTCTGTTTTGGCAACCGTCAATTCAACAGTATTAGGCAACTGAATTCCTAAAGTCTGGCCTTCATGCATAATAACGCTAATTTCCATGTTTTCCTTTAAAAACTTAGCTTCATCTTTTATTTGTTCATTCGGAATTGCTAGCTGGTCATAGGTCTTATTATCCATAAAGACATAACTTGAACCATCATTATATAGATACTGCATAGTTTTTGTTTCAATTTCAGCAGTCTCAACCTTAGCGGTAGAACGGAAAGTATATTCCTGCACAGCACCTGTATTTAAGCTCTTCAGCTTTGAACGCACAAATGCACTACCCTTACCAGGCTTAACGTGTTGAAATTCAACTATACGCCATAAGTCATTATTATACTTAATGGTCAAGCCATTCTTAAATTCGTTAACTGATATCATTGTCATATTGAGTACCTCATCTCCATAATATTATCTTACCAATTAGTAAGCGATTTTACTATAATTATTATTTAACTTTTACAAAGAAATTAAGTTGTCTTTAGGCAAGGTTGACAGTGTTTCAGGAGTTTGATCATGAACCAAAATATCGTCCTCAATCCTTACGCCACCCTTATTAGGCAAATATATGCCTGGTTCAACTGTATGCACCATATTGTTAAGCAATTCTTGTTTGCCAAATGGTAGAGCTGGTTGGCATAATTCGTGAATTTCTAAGCCGATACCATGACCGATACCGTGACCAAAATATTGCCCGTATCCTTGTTCAGTGATATAACTTCTAGCAGCCTGGTCAACATCACTACCATGATTACCTTTAACCGCAGCGGCAATGCCACGACGCTGAGCTTCATGAACAATCTGATATATTTTATGCATTTCCTGGTCGACTTTGCCAACGGCCACTGTTCTGGTAATATCAGCAGCATAACCATGGTAGAAGGCACCAAAGTCAATCACTACCATATCACCATCTTCAATCACTTTGTCACTTGCAACTCCATGAGCCCAAGCAGATCTAACTCCTGAAGCAATAATGGTGTCAAAACTAGGCCCATCTCCACCGTTAATCTTAAAATAGTAATCTAATTTAGCTCCGATTTTCCGTTCTACCACTCCCGGTTTGATTAGTGGCAATATTTCGTTAAAGCTATCCATTGAAATATCAATTGCTTTGCGTAAAGTTTCTAACTCAAGTGAATCTTTAACGTTGCGTACTTTTTCGACTAATTCTTCACAAATCTCAAAGTCAACCTGCGGATTTAACTTTTGCAACTTGTTAAATTCAACAGCTGAAACAAATTCACCTTCAACCAAGACCTTTTTGAGATTTGCTTTCTGCAGCTGCTTTGCAATCTCAACGTCTTGGTCTTCTTTTTTCATTATTACACTAATTTCGCCCGGAGCCTGCGCCTTAATCTGATCATCAAAGCGTGAATCAGAAAGAAGAATACGATCTCCTCGAGTGGTTAAAATTAACTGAGCTTCTTCACCAGTAAAGTTCGTAAGATAACGGTAATTAGCCTGATTAAAAATTAGTAAGCCATCAGCATTTTGCTCTTTTATCAAATCAATTACTTTGCTTATTCGCCTATTAATTAAAGTTAATAATTCATCTTCTTCAGCCATAATTATATTCTCCTGTTGATCTCTCGTGTTTCGTTTTTATCTAAATTTTAACCCTAAAGATATTCAAATTACTATCCATTCTTTTGTAAAATAAAGCAGAAAAAAGACGAGAAGCATATGCTTTTCGCCTTCTTATTTAAGAACTAAATTACTTAGCTTCTTCTTCAACGGGAATAACAGAAACTTGCTTTCTGTATTTATCCTTCCGTTCAAACTTAACTACACCGTTAACCAATGCAAATAAAGTATCGTCTCCACCTTGGCCAACATTTTTACCTGGGTGAATCTTAGTACCACGTTGACGATAGATAATTGAGCCGGCGTGAATAGTTTGACCATCTGCAGCTTTGGCGCCTAAGCGACGACCAGCTGAATTACGGCCGTTAGCAGTAGAACCTCCACCTTTGTGGTGGGCAAATAATTTAAGATTTAAAATATTCATCATTATTTCACCTCTAGTTTAATTCAATTTTTTCAACTGTAACCTTAGTATAAGGTTGACGGTGACCATATTTTGAATGTGAGTGCTTCTTTGGCTTGTACTTAAAAGTAACTACTTTCTTTTCCTTGCCCTGCTTTTCAACTTTAGCAACAACTTTAGCACCTTTAACTAAAGGTGTACCAACTTTAACGTCTTTGCCATCAGAAGTAAGAACTACTTCGTCAAAAGTTACTTCATTACCTTCAGCAGCTTCTAGCTTTTCAACAAAAACACTATCGCCTTCAGCAACTTTATATTGCTTACCACCGGTTTTAATAATTGCGTACATTTACTACCCTCCAAAAATTACTTAGACTCGCCAATCGAGGTGCTTAAAAAGACTTATTGCCCCGAAATGTGCGGTTGCAGATGTGGAGGAAACCACAAATACAACTACTTTATAATACTACTCTGACTAATTGTTGGCAATAAAAAATACCTTCATTGTTAAATAAAATTACAATTATATTTGCCATTTACCGCCATGCACTTTAGCAATATTTTCCGTAACAATAAATGCTTCACTATCAATCGCTCGTGCTTTAGCCACCAGTTGACCATATTCATTAGTGTCAACCACAATAACCAATTGCTGTTTATCCTGGTCGCTATAGCCGCCAACCACATTATATACGGTCAGTCCATCATAGTCGTGCTGCAACATTTGGCGAATTTCTTCCAACTTACTATTACTCATAATGCGCACTTGATATTTTTTATCAAAACCAGTTTCAGTGTAGCGCATAGTAATAGTCGTAATTATTTGAGAAAAGGCTGCCAATAGAAAAGCTTCAACACCATCTACGAAAATATTCAAGAAAATGACTGACATATCAATAACCATTAAGGACAGTGCGGGATCAACAAAGAAATATTTTTTGATGATTAATGGTGGAATTGTTGTCCCTCCCGATGAGGCATTAATCCGGTAAAGCATTGAAACACCAACGCCCATTAAAACGCCGCCATAAATTACAGCCAACATATTATTTGAAGTTAATTTATAACTAGGTGTAATCGCCATTAAAATCGGAATCAAAAAGCTTCCTAATGCTACCTTCTTTAAAGTTTCCTTACCTAAAAACACAGCAGCAAGTATCAGCATTATTGAGTTAACAACAAAAACCGAAACGGAACGGTTAATTCCCCAAACAGCTTCAATTAAGATTGAAATACCTGTAGAACCACCTGCAGCAACATTAATTGGCGCATAAAAAAAGTTAACTGATATTGTAATTATTTCTAATCCAGCTAGAAAGAATAACCAGTATTGCCATGTGTGTGCCTGTTTTTTAGCTTTCATCTCATCTTCCTTCCATAAAATTGTTATTTTATATTGTACAGGAAAAACGCCAAATTATGCAAGAAATGTGGGCTTTTTGATTGGTTAAGGCTATACTTGTTATCTGTCAAAAACATAATAGTTAAAACATTTTCTTAAATTATTAAGAAATTATAAAGAAAAATTTTTTCTACTTATCTGCTAAGCGATAATTAATTGTCTGGTTACCTTCATAAGCGGGAAGACCATTTTCAGCTCGATATAACGCACGTTCAAATGCTTGGTAACCTTTACTTGAACTAACTGCAAACTTAATATGATATTTATTGGCAAATTCACTGATATTCCAGGTACTGTCATGTGCCGCAAAAGCAGTTACCAATATGACAATATCTAAATCTTTTATTTGGTTTTCAATTACTTTTTTCTTACCCTGAAAAGCATCAATTGGAATTGGTATACCATGATAGCGATTAACTACACTTTCAAGTATGGCCTCGTTTTGATTATCACCAACAGCAATTCCAACACGTTGATAATGAAGGTCCATTTCAAGTCGCGGTACTTTAGTATCTTTTGCTTCTTTCTTAGTTTTTTTCTTTCTAATTTGCGGATCTTTGGGCTGTTCAAGTTGATACACCCAGCGTATCTGAATTGCTTCTGCAGGATTTTTCTTCAAGCGCACATCACCATCATACCAAGCTAAATCTACGATAGAGCCATCAGTTAGGCGAATATTTTCGTCCCAATACTTACTTGAATCAACGGGTAAAAGAATTTGCTTACCGTGAATCCGCAATTTTTTACCTTGTGCATTGCGAGTAATTGCCAAATGTCCAGACCTTCCCTGCACCACAGCGTATTTAAAAGTAGAAATGGCATCGACTTCCATACTGGGTAGATCACGAAACCCAACAACTCGTAAAATAGTCGCATCATAGTGCGAATTTTTATCTTCTGGAATCGCTTCGACAATGTCGCCGCTTTTTAAATTCAAGGAATGTATTTGTGATTCTGTTAAAGTAAAAACCGTACGATTACTATCATTAATTAAGTCACAACCCGTTAGTAAACGAATTACTGTATATCTCTTGCCTTTACGGTAGTCCCTTTGAGGCTTTTTTATGGGCGCTAGTGCTTGCTCAAAAACTTTTTTATCAATCAGGTCTTTCGTAGCCGGGGCTGAGTTGAGAGCTTTTTTTAAATCAACTAAATTTTGTCTATATTCCTTATTAATGCTGGGAGTAAGAGTTAGTTGCTGAATAGCGGAAAGGGCTGAATTTTTGGCAGAAAGATCTGCAGTATTGATGATAAAACGCGTCAGACTTTTTAACAGCAAATTAAGTTGTTGGAAATCGACCTCCACGTTGTTTTTAGCACTTTCTGGGCTATTATTTGCATCTGTATCAGCGGTCATACCCAAGATTAGTTTAATTGCAGCCAGTCCGTTTTTTAAGCTTTTCTCATCTCCAGCCGTCTGATTAAGAATTCTTTTTAAATTATTACGATAATCGAACATGTTTATACCTATCTCTTTTGTGATTTACTTTAGTATAGCAAATGCAAAAAAGCCCAGCGTAGTGCTAGGCTTAAAGTCAAAAATTTTTACTAGAAAGCTCCACCACCGGAACCTCCACCGAAGCCACCGGACGAACCACTGGAAAAGCTGCTTGACCCGGTAGATATACTATCGTTAAAGCAAGAATCAAAGTTAGCAGAAAAGCTATCTTTGCCGGTATTAGAAACAAAACCATAGTAAAAGTAATCACTACGTGCCAGTTCTTCTTGAGTGAATTCTATTTTCAGTTCTTTCATTACTTTATTGGCTAAGCCAAAAGCAACGGCATAAGGCATGATATCCTCCCACAAAATGAGATCACCAACATCCCTCATCTTAAACTTACCGATATCTTTTAGCATCTTTTTGAAACCACGTATCTTTTCAGTTTCAATTTTTCCTTTTTCTGAATAAATACCAGTCTGCCTGATAATGAAAATCAGCGCTAGCAAACTCAAAATCAGAATCAAAGCCTCGCCAAAAACTATCACTAAGATAAATTTAAGTGAGCTCATGAGAGCTACTACCGAAGCAGCGAAACTGATGACCATCATTAAAATTATGATAGCTATATTTTTATTTTTACGATTTATTAATGAATCGGGCAAATATATTTGCTTTTCTTTACTATCAAAATAATCTCCTGCCCAAAAGTCAAAATCATTGCCTAATCTCTTACCATGATATTTTTTCAAGGCTTGAGTGGTAAAACTAGTTCCATCCCCAATCTTGTTAAAGAGTGTTTTCATTAACCTGCTTTCTTCGACAATACTTTCGTCTATCGCGGTTATCCGATAATAAGTTTTAAGATGGGCTTTATAATCTTCAATCCTAATTTTTTTCTGTGCTGCCAGTTCCATCAAATAAGCGGTAAACGCGCGATTATCCGGCTGTTTTGCAGTATCCAAAATTTGCGCTAATATTGGATTCACATCAGGTATTTCATAGTTATGGGCTAGTTCGCGAATTTTGCGGGGCATAAAACCAATTTTTTTGGTCCTAAAACCCTTAATGATACCTAAAAGTCCTGCAATTAGACTCACAGCAATTAGCCAGAGACTTCTTCTTACCCCTTTTTTTTGCTTTAATTCCGTATTTCGCGCTAACTCTTTCTCCTGCTTTATCACTGCCTGACGGTGATTCTTACCTTTGACATTTTGATTGTTGGCAGTAATTTTAGGAGGGAAAATAGTATGAACTTCAATACCCATGTCACCAGCGAGATTTTCAGCTGTCATGACAATTTTTCCTTTTTGAGGATTAACTTGCAGATGACCATCGATTGGTCCGTGGGCCCATGCTTTTAGACCCTTTACAGGCCCTGGAAAAATAACACTGGCTCTGACATAGTCCAAATCCCTATCCCAGCCATTGCCGATAATCTTAAAGTTAAGTTCAGCAACATCACGATAATTGGTAATAGCATTAGAGATGCGATAAAAATAAGTAACGGTGAAAAGGCGGTTACTTTTTATTTTATGAAATACCTTAAAACGGTAGCCCTTTTTACTATTTATCAGGTCATAATTATCAGTTTTGTGTGCCTTCTTTTGACCGTCCTTTACTATCACTTTGATATCGTCAATCTTCTGATTTGATTGCAGATTCTGACGATAATAAACACCATTGGCAGAGCTGTTAAATTTATAGGTGATTGCCCTTTTCATCGACAATGAACCATCAGAATTCACTTTAGCAGTAGTAATGTTTTTAGCAATATCATAATCAACATCTGCTTTTGCTTCTTGTCCAGAAACAAAACAAAATAAAAGAATTCCTATAAGAGATATCAGTTTTAGAATTTTATGTTTCATGCTTTTTCCTATCTTTTTCTCTTCACTTTTCTTTATTATACAGATTATAAATCACAATTAACAAATCAATTTTCCTCCTTTCTTTTTTATCATCAATATTAGCTTTAAAAATAAGTTGAACAAAAAAGAAATTTCCGGTTGCAATTGCAAAAACTTTTCTCTATAATAGTTAATGTTCTTGCGCGGGAATACGCAAAACTAACGGTCTGGTAGCTCAGCTGGATAGAGCAACGGTCTTCTAAACCGTGGGTCGTGAGTTCGAATCTCACCCGGATCATAAAATCAAGCCTGTAAGCATTGGTCTTACAGGCTTTTTGCATTCTCTAAGTATATAAAAGACATCCAATATGCTTCATAACCAAAGCTTTCAAAGCGTTGTGCTATTTTGCTTTCTTTTTTTCTCTCAAAATTAATTCTTTATCCTTTACTTTTACCTCAAACGTGGCATTTTCAGTAGTAATTCCAAGATCTCTGAATAATGATTTAGAAAGTCTGAAACCTTGGGAATAACCTCGTTTTTCTAATGTAATTTCCATTTATATATTTATTATCATAAATTTAATATGTTTAAGGTAAATTAGATTGGTGGTCTAAATCAATAAATAAGACTCTTGATCCTTTGTTTGCCAGCCATTGACAATAATTTTATGCAGATGGAGCTCTACCAACCCCATTCTTGATAACTGTAAAAGTGATAATCTATATTTCTTCCTCTCCTTTAATTATACTGTACTCATATGTTATGTATGATCTACTTATGCTTAATTTAAAATGGTAACGTTATAAAGAAACCTGTTGAAACTAGGTATGCTCAAACTGCAACCAATAACTGTGTCACTAACATCCAAGCTTAAAAGCTTTTATCAAACTTGTTAGCCATACGCCTAGAAGTATTATTCACAATCTTATTCCCCATAGTTTATATGCTCAATATAAGCTATTTATGCTTAACTTTTGTTTATATTAAATTCTATAATATTTAAATAACTCTTGTATTTATTTTCATAAAAACTACAAGCGTAATAAGATTTTTATCATTTTTATTTACACACGTGCTATACACGTGTAAAATAATATCTGAAAGGAGAATTAGATGGTTAAAAGACGAGACGCCCTTAAAATTTTAAAGAAAAATGGCTGGTGGCTTAATCGTCATGGAACTAATCATGATGTTTATACCAATGGTTACCAGTCAGAGCCAATTCCTCGTCACGGTGATTTAAACAAAATTACATGGCAAAAGATTATGAAACGAAATAATCTTAAAGGATAAAATTAAGGGGGCTACCCTTTATTCGTGTACCATCTTAAATTACTATTATGAAAAAAGATAAAATTGTTGTTTTTCCAATTATTATAAAACCAACTAATGATTCTAAAATTAAGTACACTGTAAATGTCCCAGACCTTGACCGTGATACTCAAGGAAAATCAATTGTAGAAGCTATTGATATGGGAAAAGACTTAATTGGTACTATGTCATTAGTAGAAGATTTGCCAAAATCAAATACTAAAATTCCTAAAACTAAAGATGATGAAATTGCTACTTTAGTTACCGTCAATATTTCAGCATATAAACGGAAAAACGATGAACGTGTAGTTAAAAAGACTGTAACTATTCCAAATTACTTAAATGAAGAGGGAAAAGCTGCTGGTCTTAATTTTTCAGCTATTCTTTCTGAGGGTATCAAAGCAAAAATAGGTATTGAATAATTTGAAAAGTCCAAGTAGTGTCTGGGAAAAAAGTGCTCTTTGAAGTTAAATTAAAAAATTTACAATTTAAAAAGACCGACAAATCAACGTTTTATTGACGTGATTTGTCAGCCTTTTTAGTTAGGTTAGAGTTTTTTCCCAGACTCTTTTTGTTTTGTAATAATACTAGTCCTTCTTAATTTTTGAAATCAAATTTTTTTGCCGCTTGGGGTTTAAACGGTAATAGCCGGAGAATATTCCTAAAAATGTTAAAACAATCGTACCAATAACCAAAAGCAAGATGCTGTCTTCATGAAGTTCGCCGATGAATTCATATAAAGATGAAACCATCTTTAACCAACCACCTAAAGAAACAAAATACCAGGCTGTAGCCTTATCGATAAAGCTCATAGCAGTACGTAAATCAGATTCATTTTTGATGATACTACCAAGAATTCTGACGGCCCGCCTTTTTTCAAGATAAATTTTGACAATAGGTATAATCCAGTACAAAGGAGAAATCTTTGGCTGAGCTTTACTTGATTGATTGAACTCTTTTAAAAACCATTCGTAATCATAAAGTTCCATTAGTCCTTGATATAGGGGAAATGCGAATAATAACCAGTCTCCCAAAAAACTAATGCAGTTGATAAATAGTGAGATAATAAACACTTCTTTCTTTGATATAAACCAATCTTTTTTTACTTTAAGATATTCTAGTCGTTACAAAATAATTATTCAAAAAGTTTAATTTGATACAAATTATCTTGTAAGCATAATATTAAAATTTGAAAAATAAAATTTATAATTTTTAATAATTAATTTCATTAGCTAGTGTAGCGAGAAAGCTTAAGATGCTTATTATCTTCGTCGCTGCCATCAAAAAATAATTTTATTAATAATTAGTCTTGCTTTTACTTCATCATTAATGTATGATATTGCTTAAATATTTATGAGAGGTAGAGATTATGACGACAATTAACAAAATTAATCAACCGCAAGTTAAATATTATTACTGGTACTTCAGTTATTTGATCTGAGTGCCTAGTTTTGTCATTGCCTTAGACACACAGTTCAACCTTCATGACAATTGTGTGTAAAGACTTAAGTACTTTCTTCTCTATGAATTCACACAGTTGTCGTCATCTGTGTGAATTTTTTATTGGGAGAAAATAATGAATACTATTAAAAAGATTACTTTAGACACCTTAAATGGTTTATCCACTGGTATCGTAGTGGCTTTGATACCAGGAGCATTAATTAACCAGCTAGTACAAGCTCTTTTACCTAGCATGCCACAATTAAGTTTTATTTTAGCATTAACTGCTTTTGCCTCAGCCTTGCTACCCGCAATTAGTGCTGTATGCGTCGGCATGACGGCTAAGTTAACGCCAATTCAGACTTCGTCATTAGCTTTAGCAGCTACCGCCGGAGCAGGTAATTTTGTGATGAACAAGGGCAAAATTGCGGTTATGGGCAGCGGCGATGTTATCAATACCGCTATTACCATTATGATTGCTTACGGGCTGGTCTTGTTTTTTGGTAAAAAACTTAAGGCCTACACAATTCTGTTAGTACCGCTATTAGTACTTTTAATTGCTGGGGGAATCGGTTGTCTCACACGTATTCCCGTTAGTCAACTAACTAGTTTGATCGGAATGGGAGTCGAAAAATTAACTGCATTACAACCAATTGTAATGGGTATTCTCATGGGAATAGTATTCGGCTTACTTATTGTTTCCCCTATTTCTTCTGTTGGTATCGCTACAGCAATCAGCATTTCTGGAATTGCTTCAGGTTCAGCTAATCTGGGCATCACAGCAGTCTCTTTTGCACTGGCTGTTTTTGGCTGGAAAGCAAACAGTTTTGGAACTTCAATCGCGCATTTCCTTGGTTCTCCTAAAATGCAAATGGCTAATTTAATGACCAATCCTAAACTGCTGATTCCTCTTTTAATTAATGCTGGTATCATGGGCGGCTTAGGTGCCGTATTCCAAATTCAAGGGACGCCAATGAGCGCTGGCTTTGGCTTTTCTGGCTTAATTGGGCCCGTCGCAGCGATGGCTAATCGCCCAGCAAACGCAATTAATATTATTCTGATTGCATTTTTGTTCTTTATCCTTCCAATCGCTCTGGGATTATTGATGAATTACTTGTTTAATAATAAAGTTCATCTTTTTACGAGCAAAGATTTCGAATTAGATTTTAGCTAAATAAAAAAGCTTTTGTTTCTATTTTTCAGACATTTTGTTAGACACTGCTATAATTGAGACAAAGGAGCGTATGAAAATGATAAAATTCTATGGCTATAAACGTTGTTCAACTTCAAGAGCGGCTCAAAAATGGTTGGAGGATCATAATGTCAAGTTTGATTTCCAAGATTTAGTGGAACTACCGCCTAAAAAATCTGATTTGGTTAAATGGCTGACACAGTATCAAGACCGTGGCCTAAAATATTTTTTTAATACTCACGGCCAAGATTATCGTAAATTGCATCTTAAAGATCAGCTGCCCCAAATGACAATAGAAAAAGCAGCCGAAATGATGTCAAAAAATGGTAAGCTGATAAAAAGGCCCCTTGTTGTTGATGATCAAAACCTAACTTGCGGTTTCAATGAAAAAACATACCAAGAAGTTTGGCTTTAAATTAAAAATAAATTCGGTAAAGAAAGTTTTGTCAAGAAACTTTCTTTTTTATTTTCATATTTAACTTCATAATATTTTAAAGAACAGGTAAAATAATAACCAAAAAGGAGAATTTCATGAAATACAACCAGTATGCTTATGTGAAAACAGATTACAAAACACAAGTTGAAGAATTATTACAAATTAAATTTTTACCATCCGCTTATCAAAAATTATCTTTTGGTGCTCTTTTAGCTGAACTAACCGCCAATACAGTTGCAGTTATTGCGCCTGACGCAAAAAGCGCACGAAATGCAAAATTAGCCGAGTTTGCTGTATCAGATAGTGAAAGGCTCAGCGACTTTTTAGACACAGCACCAGAAAAAATTGATTGTAGTCAATTTTATAATGTAGCATTGCAATTACTCGGATACCACGTTGGCTACGATTATCAGTTAAGTGAGCCACTAAAATTTATGCAAAAACAAGGCTTGCCTTATGTTAAAAATATTGGTGACAAAAAACATTTAATTCAGGCTTTTTACCGTTTACTTAATACCCGCGCCAAAAATGGCCAACTTTTAATTGATGTTATGGCTGGTGAAGGATACTTTTATAACCGTCGAAATCAATTTGCTAAGAATAAATTTCTCTTTTTTAACGGCAAAAGTATGCCTATTTTTGATACCAGTAAGGTAATTAGAGAAGTAGTTTATGTTGAAAGCGATTTGGATACTGACGGAGATGGCAAGAGCGACTTACTGCAGACAACAATTTTTCGTCCAATTGAAAGTGAAAATTTGCCGGTCCCTGCTCTTTATACTGCCAGCCCCTATTTTGGTGGCATGATTGATAACGAGCAACGCAACCATAATGTAGATGAAAATTTAAGCGATGCAACTGAGTGGACCAATCCGCAATACCAAGCTGCCCCTGTGGTAAAAGCTAAAAAGCCGCTGGCAGATAGTAAAGAATCGTATAAGCCGGTGGAACAGGCTGTTGGGAAGTCTTCTTATGGTTTAAATGAATATATGTTAGCACGAGGTTTTGCCAGTGTCTCTGCTGGTGCAATTGGTACACGCGGCAGTGATGGTCTCAGAATTACCGGTGCTCCAGAAGAAACTGAAAGTGCAAAAGAAATAATTGAATGGTTACACGGCGATCGCATTGCCTATACCGATAGATCACGCCAGCATGAAACTAAAGCTACTTGGTGTAATAAAAAGATTGGTATGACTGGCAGGTCATATTTGGGAACTTTACAAATAGCAATCGCAACTACCGGTGTAGCTGGCCTAAAAACGGTCATTTCCGAAGCTGCCATTTCCTCTTGGTATGATTATTACCGCGAACACGGCCTAGTAATTGCACCTGAAGATTGTCAAGGCGAAGATTTAGATATGCTGGCAGAAACTTGCCAGTCAAACTTGTGGGATGCCGGTGATTATCTAAAAATTAAGCCTAAATTTGACGAAATGCAGAAAGTATTACTTAAAAAAGCTGACCGTAAAACTGGACAATATTCTGATTTCTGGGAAAAACGCAACTACCGCCATCATACAGAAAATATTAAGTGTTCCTGGATTAGTGTTCATGGCTTAAATGACTGGAACGTCAAGCCTAAGAATGTCTATAAAATTTGGCAAAAGGTTAAAAACCTTCCTATTCAACAGCACCTTTTTCTGCACCAAGGGCCACACTATAACATGAACAATTTGGTTTCAATTGACTTTACCGACTTAATGAATTTATGGCTGGTTCATGAACTCCTAGGTATCGAAAATAATGCCTATGAACAGTGGCCGACCGTATTAGTCCAAGACAATCTCAAAGCTGACAAGTGGCATGATGAAGATGATTGGAGTAATAGCATCGGCACTGAAACCGTCTACTTCCCAACAGATAACAATGAGTTGACAAAAGATGCAAACGGTATGCAAAAAGTATCTTTTACCGACTTGGGAGGAACGGAGTTTAAGAAAGCTAAAATTTCAGAAAATGATTGGCAATACCAATTTATTTGTGGCAATCCCAAATGGACTAAAGCCAGTTTGCGTTATACCACAGATGAATTTATTCATCCCGTAACCATAGTTGGTCGACCGGAAATAAGAATGCGCGTGTCATCCAGCCTTAACAAAGGACAAATTTCAGTTGCTTTAGTTGAAATGGGCGATCGCAAGCGTCTGACAGCTACTCCTAAAATTTTAATGCCTGGAGAACAAGAACTGGGTTTCCATTTTAAGGTTGATTCTTTACAGGAATTTATGCCAGATAGGCTTACTCACGCCAAATTGATCACTAAAGCACACATGAATTTGCAAAATTACCAAGATATGAAGAAACCTGCCAAAATTAAAGCTGGCGACTTTTATGACTTACAGTTTGAATTGCAGCCAACTTACTATACGATGCCGGTAGGCAGTAAACTTTGTCTAATTATCTATTCAACCGATCAGGGAATGACAAAAAGGCCGCTAGAAAAGACGGTCTACACAGTAGATCTGGCCAAGACCGCAATTAAGTTTAGCCTTAAATAAAATCGTCCTGCTATTCTCTATCACTATATTTTGTAACAAAAAGACAACTGGATCAAAAACCCAGTTGTCTTTTTTACTTAATAAATTCTTATTTGATGTCTATTGTTGAAAACGACCGATTTTCAAGCGCAGTTAATAGTGCCCGCGCGGTGTCTAAACTCGTAATTAGCGGAATGTTTTGTTGAATAGCTGTTTGGCGAATGATAAAGCCGTCAGAAGTTTTAGCTAAATCATGTCCCATCGTATTAATTACTAAATCAATTTTACCGTTTTTAAATTCAGTTAGAATATTTGTGGCACTTTGGTCATGAATTTTGTCAACATGAGTAATATGCAGGTGGTGCTGCTCTAAAAATGCAGCCGTTCCGCTAGTCGCAAAAATCCGGTAACCAATTTGCGCAAATCTTTTGGCAATTGGTAATATTTCTTCTTTATCGCGGTCTTCAATCGTCAATAATATGTTACCACTATCGGGTATCTGCATATTAGCACCTGAAAATGCTTTATAAAGCGCCTTAGGAAAACTGAAATCACTGCCCATGACTTCGCCAGTTGATTTCATCTCTGGCCCTAAATAACTATCAACATCCGAAAGTTTACTAAATGAAAATACAGGTGCCTTCACGCTAATCATTTCTGGTTCTGGCGCTAAGCCGGAGGAGAAGCCTTGATCTTTCAAGCTCTCACCCATAATGACCCGCGTAGCGACTTGCGCCATTTCAATACTGGTGATTTTGCTTAAAAACGGGACCGTTCGACTAGCACGGGGATTAACTTCAATAATATAGATTTCTCCCCCGCGCTCAATTAATTGTAAATTCATAATTCCGTGACAATTGAGCTTTAAAGCTAATTTTTTGGTAATATCAGCTATTTTTTGCTTAATAGCAGGTGAAAATGTTTGAGCAGGATAAACAGCCATAGAATCGCCTGAGTGAACCCCGGCATGTTCGATATGTTCCATTATTCCGGGAATCAGCACTTCTTCCCCGTCACAAATGGCATCAACATCACACTCGCGCCCATCAAGATAGTCATCGACCAAAATAGGATGACTGCTGGCAATATCAACATGATTATGCAGGTAATCTTCAAGTTCGGCTTGATTATAAACTATTTCCATAGCTTTACCGCCCAAAACATAACTTGGTCTGACCAGAACTGGATAGCCAAGCTTCTGCGCCGCCTTAATTACACCATCATGTGTAGTTGTGGTAATTCCTTGCGGCTGCTTTAAACCTAGTTCTTTAACTACTTGATCGAATAATTCGCGGTCTTCAGCTCGGTTGAGGTCTGCTACACTGGTGCCCAAAATCTTGATCCCATGTTTCTCTAACCCAGCAGCCAAATTGATTGAAGTTTGACCACCAAACTGAATGATTACGCCTTCCGGCTGCTCAAGATCACAGACATTTAATACGTCTTCCAAAGTCAAAGGTTCAAAATATAATTTGTCAGATACAGAAAAATCAGTGGAAACAGTTTCGGGATTAGAGTTAATAACAATAGCCTCATAACCCATTTTTTGCAATGCTTTGACACAGTGAACGGTAGCATAATCAAATTCCACACCCTGACCTATACGAATCGGACCCGAACCAACTACTAAAACTGATTTCTTATTCGTCTTTTGGCTCTCATTTTCAGCGTCATAAGTAGAATAAAAGTATGGTGTTTCAGAAACAAATTCTCCTGCGCAAGTATCTACCATTTTGTAAACTGGCACTAATTTATGGTCTTTCCGAAAGTTTCGTACTTCATCTTCTGTTTCGTGCCACAGGTTGGCAATAGTATGGTCACTAAAACCATATTTTTTAGCATTTTTAAGGACAGTTATATCATCAGGATTAGCTGCAATAGTTTTTTCTAGATCGACAATATGCTTTACTATATCTAAAAAATAAAAATTAATTTTGGTTAATTCATGCAAATCAGACATTGTATAATCGCGCCGGAAAGCTTCAGCGAGGTAAAAAAGCCGATCATCTTGGGCTTTAACCAATTTATTTTCCAAATCCTCATCGCTGGCCTTGTGTGCCTCAAGAGAATAAAAGTCTTTTTGGTCAATTTCAAGCGAGCGCACAGCCTTTTGAAAGGCTTCTTCTGCAGTTCTCCCAATTGCCATGACTTCCCCAGTTGCTTTCATCTGTGTACCAAGTTCACGATTTGCTTTAGCAAATTTATCAAAGGGCCAACGAGGTATCTTGCAGACCACATAATCCAAAGCAGGTTCAAATTCGGCAAAGGTGGTGCCGGTGACTGGATTTTTAATTTCATCTAAAGTTAGTCCCACAGCGATTTTAGCCGCCATTTTAGCAATCGGATAGCCGGTAGCCTTAGAGGCCAGAGCAGAAGAACGGGAAACCCGGGGATTAACCTCAATGACATCATAATTGAAACTATTGGGATCAAGTGCTAGCTGCACATTGCAACCACCTTCAATTTTTAGTGCTCGAATAAGTTTCAAGGAGCAGTCCCGCAGCATTTGATATTCTTTATCAGATAAAGTTTGTGATGGTGAAAAAACAATTGAATCTCCAGTATGGATACCAACAGGATCAAAATTTTCCATACAACAAACAATCATGGCATTATCGTCATGATCTCTCATTACTTCAAATTCAATTTCTTTATAACCCGCTATTGAACGCTCAATTAAGCATTCGGTAACTGGTGATAGTTCCAATCCATTTTTAGCTATTTTAGCTAATTCTTCACGGTCATTGCAGATGCCGCCACCGGTACCTCCCATAGTAAAAGCAGGACGAACAATAATCGGATAGCCAATTTTATCTCCAAAATCTAGTGCTTCTTGCACTGTTTTCACACTCGTTGAAGGTGGGACCGGTTCACCCAGTTCTTGACAAAGTTCTTTGAACTTTTCCCTGTCTTCTGCTTGTTCAATTGAATCAAGCTTTGTACCTAGGAGTTCAATATTTAGTTCATCTAGAATGCCACTTTTAGCTAAAGACAATGCCATATTCAATCCCACTTGTCCGCCTAACGTAGGTAAGATTGCATCAGGAAATTCTTTACGAATAATGCGGGAAACTGATTCCAAAGTTAAGGGCTCAATATAAACCTTATCGGCAATAGTCGTATCAGTCATGATGGTAGCGGGGTTAGAATTGACCAACACTACTTCGTAGCCTTCTTCACGTAAAGCTAAACAAGCCTGTGTTCCGGAATAATCAAATTCTGCTGCTTGACCTATAATAATTGGACCTGAACCAATTACCATGATTTTTTTAATATCAGTTCTTTTAGGCATCGTTCTCATTTTCCTTTCTCTGGTCAATCATTTGCATAAAGTAATCAAATATCCCTTCTTCGTCATGTGGCCCCGGTGTACTGTCTGGATGAAATTGCACCGAAAAAGCTGGGTATTTTTTATGCCGCAAACCTTCAACAGTGCCATCATTAACTTCAACGTGCGTAACCATTAAATTCTCTGGATCAATTGAATCGCGGCTAACAGCATACCCATGATTTTGAGAAGTAAATCCAATATTTCCTGTAGCAATTTCACGTACTGGATGATTAAATCCCCGATGGCCGAATTTCATTTTATAAGTCTTAGCACCATTTGCCAGAGCAAAAACTTGATGCCCCATGCAGATACCCATGAGTGGTATATGCTGCTCAACTTCTTGCACCATCTTAATTGCCTTTCCCATTTCCAGCGGATCTCCTGGGCCATTGGATAATAAAACACCATCTGGTTGCAATGACAAAATCTTGGCAGCCGAAGTAGTATAAGGAAGAACTATGCAATTGCAGCCCCTTTGGCTTAGTTCACGTAAAATACTGTTTTTTATACCAAAGTCAACCACCACAACATTACGCTTTGTACCAGGTACAGGATAGGATTTTGCAGTGGAAACTCTATCCACTGCACCCCTGGTTATTTGACTGGACTGCAACTCTTTGGCAATTTCTGCCGCGTTCTCCTGAGAATCACAAATTTGACCGCGCATAGTTCCATGACTACGCAGCTTTTTTACTAATTGTCTAGTGTCTACACCCTGAATACCTGGAACATTGATACTTTCTAAAAACTGGGGTAAAGTGGTTTGCATACGCCAATTATCTGGGTGACGCGCCACTTGATGACAAATTACCCCTTTTATACCCGGTTCAAGTGATTCATAATCAGCTAGTGTAATACCATAGTTGCCAATTAAAGGATTGGTAAAAACTAAAATCTGATCAGCATAGGATTGATCAGTAATCGCTTCTTGATAGCCAGTCATACCGGTAGTAAAAACCACCTCTCCCCTAGTTGTTTGGTCGGCTCCAAAACCTGAACCCGCAAATATACTGCCATCTTCTAAAATTAAATATCTCATTTATTTTCCTCTATTTGAAAGACAACTTTGCCATCAACCATTGTTAAGACTGTTTGACCGTAAACCGTGTCACCCTTAACTGGGGTGTTTCTTCCCTTAGATTTAAAATCAGCAGTATTAATGGTTATTTTTTTACCAAGATTAAAAATTACTATATCAGCTGGTTGACCAATCGCAATTTTTCCTGCTTTTTTCAGTCCAAAAGACTCAGCTGGTGCGATTGTTAGCCAAGTTAATAACTGACTCAAAGTGAAAATACCAGTTTTAACAAACTTGGTATATAGTTCACTAAAAACTGTTTCGCTACCAACTATCCCAAAAGCTGCTTTAGCAAAACCGCCTTGTTTATCAGCAGCGGTATGAGGCGCATGGTCAGTAGCTATCATGTCAATCGTGCCGTCAAGCAATCCAGCAATTAAAGCTGCTTGGTCTCTTTTCGTTCTTAATGGGGGATTCATTTTAAACTTAGCATCATCGCCAGTAATATTTTCTTCTTCTAACAGAAGGTGGTGAGGAGCAACTTCACAAGTAACATTGATACCCCTAGATTTAGCAATTCTAATTAGTTCAACACTGGTAGCAGTTGACACGTGACAAACATGATAGTGAACGCCGGTTTTTTGCGCCAGTAAGAGATCACGTGCAATTTGTGTGGTCTCAGCTAATTCAGTAATAGGAGCTAAATGTAATTTTTTTGCTTTTTGACCTTCATTAATCACACCATGATTAAATAGTGCATCATCTTGTGCATGTTCAGCAATGATTAAATTATTCTCTTGTGCTTTTTGCATTGCCAAATACATGGTACGAGCATTCTGCACTCCTTTGCCATCATTACTTAGCGCCACACATCCGGCTTTTTTAAGTTGAGCATAATCGGGAATTTCATCAGTATCTTCATCAATAGTTATGGGGCCATATTGCAAAATATGCACTAGACCATTTTGGTCATTATTGCGCACCATTTTGGTCATTAATTCCGGGGTGTTAGGGACAGGTACCACATTAGGCATTGCACAAACCGTAGTAAAGCCACCATGCGCCGCTGCCAGCGAACCAGTCTGAACATTTTCTTTTTCAGTTTGACCAGGATCTCTATAGTGGACATGAACATCAACTAGACCTGGACTTACCAGCTTGTCTTCCGCGTTAATTACGCTGTCGCCGGTTAAGCTGGTCCCAATTGCTGCTATCAAGCCATCTTTAACTAAAAGATCAGCTTGCATAATCTGACCACCAACAAAAAGATAGCCATTTTTAATCACAGTTGTCATTAAGACAGACCTCCTAATTTACGTCCGCGCATGACCGCTTCAATCATTGCCATGCGCATAAAGACCCCATTCTCCATTTGCCTTACGAAACGACATTTTGGAGCTTCAACTAAATCACCACTAAGTTCAACATCATGGTTAATTGGACCTGGATGCATGATAATGGCATCATCTTTCAGTTGGTCATATCGTTTTTGATTAATCCCATATTTTGCATGATATTTTTGAGCATCAAATTGGGCTTCATTTGGATCACCAGCATGCCTTTCATGCTGCACTCTCAAAAGCATCATTACATCCATTTGACTAACCAGATCATCAATCGGCTTATATTCGCCAAATTTGTCAAACTGTCTGTCATACCAATATTCAGGACCCGAGAAATAAACTTTTGCACCCAGCCTAGTTAAAAGATCCATGTTACTTTTGGCAACTCGTGAATTGGTAATATCTCCGACGATAGCTACTTTAAGATTTTTAAAATGACCAAATTGTTCGTGAATTGTCATCATGTCCAATAAACACTGTGACGGATGCTGACCACTGCCATCCCCAGCATTGATTACCCCAATGTTAAGGTGCTGGTTTTGCTTAGGATGGATCAATTGGTTGTAGTATTCGTTTTCTGAATGCCTGATTACTTCAAGATCAATGCCCAGAGCTGCCATAATAAGTGACGTGTCATAAAGGGTTTCACCTTTTTTAGTTGAACTATGTGCTGGATCAAAAGGAATAACCTTTAAGCCTAGTTTTCGTTCAGCCATTTCAAAACTGGTATGAGTTCTGCTGGAATTTTCAAAAAACATATTAGTAACATAGACCGGACAAGTTAAATGTGGGCGGGCACCACCATTTTTAAAATATTCTGCTCGTTCAATCAGTGCCATTACTTCCTCAGCTGTTAGGTTTTCGACGCTAACAAATGATTTTAAAGTGACAAAATTTGTATTTTTCATTTTTACTCTTTCCTAAAAAAATAAACCTGCAGCTTTTCAGCTCCAGGTTTAGCAAAAGGGTTTTTAGTTTAGTCCAAGACTTAACAAAAAGAACTCATACCCTTCTGACCCTCTCTGGAGCCAATTAAACGGTTGAATTGATTCTATTATTGCGGCAATGGCTTTAATTCCACACTGTCTTTATTATCAATTTCTTCAACATGAACCGCTATTTCTTCATGCGAAGATGTTGGGATATTTTTACCAACGAAATCTGCGCGAATCGGTAATTCACGGTGGCCACGGTCAACTAGCACTGCAACAGCAATTGAGCTAGGTCTGCCCTTATCCATTAAAGCATCCATTGCTGCTCTAACTGTCCGCCCAGTAAAAAGTACATCATCGACCAAAACAACGTGTTTATTGCCGATTTCAACACCTATTTCCTTAGAATTAACAACAGGGTCTTGCTTTAACGATGCATCATGACGGTCATCGCGGTACAAAGTAATATCAAGTTGACCCAGTGGCACATCGACCCCTTCAAGTTTTTGAATGCGGTCATGGATTCGCTGAGCTAAATAAACGCCACGAGTTTTAATCCCTACGAGTACCAGATCTTCAGTACCCTTGTTACGTTCAATGATCTCATAAGTAATTCTGGTTAGCGCTCTCTTCATTGCTGAAGCGTCCCAAATTTCTTTTGTCATCTTTTTCTCCTATTGCTACTTTACCCATGAAAAAACACTTAATCTATTGAGACTAAGTGCTGTGTAAAAGTCAATACTTAATTGAGCTTTCCTTGCTAGCCTCACGGGACTAATTTTAAAGGACATCTATTTCAATATAATGGTTAAACGAGCAGTTGTCAACACTAAAGTTATGTATCGGGCAACTATTATTTCTAGCAAAAATTTTTAAGTTTAAAAAAATATTTTCTAATTATATAAACCATGTCTAACTTTTATTTTAAAGCCGCCTCACTTAAGAAACAAACTAATTAAGTTCAATCTGACCAACAAGATCATTGATATCAGCAACACCCATTTTTGCTAAAATTGCGGGCAATTCATCTGCTATGTGGGGGCATATTAATGGATCCTTAAAATGAGCACTTCCCACTTCGACTGCATTGGCTCCGGCTAACATAAATTCAATTACATCTTCAGCTGACTCAATACCGCCCATACCAATTATGGGTAATTTAGTTGCTGTTCTCACCTGATTAATCTGATAAATGGCAATAGGTTTCACTCCCGCACCTGAATAGCCACCAAAATTATTGCCTAACAGTGGTTTACGTGTCTTGATATTGATGCGCATCCCCATTACCGTATTTATTAGTGACAGACCGTCTGCACCACCAGCTTCTGCTGCTCGGGCAATTTCACCTATGGCAGTAACGTTAGGTGTTAACTTAATGTAAATCGGAATTGTGACCGCCACTTTGATTGCAGCAGTTAGTTTTTCAACTAATTCTGGATGAACACCAAAACTCATTCCACCTTGAGCAACATTGGGACAAGAAAAATTTATTTCCAGGGCATTAACCATCTTAGAAGCAGCTAATTTTTGGGCCACTTCGACATAGCCGGCACTACTTTCACCACCAACACTGGCAATAATGGGCAAAGCAGGATATTTCTTTTTAATGTCAGGTAACTTGGTACTAACTACTTGATCAACTCCCGGATTAGTTAAACCGACAGAATTTAATACTCCATTTTCTAAAACTGCAATTTGAGGTTGAGGATTACCAGCCCGCGGTTTAGGTGTAGTAGTTTTTATAACCAGCGCCCCCAATTCATTTAAATCAAATTTCTCAGCCGCAGATACATCACCAAATCCGAAAGTACCACTTGCTGGCATTAACGGATTTTTTAAGCTTAGACCCGGTAATTTTACTTTGATGTTAATCATATTATCCTCCAAAAATTGCTGTTCTTTTGCTCATAAATATTTTTGGGTATATTTTACACGTTTTTGACCATTTTAAAAGTAAAATTTTTAGTTGTATTTTATTAGCAAAAATGTTAATCTCAATGTTAATGAACTTTAAACGGTACAGAGAGACCGCAAGTTGAACATGGCTTAATTTTTTTAAAAGTCTATTTTGATGCACTCTCGTACCAAAGTAGGCTTTTTTATATGTGGAGGCGTTAATGAAAAAAGCGGTATTTGTAGCATTGGACTATGACAATCAGAAGGATGTTGAGAATCTGCTTCAGAAATTAGGTGATCCCCAAGAAACCTACTTAAAAATTGGCATGGAACTATATTATCATTATGGTTCGAACTTGGTAAAAACTTTAGTTGAACAAGGATACCATATTTTTCTAGATCTCAAATTACATGATATTCCTAATACAGTTTACCAAGCTGCCAAACAGATAGGAAAATTAGGAGTTTTTTGTACCACCGTTCACGCACTTGGTGGTAGTGCAATGATTGCAGCAGCTAAGAAAGGGCTGGTTGATAGTACCCCTAAAGGTAGCGAAGTCCCTAAACTCTTAGCTGTGACGGAACTGACCTCCATTTCAGCTGCAACTTTGGCAAATGAGCAGAATTGTTCATTGTCAATGGCTGAAGAAGTGGTTAGTCTAGCTCAGACTGCTAAAAATGCCGGTGCTGACGGTGTAATATGTTCACCGCTTGAAGTACAAAATTTGCGGGAAATAGTTGGCCAAGATTTCTTATATGTTACACCGGGAATTAGATTATCAGCTAAAGCGAATGATGATCAAAAGCGCACTGCCACTCCCTTAAAAGCAAAAGAATTTGGCTCAAGTGCGATTGTAGTCGGTCGACCAATTACCAAAGCTGAGAGTCCCGCACAGGTTTATCAAGAAATTAAAAAGGAGTTTGAATAAATGTATCAGGAACAAATTATCAATAAACTAATCGCCGAAAAAATAATTACATTTTCTCCGCAAAAACCATATCAATATGCTAGCGGAATGCTATCACCCATTTATACAGACTTACGCTTAACTGTTTCTTATCCAAACTTGCGCGACTGGATTGCGACAGACTTGGCAGCGTTAATTAAAAGCAGATATCCTGCTGTAACTGTAATAGGCGGTGTGGCAACTGCTGGTATACCACATGCAGCATGGATTGCTGCTAAGCTTAACCTGCCCTTGATTTATGTGCGGCCAAAGCCTAAGGATCACGGCAAAGGCAAGCAGATTGAAGGCCGCTTTAATAAAGAAGACAATATCGTGTTAATTGATGATTTAATAACCACAGGTGGCTCTGTAATCAATGCCGTTGATGCCACAAAAAAAGAAGGTGGTAATGTAATTGGCGTTAGCTCAATCTTTACATACTATTTAAAAGATACGAAAAATAATTTTGCTCAAGCTGGCGTCGATTTTAGTCCTCTACTTTCCTATCCTGAGTTATTGCAAAAAGAAAAAGAGTTGAACTACATCAGCTCTGAAGAATATGAGGCTTTAAAGACCTGGCACGAAGATCCGTGGAAATGGGGCAAAAAGTTTCAGTAAATAAGAACTGACAAAGATTGCTTCACAGCATAAATTTGTCAGTTTTTTATATGTAAAAAAATCGGCAGTTAATTACTGGCAATTATTCTCAAAAACTTGGTAGTAATAATCATTATTTCAGTTATCAGACCAGCAAAAAGTTACTTGCGCCTAAACTTTTAGTCTAGTTCTTTATTAGGAAGTCCCAAGAGGTGCGCAAAATATAAAGATGTGGCAACCATTACTAATATTATATCCTTACTGAAAATCGATTGTTCTTCATTCTTAGTCCTCACTTACACTAATTTATTTGAGCAATAAAAGTTTACTCAAAATCTCGCCAACACATCAAAAAAGACTGATTTTTTCAAACCAGCCTTTTTTGATGTGTATATACGATTTAATTATAGATATCATTAGAAAATTGTTTAATTATTATCTACTTCTTTTTTACTATCAACAAAATTGAGAAAACAGTTGCTAATATCAAATTTATTTGAATATTGCCTGATCAATTTTTCTGACATGTAAAAGAATTTAATCACTCTAAACTTTTTCTGTGGTATTATTAATCATAGTAGTGAGAATAAAATTATTTTTATTCTCACTACTACTTTTAAATGTTAAGCAAAAGTCCGAACTTTAGCATAATTCAAAAACCATTGGATTTTTCTTAACATTATTCGACACAACTTCAATGTATGCCAACATCGGAGTTGTGTTTTTTTAATTGACATTAACTATCCTCTCTTTTGCTAATTTTTCGGTAAATACTAGTTTTCCTATATTTATTTTTATTATTTCCAGAAAAGCATTACCCCTTTCATTCATAGCACCTAATTTAAACTATGTGAATTATATAATAATCGTAATCAAATTTTTAAAAATTGTCAATAAACTATTGAATATTTTTTAGTTACTGTATTAAATTATATCTGCTTTCACATTTTGTTATCTAGATTTATAAATAACAATCGAAAAATCTATGATTTAAAGGTCTAAGAAATAGGTTCTTTTTCATCTAATTTAAATAACAATTAAAAATACTATTTTGGTTTATATTTTTCGCTATTTAAAATTATTTAAATAACTAAAATATTATAAAGTTGATTGGTTTCTTTCAAAATTACGATTCTTTTCTTTTATTTTAGACTATAATATAACAGTTTTACTTACTGGCACTTTGGAAAGCTTTCTTTCAAATTTTTGTTTAGCCATTAATATATTAATATAAAAAATAGAATGATTAAAATATATAAAAATATTACATTAAGTATTATATATTTTGTTTTCCCAATAAATAAGACCAATAAAAAAAGTAGCATAAGAAATTTATGCTACTTTTTTATTTTTATAACTAGATTATTTAATAACCCATATAACGATTTCTTTCCCAATCAGATACGGTTTGAGTATATTGAGACCATTCTAATTCTTTAGAATCAATAAAGCTTTGAGTTAAATGCTCACCTAAAGCATCTTGAATTAATTGATCCTTCTTAAAGGCTTTTAATGCGTTATGCAAGGTTGAAGGAAGTGGTTTAATTCCCATTTCATTACGTTGCTTCTCAGTTAAATCAAATAAGTTGCAAGTTACTGGCTCCATTGGCATTTTTTCTTCCTTAATACCAGCTAGACCGGCACTTAAACATGCAGCTAAGAGCAAATACGGATTAGCAGTAGGGTCAGCAGAACGCATTTCTAAACGGGTATTCAGTTCTCCTGCAGATGGTACTCGAACCATTGGTGAACGGTTCTTTGAAGCCCAAGAAATATAAACTGGGGCTTCAAATCCTGGAATTAAACGCTTATAGGAATTGACAGTCGGATTACCAACAGCTGTGATTGCACGGGCATGTTCCAAAATACCATTTAAAAAGTACAGAGCTGTTTTTGACAAATGGTACTTATTATTCTTATCATAAAAGGCATTTTTGCTACCTTTAAACAAGGACATGTTAGTGTGCATTCCATTTCCTGCTTGACCTTGCAAAGGTTTAGCCATAAATGTGGCAAATAAACCATGCTGCTTAGCTATTTCACGCACAATCATTTTAAATGTTTGCACACGATCAGCCGTTGTTAAAGCGTCATCAAATCTAAAGTCAATTTCCTGCTGTCCGTCACCTACTTCATGGTGAGCAGCTTCTACTTCAAATCCAATGCTCTCTAAAGTTTCAACTATATCTCTCCTACAACTTGCACTTTCGTCATTTGAGGTTAAATCAAAATATGAGGCATGGTCTGGGACCTGTGTGGTCCAATTGCCATTTTCGTCAAGTTTTAACAAATGAAATTCGGCTTCAAAACCAATATCAAAGGCTGTAAAACCCATATCCTTCATTTGTTCAATTATCCTTTTAAGATTATTGCGTGGATCCCCTGCAAAAGGTTTGCCATCAGTTGTATGAACTGAACAAGTCAGGCAGCCAATTTTGCCGCCTGTAGTATCGCTCCAAGGTAAAACGGACCAAGTCGAAAAGTCGGGGTAAAGTACCATATCACTTTCTTCCAAACGAACAAAGCCGTCAATTGAAGAACCATCAAAGCGTACGTCATTACTTAATACTGTTTCCAATTGACTATTTGGAACTTCAACTGCTTTAAGAGTTCCATTAATATCTGTAAAAGCTAGTCTAATAAATTTGACATCGTCTTCTTTTACACTTTTTCTAATGTCATCTGCTGAAATTTTCTTTGTCATGATTCTCCACCTAAAAATCTTAAAATAATTGGTATGGTTTAAACTAGAAATACCTTCTTGTCTAAACTAGATTAAAGATTAGCAAATCCTTAAATAAATGTAAAGTGGTCTAACAAAAAAAGTAATAATTTTACCAAAGTTTTACCTTACTTTTATAAATAGTATTACCTATTTAAAGAATAATTCATTGACAGCATTTGTAATCGCAATTTTAACGTGGGCATAAGTCAGACCGCCTTGCATATACAACGCATAGGGTGGTCTAATTGGTCCATCCCCAGAAAATTCAATACTGGCACCTTCAATAAACGAGCCGTCTGCCATAATAACTTGATCTTCATATCCCGTATCGTTACTTGGTATCGGATCCACAAATGAATTAATTGGTGAGTTTTCTTGTAAAGCCTTGGCAAACCTAATCATTTTATCTTTATCATGGAAAATTACCGTCTGAATTAAATCGGTTCTATCTTCATTCCATTTGGGAGAAACTTCTAATCCCATTCTTGCTAAAAGTGCAGAGGAATAAATCGCGCCTTTAATTGCATTACCGGTAACACTTGGCGAAATAAATAAACCTTCGAAATAATCAAGATTGTTATTTAAGCTTGCGCCTTCTTCGCGACCTATTCCTCCAGCAGTGAGTCGTGCAGCCGTATTTTCAATTAGCTCATGCTTACCAACAACATAGCCACCGATTTTAGCTAAACCTCCGCCAGCGTTTTTAATTAACGAACCAGCCATAAGATCTGCTCCAAATTCAGTAGGCTCATGTTGTTCGGAAAATTCGCCATAACAATTATCAACAAAAACTATACTTTCAGGGGAAACTTCCCTAATCAGCGCAATCATCGGTTTAATCTTGGCGACAGTAAAACTTGCTCTGGTATTATAGCCACGTGAGCGCTGAATAACTACCATTTTCGGTTGATGTTCTCTTAATAATTTTCGTGCCGCTTCAAAATCAACACTGCCATCAGACAACAGCTCTACATAAGAAAATTTAACGCCGTATTGCTTCAAACTGCCTCGACCATCACCGGCAATACCAATAACCTGTTGTAAAGTGTCATAAGGCATCCCTGTAAGATACATCAGTTCGTCACCCGGAAGTAAATTACCAGCCATAGCTGTAGCAAGAGTATGAGTGCCAGAGACAAACTGCGAGCGTACTAGAGCATCTTCTGTGTGAAAAATTTGGGCATAAATACGGTCAAGTTTATCGCGACCACTGTCATCTGAGCCGTAACCAGTACTGCCAATTAAGTCTGATTCAGCTACAGCCTTATCTTTAAACGCTTGTAAAACCTTATTTTGATTAAAAAGAATATTTTGATCAATTTTTGCCAGTTGTGGTGCAATTTCCTGATCAATTTCTGCTACAATTTGTTGTAATTTTTCTGGCCAATTATTCATTTAACCATTCCCCGACTTTCATTAAAATTTTTTTCATACATTCTGGATCCCTTAGGGGATCAAACCAGTAAACAGGTAATTGATGATGAAAATATGTTAATTGCCTTTTGGCATATCTTCTAGAAGCTGTCTTTAAATTCTTAACGCAACTCGCTAGACTATCTTCTTTAGCAAAATAAGGGAAAAATTCCTTATAGCCAATGGCTTGCAAGATCGTATATTCTTGCGCCCTATTCTGATATACGTATTTTGCTTCATCAAGAAGCCCTTGATCAAGCATCTGATCAACACGTTGATCAATTCTACGATAAATTTCTGCACGGTCAGAATTTAACCCGATAATCAAATAATCATACCGGGGGTTTATTTCCTTTTGTTGCTCGGAAAATTTTTGCCCGGTGCGCGTAATTACAGTTAATGCGCGTAAAACCCGACGTGAATTATTTGGGGGGATTTTCCGAGCCGCTACTGGGTCACGGTTATTTAACTCAACCCATAACTTTTTTTTACCATTTTCAGCTAAGTAATTTTCCCATTCGGGGACAACTGCCTTTTGCTTCTTTTTTGGTTCACCCAGTTTCATTTCATTTAGCAGTGCATTGACGTAAAAGCCAGTGCCTCCAACTAGCATGGGAATCTTTTTCTTAGCAGTAATTGCATCAACTGCTTTTTCAGCCTGAGTGACAAAGTCGGCAACAGAATATGGTTTAAAAATAGATTGAGTATCAACTAAATAATGAGTAACTAATTCTTGCTCCGCTTTCGTTGCCTTGGCAGTTCCAATGGCTACTTCCTTATAAACTTGCATTGAATCACCCGAAATTATTTCGGCATTAATTTTTGTGGCAAGCTCAATAGCCAGTGTAGTTTTACCAATTGCTGTTGGTCCGACTATTGCTAGCACCTTTTGCATTTTTGTGTCCTTTTTCTGTATTTAATATAGAAAAAACACGTTTGAATGGCTTAACAAACATGTTTTCAATTTAATATTTAGATTTCTTCGTCCGTCCATCCCAGTCCTCAAAACCAGTTTTCAACCATTTGATTGATGAAAAATTCTTCTTTTGTAAGAATCTGGCAGCGCGCAACGTTACTGATAAAGAATCGGAGTACAAATAAACGGGTAAGTCTGTTCTTAACTCCGTATATTGATATTTGAGCATTGTATAGGGCAAATTTCTGGCACCATCAATATGCTTTCTTTTAAATGGTGCTTTTTCACGTAAGTCAACCACTTGCGCCTTCCGCATTCCCTGATTAAATTGCTCATTAGTTAGATCTCCGCCACCTAAAAGTTTTGTTTGTATCTTATGCCATAGCCATACTGCAACAAAGGCTAGAATAACTATAATTAAAATTGCGTCTATAATAACTAAAAAAGATGACATAAATTTTCTTCTCTCCCATTATTAGTTTTTAAACCAAAATAATTCCAAATCGCTCTAAGAGTCGTGTTTGTCCTTATTTTGACGTTCTTCATATTCGTACTCACGTCGCAATATTAGCTTTGCTACTAAATAATCGTGCTGGTCTATTAAATGCGAGTGATTGATGTTATCGAGTTCAAGCGCCATGAGCTCAATATCCCATATTCTTTTACCTACATGAACAAATATACCATACTTTTCTAATAGCTGTTGCACATCGTATAGAGTTTTCATTATAGCTTAATTACCATGCCCATTCTGACGGTTGCTACACAATAAATAATTAAAATACAGGTAGCAACCACACGTTTTTTAAAAGAATACTTTCTATAAGTTCTATCTCCAATTATCACAGCAATTAAAAAACCAGTCACTAAGCCGCCAATATGCCCTTGAATATCAATATTAGGTGCAAATAGATCTAATGCTATGTTTATTAAAGCTAACCAAAAGGATTGTTTTCCCAAATAGACTAAGACAGGATTATTCCTATTTTGTAATGCTGTCGCTGTCATTGCTCCAAACAAGCCAAATAAAGCAGTAGATGCGCCAGCACTAATAGCACTATCACTACCCCAAGCTAGGCTCAATAAATTTCCTCCGACACCTGAAAGTAAATAAACTACTAGAAAGCGCCAATGACCCAATATTGGTTCCATATAAATACCAAGATAATAGATCATTACGGCATTAGAAATCAGGTGCATAATTCCAATATGTAAGAATTGCGCAGTAAATAAACGCCACCATTGGTTGCCAGCTACAATCGCATAGTTATTCATTGCACCCATTTTAATTAATACATAGGTATTTTGTGAACCACCAATGAAAGTTTCTATTAAAAATACCACGAAAAGAATGACTAAAATACATATTGTTATATAGCTATTTCTATATCTTTGTCGCTGATCCATTATAACCTCATTTATTTGCTAAAACCGCATTAGGAGTGATAATCGTTTGAATTGCAATATCAGTAGGTTCAACTTGCCACGAAGCTGTTTCAAAAATCATTTTCGAATTAACTAAAGCAACGGTTTTTGATTGTGGATGTTTAGCTAAAAAGCGATCATAATAACCGCCACCAAACCCAAGGCGTTGATGAGAGTCTAAAGCAAAAGCCAGTCCCGGAACGATGATCAGATCTAAGTCGTTGTTAATTTGTGCATCTGGTTCACTAACTTCTGCAACCCCGAATTTTGACTTAGTCAGCTTGGTCATGTAGCTATAGTAAATAAAATCCTGTGACCGTTCGGCATTATCATTAGCCCGGGCAAGATATACATCTTTACCCATATCCCATAATTGAGCTATCAATCCTGATGTATCAACTTCATAAGTCAAAGAGGATGTGATTCCTACAGTTTGACATTCATTGAGCCACTGCAAGTTCATTATTTTTTTCAACAAAATTTGATCTTCAGCATCTTTTTCTGGTGTTTCAGCAAAATTGCTCAACTTTTCTATTTGTTGTTGTCTAATTTCTTTCTTTGTCATAATTCTTCCATATAAAAAATAGCAGGAGCATAGGCTCCTGCTATATTGGTTTATTACTTAGTTTCACGATGAAGAGTAGTATGCCTTTCAACTGGGCAATACTTCTTCAAACTTAAACGTTCCGGATGCTTACGCTTGTTTTTCTTAGATAAGTAACTTCTATCGCCACATTCGGTGCATTCCAAAATGATGTTGTCTGCCATTTCTTTCACCACCTACGCTTTTATTCTGACTGTATTATCTTAGCATTTTTCTAATATTATTGCCAGCAATATTGTCACTTTTCTATTTTTTATGTAATTTAAAATAGTTTTGTACCATTGCTTTGGTCATCTGCAAAGTATACGAACCTTCTAGTTCGGGATCAAGTCCTGGAAAAATTACAGCAGTAGCTATCTCAGGATTTTTTGAAGGGGCATAGCCGACAAAAGTAGCGTTTACTAACTCAGGCGGATCTTTTTGATTAGGATTATCCGGATCATAGTAAAATGTCTGTGCAGTGCCTGATTTACCTGATATAGCAGGTTTGACGTTTTTCAACTTATGAGCTGTACCCCAAGAGTTAGTGCCGTGAACAACACGCCAAAATCCTTGTCTGACAATATTGAGTTCAGCTTGAGTCCACGGAATTCGAAGCTGGACGTTAGGCTTTCTATTATAATCAATATATATTTTTTTACCATTATTTGAGGTTCTACCAATCGATTGCACGACATAGGGCTGCATCCGGTAACCACCGTTAGCAATAGTAGAAACATACTGCACCATTTGAATTAAAGTGTATGCATCATAGTTGCCATAAGACAAGTCTAATACTGAACCGGGCAATACTAATCCTTGCTCATTAAACGATCTACCTTGAATACCCGATATCTCTCCCGGTAAATCAATACCCGTCTTTTGACCTAATCCAAACATATTGAAATTCTTACGTATTGGTTCAAAGGCAGTTTGCGGCATGTGAATTGATTTTTTAGGAACATAAGATGCCTTCACCCATTTCATTGCCAAGTGCATCATATAGATATTACTGGAAACCTCGAGTGCAGTTTCTGCATCTAATGCGCCAAAAGTACCGATTGGATAGACAGATTTCTTAACAGGTGTACTTGGTAAATATACCGGTGTATCAGGCATCACGTTGTTTGTGGGACTAATAACTTTATTGATTAAGCCACCACTTACCATTGCTCCCTTAACGGCAGACCCCATAACAAAGGACTGGTTAATAACGCCTAATGCGTTATTAGTAGTTTTATTTTTTTTAGGATCACGGCTAATTCCTGCCATAGCCAAAATTGCACCCGTTTTAGGGTTCATGGCGACGGCATACGCACCGTTTGAATAATGGGCAGCCCCTGAACTAATGGCCGCAGAATAGATTTTTTCTAAAGAATTTTGGACTTCTTTTTGATACTGGGCATCCAGAGTCAAGACTAAACTGGAGCCAGCCTGACCTGAATAAACAGATTTTGACTGTTCAATATCTCCTGAATTTTTAGTCCAAACTTTGCTGGTTGCTTTAGTTCCCTTTAATAATGGTTCATATTTTTCTTCTAAATATGAGGTGCCAACCCGGTCGTTTCTGGAATAGCCGTTAGTTAAATAATATTGTAGATTATCGCTAGGTAACCCTGCTTTTTCGGTAGAAACTGAACCGATAATACTCTGAATTGAGGAACCATTTGGGTACGACCTTTGCCAATCAGTGCCAATTCCAACGCCAGGCAGATCTGAAAGATGCTCACCTACACTGGCGATTTCCTTGTCAGTCAAATGATTATTTTTGATATAGATTGTAGAAAGCGTGTACGCTCCAGAGATCTTGTTATAAATTAAAGCCGCAGTTCTTTCCCGTTTATTTAGCTTAATATGCTCAGCACTCACTTGCTGTTGGATTCTCTTATTGATTAATTCATCATCTTGAGTTTGCCGGACAGATTTTGGTACCTTGGCAGACTCCTTGGCACTATTTTTTTTATTAGCTAAATAATAATCAATTACTTGCTGCTCAGTCGGTTTTTCATCGTTAATTGTAATATAGCGACTAAGGGCGTTAGAGATGGCATAAATATCCTCTGTGGTAGTTGAGACGCTTTTGGTATAAGTAATGGCATTTTTAGCCCTGTTACCAACTAAAACGCGACCTTTAGTATCATACATTACTCCTCGAGGAACCTGACTGGAAACCACAGCAGAATTAGATTTTTGGACTTCAGCTTTAAAACGGGAGCCATAGCCAATTTGTAAATACGCTAGTTGTCCAATTAGAGTAGCAAAAAGCACAAAAATAATTCCTAAAATTATTTTCATCCTGACCGGAGTAGAAGCCTGTTTTTTTGAATTATCATTCTTTGTTTTCAATTTTTTCTTAAAAAAATTCACGTAGCCTCAACCTCACTAAACTAGTGTAATTTTATCAGAAACCAACAGACAATTCTATTGATTAAAAGGGGTTTTGCCAAAATTTTAACAGTTATAAAATAAGTAAAGCAAATAAAGTGTTCGTAAGCACTTTAATAAAAATCTTCTGTATTTTGCTAAAGTGTAATAAAATAATGTTAGTTGATTAATATAGAAAGAAGAAA
>NZ_KQ034046.1:1194359-1267524 GCF_000970855.1 Lactobacillus helsingborgensis
GATTATGACACTTAAATATCAGATTGGCGTTGATGCCGGGGGAACGCATACTACTGCTATTGCCTATGATCTTAACGGTGAAGAAATAGAGCGTTCTCAAGCCGGTCCTGGCCAAGTAAACACAAATTATACCAGCGCAATTTCAAATATTACTGAAGCGATTAATAAATTAATAGACCAAATTGATGGTGACTGCCAAAGAATACTTTGTGGTATGGCTGGCTTATCTGTCATTGGACATGCACCTGAAGTAGCTGCTGAAATTTCTGCTAAAGCCGAAAATTTACCTACTAGAGCAATTACAGATTCACTTCTGGCATTATATAATGGTCTGGAAGGAGAAGACGGGGGTCTTGTTATTGCCGGCACGGGTTCTGTCTTTAATGGCTTGCAAAAAGGCAGGATAATCACAACTGGTGGCTATGGCTCCATATTAGGAGATGAAGGTTCGGGTTATGCAATCGCACTTTCCGCATTAAAATCTGCTTTACTCAGTTGGGATAAACGAGAAGATAACGAGTTGATTTCCCTTTTTAACCAACTTTTTAAAGTAGACAATTTGACTGACGCAACTGCTAAATTTTATAAAACCAGCAATGCGGATTTTGCCTCAATGGCAGTAGAAGTGGCAAAATTGGCAGACAAAGGCAATAATTTTGCCATAGCTGTGATCAAGGAGCAAGCTGAATTACTTGCAAGAGATATTATCATCGGTATGGACAGATATGATGAACCTAAGCCAATGAAAATTGCACTGACCGGTTCCGTCTTAGCTAACAATGGCATGTTACGTGATTTCTTGGAGAATAAAGTTCATGCGAAATATCCACACGCACAATTTTCGATTTCCAATGGTGAAAATGCCCGCGGAGTAGTTTTTGATAGAAGTAAAGATTACCGCTATTTCACTAGTCATTAATTTTTTAGAATAAATAAAGACCAGAATTTTGCTTTTTAACAAAATTCTGGTCTTTTACTTGTTACTTAACTAGAGCAAATCTGCTTATCTGACTGTGTTATTCTTCAACTTTATTAATAACTACGTCAAATTTACCGCCAGGTGTCGAAATAGTCACAGTTTCGCCCTTTTTCTTGCCCAAAATTGCTTGAGCAATTGGTGAATCATTAGAAATCTTGCCATTCATTGGATCAGATTCATCACTACCAACAATAGTGTAAGTTTCCGGCTCGTCTTCGCCCACTTCAGTATAGGTAACTGTCTTACCTACAGCTACTTCATCTGGATCACTAGCATTAGCATCAACGACATGAGCATACTTAAGCATTTCTTCAACAACGCTAATACGATCCTCTAAATGACTTTGTTCATCCTTAGCTGCATCGTATTCGGAGTTTTCAGACAAGTCACCATAAGAGCGGGCAACCTTAATTCTTTCAATTACTTCTGGTCTTTTTACTACTTTTAAATTTTTTAATTCTGCCTCTAGCTTTTCTTTACCTTCAGCAGTCATTGGATATGATTTTTCAGGCATAAAATTTTCTGCTCCTTAAAGTTAAAATTCCTTTTGCACTGGTATATGATATTAACTTAATTGTTTAAAGTCAACTATTAACGTATTTCCGCTTTCAGGTGCTCTTCCAAGGCACTATTAATTGAGTTCATAGCTTTGGAAACAGTTTCATCTGTTAGAGTGTCATTTTCATTTAGGAAAATTAAACGATAAGCAAAACTCTTTTTGTTCTCAGCAATATGAGAACCATGATAGACATCTATAATACGCAAGCTATTGAGATATTTACCACCATTTGCTTTGATAACATCTTCAACAGCTTGGTTTGTAATTTCCTGATCTACTAAGATTGAGAGATCACGTTCAACAGCAGGGAACTTCGGTGCAGTTTGTGCTGTGGTATGAGGATTTATGATTAATGGTACCAGGGTTTCAAGATCTAATTCGTATCCGTAAAGCTCACTGCCCCGCATGGCTTTGCTCAAATCTGTTACCGCACGACCAATCATGCCAATCATGCCTACATAATTACCTTTAATGTAAATGCCTGCGGTTCTAGTAGGATGCATATGCACTACTATTTCAGCTTTATATTCAACATCTTTCAAATCAATTCCCAAAGCTAAGAATAAATTGGTCAGTTGCCCTTTAACATAGTAAAAATCAATTTTTTCATTATCATGTTGCCAGTTTTCAAAATAAACATTGCCACTATACAAAGTAGCAAGATGTTCGTGCTCATTATAAGTATTATTCTCAAAATCATAAACGCGGCCCTGCTCAAACATTGCTAATTGATTTTGCTTACGTGCCATATTATAGCTGGCGGCATCAACCAAACCTGTCATTAAATTTTGTCTTAAAGCTGACCGATTGGAATTTAAAGGCATTTGAATTTTAACCAGTTTTTTAGGTTTCTTTGTGAAGGCTATTGCTTTTTCTGGAGAAGTTAAAGAATAGGAGATAGCTTCTATTAAGCCTTGTCCTTGAACGATATTTTTTATGCGCCTAATAGTTTCTTCAACTTTAGAATAGCCACCATGTGTTTCTGCCAGCACTGGCTGAGTTGATTTAATATTGTCATAGCCATATAAGCGCCCTACTTCTTCCACTAAATCAGCTGGAATAGCAATGTCCCAGCGACGCGCAGGAACATCTACAATTAAATCATCATGATTAATTTCAACTTTAAAGTTCAGACGGGCAAAAATGGCGGCAATTTCCATTGGAGAAATCGCAGTACCCAATACTTTATTAATATAAGAAATAGTTGTTTTGATTTGAACAGGCTGCCGCTTTTCAGCACTACCGGTAATGACACCCTCATTGATCTCTCCAGCAGCATCGTTTCGTAGAAGTAAAGCTGCCATATCTAAGGCTCTAGTTGTTGCATCCCAGTTAACGCCCTTTTCATAACGACTAGATGCTTCTGTCCGATTAGCGTGACGCAAAGCAGCTTTTCTAATTAAGGCAGGATCAAAAATAGCAGACTCTAACAAAACATCCGTGGTATCAGCTTCTATTTCTGAATTAAGACCACCCATAACTCCAGCCATCATTACTACGTCTTCACCGTTAGTGATTACGATGTCGTTAGGGTCAAGATTAACTTCTTTATTATTTAACAAAGTCAGCTTTTCATCTTTAGCAGCTTTCCTAACAACCAACTTATTTGTATTAAAAGCACGAGCATCATAACTGTGCATTGGCTGACCAGTTAAAAGCATAATATAGTTCGTAACATCGACAACATTATTAATTGGTCTAATGCCCGCATTCCACAGCCGTCTTTGAAGCCAAAGAGGGCTATCACCAATTTTGACATTACTAATTTTGCGTAAGTAAAATTTGGGTGCCAGCTTCGGATCAACGTCTACTGTAAAATCGTTAGTCCAATCCGGACCAACTTCTTTAAGGGTTACATCTTCAACTTTGACTGGTGTATCAGTAATAGCACCAACTTCATAAGCCGAACCTTCCATAGATAAAGTGTCTGCACGGTTAGGGGTAATGTCAAAATCAAAGATATAATCATCCATCCCTAAAAGCTCAAATGCAGATTGTCCTGGTTTGATGTCTGCATTTTTGGGGAAAACAAAGATGCCGTCAGAGTATTTTTCAGGCACTACGTTATCAGGGAAGCCAATTTCTTGTAAACCACAGATCATCCCATTTGATTCAGTACCGCGTAATTTACTTTTTTTAATTTTAACGTTATCAGCGATTCGGGCACCGGGCAAAGCCACAACCACATCTTCTCCAGCAGCAACATTGGGGGCTCCACAAACAATCTGATGGGGTTCTTCAGCGCCAACATCAACATGAGTAATATTCAGGTGCGTACCAGCTATCGGCTCACAATCAATAATATGACCTACAACCAGCTTTGTCATACCCTCTTGGGGATGTTTAACTTCTGCTACTTCAACACCTGTACGCGTTATTTTTTCAGCCAAATCCTTAGGATCTTGGTCTAACTCAATAAAATCCTTTAACCAATTATATGAGACAAGCATTATCTCTCCTCCTTGCTGAATTGTTCTAAGAAGCGAACATCGTTAGTATAGAAATCACGAATATCATCAATACCGTATTTAAGAATGGCAAAGCGGTCTAATCCCACGCCAAAGGCAAAACCACCGTATACATTAGGATCAACACCAGCATTTTTTAAAACATTAGGGTGGACCATTCCAGCTCCTAAGACTTCAATCCAGCCGGTATACTTACAAATGGAGCAGCCCTTGCCATCGCAATTAAAGCAGGAAACGTCCATTTCTACAGATGGCTCGGTAAAAGGAAAGTAACTAGGACGCAAGCGGGTTTCACGGTCTTGACCAAAAGTGTGCTTGGCCATCAGTTCTAAAGTTCCCTTCAAATCACCCATCGTAATGTTCTTGTCCACTACCAGACCTTCCATTTGCATAAATTGGTGTGAGTGAGTGGCATCATCATCATCGCGCCGATAAACTTTACCCGGCCCAACCATTTTCAAAGGGCCTTTAGCAAAATCATGCTTTTCCAAAACGCGTGCTTGGTCTCCTGAAGTTTGAGTACGCAATAAATCTTCAGAATCAATATAAAAGGTTTCTTGCATATCCCTTGCTGGGTGGTCTTTGGGCAAGTTCATCATTTCAAAACAATAATGATCAGTTTCAATCTCTGGCCCTTGAACTACTTCATAACCCATGCCGATAAAGTATTTTTCAAGATCATCCAAAATAATATTAATAGGATGCTTTGTTCCATGGTGCAGCTCACGTCCTGGCAATGTAACGTCAATTTTTTCTTTAGCTAATTGCTCTTCAACTAAAGCCTCTACTATTTCATTCTTAGCATCATCAAGTTTATTATTGAAAAGGTCACGCAACTTATTAACGCGTTGACCAACTTCACGTCTGTCACTGGGATCAATATCCTTCATAGAATGCAGAATTTGAGTCAATTCACTTTTACGTCCAGTTAATTTGACCCGAACATCATTTAACATTTTCTCATTCTTAGCTTTGTCGATCTCAACTAGACCTTTTTCACGGAGCTCTTTTAATCTGTCAAATAAGTCCATTATTCTTTCCTTTCAAATCAAACAAAAAAGCTTCATCCCAAAAGGGACGAAGCTTCGCGGTACCACCCTAGTTTGGACAAAAATGTCCACACTTTGAATTTCGCTAACGGTGAATACCGGAATGGATTAGATTCTACTAATAAGATGAAATTCACAGTTCCGTTTAAACTTTTCTCTCAGCTCAATAAAAAAGTTTCTCTGATTAAATGATTGCTGCTACTAGTCTTACTCTTTGTAATTAGTTACTAGAATATATCATTTCTCAAAAACTTGCAAGTGCATACGAAATTTATACCCATTTATCTGCCCAGGTATGAATTTGATCAAAAACAGGCTTTAATTCCTCTCCCTTTTTGGTCAAACCATAAGAAATAATTTTGGTTTTATCATCAACTGAGCGCTCTACAATATCTTCCTTTTCAAGTTCTTTCAGTCTTTCAACCAAAACACGATCTGAGCAAGCCATAACACAACGAGCTAAGTCCTTAAAGCGCATATAATCTCCGGCACAAAGCGAACTAATAATTAGTCCATTCCATTTTTTACCGATAATTTTAAACGCGTTAATGAAATGTTTGCAAGATTCATAATCAGGAGCACCGCAATCCGCACAGCGTTTTTCCTTAATACCTTGAGTCATGATACCGTCCTCCCACAACAAAGTGTTTATTTCGCCTTTTATTATATTAAATATACTTACTAAAAACAAGTATAATCGTCTAGGAGAAGTAATAAATGATTATCCCTGCTGCGACTGCCGCATTTAATGACTCGGCTTGGCCCTTGATAGGAATATATAACTTTTCATTACTTAGTTTTGCTATTTCTGTAGTAACACCATGAGCTTCGTTGCCAATAACAATGCCTACTTGCGGTACTTTTTCAAACTCGGGTAACTGTTTGGCATTTTGATCTAATAAACTAGCATACACAGGAATTGCATTGTCTTGCATTTCTTTTATAACAGTTGGTAAATTTTCCATGATTAAATTAATATGGAATTGACTGCCCTGCATTGCTCGTTGAGTTTTAGGATTATAAATATCAACGCTTTCCGGTGCAAGCACAACGCCATCAAAGCCTGCCGCATCAACTGTTCTGACAATAGTTCCCACATTACCGGGGTCAGCCAGATGATCCAGTAGAACCCATTTACCGAAATTAAAATGATAATTTTGTGGTTGTGAAATCTTGAGGATCATAAAAATATCCTGCGAATTTTTTGTACTTGTAAGATGACTGGCAACGAGAGTATTAATTTCAAGCACATTTTTACTTTCCAGATTAATGGAAAACTTTTTCGCCAGGTGCAGTAAAGCCTCCTCAGTACCCAAAAGATAGATAAATTTTTCCCCAGCTTTCAATGCTTCTTCAACAAGATGAAAGCCCTCAATTAAATATAAACCAGTTTTTTCACGGTATTTTTTTTGCTTTAATTTAGCTAAATTCTTAATAACATTATTATTGACAGAACTTATTTTTTTTGACATTAAATCAGCTTCTTTCATCTTAATTAATATATTGTTTTAATTTCAACCAAATAAAATGTTAAAATCAAGAAAGCAATGTAAGAAAGGACTATTATGGGATTTTTTAAGCGACACAAACAGGAAAACAAAAATACTTCTCAAAAAAATTCCGCAGAGACTTGGCAGCTAACTGTATCGGGCATTGTTCAAGGTGTTGGCTTTCGCTGGAGTGTATTAAATTTGGCCCAGCAAATGAAGATTGCAGGCAATGTCCGTAATAATAACGATGAAACGGTCACAATTACTTTGCAAGCGGGCTTAAACCAAGTCAATCAGTTTTGCTCTGAACTGCCCCAAAACATTTCACCGTTTGCTAGAATATCAAACATCAAAAAAGAAAAGCTGTCAAATGTAGCCAAAATGAGTGGTTTTCATGTATTATATTAGTTATTGGCAAAAAATAATAATTGGGTGAATTGAATGAAAAAATTTCGTAAATATATTGGATTGATTATAGTTTGTTTGGCGGTAATGTTAATTGTTACTGCCTGTGCTCAAAATGGCAGAAAGCCGCCTACGGATTTTCTTTATGGCACAATTTACAAGTTTATCGGCAAGCCTTTACAAAACATTATGCTCTATTTTTCTCACGTAATCGGTGGGGAAAATGGTGCAGGTTGGGCTATTATCCTGATGACCTTCGTAGTCAGAATGGTACTTTTACCACTAATGCTTAACCAGCAAAGAAAAGCCACAACACAACAAGAAAAAATGGCAAGACTGCAACCGCAGATGAAGTTGATCCAAGAGACGATGAAACGCAAAGACCTAACCCAGGAGCAGCAAATGACTGTGGCAGGATGGCAACGTCAGCTTTATTCCCAAAACAACATTTCTTTAACCGGTGGAATGGGTTGCCTACCGTTAATTATCCAATTCCCAATCATGCTGGGAATTTATGATGCTGTGATGTATTCCAATACATTAGCCAGTTCCAGCTTTTTTGGAATTTCATTAAGTAACAGATCGGTTTTAGTAACGATTTTTGCAACAATCTTTGCTTTCTTGCAAGGCTATATTTCCTTAGTGGGCATCCCTAAAGAACAGAAAAAGCAAATGCAGTCAATGATTTTAATGAATCCCATTATGACTCTCTTTATTTGCCTATCTGTTTCAGGTTCGGTAACCCTATACTGGGCAGCCGGAAACTTCTTTTCCGTTATTCAGCAATTGATTGTAACATTTATTATCATGCCTAAAGTTAAAAAAGAGGTTGATGAAGAATTAAAACGGGAACCTATGACCCAAGTCGCTACTAAAGAGAAAGTCGCTGAATTGATTAATAATCAAGCTGCTAGCCCAGCTCAATCTGAACAGACTAAAGAATTACATGAAAATCTCCGCAATCGTAATAAAGGCAAACAGCAAAAACGTCCATAATTATGAGCGCTAAGCAAAAGACCTTTAAGTCGTGATCATCGACTTAAAGGTCTTTTTGTTATTCTTTTTGCTCTTTTGAGGCTTGTTCATTTTCTTCGCGCTGGCGTAGTTTTTTTGCCTGGGACTCAGACAGTGCAGGAAAGACCATGATAAATTGGCTTCCCTGACCTTCAACAGAGTCGACACTTATGTTACCGTGATAACTAGTTACAAGCTTTTGAGCTATTGATAGACCTAAACCATTACCGCCTTTTTCACGAGTGCGTGCTTTATCAACCCGATAAAAGCGATTAAAAATTTTGCCTTGTTCTTCTTTTGAAATGCCTTCACCAAAGTCTTGGACTATAATATGGACCTCATCTTGGGATAATCCGGCTGAAACATTCATTTCTTTACGATCGGTAGAGTATTTAACGCCGTTATCTATTAAAATTACCAACAGCTGCTCTAAATGTCCCTGGTAAATCTGAATTTCAGTATCAGCTGGCAAATCGTCCATGTCTAATCTGATTGTAAAATCTTTGTGAACTAGTGACATATCACCAACAACACGTTTCAGGACTTCAGAAACTTTAGTAACTGCATAAGGATATTGCACATTAATTTGTTCTGCACGCGTTAAGTCCAACATTTCTTGAATTAAGTGCTGCATTCTCTTTGCTTCCTGCAGTGAGGCATCGATTGACTCGTCTAAAATTTGCGGGTCATCTTTTCCCCAGCGCTTTAACATACTCAAGTGCCCCTCAATTACAGCTACTGGGGTCCGGAGCTCGTGAGAAACATCGCCCACAAATTCTTTTTGCTGGTCAATATAACGCTGCATGCGATCAAGCATTTGATTAAAGGAAACAGCTAATTCTTGTAATTCATCGTGCCGGTGAAAATCTCTGATCCTGATAGTACTATTAGGATCATCATTTACTTCCAAAGCAACATGCGACATTTCTTTTATTGGTTTCACAATGTCACGTACGATTATAAACGCTACTAAAGTGAAAAAGATTATTGCAGCAACAGAAATTCGCGCCATCCATTTAAGCAGATTTTTCATCAACCCGTTATAGTAAGTCATTTTGTTTGCCACAACTATATAGCCAGTGACTTTGCCTGAACGGGCCGACCGAACTTTTTGATATGTAATCAATTCTTCACGGCGATGTTTAAAAACATGAACTACCTGATGATCACCTTTAATTTTTTTAAAAGGCGGAATTGCACTGCCATTATCAAAAACGTCTTCTTTACGCAGATTATAAACTACCACGTTTAGATCACGATTAGTTAAAGACGACAAAAGATCGTCATTAAAAGCACTCCTATTGGGCTGATCCGAACTAATTGGCGGATTGCCCTTTAAAACTTCTCTAGTAGAGGGAGTTAATGCGGGTACAACATTAGAGATTTCTAATTGAGTTGGTATTCTATTCAAAGTACTATTGAGTTTAGAAACAATTTCATTTGAGGTCTCTTTTTGCTGCCCCATTGATTGCTGACCAATGAATGAATAAATTATGAATGAAAAAACAATAAAAGAGACCATGATCGTCAATGCAACGACGCTTACCCACCGTACAACAAGTGACGAATGTTTGGTCTCTTTTTTGTTTTTCTTTTTATTTCTTTTCATCATCCTCATCTCTTACCATATACCCAGTTCCACGAACCGTCTTAATATAAGATTGTTTGCCTGGAACATCAATCTTGTTTCTCAGATAACGAACATATACTTCTACCACGTTTGTTTCGATATTTGAACCTGGGCCCCAAATCTTTGATAATAACTGGTCACGGCTAACAACATTATTCTTATTCTTAATTAATGTCATTAGCAAATTGTACTCACGTTTAGTTAAATCAACGGCTTTACCATCACCACGACGAACAATTCTGTTTGCAGTTTCAATGGTAAGGTCTTTAAATTTAACTACTTTCTTCTCAACTGAATCATCGGAAGCATCTTTTTCAATCTTGACACGACGTAAAACTGCACGTAAACGAGCTAGCAGTTCTTCAATGGCAAAAGGTTTAACGATATAATCATCGGCACCATGATCAAGGCCGGAAACCCGATCGATGACTGAATCCCGAGCCGTCATCATAATGATTGGTGTACTTTTAACTTGGCGCACTCTACGAGCAATTTCTAATCCATTCAGATCAGGCAGCATCAAGTCCAATAAAATTGCATCAAAATCTTCTTTTAAAGCTAAGTCCAGTGCCTTGCGGCCATTACTTTCGACAACTGTGTCATATTTTTCATGCTTTAATTCCAATTCAACGAAGCGAGCCAAATTCTTTTCATCTTCAACAATTAATATTCTTGCCATTTTTGTTCATCCTTTTTTAAAATTTAATTTCGGTTTATTTAATTCATATCTTAATCAACAATTAAAGCATACTTTAAAAATGCTTTTAAAACAAGATTAAAAACCAGCATTTCAACAATACTGATCTCATAACTTATTTAATTATTTTTATTTTCATTATTCAAGTTTTTATTATTTTCCGTAAACAAATCTTTTAATTTAGCAAAGGCGGGATTAACTTGTTCTTTTTGCTCTTTAACGAAATCATCTTCAGAAATTACCGACCAGCCTTTTCCTCGAGGATAAAGATTCTCCTGCTTCTCTTTTTTAGTTAAAATCGTTGTCGGAATGTGTAATAAAATATTATCTTCAATCGCCTTTTGCAAATCAATAATTTCATTTTCTACCTTGACAATGGGGATCTCGCTTTCAGCACTCTCCTCTTTTGCCACATCAGTATCAGTATAATTCTCGCTAAAGTGAAAGTCTTCTTGGAAATCAACCGGTTCTAGACTGCGACTGGAAGGGACAACTAGCTGGGCTACAACGTGGAAATCCCCTGTAACATAGGGCTGATTATAAAAGACAGCTCCAGATAGCTTAATATTTTTTACCTGATAAACTAAATTCTGGCTACGCTTTAGAAATTCTTTTTCTGGTTGCACTTCACACTCAATATGAGTCAATGGCTCTTTACTATTTTTAATCTGAGCAAAATTAAGTGTTAACATTTTAAACCTCCAGCGGCTTGCGACCAAAGTTTTGATCAACTTGCATCAATTGTTCATAGAAACGATCAACACGTATTTGCAAATTCAGCGATCCACTTTTAGTGTTTTTTTGATCAACTTTAGAAATCACGTCCGCAGTCGTATCTTTTCTAATTTTCTTAAGATACTTTCGTCCTAGTTTGCTATAACCTAAAAGGAGCAGCGATTCATGGTTAAAGCTGTTAACCATATCATCTTGAGTCACATTTAATAGCGTATACAGACTAAGCCGGCGCAGACGAGAATAAGTATATCTTTTAGACTTGATCATACGTAAAAATTCGGTAAACGATTGTGCGTTATGAATTTCATGTTTCATTTTATACTCAAGTCCTTCGCTCATTTGGTAAACTTGCTGCAAATCTTCTAAAGAAGAAGATTCAAGCCGATATTTAAGAAATGGAAACAATAGATTCCAATTAGGATAAGCTTTTTGCTTAAAAAGCAGCTGTACCTCTTTTTTCGGCAGCCATTGTTCTAACGTACAATTATTTTCATTGTGCAGAATTAAATTACGAATTGCACTGGCACTTTGAACAACCTTGTTATTTTGCAAAACATCATCATGTCCTGCTCCAATACGATTAATTGGGTGTAAAACTAGCGGTGTACCTAAATTATGATTAGCTACAGCATACGCAAGTGCCAAAATAGCATTAGGCTCATTTACCTCATGTCCAACCTCACGTGCCACCATTTGATTATACTGAGTTGAGTATGTTTGACTGTAATCATTAAAATCCATGTGACTTTGAGGTATTTCAGCAATTTTACTACCCAAATAAGCAAAGTTTTGCGTAGCATCTTCAACACCAAAGATTAGATCGGTAACCCCGACTTTAGCTAGTTGATCAATGCTGCCAAGAGCAAACAAGTCAGCCGGCTCAACGGAAGTTGAAAACGGCAATTCGAATACTAGGTCAGCGCCGCTTTCAAGAGCAGCCTGCGCCCGAGTCCATTTATCCATGATTGCCATTTCGCCTCGTTGGACATAGTTACCGGACATGATCACAACTATTGGGTCTTTATTTCCAGCTATATAGCGCGCCTGATTCATCAGAAATTCATGCCCACTATGGAAGGGATTATATTCCGCGATGATCCCTACAACACTCATGGTCAGTTAGTCTTCCTCTAATTCCAATTTTTTACCGTTGGCCCACAGTTTTTCTACATTATAAAAATCTCTGGCTTCTTCGGTAAAAACATTCACTACAACATCACCTAAATCAAGTAAAAGCCAATTTGATTCGCTCGTACCCTCAACGCGGTAGTCATAATAATCCGCTTTATGAGCTTCATCTATGATCGCGTTAGCTATAGCATGTAACTGTCTATTTGATCCGGCACTGGTGACAACATAATAATCAGCTAAAATACTATGCCCTTGCATATCAAAAGCAGCTGTATTTTCACCGTGACGATCACTAATTGCTTTTAAGGTAAAACTTAATATTTCTTTACTAGTCATTTTTCTCCTTATTTTTTTATACTCCAAACATTGTAAGCATTTAAAGTTCGTGGATAAATCTTATTCCTTTTTTCAATTAAAAATTCAAGGGTATGTGCTAATTGGTAACCGACACCTTCATTAAGATTAGCATAAGTTATCTTACGCGCTTCTTCAACTCCGGGAAATGATCTGCCGGGTTCAATAAAATCTGCCATATACACAATTTTGTCCAAAGTTGTCATCTCAACGTCAGCGGTAGTATGTCTGCTTACAGCCGTTAAGATTTCCTCATCATTAATTTTTAAATCACGTTGAATAAAATAAACACCAACAATTCCATGCCAAATGCTCCGGTTCCAATTTAATAAATCTTGATCAAAACCTTGAGTTTTAATTACTTCACGGTATTCAGAAACAGGAACCTGCTTGGCATAATCGTGAACAAAGCCGGCCAAAGCCGCTTTATCCTGATCATAATGATTAAGTTCAGCCAATCTAACTGCTGTTTGACTGACACCAACGCAATGTTCAAAGCGGTCAGCTGTCATGTTGCTTTGCTCTCTAGCAATTATTTCAGCACTGCTTAGAGGAGAATAGGTTTTTGCAAAAAATAAATCACTCATGATATAGACCTTTTTTCTGAATATAATTTCTGACTGTATCAGGTACTAAATACCTAATTGAACCACCAATTGTAATTGTCTGCCTAATTAGTGTAGAACTAACTTCAATTTCAGGAATATCAACCCAAATCATTGGCAGTTTTGCTTTTTGAGGATAACCTGCTCTTTGAACTCCCACTAGTGTAGCTAATTGTGCTAGCTTGGTTGGTTCCTTCCATTCATTTAAATTATTAACCTGATCACTGCCCATAATTAAATAATAATGATTTTCGGGTTGAGTTTCATGCAAATATCTCAAAGTGTCAATCGTATAGGAAACGCCTCCACGGTATAATTCGAATAATTTCACTTGAAACCGAGGGTTGTCTTGAGTTCCTAATTCAAGCATATTTGCACGATCTTGCGCAGACGCAATTGGCTCATCTTTTAAAGGTGGCACATTAGTAGGGATAAACCAAATTTCATCCAAATGCAATTTGGTTAGTACTTGTTCAGCCACTATTAAATGACCAATATGAATTGGGTTAAAAGTCCCACCAAAAATACCAATTTGACGACCTTTCTGGGGTGCTAATTTTTCTTCAGCTACAGCCACTGTAGGTGTTTTTTGATAATTTTTTGCAATAGCGATCATTATATCCTCTATATTAACGCACGTCTAATTCCCAAGCCAATTTGACCAGGTGTATAAATTTTAACTAAACAATTTGCAGGAACAGTGATAAAACCGATCCCGCCAAAAAGCAAGTCACTTTTATTACTAGTATGATATTCCTGCCCCTTTAATGATGGCAAATTATCTTCTTTAGTCGGTGGACTCAATAATTCACCAATGTGCTTGGTATAAAAAGCATCAGCATTTGCCGTCTTGGTTCTGTGAATGTATAGACCACGAGCCGCATAAACTGTGAAACTAGCTTTTTCACCTTTTAAGAAGTCTACTCGCCCTAAACCTGCTAGAAAGAGACTATTACCGGGGCTTAACTGAAACGTTACCGGCTTGAGCTGTTTTTGCGGTGATACCACTGCTAATTCTTTGGTATTCAAATGTGTAACCAATTGATTTTGGGTCAATATGCCGGGAGTATCTATTAAGAAATGACCATTTGCCAAAGGAATTTCAATTTTAGCTAAAGTTGTTCCCGGAAAACGTGAGGTCGTGATCAGATTTTTAACATCTCCCATTTGGTCAACAATCGCATTCAAAAGAGTTGATTTTCCTACATTGGTCATTCCCACAAAATAAACATCTTGCTCACGTGATTTCTGATCTAAATACGTTATTAACTGAGTTAGATTTTTCTTGTTTTTAGCGCTGACTAAAAATATTTTTTTGGGAAACAGTCCTGCCCTGTTAGCTTCTTGTCTCATCCAATCCTTGATTTTGCTTTGTCGGGAATTGTCGGGAAATAGGTCAAATTTATTACCCACCAGTATAAAATCATTTTCACCAATAAAACGTTTAAGTGACGACAATAAAGAATTAGTAAAATCAAATAAATCAACCACATTGACGACTAAAGCCTTTTTTGTAGCTAAAGAATTCAAGAGCTTTAAAAAGTCATCATTATCGGCATTGACAGGCATAATTTCATTATAATGACGCAGCCGAAAGCAACGCTGACAGTAAATATCGCTGCCTTCATCTCCACTTTCTATTGCCTGTTGCAATCGTGAAATTGGCAGATAACCAGCTTCTTGCGGGTTATCAGATTGAAGAACAGCACCACAACCAATACAAACAATTTGATCATCCATTTTTTAACGTCTCCTTAAATGTAACTGGGTGCGAAAAGTTGAGAAAAAAGAAAATAATTTTTTCAAAAAAACGATTAATACGGGTATTCCATTTGTCAGTTTGAATAAGAGGCTCAACCAAGACAGATTTGACACCAGCTAAATTGCCAGCTTGAATATCGGTAATTAACTGATCTCCCACCATCATTACCTGTTCTTTTTCTAAGCCCATTGATTTTCTTTTTTTACTAATCGCAAATGGTAACGGCTTTTTAGATTTAGCAACAAAATCAATGTGATAGGGATTTAAAACTTTCCCTACCCGTTCAGCATTATTATTGGAAATTACCACCAACTTAATTTGAGCTTGTGCTAATTTTTTATTAAAGCTATCCATTTTTTGAGCAGTTTCAAATTCGTTCCAAGCTAAAAGAGTATTATCTAAGTCAGAAAATACAGCTTTAATATTCATTTGCTGCAGCATATCTGGATCTAAATGATAAATCGTATCAATAGTATAGCGTGGCCTGAATAACATCCAATTTACCTTTCATCTATTATTGCACTAGTTTAATATATCAAATTATTAGCTGCAAGTGCTAAATTTTGACATAAAAAAACGGCGCCATAAGCGCCATTTCAAATTAATTTAAAGCCTTTTTAGCAGTTTCTGCTAATTTCGCAAAGGTCTTTGAATCGTTATAAGCAATATCAGCTAACATCTTACGGTTAATGTCAACACCAGCTAATTTCAAGCCGTGCATTAACTTAGAATATGAAATATCATTTTGTCTTGCTGCAGCATTAATTCTGGCAATCCATAACTTTCTGAAGTCGCTCTTACGTCTTCTTCTGTCACGGAACGCATATCTGTAAGATACAAATAATTGAGTACTTGCAGCCTTAAATTGCATATGCTTTGCGCCACGGTAACCCTTGGCAAGCTTCATAATCTTCTTACGACGTTTACGTGTAACTGTTCCACCCTTAACTCTTGGCATCTAAAATTCCTCCTAAATATCGTTTTATTTGTTTAATTAACGCATTTGAGAGAGCATCTGTTTGATGCGCTTCAAGTCGCTGCGTGAAACCATTGCAGCCTTTCTCAAATGACGACGTTGTTTCTTAGTCTTGCCGTGGAAACGGTGGCCAGTAAAAGCGTGATGACGCTTTAATTGACCAGAAGCAGTTCTCTTAAAACGCTTTGCAGAAGCGCGGTGGGTTTTCATTTTTGGCATTTTCTAATTCCTCCAAATTAACTATTTATTTTTGTCACTCTTCGGAGCGAGCATTAAGAACATTGAACGGCCTTCCATCTTAGGCTTGCTAGTAACAGTAGCAATATCAGATGTGGCTTCAGCCATTTTTTCCAACACTTCACGACCCAGTTCCTTGTGAGTGATTGCTCGACCTCTGAACCTGATCGAAACGCGTACTTTGGCACCTTCTTTAGTGATAAACTTACGCGCGTGCTTTAATTTAGTGTTAAAATCGTTACCCTCAATCGTTGGGCTCAAACGAATTTCTTTAACACTGACCGTTTTAGACTTTTTCCGAGATTCTTTAACCTTCTTTTGTTGCTGGAAACGGTACTTACCATAGTCCATGATACGAGCAACAGGTGGCTTGGCATTAGGCGAAATTAGAACTAAATCTAAATTTGCAACACTTGCTTGGCGCAAAGCCTCAGTCTTGGTTACAACACCAACTTGTTCACCATCTTCATTAATTAAACGAACTTCGCGTGCGCGAATTTGGTCGTTTAATATCAAATTCCTTGGAATAATCATTCACCTCCATGTTAATCTGAGGACAAGAAAAAGACGGGTATAGTTCTACCCGCCCATAATCAACAGAAAATATCGATCAGCCCAGAGGTTTACTTAACTTAGGCGAGAAGCGGGAAGCTTCTTCTTGTTCTCAACTAAAACGATTATACTCGCATTTACTATTTGTGTCAACGAGATATATTTTAAATCTCATTGCAAAATTATGCTAACTTTTTGTTCAGTTTATTACCAATTAAAGATAAAGTAAAGCAAACAATAAAATAGAGCAATGTTAGAGCGGCAAACATAGGCACAATATAATTAGCATTTTGACCGTATATTACCTGTGCGTGTTGCATCAGTTCTGGAACAACAATAATAGTTGCTAAGGAAGTATCTTTAATTAAAGAGACAAACTGACCAATTATAGTAGGTATCATGTGCCGGTATGCCTGCGGTAATACAACGTGCCATAATGCTTGCACAAAAGACATGCCTGTCGATCTTGCCCCTTCAATTTGACCAATAGCTACTGACTGAATGCCAGACCGCACAATCTCTGCAATCATGCTGGATTCAAAAATTGTCATCGCGATAATTGCTGACAAAATTGCACCGGGTCTTAAACCAATATTGGGCAAGCCAAAATAGGTAAAAAAGATAATTAATAGCAAAGGCAAATTTCTAACGATGTCAATAATAAAGCCAACAATTGCTGAAATGAATTTAAGTTTAGCATAGCGGATAATTCCGAGAATTGACCCTAAAATGAAACTTAAAACAATTGCAAAAACTGAAATAAATAATGTGACCGCTAAGCCTTTTAATAAGAAACCAAAATTTAACCAAGATAAGGCATTAATCCATGTTTGCATTTTAGTTCGCCTCCCTATGCCAATTTCTTTTCCAGATGCCGCATATAGTAGCTCAGTGGCATTGTAATCAACAAGTACAAAATACCTATTACCAAATAACTGTTAATCGTATCAAAAGTGACAGAAGCAATGGCGTTTGCTTGGTACATTAAATCAAAACCTGCAACAAAAGCTAAAATTGACGAATCTTTAATCAAATTGACAAATTGATTGCCTAGTGGTGGAATAACTATTTTAAAAGCTTGCGGCAACACTATATAGCGCATTGCTTGCTTATAAGTCATGCCTGTTGACCGTGCACCTTCCATTTGACCGGAAGACACTGATTGTATACCAGAGCGAATAATTTCAGCAATAAATGCAGAAGTGTAGAGAAATAAACCAATTGTACCAGCAGTAAAACCATCAATTTGTACAAAATATTTCGGTACTATTAAGTAAAAAAACATTACGATGATTAGTAAGGGAATATTGCGGAAGATTTCAACGTAAATTCGACCAATTTTATTGGCAAGTTTATTGGGAATAACCTCCAATAAGGCTAATAAAACTCCGAAAATAAGACTAAATATTAAAGTTAGAAAGCTTGACAAGATAGTCCAGCCAAATCCTGAAAACAGTTGACTACTAAAATTATTGAAGATATGGATCATTTAATATACATCTCCTTATAGTTAAATCCAGGAACCTGACCGAACCATTTTTTAATTAAGAGATTGTATTCTCCGCTTTTTTGAATCTTATGAATTGCTTGATTTATGGCTTTATGAAAAGGTCCTTGATTTTTATTTACTGCAATACCATAAGGTTCTTTAGTATAAGTTCCTCCGGTTACTTCAAGGCTTCCAGAACTTTGTGCTGCTAAACCATATAAAATGCCATTATCACTAGTCAAAGCATCGCCTTGATGCGACTTTAAAGCAGAGACTGCTTGACCATAGTCTTGCATTGCAACGACTTTGGCTTTGGGTGCCACTTTTTTTATTGCCTCAACCGAATTATCTCCGACAATACCGATCACAGTTTTACCATTCAGGTCGCTTGGCTTTTTAATTTTTGATCCTTTAGGGACAAGAAACGATTTACCTGCCTGAAAGTACGGCTTAGAAAAGCTAATAACTTTTGCCCGTTCCGGTGTAATTGTCAAAGTTGCGATAACTGCATCCACATTGCCGTTTTTCAACAAGGGTATTCTTGATTGGGAGGTGGCAAGAGTAAAACGGGCTTGACCTTTTGGACCTAAAATTTCTCTGGTAATGGCTTTAGCCATATCAATATCAAAGCCTTTTTCTCTATCATCTCTAATATCAATTAAACTAAATAGTTTTTTGTCACCTTCAACTGCCCAAGTAATGGTATTAGTCGAATGTACATTTTTCAAAGCAGATTGGTCAGTGACTTTATTGCCACAACCCGACAAAAGAAAAATTCCTAAAAACAACAAGATTGAGCAAACAAGTTTTTTCATGATATTTGCCCCTTCCTTAATGTGTAATTATTTTACTTAAGAATTGCTGGGCACGGTCAGTTTTTGGCCGCTCAAAGAAAGACTTGCTGTCGTCATCTTCAACAATCTGACCTTGATCCATGAAGATAACGCGGTTAGCTACTTCTTTGGCAAAACCCATCTCGTGAGTCACAATCAGGGAGGTCATATCACTTGCCGAAGTTATTTTTTTGATTACTTGTAAAACTTCATCAATCATTTCGGGATCAAGTGCTGAAGTTGGTTCATCAAAAAGTAATAATTTGGGGTGCATTGCTAAAGACCGTGCAATTGCTACACGCTGCTTTTGACCACCAGATATTTGTGCTGGCATATTATGTGCTTTATCAGCCACTCCTACCATATCAAGTAAATGCAGTGCCTGCTTTTTATTTTCTTCTTCAGGTATATGACTGACAATTCGAGGAGCAAGCATTACGTTTTCTAAAACATTTTTATTTTTGTAAAGATTAAAATGCTGAAAAACCATGCCCACGTCTTGACGCAATCTATTTGAATCTGTTTTGGGATTGGACAAATCCTGGTTATTAACAATTAATTTTCCGCCTTGGATTGACTCTAAACGATTAATAGTTCTAATTAGAGTACTTTTGCCTGAACCGGAAGGCCCGATTAAGACAACTGTTTCACCCTGATCAATTTGCAAATTGATATTATGCAACGCGTGAAATTTGCCATAAAATTTCTGCACGTCACGAAATTCTACCATTGACATATATATGCTCCTTTTTAGCAGTTTTAATTTAACTAACTAAACCAAGCTTTTTTAACAATTGATTAATTAATCAAAAGTGCATCCCGTCAACACTACATTTTGTTACTCGACGTGCAAATTTTAGCGGTTTCTACATTTAAGGTTTAGCCATTAAATTATTTTGCCTTTTCTATAAATAACAATTTTTATCCTTTACGTGAATATGATTTAACATCTTGATCGATTTCGTTAATGAATTCGTTAAAGTCCTTAGCCACTTCTTCTTCTGTACCATAGCGACGAACGTTGACACTATTGTCCTTGAGCTCTTTATCACCTAAAACAAGAGTGTATGGTACTTTTTGAGTTTGCGATTCACGTATTTTGTAACCTAATTTTTCGTTACGTAAATCTGCTTCTGCTCTGAAGCCGCGCTTATTCAATTCATCGCGAACTTTCTTAGCATAGTCAGAATGAGCATCAAGGTTAACTGGTATCACTTCTACTTGAACTGGCGCCAGCCAAGTTGGAAAGGCACCCTTGTAAATTTCAATCAGGTAAGCAATGAAACGCTCCATAGTACCGACAATACCGCGGTGAATCATAACTGGACGATGTTCTTCACCATCTTGACCTACATAACTTAAGTTAAAGCGTTCTGGAAGCATAAAGTCCAACTGGATTGTGGACATAGTTTCATCAGCACCTAACGCCGTCTTAGTCTGAATATCAAGTTTAGGACCGTAAAAGGCAGCTTCACCTTCAGCTTCGACATAGTCAAGACCCATGTCGTCCATTGCCTTCTTCAGCATTGCCTGACTTCTTTCCCACATCTCGTCATTAGCAAAATACTTTTTAGTATTCTTTGGATCACGGTATGAAAGTCTGAAGTAGTAATCCGTGATATCAAAGTCTTTGTAAACGTCTAAAATCAAAGTCAAAATCTTAGAAAATTCACTCTGTACTTGGTCCAACGTGACAAAGGTATGACCATCATTTAAAGTCATTTCCCGTACACGTTGCAAACCTGATAAAGCACCCGATTTTTCATATCTGTGCATCATACCCAACTCTGCAATTCTAATTGGCAGTTCACGGTATGAACGGATATGGTGCTTGTAAATTTGAATATGTGACGGACAATTCATCGGCCGCAGTTCAAGCATTTCCCCATCGCCCATATCCATTGGTGGAAACATATCGTCACGATAATGTGCCCAGTGTCCAGATGTCTTGTATGCGTCAACATTCATTAAAACTGGAGTATATACATGTTGGTAACCGTCAGCCACTTCTTTGTCAATAATATAGCGTTCAACTACTCGGCGAATTGTGGCTCCTTTTGGCATCCAATAAGGTAAACCAGCACCAACCTTAGGATCAACAAAGAATAAATCAAGGTCGCGTCCGATAGTTCGGTGATCACGTTCTTTAATTTCTTCACGACGCTTAATATCGGCATCTAAATCAGCTTTTTTAAAGAACGCTGTTCCGGAAATTCTTTGAAGCATTGGGTTTGATGATTGACCTTGCCAATAAGCACCGGCAACCGATAACAACTTAAATTGTTTAATTTTGCCCGTATTTGGCAATAGGGCTTCAAAGCCAAAATCAACAAAATCACCTAATTTAAAGACATGCACTTGATCGTCTTTTTCATCTTTTAGCAACGCACTCTTATACGGGTCATTCTTAAAAATTTCGGCAAGCTCAGCTTTTGGCAGAAAAGAAGATTCAATCTTATCTCCTGCTTTGATTACTTTTTTGATTGCTTTTTCAAGTTCCGGCAGTTCACTAACTTTGATTTGATTTTCTTTGTCAGTGTCAACATAAAAACCATCATCATCTGCTGCGTGCTCACCAAAGTGAATCTCTGGATATGCTTTCTGCGCAACTGCTTCAAAAACAAAGGCTACTGTTGCTCTTAAAATATCTAGACCAGCTTCATCCCTATCAGTAATAATAGCAACACTGGCATCTTGGTCTAATTTGTAATCTAAACCAACAATTTGACCATTTACTTTTGCTCCAAGAGCTGCTTTACCTAGAGATGTAGCAATACCATGTGCTAGTTCTGAAACTGTGACTGCCTCAGTAAAATCTTTTTTTGAGCCATCAGGCAATGTAATTGAAAAACTCATTTTTTCCTCCGAAAATTTAAGAAATAAAAAAGTCCCAGTGCAATTAAGCACTGGGACGTTAATTAACGTGGTTCCACCCAAAATTTAGTCCAAAAACCTAGACTATCTCGTTGTAGATTGTTAACGGATCTAACCCATTTTAAAATTTTAGGTACGAATGAGTGGGTTGCAAACGCTAATGGGGGCTTCCAGAATATTGCCCTCTCTCTGTGGTGCGTAGCAACATGTTCATTCATTGCAGTTAATTATAGCCCAATAATTTTTTAATGCAAGTTTATTTTCATAGATTTACAGCAAAATATTTTTATTGGTGTCTTCTATTTGGTCCAGAAATTACTACTTCAGTCGCCAAAGACTTGATTCTTTCCATTAACCTCGCTGCTTTTACAGGATCAATAGAATTTTTGGTTTCTTTGAAATGATCTGCCAGATCGCTCATTGCAAAATTCGATGAGAAAAATGTTGGCAGCACATTATCCATTCTGGCCTGCAGAATTACCGCCAAGACCTCGTCACGCGACCATTGACTCAAACTTTCAGCTCCAATATCATCTAGTATTAAAAAATCAGCGTTAGCAATTTTTTGGACTTCATCTTGAACACTATTATCACTAAAATGACTGGATAAACCTGCAATAAATGTCGGAACATGCAAGAAAACAACGTACTTGTCCATAGCGGCAACTTGATTAGCAAGTCCCGCCAATATATATGTTTTGCCGATACCAAAATTGCCCGACAAATAAAGTCCCTTCTGATGAACATCTTTAGCATATCTTGATAAAAATTGCTGAATGCGGGTCATCACTTCGGCTCTTTCCGGGGTCATTTCAATCTGGCTTAAGCGAACATCATGCAACCCATCAGGTAAATTAATCAGGCGCAAATGCCTTTTGATATATATTTCTCTATCATGAATAAGCTTGCTGTCTTCGGGCACAAATTTCAAACTGATCGCATTTTTATTCATTATCAAATCAGGATAATAGCCTCTGGTGACAGGATCTTTTTTATGCTGGCTCAGATAATAGCCGTAAAGAGTGGGCAGACTTTTATTAATAATGCTGTCATTTAATTGATCTTGATGCTGCGCGATAAAGTTTTGCACCTTAGGTTCAGCCAGTACCCTTTGTTTAATAGCTTCAGGGCTTTGCTCCTCAGCATTACCTGATTGTCCTTTAGCAATATATTTTTTAATGGGTCGCATATATTTCACCTACTTCATGCCATTCTTATTTTCAAAATTCTCAAAAAACTTTTTTAGTTCTTCACTAGAAACTTCGGAATTTATTTTTGGTTTATTTTCAGTCCAATCCGTGCCCTTTTCAATTGACTTACGCGAATTATAACTGCCAAACTGCTTTCTTTTCTGCTCTTGGGCCTTTTTCCTATTGTCCATGTATTCTAAAGCTTGACCACCGGTTTTTACTCCGTGCTGCAGCCAATCATGTAAAATTTTATTTGCCAAACGAAAAGACACGTTAGGACCACTTTTCAAGCAGGCATAAGTCAAGATATTGAGCAGTTCTGCTGAAATACCTTTTTCATTATATAAACTATCAAGTACGCGATTTTCACTAGCATCCACAAAATCATTCCGGCTGGTCTTAAGCTGATACAAAAATTGTGCCGGTGAGTTTGCTTTTGCGCTTTGTAATAATTCTTGTTCACTATTACTTAAGTGCTCTTTTTTTACTTCAGAATTTTCCTTTGCACGTGTCTTTTTTTGTAACTGACTGCGAGTAGTTGCTGCATGAATGTTATTAGCAATAGCTTGTTTAATCCGGTTCATATTTAGATGATAATCACCATGCAAACAGGGCAGTGTTTCATCTACAAATTCCTGTTCGGACAAACCATAAGTTCTCATAATTGCACGAATTGCTTCTCTGTTTTGGTCAATTTCGCTGCCTGCAATTTGGTAAATTTCAAATTGCTGTTTCATAAAGTCCCAGTCAATCTGGCCCTTTTCATTGATAGTGGCAGTATTACGGGTAACAATATTATTTTCTTGGGCAGCCTCTTTAACCTCAATTGAAGGGTCTATTGCTTCTTGGTCTGGTAAGTGAAAGACATCCATAAACGAGGCGGAAATATTTGGTGCTGTTTTCACACCATTAACAAAGTTTTGATTTTGTTTAGTTTCCCGGGCAAAATCATGGCTTAATTTATGAAAAGCGCTAATACCCACTTTTTCTTTTAATAAGCTTGCTAATAACGCAGTCCCAAAAAATTCACTGCTGGACGGGATACTTTTAAGTTCAAAACATAGAATTTTGCCCATTATTTGATTGTCAAGTAGTCGGGTCTCGATTAACCCCACCGCCTCAATCTTGTGCAGAGCCGCAAATAATTTTTTAATATCACAGTCAACTTGTTCTTGCAAACGGTAAATCCCCTGTGAATCTGACAGCATAGCTTGGGCAGAATAATCCTCATTCAGACTTAAATAAAGTGCCACCGCCAAAGAACCAACTAAAGGCTGATATAGCTTAATTAAAACACGCAAATCTGTTGGGTAGAGCTCTACTCTGTTTGTAATATAAAAAGGCTGTTTGGGATTGTTAGTCTCAAACATAATTAATTTCCTTTCTCTCTTCTGGCAATCATATCTTCCATAGTTTTCATGAAACTAGACATATCTTTAAACTCACGGTAAATTGACGCAAATCGAATATAAGCCACATCATCTATTTTAGCCAATTCATCCATTACCAATTGACCAATTTTTTTGGAAGAAATTTCACTAACTCCTTCCTGCCTGATTTTGTTTTCTACGTGATCGACTAATTCTTCGAATTGCGAACTTGAGATTGGTCTTTTTTGACCAGCTGCCATCACTCCACGTAAAATCTTTTTTCGGTTAAATGGCTCACGTGTGCCGTCATTTTTGATTACTAATAAAGGCGTGGTTTCAACACGTTCAAATGTAGTAAAACGGAAGCCGCAGTTTTCACATTCGCGCCTACGTCTGATAGCACGATTTTCATCACTCGGACGCGAATCAATTACTTTTGATGCATTTTTATGACAATTAGGACATTCCATTTTAGTCCTCCCCTTTGATTTCAAGTAACAACTCTTCTAATTTAATCTCAAGGTCTTTTCTTGAACCAGTATTATTAATCACGTAGTCAGCCAATTTTTCCTTTTGCTTAAGTGGCATTTGACTATTGATGCGCTTTAAAGCTGCACCCTGACTAAGGTGATCTCTTTGCATTAGTCTTTCTAGCTGCAATTTTTCTGGTATAGCAATCAGTAAAGTCCGATCACAATATTTTTGACCATTTGACTCAAACAGAACAGGAGCATCAACAACTATTATGGGGCTTTTCTTAGCCTTGTTTAGCGCAATTTTAGCTTGTATTTCTGTAAAAATCAATGGATGAGTAATTTCATTCAAAATTTCAAGTTGTTTTTTATCATTAAAAACTATTTGTCCCAACTTTGAACGATTAAGTGAACTATCCGTATTTAAGACTTCACTGCCAAATTGTTTGATAACTTTTTCATATCCCTGATTACCGGTCTTTAAAATATCATGGGCTATTTGATCGCAATCAATTACTGGAATTTGCATTTTTTCAAAAAAAGCATCTGCAGTGCTTTTACCGCTTGCAATTCCACCAGTCAAGCCTAATATCATTGTCATTTATAAATCACCTGACATTTAGGACAAAAAGTAGTTCCTCGTCCATTGACCTTAATTTTTTCAAGTGGTGTACCACAACGCACACATGGTTCACCTTTATGACCATAAACCTGCAACATTTTTTGAAAACCACCTGTTTTGCCGTTTGCATCCAGATAGGTATGAATTGTAGTACCTCGTTCAGCAATTGCCAATTCTATTAACGAATTAATGTTATCGTGCAATTGCGCTACCTTTTCTGCGGGAATGGTATTGGCATGACTTAATGGGTGAATTTTTGTCTCCCACAAAACCTCGTCAACATAGATATTGCCCAAACCTGCAACAACAGATTGGTCAAGGAGTGTATTTTTAATATTTTTCTTTTTACGTGCTAAACCATTTTGTAAATAAGAAACGGTAAAAGCTGCCGAGTTGGGTTCTGCACCCAATTTGCTAATACCCGTCTTTTCTTTTTCAGTTCCCGTTTTAATTAACTGCATGCGCCCGAACTTACGCACATCATTATAACGCAATGCCGAATTATCACTAAAAACAATTTGCACGTGGTCGTGTTTATCCTTTTTAGTATTTATTTTGACTAAACGATACTTACCCTCCATGCGCAAATGTGACACTACTGTTAAATTGCCGCTAAGCCGAATTAACAAATATTTAGCATAACGATCAATTGTGGTGATTTTTTTACCAACTAACTGCTGCTTAAATTCTTTTGCATCACCAGTTATAATCTTTGGATACCAGACTGTTACTTCTTTGATTGTCTTTCCTTTGATAAGAGGAAGAAGTGTCCGTCTGACAGTCTCAACTTCTGGCATTTCCGGCATTACAAGTTACTCCTTACTTAGCATCAAACCAATTATGACCATATCCGGAATCAGCTACAAGAGGTATGTCTAGTCTTACAGCCGACTGCATAACTTCCGGTACAATCTTTTTAATTGTTTCCAATTCATCCTTTGGCACATCAAAAATCAGCTCATCATGAACCTGGACTACCATCTTGGTCTTAAGATGCATGTCATCTAATTTTTTCTGCATGTTAATCATCGCTATCTTGATAATATCCGCAGCAGAACCTTGAATTGGCGAATTAATTGCTGTTCTCTCAGCAAATGAACGCACATTAAAGTTTTTAGCATGAATATCTGGCAAGTAACGTCTTCTGTGCATAATTGTTTCGGCATATCCTTTTTCACGGGCTACCTGGACTGCTTTATTCATGTAATCTTTAATTTGAGGATATTGCTCAAAATAATTATCTATGAATTGCTTGGCCTGCTTGCGACTGATATTAAGGTTTTTAGATAAACCGTAATCAGAAATGCCGTAAACAATACCGAAATTAACAGCTTTGGCCCTGCGGCGCATTAAAGGAGTGACATCGGCTGTTGATTTTAAGTGAAAAATTTTCATTGCGGTATGAGCGTGAATATCGTAACCGGTTCTAAAAGCTTCCTGCATCTGTTCATCGCCAGAAACTTGTGCCAAAACACGCAATTCAATTTGTGAATAATCACAGGAGAAAATGTAGCCATCAGGTTCACTAGGAACAAACGCTTTTCTAATTTGCTTACCTTCCTCGGTTCTGGTTGGAATATTTTGTAAATTAGGATCAACTGAGGACAAACGACCGGTAGCAGTAAGAGTTTGCAAGTATCTGGTATGAACCCGACCGTCTTTTTGAATGACATCCAGTAAACCATTAACATAAGTTGACTGGATTTTAGCAATTTGCCGGTAAGTGAGAATTTGTCCAATAATGGGACTTTCATCTTTTAGCTGATTTAAGACATCAACTGATGTGGAATAACCGGTTTTGGTCTTTTTAATTGGCTTTAAGCCCATTTTTTCAAACAAAATATGACCTAATTGCTTAGGAGAATTAATATTAAATTCTTCACCAGCTTCATCATAAATTTGCTTTTCCATTTTCTTGAGCTCAACTGCAAACTCATCTTGAAGCTGCGTTAAAGTCTCAGCTTGAACTTTGATGCCATTGATTTCCATAACAGACAGAACTCTGGCAACAGGGATTTCAATATTGGCAAAAAGATCGTCTTGCTCGTGTTCTTTTAGTTTAGCTAACAATGTCTCTTTTAAGTTCTCGATTGCTTCTATCTTGCCAGCCAAATGATTAAATAACACCTGATCGTCTTCTGGAATGTGGGCACTTTTACCTTTACCATAAACGTCGTAATCACTTTTAACCGAATTATCACCGTACATCCGACATATCTCGCCCATATCATCCGAATTATTTTCATTATTAATCAAATACGAAGCAAGAAGCATGTCATAGTCAATGCCGCGAGCATGAATACCTAAACGATTTAAGCCAACTGTTGTCCGCTTTAAGTCAAAAACATTTTTAGTAATTTGCTTATTTTCCAGAATATTCTTAAGTTGCGGCTCTTTTAACAGGTCAACATTACGGCTTACATATATTTGCTTATCGATCTTAATGGCAAAACCAACAAAATCAGCTAAGTGGTAGTTAGCACCCAGCATTCCTAAATAAAAAGTAATAGTTTGACCATCTTTAACTGCAAAGTTGTTAATGTCATTTTCTTTAAGCTCTGTAAAAGCAACTGCTTTATTATCTTTTACTGGTTGATCCTTTTGCCCAGCAGCACTTTCAGGGTCTAACTGGCTTAAAAACTTGCGAAAGTTCATTTTTTCATAGAATCTGCGCAATTTTTGATAGTCAACTTCGCGCCACTTAATATCATCAATCCCAATAGTTAAAGGGGTGTGGCGATCAATTGTTGCCAATTTTTTACCTAAAAGAGCCTTATCTTTGTCATTGATGAGGTTCTCTTTCATTTTTGAAGGTTTCATATCATCTATATGATCATAAAGGTTTTCTACAGAACCATATTCTTGGATAAGTTGTGAAGCCTTTTTGGGACCAATCTTAGTCACACCAGGATAATTGTCAGAATTATCACCCATTAAGGCTTTCATATCGATAAATTCAGTTGGGGTAACACCATTAACTTCCTTCATGTGTTCAGGCGTATAAGCTTCCAAGTTCAACACACCGGATTTAGTGACCATTACTGTTGTTTGAGGTGAAGCTAGTTGCGTTAAATCTTTGTCTCCCGTAACAACAGTCACTTTGAAACCCTCTTTTTCACCAATCGTCGCAAAAGTACCGATAATGTCATCGGCCTCATAATTGTCGAGTTCATAGGTGGATATGCCCAGATCATGTAAAAGTTCTTGAATGTATGGTAACTGTTCAGACAATTCAGACGGTGTTTTCTGTCTACCGCCTTTATAATCGGCATACATATTATTCCTAAAAGTAGTTTTACCCGCATCAAATGCGACTAAAACATGATCAGGTTTGACATCATTTAAGACGACATCAAGCATGTTTTTAAACGTATAAATGGCATTGGTATGCAATCCTTCAGGATTTCTAAAATTTTCAAGTTGACGGAACAGTGCATAAAAAGCACGAAAGGCAACTGAATTACCATCAATCAAAAGTAATTTTTTATCAGCCATTAGTTCTCCTCATAATTAAACCAAGTTTCTTAATTCAACTACCATTTTAACAGTTTTTGCTCACATCTTGCACAATACTGATTTATTTGCATTCTGAGGTAGTTGGTTCGCGCTTTTTTAAGTAAAAAGACCAAGTTTTAAAAACTTGATCTTTAGCTAAAAATTGCAATTATTTTAATAACTTTTCCAAAGCGTCTTCATATTTGGTAATATCACCGGCACCCATGAAGACGATCACACTATCTTTGTTTTGAGCCAAATCGGCAATATTATCAAGGTCAATTACCTCTGCTCCAGGGATTTTGGCTACTAAGTCGTCACTAGTAATATCACCGCTCTTTTCTCTAGCAGAGGCATAGATTGGAGTGATATAAGCCTTATCAACTCCGCGCAAAATTTCTTCAAAATCACTGGCATATTTTTTGGTCCTGGAAAAAGTATGTGGTTGAAATACTACTACCAAGCGTTTATCAGGGAATTTTTGTCTTGCTGCTTGAATTGTTGCCCGCATTTCTGTCGGATGATGGGCATAGTCATCAATGATATTAATATCTTTAAAATCTTTTTCTGAAAACCGTCTTTTGGCTCCTTGATATGTCAATAAACCTTGTTGAATATCTGCTAACGGAATTTTTTCAGTATAAGCAACAGCTATCACCGCAGTAGCATTCAAAATATTATGATCGCCAAAAAGATGAATTGTAAAGTGACCGATATTTTGTCCGTGATTTAACACAGTAAAACTGGACCCATGAGTTGATCTTGTGATTGCTACGGCTTGAAAATCATCGTCACTGTCAAAACCATAAGTATATTTGGGGCAATCTGCTTTAAGCTGCTTTAAACGGCTATTTCCGCCCCAGACAAAAAGTCCTTTTTGCGTTTGCTGAGCAGCTGTTTGAAAGGCGGAAGTATAATCTGATTGATCTTTAAAATAATCTGGATGATCAAAATCAATATTGGTCATAATTTGGTAGTCAGGATGATACGCCAAAAAATGACGACGATATTCGTCAGCTTCATAAACAAAGAAGCGGGAGTTCTTAACACCCTTGCCCTCACCATCTCCTATTAAGTAAGATGTTGGTGCAGCTTCTCCTAACACGTGAGCTAAAAGACCTGTAGTAGAAGTTTTCCCATGAGTCCCAGAAACACCAATGCTAGTGTGCATCTTAATTATTTCTTCTACAGTATCAGGATAACTTTGCCAAGTAACATTTTTACTTTCACAAGCCTGCACTTCAACATTATCAGCTTTAAAAGCGTTGCCCTTAACAATTACCTGACCATTATCCTTAATGTTCTCGGCCGCAAATGAAGATATTTTTATACCCGCTTTAATCAGCGGTTCTTGCGTGAAAGTATACTTTGCGATATCACTGCCGGCCACATCAAAACCCAGGTCTTTTAAAACTAGAGCAAGAGCAGCCATTCCAGTTCCTTTAATTCCGATAAACCAAATCTGTTTATTTTTATCTAACATTTTCTGAACTCCAAAATCTTTTATCATTGCTATTTATTTTACCATTACTATCGCAAAATGAGCAGGACCATTACAAAACCATGATGAAATTTAAAATTCAATTATATGCGCAAAAAAAGACTTTACCTTTTTGTTGGTAAAGTCTGCTACTTTTATAAAGTGATTTGTCCTTCGGCTAAAAGCTGATCGCACTTTTCCGGATCAAATTCATCGCCAGCATTAAAATCAGCCGGAACTACCAAAATACCCCTTTTTTGCGGAGCATGTTCAAGACCCAATTCACGAGCTGAACAAATCATACCATAAGAATCAACATGGCGTAGTTGACCGGGCCAAATCATTTGACCATTAGGCATCAAAGTACCAGGCAAGGCAACTACGACTTTTTGTCCCTGTGCAATGTTAGGTGCACCACACACAATTTGGTGTTCTTCGCCGTTACCTACATCAACAGTAGTGACATGAAGGTGGTCAGAGTCAGGGTGTTTTTCACAAGTTTTGACATAGCCGTAAACTAAAGTTGGTTTGCCGTATGCCAGTTTATCCGTAAAACCAGCTTCTGCTAATTTTTTATTTAAAGAGGCTAAATCTTCTTCATTTAGTTTAACCTGACCATTAGGCAAACTATCGTAATCAATTACTTCGTTGACATTGAAAAAATTATAACCTGTGACATTCCCTTTTTCATCAGTGATACGAGTAATGTCATCTTTTTCCTCATACTCACTTTTACCCTTATCTTGGCCCAAAATCACAATCAGGGTATTAGGATAACTTTCTTTATTAATACTTGTAATCATGAATCACAATCCTCTTTCACTTAGTCAAGCGACCGCAAAAAACTTTCAACCTCATCCTTAGTTTTACGATCCTTATTAACTAGTCTACCAATTTCTGTGCCATCTTGGTAGACCACAAATGAAGGAATGCCCATGATATTCATTTCTTTAGCTATATCCACAGAGCCATCACGGTCTATTTGATAAAATTTACTGTCAGCAAAATCTTTTTCAATTTCAGGCATAAACGGATCCAAAAAACGGCAATCTGGACACCAACCAGCAGAAAATTCTAAAACAACACGACCATTTTTGGTAATATCTGCTAATTTAGCTTTGTTTAATTCTTTTATTTGTTCCATTTTTGAAAAAACCTCTCTTTTCTCTATCTATAAATTATTTTACTCCAAAATCAGCATGCAAAGCATAAATCGGGTTGCCCTGAGCAGCAAATTTATGCTCATATTCAGTTTCAATATTAGCTGCTAGAACTTCTTCCTTTTCATTATGAAGGTCTACGGAAACAAAATCAAAATTCATCCCAAAATTATTCATACTTTGAAGAGAATAGGCAAAAAGACCTGCATTATCAGTTTTAAACTCTACTTGACCGTTTGCACGCAAGACCGTTTGGTATTTTTGTAAAAAAGTTTTATAAGTTAGCCGTCTTTTCTCATGTCTGGTCTTAGGCCAAGGATCGCTGAAATTTAAATAAATTTTGCTAGCAATGTGAGCGCTAAAAAATGCGTCAATATTGGCAGCATCCCCACAGAGAATTTGTAAATTAGACAATTCTTTTGCTAGTTTCGTCCGCAAAATCATGCCTGCAGCGGTCATTTGCAACTCAAGAGCAACAAAATTTTTCTCAGGATACTTCTCAGCCATTGTGGTAATAAATTTCCCTTTTCCAGGACCTACTTCAATTTCCAGTGGTCTTGAAATATCAGCAAACCGCTTTGACCAATCAATTTTCAGACTTGGATCAGGTCGATCAATCACACTTTCCGGATGCTCATGGACAAGCTTTACAGCCCACGGTTTGTTTCGTAATCTCATCTATTCTACGACTTCCTTTTCTTTACTTTTGCTGGTAAGTATAACCTTAATACGACCCAGCTGAAAACAACTAGGCACCCCATTGCTTCAAACAGGTGTAAATTGACTGGCAAGGTAAGCAGCCACGAAATACTGATAATCAACCACTGCATTAACATCATTCCTGCTAAAGCCGAGACCATATCCAAGCCACGGTTGGTGTGCTCAATCGGATAGACTCGATACATAATGTTATCATCAAATTCATCAACCATCGGTACTAATTGGTAAATTGTTAAAAATACTACTAGGCACGATAAACCTAACGCCCAGAGCCAATTTTGCACTAACCAAGAAACCAATACAGCAAATGCAGTCATTCGCACTATTAAATTGATATTTTCAGGATTCCTAAGAACTGACCGGCGATATAAAAACTTATTGGGATTTTCCAATGCCATCTTCTTTGGTAATAAAAAGTCTAAATATTTTCTCCTTTTAACATTGGTTTGTCTTTCTTTGACATCAGTAAACATGCTAAAAGCGTTAAAAACAACATTTTTGCGCTTTTTTTCTTGATCGACGGCATATTGCCAGTCAAACAAAGCTGCATGCTGCGGCTTTAAAACAAAAATTATTAGGCAGATAACTAATAAACCTGCAATTATCAGTAAACTTTTGGGCTTAAACATTCCCAAACCAAACAAAAAAAGGAAAAAGATATTTACTAGCGAGATGGAAATCTTACGGTTAAAAAACAAATTATGTTCCATAATTTTAAGCTGCAGCAGCTTAGCTAAAAAAACAGCCAAAACAGCAAAAATATAATCTATTAGTTCAATCCTTGCCTTAATCGTAGCAAAAGGAAATAAAATTCCTGCCGTTAACACCAAGCAAATTGTAGGTACAATCAAGCTGTAATTTAGCATTGGTTTCAAATATAATTTTATATTTTCATCTTCAGGCAGTAAAAATTGTAAATCAGCTGGTTTTAGCAAAGTTACCAGTTTGCCTATTAAAAGTGGCAGCCAAAGCAAAATACTAACTAGTGGACGGTAGTACCACAGATTTTCGGGCATGGTTTTCATTGTCTGCGCATACCAAAACATGAGTGCACCAAAAAGAAAAATCAGAGCTAAGATAAAGAAATCATTAAAAACCAATACTAGATATTTTAAAGATTGGCGTAAATTTTCCTGCAGCCTTCTTTTAGCCAAATCACGCATTTTGTTGCTCCTGACTTAAAATTTGGTAAATTTGGTCAAATGAATCTGTTTCCTTTAAACCATAGTGCATGCGAATTTCGGCTAAAGTGCCGGCAGCCGTAATTTTGCCATTATTTAAGACCGCGTAACGTGAAACGGCCTGAACACTGTTAGCTAAAATATGTGTTGACATTAACACCATTTTACCTTGACCAGCAGCGCTTTTGATTAATTGTACTAAATTAGCTACTGCTAAAGGATCTAGTCCAGTAAACGGCTCGTCAATTACAAGTAGTTTCGTATTTGCTAAAAAGGCGCTTACAATCATCACCTTTTGCTTCATACCCTTAGAAAAGTGAATTGGCAGCCAATCAAGCTTATCATCTAGCCTAAACATCTGCAGCAACTCATGAGCTTTTGCCCAAGCCTGTTTTTCATCTAACTGATAGCTAAGAATAGTTAATTGCAGATGTTCCTTCAAAGTCAGTTCTGAATACAAAACTGGTGTTTCGGGAATATATGCAACTTGTCTTTTAAATTTAGTTGGTTGAGCAGCTAAATCAATGCCATTCAGAGTAATTTTCCCTTTTTGGGGTCTTAATAAGCCCAGAATGTGTTTAATAGTAGTAGATTTACCAGCACCATTTAGCCCAATAACCCCTAAAACTTCCCCTGGTTTAATTTCCAAGTTAATATCTTTAATGACCGGCACACCCGTATAGCCACCTGTCAAATGTTCAATTTTTAAAGTCATATTTCCTATCTTTCTTTTAATGAATTTACTCATTTATTATGATAGCATGATATTAAAAGAAACTAAATTTTGAAGTGAAGAGGTTTTAAAATGGAAGATTTAGATAAAGACTGCTTATTCTGCAAAATTATCAGAGGCGAGGCCAGCAGTTACACAATTTTTGAAAACGATGATGTCAAAGCATTCTTGGACTTATCTCAAGTTAATCCCGGCCATACTTTGATGGTCCCGAAAAAACATATTACAAACTTTTTCGATTATACAGCTGCTGATGCTCAGCGCTACTTACAATACATTCCAGCAATTGCAAATGCAATTAAAAAATTCGATCCCAGAATCACCGGTATGAATATTAGCAGCAATAACGGCGCCAGTGCCAGTCAAGTCGTTATGCACTCACATATTCATTTCATTCCCCGCTTTGACGGAGACGGCTTAAAAATTGCCACCCGTAATAATGCGGAAAAATACACTGACGAAGATTATCAAAAAGTGGCTGCCGCAATTAGAGCACAATTTTAAGGTGATGAGATGAAACATTTTAGTATTGGTTTAGCAGTTGGAGCAGGTTTTGGCGTAGTACTTTCATTATTTAAAGATAAAAATGGTAAGCGTTTATTCCCAGAAGTGCAAAAAGGCGTTAACGCTCTTAAAGCTGATATTCAGGATCTTTCTGCTTCTCAAGCCAAGCTGAAAACAGCTCAGCAAAACCTAAAGAATTCTCTGCCACAAGCTAAGAAAGCAATTTCTGAATTACAAAATGAATTAGAATATTACCAGATCAGCGTGAACCGAATCATTCACAAGTTAAAAGCTAAAACTGCAACTTTCCAGCATAATGATGATGAAGAAATGAATAGTTCTAAAAATTAGTAAAGAAACTAAGAATTTTTGGCAAAAAACGAAAAAATAAAAACTAGATTTGCCAGTTTATGTTATATTAGTTGACGGTGACTTAATTTATTAAGGATGTGGAGAATTTATTTTATGAAGAAATATATTAAAAAAGCTGCTGCGGTAATTGCTGTCGCAGGAATTGCATTGTCAACAGCCGCTTGTTCTAGTGGTAATAAAACTGTTGCTTCCTATAAAGGCGGTAAGATTACTCAGCAAGAATACTATGATGAGATGAAAAAATCTCAGTCTGGTAAAACTGCCTTGGCTAACATGCTTATTAATCATATTCTTGAGCAACAATATGGCGACAAGGTATCAAAAAAGCAAGTCGATAAACAATACAATAATTATAAAAAGCAATACGGCAATCAGTTTGAAGCAGTTCTGCAACAAAATGGTATGACCGTATCAAGTTTTAAGCAAAACCTGAAAACCAACCTGCTTTCTGAAGCTGCTCTAAAAGACATTAAAAAGATTTCAAAGAGCCAAGAAGAAAAGGCTTGGAAAGCCTACCAACCAAAAGTAACAGTTCAACACATTTTAGTTTCTAAGAAATCAAAGGCTGAACAAATCACTGCTGAACTCAAAAATGGTAAGAGTTTCAAGAGTCTGGTCAAGAAATATTCTTTAGATACAGGAACTAAAAATAATGCTGGCAAGTTGCCGGCATTTGACTCAACTGACACTAGTTTAGATCCTGCTTTTAAGGCAGCTGCATTTAAACTGAAGACGGGTGAGACCACTAAAAGTCCAATAAAATCTCAGTCAGGTTATCACATAATTAGAATGATTAAGCACCCGGCTAAGGGAACTTTTGCTTCACACAAGAAGGAAATTGATAATCAAATTTACCAAACAATGTCACAAGATCAACAAACGATGCATGAAGTCATCTCTAAGGTAATCAAAAAAGCTGGAGTTGATATTAAAGATAAAGACTTGAAGGATGTCTTAGCTTCCTATGTTTCAACTCCATCGACTAAAAAATAATTAAACATTATTTTAAAGCGAATAAAAATAACAAAAAGCACAAGCCCTTAAACAGCTTGCGCTTTTTTTATACATTAGTTTTGAAATAAAAAGAATTTAACTAATATTATGATATTACTCTAACTTGCGCGCTTTACCCAAAGACTCATCGGTCTTAGGACGATAAAACTTACGCCCTCCTTGGCTCATGATATTATCCGTAAAATTACCTGGACGAGTATGTTGTAAGGCGTTAGTGATCGCATAAATTGACGCATCTAAATCATCAATACGATGTAATAGTTCCGCTTCAAGCAGCGCTGGTAATTTAGGCGAACCATATTCAAACTTGCCGTGATGAGATAAAACCATGTGCCGTAAAAGCAGCAAATCTTCAGATTCAAGGTCAATCTTAAGTTGTTGTGCTGCCAACATAATTTGCTCGTCAATTAAAACCAAGTGCCCAATTAAATTGCCCTCAGTCGTATACTGAGTTGCAGCAGGTCCAGTTAGTTCCAACACTTTGCCCATATCATGTAGAATGCAACCAGCATAAAGTAAGGAACGATTAATTTGCGGGTAATTAGTGGCTAAGCCCTTGGCATCACGCAACATAGATACCGTGTGGTATGCCAAACCGCCACGCACGGCATGATGATTACTTTTGCCAGCAGGAAATTCGAAGAAACGTTTCTCCCACTTTTTTAACAAAAACCGCACAATCCTATTCCACGTCGGATTTAATATCTCAAAAACATATTGATTTATTTCCTCTTTCATGTCCGCGATTTTTTCAGGAGCAGACTTTATAAATTGGCGCAGGTCATAGCCTTCTTCTGGTCCTACGACACGAAGACTGTAGATTTTAATTTGCGGTTGGCCTTGATATTCTTCACGCTTACCATTCAACTCAACAATTGTACCGGCATTGAAAGTTGCAGCATCTTGATCATTAGCATCCCAAAAATTGCCGCGAATTTCACCCGACGAGTCACCAAAGGACATTGCTAAATATAGTTTGCCTTTCTTGGTATGTCTTAATTGTGAATTTTTGATTAACACCACTAGTTCCAATTCCTCGCCGTCATTGTAATCCAGCAAACGTTTATACATTTTTGGTTCCTTTCGTTAAAGTCAATGGTTTAAGCTGCATTTTATCAACCAGACTCGTTTGTGCGGTAAAAATCATAACTTGATTATTTTGGGCAATTTTATGAAGCAATTTATTTATTTCATCCACCCTAGTATCATCAAAGTTAACGAACGAATCATCAATTAAAATTGGTAAATTGATCTGGTCTTTAATTTGCTCGACAAACGCTAACTTTAAGGCAAAATACAATTGTTCTGATGTTCCGCGAGAAAGATACTGCACTTTAATTTTTTTACCGTCAAAACGGGTAACTGTTAATTTTTTATCAATATCAATATCATTATACCGATTATTTGTTAATAGTCGCAAATATTCTTTTGCTGTAATTAGCATTTTAGGGAAACGCTCATTTGAGGCAAGATCAAGAGCTCGTGCAATCCACTTTGAAACGACGAGATCAGACAAATAGTCTGCACTTAAATTTTTCAATGAAGTTCTTAAATTGGCAAGTTTTTGTTTTTCTGCAAATACAACGGTCGAATTGGCCAAAGCAGTCATTTTTACCTTGATTTCTGCAATTGCTGATTGTGTCTGCTGAATATCTTTTTGAATTAAAGAGAGTTCTTCTGTTAACTTGCTTAATTTTTGAGTGCTCTTTTCTTTATCTTTAGTAAAATCTTCAAGTTGATTTAGGTCATCTTGTAAATTAGACTTCAGAACTGCAATTTGCCTTGCGATTTCTTTCTGTTCCTCACTTTGGTCCTTAATTTGCTGGTATTCGTTAAAGTCGGCCACATGAGCACGTGCAAAAATCATTTTTAATTTGATGTTGCTATCATGCAGTTCTTCTTTACTTTCAGCCAAATTATTTTCCAAACTAATCTGTTCTTCACGCTGTGAGCGAGCAACTTCCAGCTTCTTACTCAGCTGGTCGAGCGCAGCTAACACACTGGTAAAATCAACAGTCACATTCTGTCCAATAATTTGACTAATTTGTGCTGCCAAATCTGCTAACTCATTATGCACTTCTTTTTTGCGCACTAAAGTACTTTCTAGTTTTTGCTGCTGCACCTGATACTGCCGCCAGTCATTAATTAAACTATTTATATCAAAGTGAGCCAAATTAACATGGTAATAATTTTCAAAAGCTTGGCGCTTTTGCCTAACTTTTTGTATTCTTTGCGCCTGATCACTGTTTTTTTGCTGCTTTTGCTGGAAATATCCTGATAGAAGTAAAAGGGCGCCTAAAGCTAAAGCAAGCAACCCAAACGCACGGGCAATAAATAATAAAACAATACCCAATACAACAGCAGCAATACCAATAAGCATGACGGAGTTGGGCTTACTATTGTCAGCTGCTTCATTTTTTGTTTTGTCATTAGGTAAATTGCGATAATCATCTTGCAACTTGAGAATTTGTTCTTGTGAAAATCCTGCAACCTGCTTTAAATTGGGATCTAATGTCAACAGCTGTTGCTCATCATTTTTTATTTGGGCTTCTTTTTGAATGCAATTATGATATTCCGTTTGCCATTGCAAAACTTCGGGCTTTTTTTGAATTAAATCCTTTTCATTAGAATCATCATTTTGATTTTGCCTAAACTCACTTAACTTAGCCGCTATTTTTTCCTGCTTTTTACGTAAATTTTCTATTTGCATAGTTAAAGTTTGTGCAGACTGATATTGTTCTGAGTCAAAAGCAATTGGTTTAGTCTGCTGCTTTAAATCATGCAGTTTTTCATAACTAGGAATGAGCTTTTGGATCTTTTCCAAGTCATTATACTTGGTTTGGAGTTCAAGTTGTTTTTGTTCTTGCTTATTTAAGGCTTCTTCCTGCTCTTTATAATCTTTACTTAAATCTTGATAAAGCACAAATTCGTTTTCAGAGGCACGAACATGATTTTCTTGATCTTGCAGCTGCTTTAGCAGTTGGTTAACTGGCGGATTTTTACCTGCTTTTTTAAAGAGAGTACCTGCATTTTTAGCAAAATAATCACGTAAATCAAGCAGTTTATCACTATTAGCAGCTCCGAGATAATAAATACGTTCTAACAAATCGGATTGCTGAATTTGTCCAACCTTTGCTAACATATCTTGATTAAAAATAAAACTGTCTGCGTAAAAACCACCATTAATATTTTTTATTTGATCAAAAAAAATATTCTCTGGAACTACCTGATTATTGCGTTTGACAGTCAAAGTGCCAAGTTTTGAGCCTTTGCCACTAGCATATAGTCTTTCTAATTCATAAAGCTCATGATCATCATTTTCAAAAAAAAGCGACCCACCCATTGGGCTAACTCGTGCTAGTGGTTTATAGTCTTCAAAAAAAGCAGAGCTATGTTTAGCTAAATGAAAGCCAAACATGACTTGCTTAATGAAAGCAACAATAGTACTCTTTCCTGCTTCATTAGCACCGTAAAAAACGTCAATATCTGAATTAGGCAAATCAAAATCAATAGTAAAATTTGAAAATTGACCAAAATTAACTATTTTGATTTTAATTAATTTCATCGTTAACACCTTTCAATTTACTATTCAGTTTCACTTCAGCTAATTGTTTTACTTCTTCCACAAAGTCATCACTTTGAGCTAAATCATCGGTGTATTTGTCTTTTAAAGCCCAATCCTTGCTAATTCGTGCAAACTCATCTGTAGCAAAAATTTCTTTTTCCGCTTGCATAAAATACTTCCGATCATTTTCAGCAACTTCCAAATGGCTATCAGTAACAAAACGCACATCTACAAGCTGAGATTCATGTTCAAGCTTAGCCGAAATCATTTGCCAAAAATCGTTATCTTGAACCAATTCTCTTTCCTTTTCGCTAAGCAAGTCCGCACCTTTAATCCGCAAACAAAAATAAGTAGTTGCGGTAGCCGTTAGCTGCGCAACAATTCTGTGTTCTAGTTCAGTTTTTGATAGAGGCTCAGTTAATTCAATTTCTTTTTGCATCCAAGTGATCGGATTAGTTTGCACAAATTTTATTTCCGTTTGCTTTGTCTGCTCATCGATAGTGCCTAAATAACATCCCTTTGGTCCGGTTTCATTAATATGGCGGCCTTGGATATTACCCGGATAAACAATTAAAGGGGATTTGGCTAATACCTGCCGCAAATGAATATGACCCAAAGCGAAGTAATCATAATTAAGATCTTGCAGTTCACTCAACTTGAACGGTGCATATACATTTTGACTATTTTGACTGGTCTTTTCTTGAGCATGCATTATCCCAAAGGTGTAGCAATTTCTTTTAACGGGAAATTTCGCAATTAAGTCACTGGTAATGTGGTTGGCAAAATAAGAAAAACCAGTTACGTCATACTCAAAACCAGTTTTCGTTGTGAAAGAACAAGTTTCTATTTTTTCGCGGTTACCTAATAGCTTAAAAAACGGACTTTCAGGCACCAATAAGTCCTCTTTTGCCATATGATCATGATTGCCAAAAATCATAATTACCTGGATTTGGGCCTGGATTAAACGCTCAATTTCATGAGCAAAGAAAATTTGTGAGCTGGGATTTGGTTGATAACTGTCAAACGTATCTCCAGCAATTAGAACTAAATCGACCTGCTCTTGCAATGCTAAATTTACTATATTGGTTAAAGACTTAAGTGGGGCTTTTTGAATTTGCGCAAAACTATCAGATGGCAAAAAAGATAGCCCGAGAAAAGGACTATCTAAATGTGCATCAGCAAAATGGATGAATTTCATTGTTACTTATTATTTCTAAGACCATCATAGAGGTCATTAATCGGCTTAGTTATTGCTTTTTGAACGTCATCAACAGTTTTATACAGAGCTTGTTCAGCTTGCAAAAGCTTTAGTATCTGTTGGTCTTTTTGGACCTTTTCGTTCAATTTTTGATAGTCATCTTTTAAATCTTTGGGAAAATCTCTGCCTTCAGTTTGAGAATTGATAATTTTAGTTTGCATTTCGTCCATCTGTTTAAACAGAGCAGTACTTTCTTGGTTATTTTTAACTGCCGCAATCGCCTCTTGCAAAGCTTTAAATTCGTCCAATTTTTGCAAATCAGTTGCTACTTGATTTGCTGAATCATAAATATTAATCATGTATTATATCCTCCTTATTAATGACCCAAAAGTCCTTTAAGGTCATTATACCATTCATTGATTTTTTGACCTGCAGAACCCAGACCTTTTTCAATTTTATCTCCAATTCCTTTAGTCCAGTCTGTGCCGGCACCATTATTTTGGATAATTTGTCTTGGAGCTTGTTCTTTAAACTGATTTTGAGCTGTATAAGGCAAAATACTTTCCATTTCAGCTTTATAAAGTCTGGTAATTTCAGTTTCAGAAACACCGTGCATAAAGTGCTGCCGGTTAGTGCGGTCAAAGCCGACCCAGGTAGCAACTACAATGTCAGGTGTATAACCAACAATCCACTGGTCTTTTGTGCCAAAGCCATAAGAATTCGGCACTTCAGTTGAGCCTGTTTTTCCTGCCACACGGTAGCCGGCTGGTTGCGCAGAAGTTCCCGTTCCTCCGGCAAAGACTCCTAATAACATTGTAGTCATTTCTTTAGCAGTATTTTCGGAAATAATGCGGTGAACTCCAGTATCATGATTTTCAGCTATGACATTGCCACTAGCATCAGTAATTTTTTTAATGAAATACGAATTGTTAGGTAAGTTGCCCTTATTAGCAAAAGCAGAATACGCCCGTGCCATTTGCACAGGTGATACCCCTGTTGAAAGTCCCCCTAGAGCCAGTGCCAAGTTTTGATCCTCTTTTGGCACCTTAAAACCAAAATTATTGGCAGATTGAACGCCCTTCGCAACGCCTATACGGTCTAAAAGCCATACAGCAGGAACATTTTTACTTTGTGCTAATGCCATATACATTGGTATTTTATCTGAATAACCATTATCAACGTTATGCGGTTGGTAGCCATTTTTACCAAAACGCTGTAATTGATTTGAAAGTTGGGAATCATAATGATATCCCTGCTGCAGCGCAGGCGCGTAAGAAACTATCGGCTTAATGGAAGAACCTGGCTGCCTCTTCATCTGTGTTGCCCTATTATAGCCGCGAAAAACATGTTTACCACGACCGCCAACTACGGCGCGAACTGCACCTGTAGTTGGATCCATGACTACTGTTGCACCCTGCGTTCTTGTGCCATCAGCCGCATTTTGCGGGAATAAATAATCTTGCTCAAAACGTTGCTGTAATTGCCGTTGGTAGTTTTGATTAAGGGTAGTATAAATCTTAAGCCCCTTGTTCATCACGTCTTCTTCTTTTAAGCCATAGCGATTGATTGCTTCATCAACCACAGCATCAAAGAAGTATGGGTAACGATAACCATTTTGATTATGATATGTATCACGCAGAGTTAACCCGATCCTTTGCTCACTTTTGGCACGTGCTTTTGTTAGTTTCTTATTATCCACCATCAAATTCAATATTAAATTACGTCTGGATAAAGCATAGGACATGTGATCAATAGGATTGTATCTACTAGGATTACGGAGAATTCCCGCCAATGTGGCACCTTCACCTACAGTCAGCTCACTGGCATTTTTGCCAAAATATTTCTTGCTGGCATCCTGAACTCCCCAAACTCCATTACCAAAATAGGAATTGTTAAGATACATAGTCAAGATATCTTTTTTGGAATAAACATGATTAATTTCAACTGCAAAGAAAAGTTCTTCAACTTTGCGGGAAAATGTTTGCTTTTGAGTCAATAAAGCATTTTTGGCTAACTGCTGGGTAATCGTTGATCCACCACCAGCAATTTGCCCGTGATTGAGCACTATACCAAGAGCGGCACGACCCATGCCCTTGATGCTAAAGCCGGGATTTTTCCAAAACGTTCTGTCCTCAGTCGAAATGACAGCATTTTTGACGTTAGGAGAAATCTTGTTGTATTCCACAAATGTGCCCTTTTGCGAATACAGCGAGCCTGAATTTTGGTTTTTATCATCGTAAATGCCGGTCGTTGCGGCTAATGATGCTTTTAAATTTGATATATTCGAAGTTTTAACTTTAACGGTATAATAAGTACAAACCAAGAGAGTTACGGTAAGCAAAATCAAAATGATCCAGCGACCGATAAAAAAACGGTGATCAAAACGGTGCCATAAAGCACTCAGCCCGTTTTTCCGTGGTTCATTGTTTTCCATTTGTATCTGCTCCTTTACAAACAAAAATTGTACCATATTAGAAAGAATCGCTTTTATTTTCAAAAAGATTTAATAAATATTTATGAGCTATTATTTTACACTAAATTATCCGCAAAAACTTAAACCGTGTTCTGTGAGCGATTTACTGCGTCTTTTATTAATTCCGCGTAAATGGCGGCATTTTTTACGTACCGAACGCAAAATATTGATTAACGGTAAATATCACTCATTTAATCAACTGATCTACCCTAAAGACAAAATTGAGCTCTGGCTGGATCACGTTGAAACAAAACAGAATACATATCCTGCAAGCGGCAATTTACCAGATGTTATATTTGAGAACCAAAATATTTTAATCATTAATAAGCCAGCCGGTCAGAAAACCCATCCCAATTTAGCTGAAACAGATACCGCTTTAAATGATTGCGCCACTTATTTGGGTTATTCACCGTTCATTGTACACCGCTTAGACATGTTAACGAGTGGTCTGCTTCTTGTTGCCAAAAATCCTGCTGTTGTCCCAATTTTAAATCGTGAATTAGTCAGTAAAACTTTTCACCGTGAATACTTAGCAGTAATAGATTTTTTAAAACCCTTCCCCCAAAAGGGAACGATTAGTTTACCAATTGGGCAAGACCCACTTGACCAACGCAAACGGATAGTAACTGCATCTGGTCTTAAATCCGTAACTCATTACCAGGTACTAAAAATTCTTTCAAGACAGACTGCTTTAGTCCAATTAGCACTAGAAACAGGTCGCACACACCAAATTCGTGTTCATTTGGCTGCACTGGGTTGTCCAATAGTAGGAGACCCATTATATAACGCTAATTTTAAGAATGAAGAGTTCTTACATTTAACTGCATATCAAATTTCCTTAATTTCTCCTTTCACATTTAAGCGCATTAATGTCAAGTTGTCTAAAGATAAAATCTCTTTATTTACAGACATAGCATAGTTTTAAAAAGCAAAAAGACCGTTAGTCATTTTAGACTGACGATCTCTTTTTTGTTAATTCGGAGATATTATATCTAACAATTTAAAATTTAATATATGCCATGATTGCTTGTTTAGTAGTTTCTAAAATCAGTCAAAGCAGTATCATAAAACACAATTTTCACCTGAATAACCAACACCTAAAACCATTAAAAATCGCAAGGATTACTATTTGCACTAAATTTTAGCAATTTAATCACCCACGAAAGTACCAGCTTCTACTTCACGAATAAAATCTGCTACGTGCTTATAGTAAACTTCAGGATTATCGACCATGTGATGATGTCCAGCATTCGGTGTAGTAACTAAGCGTGAGTTAGGAATTTCACGTTGCATAATCTTTGCGGTCTCCAAAGGCATAGTATCTTCTTCACCAAAAGTCAAAAGGGTCGGCATTTTTATTTGCTTTAAGTACTTTCTAAAATGCCAATCTTTTAATTTACCTGTTACTACAAATTCATTATCACCTTGAAAGGCATGGTAAACAGGCAAACCACCGATACGTTTAATATGATATAGCTTACATGGCTGTCGCCGATCAAGAAAATTAATGTTTAATATTTGAACATCCTCTTGGTAACGTTTATTGTCATAGTCGTTGCTTTCTTCACATTCACGCATAAAGTCTATTTCTGATTGGGGAAAAATTTCTTGTCTACGGCGGTTAATTGACTTAATATAGTCATCAGTATCATCAACCATTGAAGAAATAATCGTGCCTTTTAAGTGCTGACCATATTTAACAGCATATTCTTGTGCAAGTAAGCCACCCCAGCTTTGTCCAATTAAGTAGGAATTATCAAGACCAAGCTTAGCGCGAACTTCATCAACTTCGTCAAGAAAATATTCATAAGTTAGGTATTTGGCTGCAATTTTAGGATCATCATAATCCGGTTGATCTGAATAAAGCGAGCCTAATTGATCATACATAGTAACTTGAACATGTAGTCCCTGCTTTGCTAATTGGTCAGCGGCGTCTTCCCAATATTCATGATTTCCTCCTGGACCTCCGTGAAGCGCTAATAAATGAATATCACCTTCACCTTGAGTACTTGTCCACAAATGATAGCCATTATCTAAAGTTATAATTTTTGTTCCAGTCCTCATTAAAAATTTACAGCTTCTTTCTATTTAATAAAACCTACTTCATTCCATAAAGGATGACTATTGTTTTGTTTTGACGGCTTAAGAGAATAGCCAGAAATCTTGTCATTAACAGCAAAGATCTGATAAGAATTATCAACTGGGATAACATAAGCCTCCTCATTCATATATCTTTGCCATTCATGAAATTTTTTAACCCGATAATCATGATTAAAAGCTTTTTGAGAATTTATTTCATCTAAAAGCTTGTTGTTTTTTGCAGTTACAAACCTGGTCATGTTAAAGGGTGCTGATTCACTATAATACGGGTGGGGCGAAGGCTCAGTTGGTGTTGACCAACCAGCGAGATACATGTCAATATCTTTATTATCATGTTGTAATTTATCGTAGAAAGAATTGTGTTCAATTAAGCGACCTGTGGCTAACTGGACATTAAGTCCAACTTTATGCCATTGCTGTAAATAGTTTTGAACTATTGGCTCTTGCGTAGTATCTCCACTCATGGCAGCAAAGCGAATTACGAGAGGTTTTCCGTTAGGCTGAACGCGCCACTTTCCTTTCTTTTTATAACCCGCTTTATCTAGAATCTGATTTGCCTTTTTTAAATCGTAATTATATCCTTTTTCAGTTTTATCAAAGTAATCACCAAACTTTTCTGGGACTAAAGTTTTGACCCTAAACGTTAAGCCATACGTATAACGCTTATTGACCGCATCAACATTCATAGCGTAACCTATTGCCTGCCTTAAGGCCTTATTATTCATCTTAGCATTAGAATTCATGACATTCTTGCTCTTATTAGCATCCCATTTTCCTACTTTAAAACCCAAATAATGATAAGCAATAGGAATTTGAGCAATGAAGTTCACGTTTTTGGTAGTTTTAATTTGTGGCCACTGGGTGTTAATTACAGGAATAATATCAAATTTATGACTTTTAATTGCTTGAGAGGCAGAATTAGAAGATACTACTGAAATAACAACTTTATCTAATTTTGGTTTCCCTCTCCAGTAGTATTTGTTCGGTACCCACGTTACAGATTGTCCTCTAACTAGTTTCTCCATCTTAAACGGTCCGAAAAATAAAGGATTTTTCCTAATCTTATCAGAAGATTTTAATTTTGCGAAAGGAACATCTTTCAAATAATGATAGGGTTCAACTGCTTCCCAAAGTGAACGGCTGCCTGCATTTGACATACTTGGATTTAAAGCTGAGCAGTGTAAAACAATTTTACGGCCATTTTCTCCATCAGGCATTTCAATTCCAGAAATTGTTTTAGCTTTGCCTTCGTGGTATTCTTTTAATCCCTTTAATACTTCAAACTGACTGCTATAACGCGGACAAGCTGTATCTTTGTTAGCCAAAATCTCATATGCATATTCGAAATCTTTGGCTACTACTTGTTTGCCATCAGACCATTTAACCCCTTTTTTTATATTGATTGTGATCGTCTTTTTCTTAGGATCTAATTTACGTGTAGCTGGCCCTTTATTAGTGACACCATATTGATCATCACTATCAAATAAAGTTTCTTGACCGGGAGCTGCAACCATTGAGTCTACATCTTCAGAGGAAAGTTCTTGCGAAAAAATACCTGAAAATGGAGTATCTGCGATAACGGCAACTTTTACAGTTCCGCCATTTTTAATACTTTTTTTAGGTGTTTCAACAGTAAATTTTTTTACTGTTTTGGTATCATCACTATTGTTAGCACTTTTAGCACAAGCCGCCAGTGTTAAGGCAGCAAGGCACAAAATACCAGCAGAAGCGAATTTACTTCTTTTTTTCATAAAAATCACTCATTTCATTATGTTTTACTTATATTATTAATAAAGTTATCATTTATGTCAAATTCTATAATCATATATTTTAAAGAACTATTTAAGAGAACTTTTATTTAGTGTAAAAAAGCAAATGTTTCTGTATAATTTTATTATGGAAAAAATAAATATGAAAAGAGTTAGATAATGAATACGAATAAGCAAAAAATTGCTGATTTAGCTCAAAAAGTGAGCAAGACATTTAAATTACCCAGTTTAGGAATTGGCGTGTATCACAATGGTGAAAGTTTTAGCCATGTTTATGGTGAAGCCGAACAGGACAGTTTGTATCCTTTAGCTTCAATTTCAAAGACTTTTTTTGCCACTGCTGTTTGTCAATTAGCTGATTCTGGTCAAATTAGTTTAGATGATCCACTTAAGAAATACTGGCCTGACTTTAAACTGGTTGACCAATACGCTCAAGACCATTTAACATGGCGTGATGCATTAAGTCATCAAAGCGGCTTGCCAGCGCATGATCTGATGCGGTTCACCAATATGAATAAACATGATTTAACTTTAAAAGAAAAAGCAGAACACATTGGTCATTTAGAGCCGAATCATGAACTGCGGTATAAAATGCAATACAGTAATTTAATTTATGCCGTTGCTACCTATGCCTTTGAGCAGGCCATTGGTCAAGATTACGGCAAATACGAACGCAGTCATTTGTTAGAACCATTAAATTTAAATCATACCTACATTAATCATCACGAAGCACCAAGGGAAAAGATAGTTAAACCTTATATTGGCGACAATAACATCACCAAAGAAGTTCCTTTTATAGCACCAGGAAAAGTTGGCGGTGCCAGCAGCATGCTTTCAACAATTTCTGATTTGCTTTCATGGGCGAAATACCAGTTAAAATTGCAAAAAGAAAGTAAAAATAATGCTATGGCTGAACACTTCTTGCCACAGTCCATCATGTCGCCAAGCCGTGAATACGGTGGCGCTAATTTTGGCGCCTACGGTTTAGGCATGATGATGGAAGATTACCGCGGTCATAAATACTTTTATCACAGTGGTTCATATATTGGGTATTGTTCTTTTATGGGCTTTGTTCCCGATCTCGATTTGGCTTTTGTTTCAACCACTAATATGGATTCAACGGATGCTATCTTTGCACTAGCATATCAAACCATTGACAATGCTCTAGGAATAAATGAAACGGATTGGACAGCAAAAGTCAAAAAGGCTGTGGACCAAAAAATAGCAAAGCGTGAACAAAAGATTAGCAGCCTTATGGGAGACGCACCACAAAAGGTTAAAGCTAACAAAGACCAACTAGGCGACTATCACAATACGGGCTATGGTTTAATAACTTTGAGTGAAAATGATGGTAACTTAATGGTTACTATCGGTAAAAAGGAATACCCGGTAATTATTAATGAAGATGGTAAGATGTTTGTTGAAGTAAGATTATATCAACATCAACTTTTACCAATTGCATTCCAACAAGACCAGATTTTACTCTTAACAGAGCCAGCACTAAATAAGCCAACTGAATTCAATAAAGTAAAATAAAAAAGCTTAACTGCGAAGCTAAGCTTTAGCATTGCTATTAACCAGCTTTAATCAAAGCTGGTTTTTTATTTGATATGTGCGCTAATCCACGGGACAACTTTACCAATAACTTCATTTAACTTCGTAAAATCACCTGTTTCAACGTTAAAAGTGTGATTAGCACCTGAAACGGTAAAAGAATCAACATTAGCCATGTGACACGTTTTAATAAAATTCAGGCTAATATTAGGATCTAAAGTAGGATCATCTGTACAAACTTCAACCAAGATCGGATTTTTAAAGTTTTTGATGTTATCGTTCACTGCGTCTTTCATATCATCTAGGAATTTTTGATATAAAAGTTCAACGCCGCCACAACTTGTACGAACAATGCTGTAACCTAAGTTAGCCATTTCAAATTTATCATAGCCAACATTTATGGGCTCAAAGGTATTAATTGCACCATTTAAAGAAACAATAATTTTAGCTGGCAAAGTTGAACAGGTAAATGCCAATCGCCCGCCAAGGCTATGACCTAATAAGCCAACATTTTCTTTTTTAACATACGGTAAATTTTGTAAGTACTTAAAGCTTGCTTTTACTTCTCGTATCATTACTTTCATACCATAGTTTTCCCGCGAATAAAGATTTTCACCCATACTGCATAAATCAATTCTTGCAGCCACAATACCAGCTGCTGCAATTTTTTGGCTGATTCTTGCCAGCATATAATTGTCATTATTTCGTGATGACATAAAGCCGTGAATCAACAGAACTGCTGGGAATTCATTTCCTTCATCGGGTATATCTATTTGGATAGGTACATCATGGTCAATGCATTTTAAAAATCTTAATTCTTCGCGCATTTTGAACAACTCCTTAAATTCATAATTGCTTGTTGTACCACATACATTATAATGTCAGAAAATTGATTATACACACAATAATGCCAAACTTTTATTAACATTTTTTCCTTTTAAATATTAAATAAAAAAAAGACTATGTATCAGCTAATTGCAAAAGCCGCATAGATAGTCTTCTTGTTATTTTATTTAAATGTTACTAAAACTACTTCTCTCTCTTGCCGCCGAATACTGGAAAATGACTGGATGAACCGTAGTCAAAGGTTTTAACAGCCTCAAGAGTTTTCATGTCCTCATCATTAATCACAAAGTTTAATTCTGAGTTTTCTTTCATGTGAACTGGATTAGTGGATTTAGGTAAGACAACGGTATTTAATTGCCAATCATAACGGATACACAATTGAGCAACCGATACCTGATACTTAGCAGCCATCTTTTTAATGACTTCATTATTGAGAGCTTCACCGTGAGCAACAGGTGAAAATGACTCAACTACAATACCATTTTGCTGACAAAAATCAATTAAGGGCTTTGGCGTTGCACCAATATGGCACAAAATTTGATTAACCATTGGTTTAACGTCACTATTAGCAATTAAATTGTTCAAGTCTTCTGGTTGAAAGCTGGAAACGCCAATTGCACGTAGTTTGCCGGCCTTCATTGCTTCTTCTAGAGCACGCCATGCTTCCAGATTACCCTCAAAGTGGCGGTCATCAGACTGGTTAACTTCTATCCAGGGCTGTGGATTATGAATGATCATCATGTCCAAATAGTCTAGTTTCATGCGTAAAAGAGTTTCATCAATTGATTTTTTAGCATTAGCATAATCCTTAATTTCTGCTTCAACTTTCGAATTCACAAAAATTTGCTCGCGCTTAACTCCAGATTTTCTTATTCCCTCGCCAACTCCAGCTTCATTATGGTAAGCCTGAGCAGTGTCAATATGACGATAGCCAATTGCTAACGCGTTTTCGACAGCGGCAGAAGCCTCATTGTCTGGAATTTTCCATGTGCCAAAAGCTAATTGGGGAATTTCTACGCCATTAGATAGATTTAATACTTTATCAAAAATCATAATTTGCCTCCATTCATCTTTTTCTAGAGTATAACGCTTAAATTCAACTTTAAGTCAAACTATTTTTATTTTTTTAGTGGCACTGTGCAAATAATTAATACTAGCTATTAAAATTTCTGAAAAAGTTGCCAACAAAAAAGAGCAATCTTTTTGCGATTGCTCCAATATTAAAATTATTTACTAATTATTCTAAGTTCAATGAACTCTTGTCAAAACCAGCTGACTTAATCTTGTCATCAATTGATGGGGTACCAAGCCAAGTGATCATTTCCTTCATTGAGGCTGTAATTGCTTCAGTACCAGGAAGAAGAAGCTTACGAGGGTCATAACCCTTGTTGTCCTTGTCTTCATCCTTGTGGGCTTCAAAGTACTTACGAGTAGCAGCTTGGAAAGCTAATTGGAATTCAGTGTTAATGTTAACTTTAGAAATTCCAAGAGAAATAGCCTTCTTAACTTGGTCCTCAGGAATACCTGAACCACCGTGTAAAACTAGTGGTACAGAAACTGCGTCAGCAATTTCCTTTAAGCGGTCAAAGTTTAAGCCTTTCCAATCAGCAGGGTAAACACCATGGATGTTACCAATACCACAAGCAAGCTTGTCAACACCAGCAGCAGCAAAAGCTTTTGCATCTTCAACAGAAGCAAGTTCGCCACCTTCAGCGCCTTGGTTTTCACCAATTTTACCAATTTCAGCTTCAACTGAGATGCCGCGTTCATGGGCTAACTTAACAATTTCCTTAGTCTTAGCCAAGTTTTCTTCAGTAGATAAAGCGTGACCATCAAACATAACTGATGAATAGCCAAGTGCAATACATTCCTTAGCAGCTTCAAAATCACCGTGGTCTAAGTTCAATACAACTGGAACTGAAATATCCATTGCATCAATTTCATCTTCAACTAAATCTTTAGCAACCTTATAGCCACCCATGTATTTAGCTGCACCCATTGATACTTGGATTAAAACTGGGGTTCTTGTTTCCTCAGCAGCTTGCAAAATTGCACGAGTCCATTCCAAGTTATTAGTGTTATAAGCACCTACTGCATAATGGTTTTTACGAGCATCTTTAAAGATTTGGTTACCATTATCTAAATATGCCATTAAAAATACCTCCTATTAAACTTACAGTCATATTGTATCGTATTAATTAAACATTGAACAATCTTTTATTTGATGTAAACGCTATTATTTAACATTTTTTACATTTCTTTAGGAGCATTGACTCCTAATAGGCGTAAAGCCTCAGTTAAAACAATTGACGTGGCCTGTACCAGTGCTAACCGTGCACCAATTTGAGAATCATCAACTAAAACTTTGACATTAGCATAGTACTTATTGAATTTTTTAGCTAAATCAAGAGCATACTTTGCAATAACAGATGGTTCAAATTTAGCACTACTACGTGCAATAATCCGTGGAAAATCGGCTAAAGACTTGGCAACGCCAAAGGACCAATCATCATCAATATTTATATCTGAGAGTTGTGGCTCATGACCTTGCGTCAAAGCTTTACGTAAAACGCTTTGTGCACGTGCATTGGTATATTGGACATAAGGACCAGTATCACCTTCAAAGCGCACGACTTCGTCCAGATCAAAGTCAAAATTTTCGGTTCTTTCATTTTTTAAATCATGAAAAATAACTGCGCCAACGCCAACGTCATGGGCAACCTGATCTTTATTAGCCAAATCGGGATTTTTTTCCTCAATTTGCTTTTGAGCAAGTTTAACGGCATCTTGTAACACTTGATCAAGAAAGACCACATTGCCTTTTCTCGTAGACAATTTTTTGCCGTTTTGGGTAATTAAACCGAAAGGAACGTGATGGATTTCATCAGCCCAATCATAACCCATTTTTTTCAAAACAGTCTTTAATTCCACAAAATGCTGTGACTGTTCATTACCAACCACATAAAGCATTTTGACGAAGTGGTAAGTTTTCATCCGGTAAATCGCTGCTGCTAAATCCCGGGTTAAATAAATACTACTGCCGTCAGACTTAACAATTATGGCAGGATTTTCATCCTCACCCATATCAACAACTTGTGCGCCGCGTGATTCATGTAAAAGACCCTTTTCCTTTAGTTCATCAATCACAGGCTGCATTTTATCGTTAAAGAAGGCTTCACCCTTATAAGAATCAAAGGTTACACCCAGTTCCTTGTAAATACGTTTAAAATCAGCTAAAGAAACATCACGGAACCATTGCCATAGTTTTACAGCTTCTGGATCACCGTCTTCCAGTTTTTTAAACCAAGCACGGCCTTCGTCATCAAGCTCTGGATGTTTTTCAGCTTCTTCATGGAATTTTACATAGTATTTAAATAAATTCATGATGGGGTCTTTTTTAACATCTTCTTCGACGCCCCAGTGCTTATACGCGGCAATTAATTTGCCAAATTGCGTGCCGTAATCACCTAAATAGTTGATTTTTATTGGTGAATAACCAACTTTTTCCAATGTTTTCGCAATGGAATTGCCGATTACTGTAGAACGCAAGTGTCCCATTGACATTGGTTTGGCAATATTTGGACTGGACATATCAATTGGAACATTGCCTTGGCCTAATTTTTGATCACCATAATGCTCTTTTTTTGATAAAATTTCTGCAAGTGTTTGGGAAATCAACTTACTATGATTAATAGAAAAGTTAACATAAGGGCCAACAGCCTTAATCTCGGCAAAGTCAGGACTCACAATATTATTTGCTATATCTTGAGCAATAGCAGCAGGGTTTTGGTGCATCACTTTTGCTAAAGCGAATGCAGGAAAGGCATAGTCTCCCATTTTTTCGTTTTTTGGTCGTTCAATTAATGAACTAATTTTATTTTTAGGTAAATCGACCTGTGCTGCTATCAAGTCAACTACTTTATCTTTAAAATCCATTTCAGCCTCCTAATGCCAAAAAAAGTCCCTTCCTTAGGATAAAGGAAGAGACGAGTTTTTACCCGCGGTACCACTCTTGTTGATACAAAGTATCCGCTTTGTTTAATTTATTAATTAATCAGTTAGACACGCCTTCAACCATCTTTTTGACCCGACTCACATCAACTCGGGTTCGCTTGTTCAAAAAAATGTCTACTACTTCTAACCACTTTCAAAACATGATTATAACAGGAAATATCGTTTGCGCCAACTATTTCAGTTATTTTTGACAATTACTTTTGTACCGGCGGGAATTTTTTCTACCAGCCAGCGCGAGTCAGGAACACTCAATCTGACGCAACCGTGAGAAGCAGGCTTTACTCCCAGCTTTTCTGCTTCTTTAACATTATATTTGCCATTATTCTTTGTTGGTACCGAGTGAAATAAATAAACATTCTGTTTGTCCCAACTAGTCCAATTATTGGCACCCTCATTTAAATCGGGGTTGTAAAAGGAATCACCACGGTCATTTTTGATTTTGAAAGTTCCAACTGGAGTTAAAGATTTGCCTTTTTTAAAGAGACCAGCACTCGCAATCATGGTATATATCCTTTTACCATTGCGCAGAATATAAACGCGATTACCTTTAAGAGAAACTCTGATGGTCAAATCATTTTCAAGATGCTTAATTTTGGGATATGGTTTAGTTTCGCTGGGCTTTTTCCAGTTAAAAGGAGCACGCAGGTCTTTAGGATCTTGATACGGACGAAAAGAAGCTGCAGTTTTTATGACAGCAGTTTTCTTATCTGTTGTTTTATGTTCCTCTGTTATCTGAGAAGGCATAGATATTCGTGCCAAGCTGATCGCACAGATTAAAAGAACACAAAAAGCTGTCAATGTTTTTAATAAACTGTTTTTCATGTTAAATTTTTCTCCTCAACCATAATAATTGCAAAATAAGCACTAATTGGCATAATGCCTCATCAGTTTGGGTAATAACGCACTAATTTCTGTAGGACGAACAACATAATTATTTTTCGCCAATTGGTCACCAGCTAAAGAATGGATATAAACTGCAGCTAAAACAGAGTTGAGATTACCACCAAACTGTGCTGTAAATCCGCCTATGATACCAGCCAAGGTATCGCCCATACCACCTGTTGCCATACCTGGATTACCAATAGGATTAACGAAAGCCGGCTCAGACTTGGAATAAACGTGGGTGTGATTGGATTTTAAAACCAAAATTGCATTTTGCGTAGGAAAAATCCTTTTTAGCGCATCTACATTGGCACTGTCAGTTTGATACGGTATTCTAATTTGACTTAAGCGTTGCCATTCCATCTGGTGTGGCGTTATAACGACTAAGCCAGCAGTTTGCGGAATTAATTCTGGCTCTTGTCCAATAAAGGTCAAAGCATTTGCATCTAAAATTAAAGTTTGCTTTGCAGAAATACTTTGAGTGAGAATGGTCATAATTGTATGAGCAACAGAACCAACGCCTAAACCCGGACCACAAACAATCACATCCATTTGCGGGATCAATTTTACTAAATTTCGGTCATGCCAGTCAACAAACATAATTTCTGGATCGCGAGCGTGAAGTGCATCGAGGTTCACAGCATGAGTGGCCACAGAAATCAGTCCTACCCCACTGTTAAGTGCACCTTCAGCCGCCATAATAATTGCACCGCCATAGTTTTCGCTTCCACCTATTAAAAGGATTCTGCCATAATTGCCTTTATGAGAATCACTTGGTCTTTTTTTAATGACTTTTGGCAAAATGCTTTCTGTAATTGTGCTCATTTTTAACCCCCAAATAACCAGCGCCAGAAACGGACAAAGATATTTACTTTATTAGTTGATTGTAAGGCTTGAGCCGGCAAAAGTAATCCTGCAGGATTAAGTAATGAGATTATTTTCTGGTTGCCTTTTTTAAAAATATATGAATTAACTTTTTGGCCCGACTTAATTGGCGCTTCAATCTGTTTCACAGTCAATTCAATCGTAAATTTCTGACCATTTTGCGGTACCCAAATCAAGCTGTCATTTTTCATACCAATATTGATTTGCCTTGCTTGACCATTATGAACAGCCATATTGGTTTTGCCAATAATGACTTCATTACGCTTAAATTTTAATGGTTGATAATTTTGATAAACATAGTCTAATAATTTGGCAGTTTGAATAAAACGGGCCGGATCTGTATTAGTTTCGTGTTTAGCCCCCATCACTACTGTGATTATTCGACCACCTTTATGTTTAGCAGTTGCGATAAAACACGCACCTGCTGCGTCAGTAGTTCCTGTTTTTAAACCATCTATTTTTAATCTTTTACGATACTGCGGCATTCCTTTCAACATCCAATTAAAATTACTCATGGGTGTTGCGAAATCCTGATCTACAAAGTTCAACTTAGCTATTTTGGTAGTATTAATTACATTAGGGTAGTCTTGCAGCAAATGAAGTCCTACTAAAGCCATATCTTTGGCCGACAACATATTTTCGGCATTTTTACCTGCACCCGGGTAAGCGTCACTTCCAACACTTTTATTAGGTAAGCCGCAGGTAGTATAAATACGACCATCTTTAATATCCCATTTTTGCAATTGGCGACGCATTTGTCTTACAAAAGCCGTCTGTGAGCCACTTATTGCCTGTGCCAGCATCATTGCCGCCCCATTAGCTGATTCGATCAATGTAGCTTGATATAGCTGTCTAATCGTATAAGTGTGCTTCATGCGCAGTGGAACGTTAGAATATTCTCTGTTGCTGGCAACAGCAAAAATCTGCCTTGTGGGTGTGACCCTGGTATCCCAATTGATTTTGTTCTCATCTATTGCTTTAAGTGTCAGATAAGCAGTAATAAGCTTAGTCATTGAAGCTATAGGTAAAGGCTGATTGATATTTTTGCCATATAAAACCTGTCCGGTCTCACTATCTATAGCAATTGCGGCTTTAGCATCAATTGCTACTTTGTCTTGATCATAATTATCAGTGGCCTTTTTGGCTGCAGCAACAGTGTTTACCGGTGCCATTAGCAAAAATAAGCTAATAAATGTAAGTATGAGTGCTTTAACTTTATGCTTCAAGTAATAAAACTCCCTTTCCAGAATTTTTTTGGATATTTTTCTATTTATGCTTACATTTTACCAAATTTTTGGTATGATTATTACTGTGTTAAAAATGACATGCCCCGATGGCGGAATTGGCAGACGCGCAGCGTTCAGGTCGCTGTTTAGGTAACTAAGTGAAAGTTCGAATCTTTTTCGGGGCATAATTTTATAAGCTAATCCTGCTGGATTAGCTTTTTTTGCACTTAAAGTTGGATAAAATTGAAAAATTATTTAGCTCAATCCTGATTTCTAATATCCTGTAGCCAGATAAAATCATTCTGATTTATCACAAACGAAGTGGATATTGAATTAATGTTATTAGCTGGCGTAAAAAAACAACATCATTAATTTGCTTTTTTAAAAAATAAGTTTATTCTGAACCTATCAAATTATTTTCGAAAGGTACAATAATCGTTTTTATCTAGCAATAACTAAATCTTACTATATAGGCAAGATGTATTGTGCTTTAAAAGCAAAGGGGGAATTAGCGTGCAAAAGCGGTTAACAAAATCAGATGATAGAGTTTTATTTGGCGTTTTAGGCGGAGTTGCTGAGTATTTCGGCTGGGATAAAGCTTGGACCAGAATTGGCGGAGCGTTTTTAATATTGTTCACAAATATTGCGGGTTTACTTTTATATCTGGTCGCTGCAATTGTAATGCCTGACAAAAATCGTCATGATGATACTCCTGCGGGTGAATTTCACCACCGTTAACATTGAGATTTGAAAATTTATCTAGTACAATATAGTTCCTTGGCAAGGGCGCGCAGAAATGTTTTAAAACCATTTTTGCAAACAAAGAGCGTTATTATCAAATATGATAATAACGCTTTTTTTATGCGTGAATATGCAATTTTTCTAAAAGAGGTACGATCTTTTCTCCTAAAATTTTTTGTGCAAGTTCAGATTTTATTGCAGCAAAGCCGTAGAATAAACACCCGGCAATTACTGAAAGCAAGACAATTACTAACGACTGCAAACTACTCTTTGGACTTAAGAAAAGTTCTAATGCCTTTTCCAAAGCTAAGACTAATATGAACATCATTACTGAAAAGGCAGTAATGCCAATAAAACGCCTTCTAGTCCGATTTTGATTAAAATTATAGCCGATTTTAAGATGCTTCAGCGCCATAAAGATAATTACCAACATGCCCAAGTTAGTTGCCAGCAGAGGTCCATAAACTTTAAAGAGATAAATCATTGGATATTGCATCAGAATTTTGATAATTAGCCCTAAAACCAAATATTTTATTGCCAACGTATTTTCTGATAAGCCCTGTAAAATAGCCATCAATACAGTAAATAACCCCAAAGAAATAGCAGTAAAAGAAGAAAGGTACAGTACATTTGAACCTAATTGGTCGTAGCCATAAAAAATAGTGTAAACCGGGGTAGAAATTGCTGCCATCCCAAAAGCAGCCGGTATCATGACAAATAAGAACAAATCTAATGTATTACCTATTTGATCCGAAATTGCGTGAAAATCATGTTTCGTATGGGCTGCTGATAGTAGCGGTATTGCAGTTACTGCCATCGCACTAGCTAAAGACACAATAATCATGATCAACTTATTAGCATTAAGTGCAAACAAAGCATACCAAGTTTCAATAGTATTATTGCTTGCAGTAATTAAATTAGCAATCATTGGATGGAAAGTATATTGATCTACGAGATAGAAAAGCTGAATGCCAGCATCAATAATAATAAATGGAATAGCTTGGGCGATGATTTCAACAAATAAAGCCGAAGTTGAAACCTGAATTTCATTGTCGGAATTTTCTACCAATTCGTCAAGCATGGTTTTTCTGGAAAACAAAAACCACGTTAAAATAGCAATGCCAAAAATTGCACCAATTGCGGCTGCAAAGTTGGACTGCACTACAGCATCCACAAAATTGCCGTGCTGCACCTGCATAATCACGTATGCGGTCAGCAGCATCCAAATAACACGGGCTAGCTGCTCGACAAATTGAGAAATTGCAGACGGCATCATATCTTCATAGCCCTGAAAATAACCCCTCATGATGCTCAATACAGGAATAATTAAAATGGCATACGATAAGCTGCGCATTACTTTTACCTGTCTAGGATCAACTTGGGCACCGTTAGAGGCTAAAAAAGGCGAAGCAAAGTACATGATCCCTGCTGAAATAATTCCTAAAATCACCATAAGAATTAGGCCGCGATGAAACAGTTTACGACCAACGCCATATTCATTAAGTGCATTATATTTTGCTACCTGCTTGGCAACAGCACCAGGAATTCCCGCAGTAGAAATTAAGATAAAAATACTGTAGATGTTGTAACTTCTTGCAGTCAGAGCGTTAGCAATATTACCGTAAGGTGACATCCAATAAAACCACGGAATTATATAGAGGGCACCTAAAATACGTGAAGTTATAGACCCAAAAGTCATCCACGCACTGCCTTTAATAAAAGTGTTTTGCGTATTTTGTTCTGATGAATTATTTTCTCTCATTAATATTCCCTAAATCTTATTTACTAACTATATTATTGTGAATGAAAAAAGGCAATTAACAACAAATATACTTTGCACTTTAGGAAAAATTAACTTTATTTGGCTACAATATTGACTATTTTATTAGGTACAACAATGACTTTTTTAATTTCTTTGCCGCTTAAGAATTTTTGAACGTGAGGTAAGGACAAAGCTTGCTTCTTAACTTCTTCTTGAGCCATATCCTTTGCAGCTTTAAAGTTTCCTCGTAACTTACCATTGACTTGAACCATTATTTCAACAGTAGTTTCTACCAACTTAGCTGGATCATAGGATGGCCATTTGGCAAATGTAACTGATTCTTCGTGACCAAAGATTTGCCAAATTTCTTCCATCATGTGAGGAGCAATCGGAGCTAAAAGCGTAATAAAGCCTTCGGCATATTCTTTAGGAATTGTTTTAGCCTTTTGAGCAGCATTAATAAAGACCATCAATTGTGAAATTGCCGTATTAAAGTGCAGATCATCAAAATCTTCGGTGACTTTTTTAACAGTTTCGTTATAAATTTTATCTAAAGTACCATCATTTTCGTCAACGATATTTTCTTGAGGTATTGACTTTAAGTCTAAATCGTTAACAAATAAGCGCCAAACTCTGTCTAAAAATTTCTTTGTAGAAGCTGGACCGTTATCATCCCAATCAATCGAGGCATCAAGCGGTCCCATAAACATTTCATACATTCTAAGGCTATCTGCACCATATTCGTCAATCACATCATCCGGGTTAACAACATTGCCCTTTGATTTAGACATTTTGTCATGATCCTTGAGAATAAGCCCTTGATTGTAAAGTCTTTGGAAAGGTTCCTCATTTGGTACAACACCCAAGTCATAAAGGACCATATTCCAAAATCTGGCATAAAGCAGGTGTCTAACGGCATGTTCAGCACCACCAATGTAGAGGTCAACCGGCATCCATTTCTGCAGTAATTCATAGTCAGCCAGTTTATTATCATTATGCGGGTCAACAAAGCGTAAGAAGTACCAAGAAGACCCAGCCCAGTTAGGCATAGTATTCGTTTCACGTTTACCCTTGCGGCCATTCTTGTCAACTACATTTACCCAATCCTTCAAGTTAACCAATGGACTTTCAGGAGTACCTGATGGCTTGATATCAGTAGCATGAGGCAAAACAAGTGGCAGTTCATCTTCGGGAACTAAAGTTGTTTCTCCATCTTCCCAGTGAATTACAGGAATTGGTTCACCCCAGTAGCGCTGACGACTGAACTCCCAGTCCCGCAATTTGTAATTAACCTTTTGTTCTCCAGCGTGATGTTCTTCTAGCCAAGCCACAATTTTTTTCTTGGCATCTTCAATATTAAGACCATTTAAGAAATCGGAATTAATGTGCGGACCTTCACCGGTATATGCTTCTTGAGCAATATCTCCACCCTTAATTACAGCCTTAATAGGCAAATTGAATTTCCGAGCGAACTCATAATCACGCGTATCATGGGCCGGTACAGCCATTACCGCGCCAGTACCATAGCTAGCAAGAACATAGTCAGCAATCCAAATCGGAATTTCTTCGTTATTTACTGGATTAATTGCATAAGCCCCAGTGAACACACCGGTTTTGGTTTTATTTAAATCTGTTCTTTCAAGGTCGGACTTAGATTCAATTTGTTTAATATAAGCGTTAACTTCATTTTTATGACCAGCAGTCATAATTTTTGGGACTAATTTATTTTCAGGTGCTAAAACTGCATAAGTTGCACCAAAGAGAGTGTCTGGACGCGTACTGAAAACATCAAAGGTCTCTGTAGAATCTTTAACTTTAAAAGTGATTTGGGCACCTACCGAGCGGCCAATCCAGTTTCTTTGCATCTCCTTAATATTTTCTGGCCAATCAAGATTGTCTAAGCCTGCTAGCAGCCGATCAGCATATTTGGTAATTCTAAGCATCCACTGCTTCATATTACGACGATATATCGGGTAACCACCACGTTCAGTCTTACCGTCTACTATATCTTCATTAGCGACAACAGTGCCTAAATCAGGTGACCAATTAACTGGCGCTTCTGCTTCATAAGCCAAGCCGTTTTTATACATTTGTTCAAATGTCCATTGCGTCCACTTGTAGTATTTGGGATCGCAGGTTGCCAGCTCTCTATTCCAATCGTAAGAAAAACCCAATTTATTAAGTTGTCTTTTAAAATTAGCAATGTTTTCCTTAGTAACAACAGCTGGATCCTGACCAGTCTGCAGCGCATACTGCTCGGTTGGCAGACCAAACGCATCCCATCCCATTGGGTGAAGAACATTATAGCCCTGACTCCGTTTCATCCGTGCAACAATGTCTGTTGCTGTGTAACCTTCAGGGTGTCCAACATGCAACCCTTTACCAGATGGAAAAGGAAACATGTCTAGAACATAATAATTTTTCTTTTTAGAATCAGTGCTAGTTTTAAATGTTTGATTTTTTTCCCAATAATCCTGCCACTTTTTTTCAACGACTTTGTGATTGTACATATTTTCACCTCATAAAAAAAGCCCTATGAAACAATTCATAGGACGAATAATCGCGGTACCACCTAAGTTCCACACTAAAAAGTGTGACACTCACGCCCCTTAACGCGGATAGCAAACGATAGACTTGTCTTCAGGCTCAGTTCATAACTTGTTTTTCAAGTCTTGCATCAACCGACTCTTCTCTATAGAAAAACAAAATTACTACTAATTCCTGATCTTTCCTTTTTGACCAATAATGATTATAATTTACCACAAATGCTAAAAAAAACAAGGGGAGAAAGTTTTTGAACAAAACAATTCAAACAAAAAGAGATACCATAATACCCGCCACCATATTCTTAATTTTATATGCTGCATGGGCAATTCTAGTTGCTTCAGAAAACCAGTTTATTCATGAATTTGACCGGACTGTAATCAATATTATTTGCAACAATAATCCAATACTTATCAAATTTGCTACTGTTTTTACTAATCTGGGCAATACGAATGTGATTATGGTCGAAACCATTTTGCTGGTGATCGTCTTAGCACTTTTTAAAAAGTTTGCCTATGCGTTTTTTACAGCCGGAACGATGATTGCTGCCAACGGTTATAATTGGATTATCAAACATGCAATTGCTCGTCACAGACCTTTCACGCATCATCTAGTTGCAGCACACGGTTATAGTTTTCCTTCTGGACATTCGGTTGGCAGTGCTACTTTATTTGGAATTCTAATTGTACTAACGATTTTATTAGTTAAAAATAAAGCGGCCAAAACTGTGTTATGCATTGTTTGGGCCTGCTTTCCCATATTAATCGGATATACAAGGATTTTCAGCCACGTACACTATCCTTCAGATGTAGTTGGCGGCTTTTTAGAAGGAATCGCATTCTTACTAATCGGATACTCCTTCTTATATCACTATTATTTAGAAATACGCGCACAAGAAAATAGTTTAGTTTAAAACAAAAAGTTCAAACTTTTAGTAGTTTGAACTTTTTTTGTAGCCAAAATTAATCTTGAGCTAGACGGTAAATGACGTCTTTATATTCTGGATACTTCTTTAACAAATCTGCTTTTTTAAGCAGCTCAAAATCGTGATAATCAAAGCCGGGAGAAACAACGCAGCTTACTAGGCAAAAGCTGTCAGGCTCGGTCACTTCCGAAGCAAAGATAGTATATTTTGGCACCTTAAATTGCAGACATTCACCTTGCGCAACATTTTTTCCTAATTTAACCGCATAATATTTGCCCTCAGGCGAAATGCAGTGAATAGTAATTGCCTGACCATCGTGATAATACCACATCTCATCATGATTTAAACGGTGAAAATGAGAGCAATTCTTATCATCGAGTAAAAAATAAATTGAAGTATAGTAGAAGCGTTCTCCCTTGCTATCTTCGTCATAAAATTGCTCATCACTGGCATAAACTTGTCTGAACCAGCCACCTTCTTGGTGGGGTTCAAGATTGAGACTTTTGATATATTCGTCGCGTTGCATTTTTTCTCCTTTGTTAAAATTCTTGGTAGTTTTATTATCATACTAACTAAATTTAGCGCATTTTAGCTGCAAAGTCAGCTATTAAGTTGAATTTATTAGCAAAAATCAACTTGGTAAAAGTTTTACTTAGATATTCATTTTAATGATGAACATTTTATAAACTTTTAACTACAAATAAGAAGAAATATTTAATTTAGTAATTATAGTTTTACCGGTATTTTTACATTCATATATTAATTACTTATTTAAAGTTAAACATCGTATTGAACACCTTTTTAAAATTGTGACCTACACTAAATAAATTTGACGCATCTTATCTTTAAAATCAGCTGGTAAATTCAGTCCGTGCATAAGATAATTGTCAAAATCACCAAAGTTGCGCTTGATAGTAGCAAAATATCTTTCTAAATAAGCCTTTTTTACGGTCAGTGCAACCGCAACCTCATCTAGCTGCGCACTAGTTAAATGATCTTGCAAGTAGTCTAAAATTTCTTGATTTTCTTGTTTACGTGCCGGAATAGTTTCAAGGTAGTCCGCATAAATTTCCTCATCACTGACTCCTAAAGTTTTTAATATGAGAGCTGCTGCTACGCCAGTCCTGTCCTTGCCCGCAAAACAGTGAAATGCTGTTGGAGTGGGATCATTGATTAAAGTCAATAAAAATTGCCGATAACCCGTTTGTGCAGACTTCTCCATTACCAGTTCTTCATAAGTAGTTAACATATCTTCTTCCGCACTATAACTACCAGAAATGATTGTTTCCACACTGGCTTGGTTAACTTGAGCATCCTTTAGCACATCAATTACCACGTAGTCTAGACCTGACCACAAGAAATCGGGAAATTGTTTGCGTTCATCCTGCCCTCTAAAATCGAAAACACGTTTAATTTGATATTTATCTTGTAGTTGTTCATTTTGAAATGGGGTTAAATTATATAATTGACCACACCGAAAAAGCAGGTCATCTCTAACCTTTTTTCCTCCAGCACCGACATGTCCGCCTAAAGAACGCCAATTGGTAATTTGCCTTTCCATGCTATACTTCCTATCTGTAAATTTTTTGATATCGTCTATTATAATTTTTAGAAAGCGACTTTTCTACTATAGAAAAAAGTTAAATAAATAAAAAACCTGCTGATTTGGTTACCAGCAGGTTTTACTCAATTTTTATTTTAGTTAGCTATTTTTTTGTTGTTTTTTATAAATGCAGTTAAAAATTATTGAAATTATAATTGCTATTAGAGAAACGCAGTAAACACCTTTTAAAGCGCTAAAGAGCACTCCTCTTAATTGTGGAATTAAGTTAGCGGCAAGCTCCTTTGCTTTAACTGAAGAAACAATTTTGTTCATCATTGATTGAGTTAAATTAGGACGATGAGCAAGTTGGTTGGCAACAATGGTGTTAAAGGTAATACCAAAAATTGAAACCATCATGGTTTGCCCTAAATACCGCATCAAAGTGTTAAAAGAAGTAGCAACACCGATATTTTCTTTTGAAACCAACACTTGTGAACGAACCTGTGATGCGGTTAAAACGCCACCAAAGGAAAAGCCATTTAATGTGGCAATCACGCAGAATACCCAAAATGGCGTGTGTATCGGCACAATTAGCAACATGCAATCTGCTATTAAAAGAATGGTTAATAGTCCGAAGAAGGTTTTTCTTACGCCCCAGCGGCTAAGCATACCACCAATTAAGAATGAGCCAACTACCCACATTACTGAACTTGGCGTTACGGCAAAACCGGCTACAGTAGCTGAAGTACCGTTAATTCCCTGCATCCAGGTTGGGATGTAAAATTCAAAACCAATAACTACCCCTGCGATAAGCAGTGTAATCATATTGACGGCTAAGAACTCCCTGCCTTTGAGCATTGAAAGGGGCATTATAGGGTCTTCTGCGCGTTTTTCTTCATAGTAGAACACAATTGCACTAATAATGATTAAAGCAACTAGAGCAGCCAGCATAAGTGGCTTAATTGTCCCTAGATCCTGCAGTGTAAACATTAAGGTCAGAAGTAAAACTACTAACCAAAATGTTCCTTTAACATCAAGTTTGCTTTTCTTCTTATTCTTTGGTTCCTTAAGGAAAAAGATAATTAACAATAGGGCAATAATACCAATTGGCACATTAATGTAGAAAACCCAGTGCCAAGAAAGATTTTGGACAATAAACCCACCAAGCAGTGGTGCAATAACTGATGCTACACCCCAGAAACCGGAATTAAGACCTAACATCTTGGTTCTTTTTTCCAAGCTGTATAAATCGGCGATAATGGTCATTGCCACCGGCTGAACAGCTCCAGAGCCTAATCCCTGAATAACACGGAATAAAATTAGTTCAACCATATTCTGTGCTTGACCACAAAGCGCTGAACCAATCACAAAAAGTGCTATTCCAAATAAAAAGATTGGTTTACGACCGAAGCTGTCTGCCAATTTACCGTATAAAGGAGTCGATACAGCAGTCATAAACAAAAATATGGAAACAACCCAATTCATGATTTCTAATCCATTCAGATCAGAAACAATTGTCGGCATTGCCGTAGAAACGATTGTACCTTCAATGGCGGTCATAAACGTCGTCATAAAAATCGCAATCATTACTATTCGTACATTTGTCTTCTTCACAATTACAACCCCTTCATTAGCTGATAAAACTATTTATTTTCGTGAACAAAGTTTAAAAGTTCTTGAACTTTATCGGTTTTTTCCCATGGTAAATCAATATCGGTTCTGCCAAAGTGGCCGTAAACTGCGGTCTGTTCGTAAATTGGTCGCCTTAAATTAAGCATTTTAATGATCCCAGCAGGGCGCAAATCAAATATTTTACGTACAGCCTTAGTTAATAAATCATCACTAACTTTACCAGTTCCAGCAGTATTAATCATGACTGAAACAGGGTGAGCAACTCCAATTGCGTATGCCAGCTGAACTTCACAGCGATCAGCTAGACCCGCAGCAACAATATTTTTAGCAACATATCTGGCAGCATAACTGGCACTACGATCAACTTTCGTAGGATCTTTACCTGAAAATGCACCGCCACCATGGCGAGCATAACCCCCATAGGTATCAACGATTATCTTACGTCCAGTTAAACCTGAATCGCCTTTAGGTCCACCAATAACAAAGCGGCCAGAAGGATTAATCAGAAACTTCGTCTTTTCATCCAAGTATTTAGCAGGAATAACTTTTTTAATCACCAAATCAATCATTGCTTGACGGATTTCTTCGTTTGAAACCTGATCATCGGTTTGCGTTGAAATAACCACAGTGTCAACTCTTAAAGGTTTTTGCTGTTCATCATACTCAACCGTTACTTGAGCCTTAGCATCTGGCCTGAGCCAGCTTAAAGTGCCATCCTTGCGTAACTTGGCAACTTGTCTCATTAGGCGGTGAGCCAGTGAGATTGGCAAAGGCATTAATTCTGGCGTTTCGTTGATCGCAAAGCCAAACATTAGTCCTTGGTCCCCTGCCCCGATTTGGTCAAGCTGGTCTTCGTCAGAGTGATTTTCACGTGTTTCAAGTGAATGATCAACTCCTTGAGCGATATCAGGTGATTGTTCATCAATATCAATTAAAACTGCACAATTGTTGCCGTCAAAACCTAATTCGGGTTTGTCATAGCCTATGCGCAAAACAGTTTTACGGACAATACTCTGAATATCAACATAAGCAGATGTTGATATTTCACCAAACACATAGACAATTCCCGTATTAACAATAGTCTCACAAGCAACGTGTGCTTGGGGATCTTTGGCAATAATTGCGTCCAAAATTGCATCTGAAATTTGATCAGCAATTTTGTCGGGATGTCCTTCAGAAACAGACTCCGAAGTAAATAAACGTTTTTCCATAATAGTCCCCCTATAGACAATAGCTATTCGGTTACAAGGCATCTCCATTACAGGATCCTCTCAGGACTTGAACCGATTTTTTTAAAATTTCGTTCTATATATTGATAATAAAAAAGGCTACCGCAGATTCGGTAGCCATAGAACGATGGAGGATACAGGGCTCGAACCTGTGACCTCCTGCTTGTAAGGCAGATGCTCTCCCAGCTGAGCTAATCCTCCAAAGTGACCCGTACGGGATTTGAACCCATGTTACCGCCGTGAAAGGGCGATGTCTTAACCACTTGACCAACGGGTCATTGTTCTGAATCAAAGTACTTTTAATAGTATACCTATTTTGAAATAAAATGCAAGGATTCAAGTTATTAGTTAATCAATAAATAATGGCGGCGCGAACTTCCCTTCACGCCACCATTATTATGGAGGATACAGGGCTCGAACCTGTGACCTCCTGCTTGTAAGGCAGATGCTCTCCCAGCTGAGCTAATCCTCCATTTTTGTTGTCGTCTCTCGACCACTTCTAATAATTTAGCATAAGTTTCGGATCTTGTCTAGAATTTTTTTGACTTCTGAATTTTTCTTCACTAAATTTACATTGCTACATCTTATTTTAAAAAAACTAAAAAGTTTTTCATAAATATAGTAATCAAAACAATAAGCGTCTTAATTATAGAGTGGAAACATTTATATTAATTTTAATAAAAATATTTTTAGCTATCAGATGCTATAATTTTACTGAGATACATGTAAATAACTTCCAACTTATTTACATTTATTTTTTGTCTTCTTATATCATAAATATATATTATTTTAATTAGCTAATAATATCTCAGGATATCATTTATTCATAAATAAACATTTCACAAAATTTTTGTTTGAAAGTTTTTCATAAATAAGTAAAAGAAATAAAAAGTCATGGATTATAAACATAAAAATTAAACCTTTATAATGCAAAAGAATAAATAATTTGAATTTTGATTAAATTTATTCAATCGTATCACAAAGCAAAATTTGGTACACACAGTGAAAAGACGCTAAATATAGACCAAAGATATTTTTTGAGCGGAATATTCAAAAATTCATCAAATTATCTTATGATATATAATAACTATTTTATTTTTAAAAAACTTTTTAGTTACCTACAAAATATAAGATCTGACATAATTTATTTATTAAATTAAAAATAATAAAAGCATCTTTAATTCTAAAGCAATTTAAGTTGTTTAAGAATAATCCCTAGTATTTTCATAATTAATTGCTACAATGTTTTGTATAGCAATATTAAACAATAATATTATTACAACTTGAGACTTTTTAAGGCCTTGTCAATATTAGGTAATTAGATGTAATAGTAGAACTAACTCACAAAAAATTCAAAGGAGAATTTTAAATGAAAGATTATAATCTTGATAGTTTGAAAATTTTGACTGTAGGAAAAGCTCCAGAAAAAGAGACCATAAAAAAAGTCATGGATAAAGATACTCCCACAAGAAAGCACTCAACTATTGGAAAAACACCAAAAAAGACAAAAATGAAGAAAACTAAAAGTAAACGTTCTTCCACAAAAAATAAAAAAGATGGTAATTAAATTGATAAGAGTCTTGGAAGAACTAGACTCCTTGACTTAATAAACCAAAGCAGGCGAAGCACTTTTTTAGTGATTTTTCGGCTTTTTGTCTCTACTGAATTTCGATTTATGGTCCTAGTATACCTTTAGGGCCACTCTGTGCCAATTTACTCAAGTTAATAGTCATGAGCATTAACCCTGGATCATTTTCTAGCTTTTCTTGCTCTCTGAGATAGGCTCGTCACATACCAAAAACTACCAAAAACGTTCTTCAAGTGACCAATGGTATAGGAGCCTTGCGGCTTGGTTTGGCAGCGACCGATGGCCTTTTTCCACATAAAGGAATACTTGTTGGCATCCGCTTCAATCTTTGTACCATCAATAAAGATAGCATCTCATAGAGTAAGCCTTTTTCTTTAAGCAGATTGTTAAAGTAAAGAAAGCACATTTTAATCAGCTGACTGGGTCGGCTAGAGCGAAAATTATTAATTGCATGGTAGGAACACAGAAACATCATCTTTAAGCACCTATAAAGGAATGAAATCGATGAACTGGCTAATGACAATAACCAAGTAGTCTTAAGGAATAACAAAGTCTAACTTGAGTACTAAAGCAGTCTGTCCTGTGGTATAATTTTAGTACATTGAAATTAGTCTCCGATCTATTTGACTTTGGTAAATAATACCAGAGCCAAGACAAAAAGTATACAAAAAAAGGCGTTGAGTTCAACGTCTTTTTTTGTTGTTCTTGAAATAATTTTTCCCAGACTCTTTTATAACAAAATTTCTTTTTAATTTTGCAGTAGCTAATCAAATTGTCAAAATCATAAAATAAACTCATCTTTAACAGATTTTTTCATTTAAAAGAATATAAAATTTAGTTAGAAATCAAAACTATTAATAAACCCCAAAATCAATCCTTTAAAGAACAATTACACCTGCATTTATTTTCTTTATCCTCTACAACTTTAAAAATGACCATTATAAAACCCTGCTTTAGATTGACATGGATACTAGAGCCTTTACACTCTATACCTTTTATTGGACTTGCGTCAGAAAAAGATGCAAAATAAATAGCATCATAATAGTTCAGTTCGGACTCTTTCTTTTGATTATGATCAAATGGTTGTAAATTAATTGAATAATTGCTATCAAAACTACCCGAAAAGCTCGTTCCATATCCACACGCGATTAGTTTATGCTCGAAGTTATATAAATAAACTAAACTTTCTCCTGATTTATCTATAGCTGACCATGGTTCTCCTGGTGCCACACCAGTTTCCCAATCGCCAGTTGTTACTTTTCGCATAATGCGATAAATTAAATCAATTATTTTTTTCCCCAAAAAAATAGTAAAAAAGAATACTGCAATAACCGTCAACGATAACGAAATAACATTTGATAAATCATTATTAAACTTGAAATATTTAACAAAAAAACTTTTAAGTAAAATATAGACAAAAAAATCAGGTATTGAACACAAAAGTGATCCAAAAGTAACATGTACCGTTTTCTCTCCAATACTAGAAGAGGACACATCCAATTTCTCTAAAAGCCAATAATTAATATAGCCCAAACCACCTGCTGCCAAAAATTTTACAATTATATCGTTTAAATTCTCCAAATTGAACCTCATTTTAAAGTCATAAAAGTTAAATCAAGCAAAAGTTGCTAAGATTAACTTACTAAATCGACAAATTAATACACGTAAACTTTACAAAAGTAAAATAAAACTAATTGAATTTTATTAAATCAAATAATTCACTTTTCCGTGAGAATCAGTCTGCTTTTTATTGCATCGACTTGAACATAATTAGTTTAGAACTTTAGATACTCTATTTTCTTTTATAGAATTTTTTATTAATGATAATAGGCATCTCAAAATCATAATTATTAATTTAATGTAGTTTATCTATGTTGTAGTATATAAAATCCGCATATCTTACATAAATCTGCTAATCTATTAACCCATAATAAAATAATCCATACGTTAAAGTAGCAATTAAATAATTTATTAATAGATAGTAATATGATTATTCAAGGAACTAACCCCCAATGCTTGCTCACAGCGTATCAGTTTCTGTAATTTTATGAGTTAAAAATTAGCTTTATTACTGTCCTTGTAGTTTTGATTATCTGCTTTCATATTCTTTATATAACAATTTTTTGCCAATTCTGCAAGGTATTCCTTTTCGAATCTTCGGATAATTCTTTAGAATTTGCATAACACTTTTAGTTATCAGTGATTCATAATAATAAATTTTTTGAGGAGAAATAGATTTAGGAACTACCAACAGAATAATTAGCTAGCTAATAAGCAATAAAAAGTTTTGTAAAATCTCCTAGATGATAAAATTTACTTATTCTTTTAAAAAATAAAGATCTCTTGGTAAAATATTTTCATAATATCTTTATAAGGACTTTTTTATAGGATTCAGTTAAAAAACAATATCATCATTTACATCTATTACTATAACTCTATAAATTATTTATAATTACCACTAAGCGCTAAACATTTTGTATATAGTAAGCGCTTCCTAGTCAAAGATCCTCTGAAAAGTTAGTCGCATTTCGATCCAGTTCTAACAAGCAAAACCGGTTATTAAGATTAATTGCATCTCATATACTCTTTCAATTAACTCTCTAAGTTAAGTTAAACTTTAAATCTAGCTCAATATTGTTCTATCTCCTTGAGTCTTCAACTTCATTTTTAGTTATGAGACGACTATACTTCTATACACCCTAATATTACCACTTCTTATCAAGTTTTTTATTTAAAAAGGTACATAAGGTATGACTCAATACATTTTTTATTTTAATAGTCTGTTAAGTTTAAGCCTTTGTCAACGAAATCTGTTTCATAGTAATATCAATAATTAAATAGCTTCTCTTAACATAACCTAACAATTACTGATAGTGGCTTACTTTTAGTCGGCATATTAGGTATTTCTTTTATGAATCGAACAACTTATATATTTATTAAATAAGATTCCCAGCAAAATGTTAGATTAGCCATGATATCTTTATTAAGAGAATAATGACTTAATCTTTTAAAGCAGAATATAAATTTGTTAATTATTCTTTGATTTACAAAAAGTATCCTAATTTAAGATGAATTACTATCCATGACTTTAGGCATAAATTTGCGACCTTGCTAATAAGTGAAACAAACATAAAACCAAAAACTATTCAAATGTAATGAGACATGAAGATATAAAAACACTTTATACATTTATACTCCTCTAAATGATCAAAACAAAATCGATGCCACTAATTCTATTAGGGAGTTAAATATTTAACTTTTTTATACTTTAATGCCGTGCCAAAGCATAATAAAAGCTTGTAATACTTAATATTACAAGCTTTTTATTACTATTAGTGAAGTTTGAGAGATTCCAAATACATTAATAGGAAGAAATACATCTAAACTTTTCCCATTTTTAGCATTTATATAAAAATAATCATAATGGTTTAAAAATTTTATTCGAACTTTTTTCGAACTTTTTAACCTGCTGATTTATACCATTTATACTTATGAGAATTCCACATTTTTGAATGTCCAACAGCAATTTGTCCATAATGAAAGTTTAGGTTGTAACCTTCTTGATCATCTTTAGGCTTATAGTCGCTATCAACCATAGAAACACCAGCACCGACGACACCTTGAACTCTTTCCGCTACAACATCTTTTTGTTTGCTTGATAAGTCAAAAAAATTAGAAGCAACTTGAATATCAACACTTTCATCACCATATTTTATTTTTTTGAGATATAGAGCATAAGCATACCTATCATCACCATTGGTAGCATCTTTTTGATCATCTTTAAGTAACATTCTTATGTTTTTATTAGCTTCTTTTTCATCAACTTGATTTTCGCTATCATCGCTATCCGTGTCTTCAGTATCAGTTTGGGTATCATCTTTTTGTACCGTACTATCTGTATCATCGCCATTAGCCGAGCTTTCACTATCCCGCTTTGATTGGTAAGTAGCACTTTCATTATTAGTGTATTCAGTGTCACTAAAAGAAGCAGCCATACCAGTTCCAAAAAATGTCACCAATATAAATGCCCAATATTGCCACTTCTTTTTTAAGGGTTTCTCCATTGAGCCAGATTTTTTAAGTTTATGGTCATGATATAGCATATAGAAGATAGCACCGAAAAAGCAAAGATCTAATATTACTGTTAAAAATACCATTATTTCACCGCCAAATTAAGATTACATATTTATTTTACAGAAAAAAGATCAAAGGGGCAATGCTGTAACAAAAGACAAATTTTCATAAACACTGCAACAATAGGTCAATCTCGGTAAAATGCTAGCAATGCTTATCGTTAAATAAGAAAAATATGTTCTTAATGAATATAATTAAAACTCTAAAATGACATTATTATTTAGTTAAAAATTAAGCGAAATTTTTAGCGAACATAGAAAAACAAAAAGCTCATAACATCAACTGTTATGAGCTTTTATTTAGCGGAGTGTGAGAGATTTGAACTCTCGATACAGGATTAACCCGTATACATGATTTCCAATCATGCTCCTTAAGCCACTCGGACAACACTCCAAAATTGAA
>NZ_KQ034047.1:0-29489 GCF_000970855.1 Lactobacillus helsingborgensis
GCCTAATAAACACTGATTTATTAGTTTTAAAAGTGCAACTAATTTTTTATTTAGTCTTTTTTATTAAGATTGATCTTCACGACGTCTTTTTCTTTGCCTTTTTGCCTTGCGAATCTTATTGCGCTGTTCAATTTTATTTTTCTGGGCTTTATCTTGCTGAATAGCACGTTTAATCTTTTTCTTATAACCAGGTTTGCGCTTCTTTTTCGCTTTATTAACTATGCCCCTCATTTTATTATCTAAACTGTGGGCAGCTGATTGCCTAGAGTTACGACTATGGTAGTGCTTTCGTGGTACCAGAGCACCATTTTTAACTTCAACAAAATCAAATTGAATACCCATTCTTTCCAATTTCAGAATGCGATCCATTTCTTCTTCGCGAATTAAAGTAATTGCGTGACCACTCATCCCATTCCGACCAGTCCTACCGATACGATGAACGACAAATTCTAGTTCACGTGGAATTTCATAATTGACAACCAAACTAACGCCCTTAATATCTAAACCGCGAGCTGCGAGATCAGTTGCCACAACGTATTGATATTGCCCCGCTTCAACCTCACGCAAAGTCCTTTTCCGTTCACGTTCAGTTATCCCGCCGTGTATTTTAGCTACTTTAAGTCCTTGATTAGTCAGAAAAGCAGCCAATTCGTCTACTGTTTGTTTCGTATTAGCAAAAATCAATGCTAAATATGGCTGACCGAGAGTTAAAACTTGGTAAAGTACTTTCTCGCGTTTTTTAGCGCCAATATCAATTAAATCGTTTTTGACTGTGGGAGAAATAACAGCAGGATTATCAATAATAATTGTCTCCGGTTTAGCCATATATTTGCGTAAAAAATTAGCAAGTTTCACTGGAATAGTGGCAGAAAAAGCTGCTATGACACAATCCCGCATTAGACGCTGAGCAATAAAATCAATATCGCTTAAAAATCCCATGTCCAGCGTCATATCAGCTTCATCAATGACAAAATTTTTAACATAATCTAACGGTAAAACCTTTTTTTCAACAAAATCATGCAGACGTCCTGGAGTAGCGATAATGAGTTGAGGTTTGCGGCGGTTAATTTTTTCTATCTGCCTTTCACGGTCAGTTCCGCCAGCTAAATGCGCAACAGAAATATTCAATCCTGCTGCATCCCGCAACTGCCTGGTCACTTGATACAATTGCTGCGCAAGTTCACGGCTAGGTGTTGTTAGAATTGCCTGAGGATATTGCAAGTTTGTGTCAATTTCGTTCATTACTGGAAGCAAAAAAGCGTGAGTTTTACCAGATCCGGTGACTGCCTGTACCACCACATTTCTGTGTGCCAATAATACGGGAATTACTTTTTCCTGAACTTCTGTCGGTTTAACAAAATTGATCTTTTTTAAACCTTGCCTAATTGCTGGATTTAACTGTTCGTTTTCAAAAATATTATTCATGTTCCTCTTGGTATTCCTTGGTTACTTGAACTAATTCGGCAAAAATTTGCTTAACTTCACCCATGTCTTGAGCATTAGCACCACTTGCTAAAGCATGCCCGCCGCCATCATGTTTAGCAGCCAGTTCATTAATTACGGGACCTTTTGACCTGTAGTGGACTCTAAAAGTACCATCAGGCTTTTCTACAAATACGTTCCAGGCGATAATATCTTTTATCCGCCCTGGAGTAGAAACTGTGCAGGAAGCCTGATCAGAGTCAACCCCTAATTCATTTAAAGTTTTTTGCGTTAGGACTGCATAAGCAGCACCGCTAGGATCAACTTTCATATAATCCAAAACGATTGCCTGCAATTTTGCCTGTTCAAAAGTAACATCACTAATGTTACGTGCAATTTCATTGATATTGATACCAGTAGCTGCCAATTTAGCTGCAATTTTAAAAGTATGCTCTGATGTTTCCGGGTACATAAACCTACCGGTATCACCAACTATGCCGGCATAAAGCGGGTAGGCTACTTCTTTTGTTAACGGCATTTTTTCACTAATAATAAAATCGGCAATAATTTGTGAGGCAGCAGGCGCTTGATCGTCAACATAACTCATATCCGCATACGGTTCAACATCCGGGTGATGATCAATTTTAATCAAAAAAGCACCCTTACTATACATCTTATTTGAAATTCTAGCTGTATTCCCAGTATCAGTGGTAATCACCAGGGCGCCTTGATAATCCTCAGCAGTGACCTGGTCCATTTTATTAATCCAATCGAGATCGCCTTCATCATTTTCACCGGCACATAAAATTTGCTTAGTCGGAAACTGCAATTTTAAAGAACGAGCCAGCCCCGCCTGTGAGCCCAAAGCATCTGGATCAGGGCTAGTATGTCTGTGTAGAATGATGGTGTCATATTGTGTGATTTTTTGATAAATTTGGTCAAAAGTGCTCATATCTATACTCCTTTATTTAGCAAATATAATATTTAGTTTAACAATAAAATAGCTCATTTAGTAAATAGATTTAAATCCATATTTTCATAATCTGCTTCAGAAAAATCGGTAGCCGTTACTCCTAGAAGCCTAATACCGTCGTTTAAAAAGGAGCTTGATATTGGGTCAAACAAATCTTTAGCAGCATCATAAATTTCCAAAGGATTATTCGTAGCGTGTTCAAGTTTACGTCTTTTAGTAAGAGTTTTAAACTCACTATTTCTAATTTTTAAAACAATCGTATTAGCATAAAAATTGCGCTCGCTTAGTTTATCCGCTAAATCATTAACATAATTGCGCAAATTAGTAAGTGCAGTCTGCTCATTATAAACACTGGGCTCATAAGAACGCTCAATGCCAATTGATTTACGGTTGCGTTCATCGTCTGGTATTACCCGTGACAAATCAATACCATTTGCATGTTCAGCCATCAAATAGCCCATACGGTTGAAATGCTTAATTAAATCACGAACATGTATTTTTTGCAAGCCGCGTCCTGTATAGATACCCATCTCTGCTAATTTGGCTTGCGTCTTTGGACCAATACCATGAAAACGGGCAATTTTTTGCCTAGCCAAAAATTCTTGCGCTTCGTCAGGCAAAATAATGGTGCGACCAAAAGGTTTGGAGTATTCAGAACCCATCTTTGCGAGAAATTTATTGTAAGTTACACCGAAAGAACAGTTCAAGCCTACCTCTTGTTTAATCTTGGTTTGTAAATTAATTGCGATTTGAAGCGCGGAAGAAAGACCCTGCTTATTTTCAGTGACATCTAAATATGCTTCATCAAGCGCGATAGATTGCACCTTATCTGTAATTTCGTGCATTAACTGGTGTATTTCCGTTGAAACTCTATGGTATTTGGTAAAGTCTGGACTCATGAAGACCAACTTGTTTTTTGGTATCAGTCTAAGTGCCTTAATTGACGGCATTGCTGAATGGACACCATATTGACGCGCAATATAGTTTGCTGTTGCCACAACGCCATGACCGTGATAGTCACGCGGATCTTGCCCAATTACTAGTGCCTTATTTTTTAGTTCAGGATGATCGCGAGTTTCAACAGAAGCATAAAAAGCATCCATATCAAGGTGAATGATCTTTCTGTGCGTGTCATTTTGTGGTAGCAGGCCATCATCGAATTTAGTCATAAATCCAGCGCTCAGTCGGTGTTTCAAAAATTTTATTTGCTGCTTTAGGTCCCATCCTATATGGCAAATATTGCTCAGGCTCATGACCTTGTTCATTTTCCTTTTGCCAGACTTCTTCAATCTGGTCAATAAAGTGCCAGTAATTCTTTAGTTCACTCCAGTGGGTGAAATTGGTGGAATCATTGATAAAGACATCATGTAACAAGCGCTCATAGCCATCCGGCACCTGATTTTGTTCTTCTTGCGAAAAAAGATAGCTCAGGTCTTCCCGTCTGATGCCACTTTCATTGATTTTTTTACCATTAATAGTAATAAAAATTTGCATCTGCGGGTCAATAATAATTGTAATGTTATTTGAATGAGCTCTGCCATATTGATTAGATTTATGCTTTAATACAATGTCAATTCTATTTTTCTTCTCCCTCATTTCTTTACCTGTTCTAAAGTAGATTGGTGTTCCTGCTAATGGACCCTTTTTGAACTTTACTTCTCCAGCGACAAAAGTTTCTGTTTGTGAATCTGCTGCTACATTTGGTTCTTGGCGATAGCCAAAAGTAACATCACTACCTAAGTATTGGCCCCTGACAAAATGAGCGGCAATTTCTTTTTCAGAAGGTATTACCAGGCTACTTAATAGTTCCTGCTTTGCCTCATGAATACTTTTTGAAGTCAAATCTTTGGGTTCTGGCATAGCCAGTAATGTAATTATTTGAAAAATATGATTTTGAACCATGTCACGCAAAGCCCCTGAAGTCTCATAGTAACCCCCACGAGCTTCAACACCCAGCCTTTCAGCTAGAGTGACTTGGATATTTTTAATATTTTCATTATTCCAAACATTCTTAATCAATGGATTAGTCAAGCGTAACGGCAAGATATTTTGCACCATTTCTTTACCCAAATAATGATCAATTCTAAAAATATCATCCTCAGCAAATGATGCTGTTATTTGCTTATTTAATTCTTCTGCGCTTGTAAGATCACGACCAAAAGGCTTTTCAACAACAATTCGGTTAAAGCCGGTGCTGGTTAGGTGTTGGTCGTTAATATGTTCGGCAATTGTGCCAAAAAATCTGGGAGCCATTGCCATATAAAAGATTCGATTACCTTGTGAACTATAGCGATCGTCCAGTTCCTGAGCTAAATTTTTCAAAGTTTCATAATGTTCTACATTTGTCACATCATGAGATTGATAGTAAAAATGACTGGCAAACTCAGCTAAATTATTTTCATTAACTTCACTGTGAGTTTCGTGAACCGCATCACTCACTTGTCCACGCAAATATTCGTGCGACCAGGGCCTGCGTGCAGTAGCAATTACCGCAAAATTATCGTGAATTAGACCTTGCTCATACAAATTAAATAACGCAGGATACAGTTTTCTGTGTGCTAAATCTCCACTACCACCAAAGATAATCATAATAACTGGAATATTTTTCATGAGAAAATCCTTTCTGATACCTATATGTGCTAGTATCATTTTATACTATTTTTTAAAAAAACTGACACTTTGCGCAATAATAAACCCTTATTAACAAAATAAGCCAATAAAAAAGTGTCCCTTTAAGGACACAATTCTTTGTTATTTTTCTTGATCATCAGCAGCATCAGAAGATTGACTGGCTGGTTTTTCTTCTATAGGTTTGTCTGCAGGAGCTTCAGGTTTTTGCTCTGAATCTGGTTCTTTTTCAGGTTCACTTTCTGCTTGATCTTCAGCTTTAGTATCGGCTGGAGTTGCGGAAACAGGTTCGGCTGAAGCTGGGCTACTTGGCAAAATTTGCTGAATAGCCATCCTGCTAAACGTCAAATAAATTCCGTCAGCATCAACTACTACTGTTTTGTCTTTAGTATTAACAGAATCAATTTTACCGTGCAAGCCATCAATTAAGACCACATTGTCACCCTTTTTTAATTGGTTCATCATTTCCATTTTCTTTTGTTGCTGCTTTTTTTGTGGCTTAATCATGAAGAAATATGTTACGGCAAAGATAGCAACTATAAATACTATCATCATCAAATTTCCGCCACCAGCATTAGCATTAGCTAAAAATAATGTATTCACTTTTACACTCCTCAATTAATTTTAATTTCCTAATTATTCATTATACAAAAAATAACGCATAATTGCATTATTTGTCTGGCAAAGGCAATCCCAGATGAATGTAGGCCTTCTCTGTCGCCATTCTGCCCCTAGGTGTCATTAACAAAAACCCGTTTTGCATTAAATAAGGTTCGTAAAGAGACTGAATGGTTTCTACATCTTCACCTGCATTAGCTGCTAAAGTTCTGATACCCACAGGGCCACCATGATAATTTTCAATAATTACCCGTAAAATTTTACGATCCGTTTGATTTAGGCCTTCATCGTCAACTTGTAATTGCTTCAAAGAATCAGCAGTAGTAGCAAACGAAATAACCTTTTCACCTTTAACTTGGGCAAAGTCTCTGACCCTTCTTAATAAACGGTTTGCTACTCTGGGAGTACCACGTGATCTTCTGGCTAATTCATGTGCTGCCTTTTGCTCAATTTCAATATTAAAAACTTTGCTGGAGCGGGAAATAATCTTTTCCAATTCTGCAACAGTGTAATATTGTAAATGCTCAACAATCCCAAAGCGTCCTCTTAATGGTGCTGACAACTGGCCGGCTAAAGTAGTAGCGCCGACTAAAGTAAATGGTGGCAGCGGTACGTGGACGGCGTGGGTAGTCTGTCCTTCACCGATCACAATATCAACATAGTAGTCTTCCATAGCAGAATAGAGCACTTCTTCGATGGGTTTGGCTAGCCGATGAATTTCATCAATAAATAAAATGTCACCGGGATCAAGATCAGTTAGTAAGGCTACTAAGTCACCAGCCTTTTCAATAGCGGGACCGCTAGTACTTTTTAAATTTACACCCAGTTCATTAGCAATAACAAAAGCTAAAGTAGTCTTACCTAAACCGGGGGGCCCATATAGCAAGACATGGTCAAGAGCTTCGTCTCTTTTCTTTGCCGCCTTAATATATACCGCCATCTCTTGTTTCACTCGTTTTTGACCCAAGTATGCAGTTAAAGTCTGCGGACGCAAAGAAAAATCAGCCTGCTCATCTTCTGATCCCTGAACTTTTCCAGAAACTATTGCGTTTTTATCTTCTGCCACCAATCTCACTTCCCTTTAAAACCTTAATTATATTATAACAAGATTTACTTCTTCAACAGTAGAGCCAAACCTTTTTTAATATATTGATCCGCAGTGGTTTTATCTTCTTTAACTAAAGCCGGTGTAATACGGTCAACTTCTTTTTTAGTATAACCTAACGCCAGTAAAGCTAATAAAGCATCATTTAATTCCGGTGATACTTCTGGCAAAACAGTTGAATTAGCCTTTTTAACAAAATCTCCCAACTTACCTTTTAAATCCAAGACGATTTGAGAGGCAGTTTTTTTGCCTACACCCGGAAAATGAGTTAAATACTTAACCTCGCCCTTTTCAATTGCTTCGGCAAGTGAATTACTATTTTCGGCCGCCATAATTGCCAAGGCAGATTTGGGACCAATCCCACTCACGCTCAACAATTTTAAAAATAATTCTTTATCATCTGCCGATTGAAAGCCATAAAGAGTAATCCCTGTATCCCGCACAATTTGTTCAATAAATACACGTGCTTTTTGTCCTTCTTGATAAGCAAAAGGCGTAGGACTAAATACTTTATAACCAATACCTGTTACATCAACCACGATGTAATTTGGTCTAATAAAGGCAATCGTGCCATCTAAATACTCGTACATTAACTATTCATTCCTTTTAAACATTTTACGTATATCATTCTGTTTCAAACGCACAATTACTAGATTTCCTTGAGCATCATGATATGGATCACTAATTTTTCTTAAACTGGTTAAAATCTCGCCGCAGTCAGCAGTTGTTAATTTTTGGCGACCAGCTATTTTTTTCTGTGCCTCTTGCGCTGCAATTCTTTTAATCAAACTAGCATTACTGCCCTGATCAACATTAATAAAAGAATCTAAAATGCGGCGCACAGACTGTTCAACATCTCGACCAAGCCAAGTAGGATAAGACCGTAAAATAAAGGTATCTTGCCCAAATTCTTCCAAGTAGATACCAAATTTTTGAATGTCAGCCATCTTGTTTTTTATTTGTAAATAATCTAGATTCCCAAATTCTAAAATTAGGGGAGTTAATAATCCCTGCTGATTAATTTGGGGACTGGCTAGATCACGCATAATTTTTTTAAAAGCGAGTAATCTTCTCGCTGTCACTTGATCAACTAAGTACAAATCACCAGCATTTGCCGCAATAATATATGTAGCTGTCTGACCAACAAAGGTTAATTCCGGCAAGGTACTTGCTAAAAGTTCATCGCCAGCTGAAATAACGGCGGCAGTCGAATTATTACTACTAAAAGGTGTTAATTGACACTGCTTTTTGACATTGTCAGACCAAGTAGAAGTAATTAAGTAACGATCATCATCGCGCGGAATGTTTAGATCTACATAGCGCGTGTGTTTGATATTCTTAATCTTATCTGGCTCATTTTCCCGAATCTCATCGACTTCAGGGGTTCTCTTAGTTTCTACTACATTCTTATTTAAATTAAATTTGAGTTGATCAACCAAAGTCTCTGTTTTAGAGGCAGTCAAATTATTGACGGCATCAACTTCATTTTCTTTAATTAAAAGCGCTGTACTGATTGCATTAGTGATTAAACGACTTAATTCAGTTTCTTTAGAAAGACGGACTTCTCGTTTTGTCGGGTGAACATTCACATCTACTAAAAGCGGATCTGTTTTAATTCTTACAACGGCAAAGGGATAATGTTTATCAGAAAGTTTATTACCATAGCCATCCATCACTGCACTAGATAATCTAAAATTTTTAATATAACGTCCATTTAACAGAATAGATATGAAATTACGGGTTGCTCTAGTCAGTTCCGGCTTAGAAATTAATCCACTAACTTCAAAATCATTATCGCTACTTTTAAATCCCAGCATTTCTTCGGCAACTTTGCGGCCATAAACGCTGGAAACCGTCTGGCGTAAATTATTGTTACCAGCGGTTCTAAGTAACAACTTTCCTTCATTCATCAAGGTAAAGGCAATATCTGGATAACCTAAAGCTATGCGGTTTACTATATCAACAATTTTCATAATTTCAGTGCGCGGACTACGTAAATATTTTAACCGTGCAGGCGTGTTATAGAATAAATCTTTGACTGTTATTTGTGTACCCTGTACTGCTGCGGCTTCCTCTTGCCCTTTTTTAATCCCCGCTGAAAATTGGGCACGCGTGCCAACTTTACCGGTTGCGTTGGTTAAAATTTCAACATGGCTGACAGCAGCAATTGACGCCAAAGCTTCTCCCCGAAATCCCAAGGTACTGACGTTAAATAAATCGTGTTCATTTTTAATCTTACTGGTCGCGTGCCTAGTAAAAGCTAGGTCAATTTGATCACTGGGAATACCAGATCCGTTATCTTGAACTACGATCTGTTTTAAACCGGCATCAATAAAATCTATTCTAATCCTGCTACTACCAGCATCAATTGCATTTTCGACCAATTCTTTGACTACGCTTGCTGGCCTTTCGATTACTTCTCCAGCAGCAATCTGATTAGCCAGATTAACTGCTAGCTCATGTATTTGTGCCATGACTAGTTTTCATCCTTTAAATCTTCTTGCCAATTTTCAACTAATTGCATCACTTGCAGTGGCGTTTGGTCTGCTAGATAAAGATTGGAAATTTCATCTAGAATATCCTTCTCTTTAGCAGTTAATTCATTTTCAGCTTCTAATTCAGATTCGCTTGCTGACGATTCTTCAGGCTCATTACTGAATAAATCTAACTGAGTAGAAGCAGGACCTAAACTACTGCCTTGTGCTTCAAGTCTCTTAAGCAATTTAGTTGCCTTGCGCAACACTTTTTTAGGTAAACCAGCTAGTTGGGCTACGTGAATACCATAACTTTGATCAGCTGGTCCAGGTAGAATTTTATGCAAGAAAATCAATTTGCCATTTTCTTCAGTTGCACCTACATGGATATTCTTTAGATGTGATAAGGTATGCTCCATCGCGGTTAATTCATGGAAGTGAGTGGCAAATAGTACTTTAGCACCAACTTCATCATGGAGATACTGGACAATTGCACCAGCTAGAGCCATGCCATCATAAGTTGCAGTTCCACGTCCAATTTCATCAAATAAAACCAGACTACGCTTAGTAGCGTGCTGTAAGGCATCATTTGCTTCAGTCATTTCGACCATAAACGTGCTTTGACCTGAGATCAAATCATCAGCTGCACCTATACGGGTGAATATTTGATCAAAAATCGGTAAATCTGCACTATCGGCGGGCACAAAAGACCCAATTTGCGCCATCACGGCAATAAGTGCCATTTGCCGCATATATGTACTCTTACCCGACATGTTAGGTCCAGTAATTAGAAAAATATCAGTGTCTTCCGTTAGTTTGACATCATTTGGAATATATGAACCGGCCTTCATTACTTGTTCAACAACCGGGTGACGACCTGCGACCACCTTCACATCTTGATTATCGGTATGAAATTCTGGTCTGCAATAATTATTTTCTTCAGCCACTTGTGCAAAAGAACAAAAAACATCAAGTGCAGCAATCTGCCCACCCAATTTTTGTAAAGCAGGAATATATTTTTTAACCTCGTCACGCAATTTCACAAACAATTCATATTCCAAATCTGTTGACTTAGTTTGTGCTTCCAAAATAAGATTTTCATGTTCTTTAAGTTCTGGGGTAATATATCGTTCTGCATTAGTTAAAGTTTGCTTACGCTGGTACCGGTCAAGGGGCACTTTATTCTTATTTGAATTGGTTACTTGAATATAGTAGCCAAAAACCTTGTTATAACCTACTTTAAGGTTATCAATACCCGTTTTCGCTCTTTCTTCCTGCTCCATTTCTGTCAGCCATTTTTTGCCGTTATTCATTGCATCCCGATAACGGTCTAATTGACTATCAACACCACTTTTTATCAGCCCACCTTCTGTAGTTAAAACGGGTGGTTGATCAACAATAGTGGACGTAATTAATTTGGCAACTCCTCTTAGGGGATCAATTTCTTGAGCAAAATTTTGCAGGTTTTTATTATCTGCTTTTTGCATTGCTGCTAATATTGGAGGAACTGCAGCAAGAGAATGTGCTAGTTGTAATAATTCTCTGGCATTAACACTGCCGAAAGCAATTCTACCAGTTAAACGCTCTAGGTCATATACACCTTTTAACGCATCAACAATATTTTCACGAGTAAAGTATTCATCAAGTAAAGCCTGTACCATCTCTTGCCGTTGACCTAACTTGGCAACCGATAATAACGGCCTTGCCAGCCACTGCTTGAGCAGGCGTCCACCCATAGCCGTATGCGTTTTATCAAGCACCCAAAACAGTGAACCCATTTTCTTGCCTGTTTTAGCAGAAGCTGTTAACTCCAAGTTATCCCGCACAGTATGAGACATTTGCAAGTACTGACTAACTTCATAGCTTTGAGCAGCTTGAAGGTGAGCCAGACTGCGCCGCTGTGTTTGCAATAAGTAACCCACTAATTGTTTAACAGCAGATTTTTCAGCAGAATTAGTTAAGTTTTGTTCAGCAAAAGAAATTTCTGCATGTTTCCCAGTTAATTCGACTGGCTCTGACACTGTAATATTGGCCTTATGCAGGAAGTCGCTGTCGCGTTCATTCAAATGACCATTAAAAACCACTTCCCGCGTACGTAGTGAAAGCAGTTCGTTAGACACGGCAGCAAAACTCTTTAAATGCGTGGCGTAAATTTCACCAGTTGATAAATCGCTATATGCAAGACCAAAACAGCTCTTGGTGGAAACAACTGAAGTTAAATAATTGGACTCCTTAGCTTCACTAGGCTTGTCATTCATCAAGGTTCCCGGCGTAACTAATTGAATGATGCCACGTTTAACCATGCCTTTTGCTTTTTTCGGGTCTTCAAGCTGCTCACATAAAGCAACTTTGTATCCCTTCTCAACCAACGTGTCGACATAAGATTGAACTGCCACGTGAGGCACCCCAGCCATGGGAACAGGATTTTCAGCTTTATTTGAACGGTGAGTTAAAGTCAACTCCAGAATTTGTGCGCCCTTTACCGCATCATCTTCGAATAATTCATAAAAATCTCCGACACGATAAAAAAGAAAAGCATCGGGATACTGCTTTTTGATTTCATGATATTGCTCCATCATTGGCGTTAAATTTGCTTTCACAATTATTCCTCTTCTTTTCTGGTTTACTGTTATTATTATACGCTAAACTAAACGTTAAAAGAAAAAAGACCGTAGTTAAAACGATCTCTTTTGTTAGATTTTTATTTTTGTAATCACTTAAAAGTGCCTTTAAGCAATATGACCTTCAATACTTTGCAAATCTTTTTTGCCATCCATTTTTACAATTGCACCGATAGCAGCTGTGATCCCCTTAACATCATCTGCCAAACTTAGAGAAGGAGTTTCCGGTTTAGCTACAACCTGTTCCGGCAAATAAGGAATATGCATAAAGCCAGCTTTAAGATCAGTAAATTCCTTATCAATCATATATTGAACTTGGTACATAATATGGTTGCAGACAAAAGTACCAGCGGTAGTAGAAACAGAACTTGGTAAGCCTGCGTTTCGAATTGCCCGGGCCATTGCTTTAACTGGAAGTTGGGTGAAATAAGCGTTTTGTCCGTCTTCGTGAATTGGCGTAGCAATTGGTTGGTAACCCTTATTATCAGCAATACGACCATCATCAAAATTGATAGCTACACGCTCAGGGGTCAACGCAAAACGACCGCCAGCTTGACCGATATTTAAAACATAGTCGGGTTTTTCCTTAAGAATTGCTTCGTGGACCACATCAGCACATTCGCCAAAAACAGTAGGAATTTCCAATTTAACTATTTGGGCACCCGCAATTTCATCATCTAATCTTTTTACTGCCTCTATTGCAGGGTTAATTTCGTCTTCACCAAACGGATCAAATCCAGTGACTAAAATCTTCATTATTTTTCTCCTTACTATTTAAAATGCCAGAACATACATTAGAATAATCTGAATAATCAGCATACTAATTGCAATTGGAAATTGTTGCTTAATTACACCCAACTGATCTTTCATTTCCATCAGCGCAACTGGCAAAGTGTTAAAGTTAGCTGCCATAGGAGTCAACAAAGTACCACAATAACCCGATGTCATCCCCAAAGCGGCAACAATTACAGGCGAACCGCCTTGAGCCACAACAAAAGGAATACCGATACCAGCAGTAATAACAGCAAAGGCGGCAAATGCATTGCCCATAATTGCCGTAAATAATGCCATAGCAACACAGTACAAGGTCACTCCTAATAAGTGATTTCCAATTGGGAAAAGACCGGAAATGGCTTTAGCAGTTACTTGTCCCACGCCGGAAGCTGTGAATACAACTCCCAAAGTAGCAAGCAATTGCGGCAAAATTCCTGCAGATCCAACCGAACGAACCATTCTTTGTGTATCTTCATAAACAACTTTGCCATTCGATTTGGTTAGAAATTGGGCAACAATTAAAGAAACAATTGCAGCAACGCCAATTCCCACTTGCCCACCTAAGTTAGTAAATTGAGCAATTACTAAAGCCAATACGGCTAATAAAATACTAGGTAAGAAAATCCAATTACCAATACGCTTAATAGTTTTGGTAGCCACTTTTTCATCTAAACTTTTTATATGACCAACACGCACTTGCTTAAACAAGGACAATAAAGCAATTACCAGAATGAGACCGCCGTTGACAGCATTTGGCAGCCATTGCCCGGCACAAAACAGTACGGCAAATAAGAACCAGAATGCTCCTGTACCCCAACGAACAGGATTAGTTTCATCACGCCAAGATTCAATAGCAGCAGCTAAAAAGAAGAGGCCGATTAAAATATAGAAGGCTAATAAAATATTATTAATTAAAGTATCCATCTTTTCTCCTATTTTTCTTTATGTTTCATTAACTTTTTGTCAAAAGCGTGATTGTAAAACAAACATAGAATATAGCTGATAATTGCTACTGGAAATGTGTATAAAACTATTCCTGATGGACTAACTGGGTGTCCTAGTGATTTCATCGTACTTGAAATAAGTAAAACACTAGATGAGGCCACAAAGAGATTTTGGGCAAAGAAATTACCAAAATTCTCAGTGGCAGCAGCTCTTCCCTTGATTTTATCCATTTCAAGTGGCGTTAGTTCACCGTTAACTTTTCCGGCAGCTTGTGCCATAGGATTTATCAAGGGTGCTATGAACTGCACGTGACCCTGCAGCGAAATACCAAAAGCACCAGCAATTTCACGGATTGCCATGTAAATATCAAAAATACGTCCAGGAGTTAATTTCTTCATTTTTTGAATGAGGTTAACTGCTGCCTGCTTTAAACCATGTCTTTCTAAAATGCCAATTGTAGGTAATGTTAAAAAGAACAGTGAAACCATTCTGTTATCCATAAAACCTTTACCTAAGATAGCTAAAAAAGAAGTAAAATCTATTCCTGAAACTAATGCAGTAACTAAAGCGGAAATTACGACAACAGCGATTGTATCAAGGCCAAAAGCAAAGCCTACCACTATTACTACAACACCTAATAAACTTAAATATTCCACTAATTTTCCTTTCTAGTGAAAAATCCTGACTAATAATTAAATTTTTAAAACTAATTTTAAAAAATAAAAATCCTATTAGCAAGCCCCACAGGGTTGCTAGTAGGATTTATTAAATAACTAATAAAAACTAGATTACATTACACCTGGATTGCCAGCACCTGCGCCTGCACTTGGATCAGCAGCAGGTTTATCTTCTGGTATTTCGGCAACAACTGCTTCAGTAGTCAGAAGCAAAGCAGCAATTGAAGCAGCATTTTGTAAAGCAGTACGAGTTACCTTGGTTGGGTCAATAATTCCGGCTTCAACCATGTTTTCCCATTTGCCATTAGCTGCGTTATAACCAACTTCATTATCTTGACCTTCAAGCTTGTTCAAGATAACTGAGCCGTCTTCACCGGCATTGTCAGCGATTTGACGAACTGGAGCAGTCAATGCCTCTAAAACAATGTTGATACCAGTTTGTTCATCGGCATTATCACCTTTAAGGTCTTTAACTGCATCTTTAACATCTACTAATGCAGTACCACCACCGGCAACGTAACCTTCGTCAACAGCAGCACGGGTTGAGTTCAAAGCATCTTCAATACGGTATCTGCGTTCTTTTAATTCAGTTTCAGTAGCAGCACCAACATGGATAACAGCTACACCACCAGTTAATTTAGCTAAACGTTCTTGCAGTTTCTTCTTGTCAAAGTCTGAAGTAGTTTCTTCAATTTGCTTTCTGATAGAATCTTCACGATCTTTAATAGCTTCATCAGAGCCAGAACCATCAACAATGGTTGTTGAATCCTTAGTAACAGTAATGCGACGAGCTTGACCTAATTGATCAATCTTAGTATCTTTTAATTCAAGTCCTAAATCATCAGTAATTACTGTACCACCAGTTAAAGCGGCAATATCTTGCAGTTGTTCTTTACGACGGTCACCAAAGCCAGGAGCCTTAACAGCAACAACGTTAAATGTACCACGAATCTTGTTCAAAACTAATGTTGGTAAAGCTTCGCCTGAAACATCGTCAGCAATAATCAGTAATGATTTACCTTGTTGCACAATTTCTTGTAACAATGGCAAAATGTCTTGGATGTTGGAAATCTTCTTATCAGTAATTAAAATATATGGATTGTCAAGATCAGCTTCCATCTTGTCGTTGTCAGTTACCATGTATTGTGACAGGTAACCACGGTCAAATTGCATACCTTCAACTACTGACAATTCAGTTTCAATACCACGTGAATCTTCAATAGTAATAACACCATCATTACCAACCTTTTCCATTGCATCAGCGATTAAATCACCAACTTCTTTGGAAGCTGAAGATACAGAAGCAACTTGGGCAATTTGGTCTTTTGAAGAAACAGTGTGACTAATCTTGTGTAATTCGTTAACTACAGCCTTAGTAGCTTTTTCAATACCACGACGAACACCTACAGGGTTAGCACCAGCGGTAACATTCTTCATGCCTTCGCGAATAATTGCTTGAGTCAAAACAACAGCAGTAGTAGTACCGTCACCGGCAATATCATTAGTTTTTTGTGCTGCTTCAGCAACTAACTTAGCACCCATGTTCTCATAGTGGTCTTTTAACTCAATTGCTTTGGCAATAGTTACACCATCGTTTGTAATGTCAGGGTTGCCGTATGATTGCTCTAAAACAACGTTTCTACCCTTAGGACCAATAGTTGCCTTAACAGTGTCAGCTAATTTATCAACGCCCTTTAATAGGGAACGTCTTGCTTTTTCTGAAAATTTAATATCTTTTGCCATATTTTTATGCGCTCCTTAATTACTTAACAATTGCTAAAATATCTTTTTCATGAAGGACTAAATATTTTTCACCATCGTATTTAACATCTGTACCGGAATACTTATCGTATAAAACAACGTCGCCTTCCTTAACAGTCATAGGTATTTTACTGCCATTTTCAGCATAATTACCTTCACCGACAGCAACAACTTCACCTTCGGTTGGCTTTTGTTTAGCATTAGAAGCTAGGACGATTCCGCCTACAGTTTTTTCTTCTTCTTCTTTAACTTTTACGATCACGCGATCACCAATTGGTTGTAACACGTTTGTCCCTCCTACAATTAATTTTTGTTAATTTAATGTGCCGTTAGCACTCTTGCTCATCAAGTGCTAACTTACATCTATGATAATAACCCCTTTTCCCAAAAAATGCAAGAAAAAATTAGCACTTTTTTGTTTAAAGTGCTAATTCGTTTGTTTAATAACTTTTTGGTATGATTACTATTATTTATTGTTTTTATCAGAATCAAGAAAATAAATAAGAGTTTGCAATTCAGTGGCTAAGTCAACGTTTTGAATTCTAATGCCGGAGGGAGCAGATAAACGAATAGGAGTAAAATTCATAATCCCCCTAATACCAGCTTCAACCATGTCATCAGCCGTCTTTTGCGCAGTGGCAGAAGGTACAGTTAAGATAGCAATAGAGATTTGTTGATCACTAAGTTGTTTTTTTAACTCCCCCATTTCATAAACCGGAACGCCACTCAGTATTTTCCCCGTGATCCTTTGATCAATGTCAAATGCGCAAGAGATACGGATATTATTAGTACGTTTAAAATTGTAATTCAGTAAGGCATGCCCCAAATTACCAACTCCAACTAAAGCGACATTAGTCAAAGTATCTTGATTTAAAATCTTCTTGAAAAAAGAAAGCAAGCTCTTAACATCATAGCCATAACCTCGTTTGCCTAAAGCACCGAAGTAGGAAAAGTCACGTCTAATTGAAGCACTGTCAACTTGAACTGCTTCTGACAATTCAGTCGATGACACTTTTTCTTTACCAGCTTCATTCAAAATAATTAAATAGCGGTAGTATAAAGGCAGTCTTTTAGCCGTTGCTGTGGGTATCTTGATCTTTTCCATTTAAAAGCCTCCAATTGATTAAGTATAGTATATATTTCGTTTTTGTGAATTATTCAGCAATTACTATTATTCTACCTATAAATTTATGCCATTTGCAAATGTTTTTTTCACAATCTAACGCTTTTTAGCTACAAATAACATATTTTGAGCAAAAATCTATACCATGTTATTTTCAGCAATGCTCTCAATAATAGCGAATTTGCATAATGACAATTCTTTCTTAGCTTTGTGTCAACTAAACACAAACAGTAATTCTTTTTATATTAACCTTCAAAACTCTCACACAAGAAATCTAGTCAGTATGCTAAAATGGTTTCTAGGTGAAAAATTATGATAATTGCACAAGGGCACGATTTAGAAAAACAATTTGGTGCCAATACGTTATTTAAAAATGTCAATTTTTCAATTGACGCGAATGCAAGAATAGGTCTTATTGGACCTAATGGTGTTGGTAAGACAACATTACTTAAGATTATGACCGGTGAAGAAGAAGCCACGCATGGTGAATTCACTATCAATAAAAATATCGCTGTGGGTTATATTGCTCAGGAAAATGCTTTAGGCGAAAGTAAAACTATTTGGGAAGAAATGCTCAGTGTATTTGCCCCTTTAATTAATATGAGCCAAAAAATAGCAGATTTACAAAAGAAAATGGCTGCAAGTCCCCAAAATGCAGAATTGTTAAAACAATACGACCAGTTGCAATTCGACTTTGAACAACAAGGCGGATATACCTATCAAGCGGATATTAAAAGTATTTTAAACGGGTTCAACTTCCCAGAAGCAACTTGGCACAAAAAGATTGGCAGCCTTTCTGGAGGAGAAAAAACCAGACTGGCATTTGTGAAGCTGCTTTTGCGTAAACCACCGCTATTGTTATTGGACGAACCGACCAATTACCTTGATTTAGACACATTAGATTGGCTCGAAAACTACCTAAAAAGCTATACTGGAGCTATCTTGGTGGTTTCCCACGACCAATATTTTTTGGATAATTTAGCAACTCAAATTTTTGAATTGCAGTTTGGCAAATTAACTGTCTTTAAAGGCAATTATTCCGCATATGTAGCAGAACGCCAACTGCGCAACCGGCAACAAGAAGAAGCTTACGAAAAGCAACAAGAAAAAATCAAAAAAGACGAGGAATTTATACAAAAAAATATCGTCAGAGCTAAAACCACCAAAAGAGCTCAGAGCCGCCGTAAACAATTAGAAAAAATGGACAGGATCACTCCCCCAAAGCACAAGAATAAAGTGCGTATTAATTTCACAAGTGAGCGACCTTCAGGCAAAGAAGTGTTAATTTTACGCAATCTGACCATTGGATATCCGGGAAAAACAATGGTGCACGATATTTCCTTACAAATAAATAAAGGCGACCGCGTAGCAGTGATCGGTCAAAATGGTATCGGTAAATCAACTTTGCTCAAAACCATTATGAAAAAGTTAAAGCCTCAGAATGGTTCAATTAAATACGGAGCTGCACTAGACGTTGGCTACTATGACCAAGAATTGCAACTCCTTGATCCTACTAAAACTGTGATTGATACCGTTTGGGACAGACATAAAACGATGCCTGAACGTGATGTTCGTTCAATTTTAGCTAGCTTCTTATTTACCGCAAAAGATATTGATAAAACTGTCGGACAATTATCTGGTGGTCAAAAAGCGAGATTAACGTTAACTGTATTATCACTTGAACACAACAACTTTCTCCTAATGGATGAACCTACGAACCATTTGGATCTTGAAGCCAAGGAAGTTTTGGAAAAAGCATTGCAAGATTTTGACGGCACTTTGTTATTTGTTTCCCATGATCGTTATTTTATCAATCAATTAGCTAATAAAATTGTAGAGATTAAAAACGGCAATGCACAAGTTTATGAGGGTGATTATAATTATTATTTAAACGAGAAAACTAAGCAAAATGCTGTTTCTGCAAGTACGTCTGCTAATGAAGACACAACTGTCATTGATCCCGAAAAAAATAAAAACAAATTGTCCTATCAAGAACAAAAGCTCCGTGATTCACAAAAACGTAAATTACAAAGAGCGGTTGAGAATTCCGAAAACAAGATTGAGGAATTAGAAAAAGAGCAAAAAGATATTCAAAATCAAATGGCTGATCCTGAAATTGCTACCAACTTCGACAAATTAGGTCCTTTGCAGGAGCAGCTTACTGAAGCGCAAAAACAGCTCGCTGAGGCAAATGATGCTTGGGAAAAGGCACTGACTGAACTGGATAGCTTTGACTAAAATAATCAATATTTAGGAAACGCAACAAAAATAGGAATAAATCAGCCTTCTTGTTTACTATTTCTATATTTCAATCTACAGTAAATTACTTTGCTAACTATTAATTAATTTTTTGTTTGCAAAACTTGATAAATGTAGTGTTGCTTTAAAACCACAGTAGTTTAAACTTAAAGATAATAATTTTACTGGCTTTATAAAAATAAATTGGGAGGTGCATATGGAAAAATTACGTTTCGCTCTTTAATTATTAATTAATTAAGGAGGAATAAAAATGAAATATATAGCTGACAAAAATATCGCTATGGAACAACTTATAAATTTATACACAAGCGTTGGTTGGAGTTCCTATACACAAAATCCTCGGCAACTGCAAAAGGCAGTTGCAAATTCGCTTTTTGCTATTGGCGCTTATGATCAAAACCAGTTAGTTGGATTAATCAGAGTAGTTGGTGATGGTTTGACCATCATTTATATCCAAGATTTACTGGTTAATCCTGCTTATCAAAGACGAGGAATTGGTACGAAATTAATGAATAGCATATTAAAGAAATATAATTCTGTCAGACAGAAAGTTTTGCTGACAGAAAATACCGTTAAAACGCGCAGGTTTTATGAGAGTTGTAATTTTAATCCGTGCGATAAATACGATTTGATTGCTTTTTACAAAGATTTTTAAGAGATAATAAAAAAGGCACATCCAAATGATGTGTCTTTGAAGTTAACCCTCTAGATTGGTGAAGTGCTCCATAATAGTTAGACATTAATCTGACTATTAGGAGCACTTTTTTCATGACTAAATATTCAACTGCTTTGAAAATGGAAATTTGCAGTAAATACTTATCCCACCAAACCTCTTTAGCTAAACTAGAACGCGAATACGGCATTGATCATACCGAGATTAGGGCCTGGGCAGAACGTGCCCGCAAACATGGCTTAGCCGCTTTAAAGGTTACTCACACCCGACAAACTTATTTGCCTGAATTCAAGTTAAATGTGGTACGCTTCTATCATGAACATCACATGGGAATACACAAGGTGGCCGCTGTTTTTAAGCTTAATTCATCGCAAGTGCAGGCGTGGTTAAAGCTTTATCAAGCAGAAGGCTATGCTGGGTTGTTCCCAAAGCCTAAGGGGAGGCCACCAACTATGACAAAGAAGAAGCGACAGAAGAAGCTTAAGCCTGCTAAGAAACTAACCGAAGTTGAACAATTACGCAAACAAGTCGCTGAGCTAGAGGCGCAAAAAGCCGATTTAGAGCTGAATAACTTGATCCTAAAAAAAGTGGCTGCCCGATATCCGCGCTTACCAACCGGCAAAAAACCAGAATAGCCGTGGAGATTCGGGCTGAACGACCTCAGCTGCCGTTAAAGGTCTTGCTCAATAAGCTGCACCTTAACCGCAAAACTTATTACGACAACCGCAGTCACCGATTGAACCGATCAGATAAATACGCTGCTGTTAAAGGCGTAATCAAGTCTATCTTCTACCAAGAAAGTGATGAGACTTACGGTTATCGACGTATGCATGGTGCACTCTTAGATCAAGGCTTTAGCTATGCGCCCAATACCGTGCGCAAGCTGATGCGGCAGCTGGGACTAAAGACCAGAGTCTACAGCAGGCGCACTGCACGCTACAGTTCTTATGCGGGCCCTGCAGGCGTAATCAAGGAAAACATTTTAAAGCAGCGGTTTAATGAAACCAGACCCTACCACGTCTTACACACGGATATTACCGAATACAAGCTGACTTCAGGCAAAAAGGTTTATATTTCACCGGTCATTGATGAGGCCTCACTGGAAATACTGGCTTGTCAAGTCAGCTATTCGCCTAACATGAGGCTGGTTTATGACATGCTGGCAGAGCTCAAGCAAAAACTGCCTGAAACAGCCCAGCCTATTTTGTATTCAGATCAGGGCTTTCAATACCGCAACAACGGCTATCAGGCCCGACTGTGCCAGATGAAGATCAAGCAAAGCATGTCGCGTAAGGGCAACTGCCACGATAATGCGCCGAGAGAAGCTCAACCAGGTCAAAATTGCTTCGTTGGCACAAATGAAAGCAATTCTCGCTGAATACGTTTACTGATTCAACCATATCAGAAGATCAAACAAACTAAAATACACGACTCCGATTAAATATCGGAACCGTGCATTGAGTATTGCGTAATGATAAAATGTCTAACTTTTTAGTTGTACTCCATTCGTTGCACAACTGACAGACCTTATTCTTGTATATCTATAATTTTTTGTAATAGTTTTGCGCGCTCTCTAAACGGTAATTGTTCTAGTCATTCATAAAATTTATTATGATAGAAAGTCAATAATACGTTATGTATTTGTATAAACGAATTAAAAAAAATCATTCATACCAAGCATCCAATCAAAACAACACCTTTGTTTCTTTATGATACTTGCATTTAGTGCTAGAAAACCACCCAAACCAGATAAAAAACCTATATCATTTTCTTTTGTTTTATTAATATCAGGTAATATACAATAATTTTTGAATTTAAATAAGGACATATCTAAATGTGAATTATTTAAATAATATTTAGCATATTCTATACTTCCAAAACCATGACATATACAATAAATGCCTTCATCAATAGAATTAATTGAAGATGGAGTAATTTTATTTAAGAACTCTGCTATTTTATATAATATTTTTTTATCTTCCATTATACTGGCTAAGGGTAACAGACCACAAAGTCCATTACACCAAGAGGTTTGAAGTCTATTTCCACTATTTGGTAGAAAATCATAGAAGTCGTAACTATCATTTGTATATCGATCAATACAATTAATTATTGATTTAGATACATCTTTGTACCACAAATATGTATTATTTGTAATATCGATATTGTTTAAAAAACTTAGTTCATACTCTAGAATTGAAAGAATAATGCCACTTGTACCATGTGCCATTCCTAAATTTTTTAAGCTAAAATTATCATAGACTTTAAACTTGAATAAGTCATTTTTACATATATTTTGCACTGCTTTTTTAAACCGCCAATATTTCATTTCATTTTGATGCGCAATCTTACAGTTACAAATATAAGTTAAAACTCCAGGAAAACCAAATATCCAATCCCCTTTAAACTTACTTTGAAGATCATTTATATTCGTTGTTGACCAAAAATCAAGTAGAAATTCAATAGATTTATAAAACCTCTTATTCAACTCATTCCAAAAGATTTTTTCCTCACCAATTTGTGCCCAAATATCTATTACAGCAGATATTCCTAATGGTCCTGTCAATAATCCAGACGTCGAGGAAGAAATATGTATCTCGTAATTGTTTAAGTCATTTAGATAATTGCATGCCAAAAGTTCAATTTTATTTTTTATTTCATTATTGTTTTCTAAGATATAAAATTGTGCTAAAGCTAGCATAACTCCAGGAAAGCCATCTAATATTGTGTAATGTTCTCTTAGATAATCATTTTTTTTGCCTACTTCAGATAAATAAATACCGAGAAGCTCATTTGTTTCCTTCATTATCATTCTCCTGAAGCCAATAATATTGGCGTAATAGCCTAAACTCTTGTGCTCTCATCTCATCTTCAAATCTAGCCGCACCATTTAATCTATTAAAATGCATATGAATTATACTATCCAGCCAATCTTCCACAGTAGTATTAGATACATTACTATCCAATATTCGTTTAGTTAAAATATTATTTATTTGCTGTATCATTTGTTTCGTTATTCCACTAATCTCACTAATTTCATGATAATCAATTTGCGCTATAAAATTTTCTAAAGCTTTAAACTTTTTCTTTAATTCCTTATCTTTTAGGCTTTTTGTTCTCAGAACTTTTAATTTGATATCTGGATTAATTAATACTGATTTTAAAACTTCTTTTAATTGCCATAAAACAATAGTATCTTTTTGAAGATTATTTAATTTTTTTAGCTTAACAGTCTTTAATATTTCAACAATACATATAGAATCTAACATAAACAGCTTTTCCATATTATCATAAATTTCAGCACCACCATATCTTTCTAATTCACGATAATATGGGACTATTTGGTAATCATCTATAATTGCTTTACTCCGTAAACTTTCTATCCATTCTAAGGCCTGGTTAATTATTCTTTTATCACTATATTTAAATCTGAAGCGTATATGAAATTTTGGATCTGTGTATCTAATAAAAAACCAGTATCTAATTTTATTACTGTTAATAAAATTGAATACTTCTGAAGTAATAAAATTGTTTCCTTCCCCTTTTGGTAAATACAATTTCACATAAAACCAATTAGAAGGATATCGCTTTGATTCATCTTCATGATTTGCATGACAACTCTTTTTATTAGTCAAATTATTATTCATATTGTCAGAATGAAAAGGTATAGTTACCTCGAAAAAAGAATTTGCATATTTATCAAGTCTTTCTTCTAAGTACAAATTTTCTTCAATATTATTTTTATCTTTATGATACTTGATTAACAAAAGCACATCTGTATCTGACCTTAAATCTAAAGGTAAAATTCTATCCAAATGTACTAAATTAATTAAATTTGGTACATTAAGCTCTTTTAACGTAGATCGAACTTTATTAACACTATCTTTTACTATAGCTTTGGGAATTTTCCAACAAGCTGGTGCTACAACAATACTGTTATAAACCATTCTTTTTCTGTACAATCCGGAAAAACTTCTTAATTGAGTAATAAATTCTTCTACTTCCAAATTAGGGCATGTTGCGGTAATAATAAAACGCACTATATCATTTTCAAAACTTGGATTTGCCATATTCTGTTGATCAAAAGCAAGAAACTGGCCCTTATCATCAACAAATTCTATCTTATTATTTTTATTCACTGAAATATATATTTTTGATACAGATATATCTTTATTATTATATCCATTAATAATAATATTATTTGTATAGCGTAATTTATTATAATAAATATTAGCAACTTTATTATTTTTAGGTATATACTGGATAGATGAAAAATAGCTTTTTTCTTTTATATTTTTTATATTAGGATACAAAAAGTAACTAAAACGACCATTAAAATCATTGGCTAAAAGAGATGAAGGATTTTGGCCTAAGATAAATAAATCCTGTTTTTGGTACTTGTAATAGTAAAAATTTAAATCAAAAGATGGGTCTGTATACTCTGGATAAGATTTACTTGTAGATAAATTAATATCAGTAAAATTTTCTAGATGTATTTCATTATTCTTTGTATTTAACGCTATATTAGTTGCTATCCAAGCTGACAACCTTTTTTGATAATTTAGATATTTTTGGCTATATTTTACGTCATAATATGGTGATCCCATTTCACTAAAAACTTGAAGAAGCGAAACAAAATGGTCATAATCGTATCTTTCAGCCAATCTTTCTTTAAATCCATTTAAAATCATAGAATCATAGCCCGGTATTGTTTGCGCATTATGATATAAGAAATTTGCCAAATTTTTTATATCTTTTATATTTGAATCGCTTATATTATTAGTTATATTTTCCCTGTTAATTCCTTCGGAATCTACTATGATTTTTTCCTTAGTATCATGTAGATCACTCATAATACAAAATAAATTTATATATCTTTCACTTCCACCCTTTTTTTCATATTCCTCACCTAAAGATAATACTTGCTTTAGATCATCTATTATAGAAAAGCGATTCCCCAATTTTTCTATATTTTGTATATATCTCTCAAATTCAGAAAGGGCAAAACCTCTTAATGGATACAGTTCACCAATTAATAATCGTTCTATCATTAATTGTTTTAAAATCTTTATAGCGCTATTTATATTAATGTTTTTAACTGAAGATAATAATGTAGAAATGATTTGTATAACTGAAGGATGGTCATCAGTATCAAAAATCCGTATAATAGCTTGTATAATAGCATTTTTTTGATATCTGATCTCTTCATGATCCTTAAAAACAGGATTTTCTCCAATAATATAATTTATTAAATAATTTCCTTTTATAATGGCCGACGCACTGAGTGATATCTTTTGTTTAGGAAACAAATAGATTTGATCAATTACATCGCTATAGACTGCAAGTAACCATTCCGGGCTTAATCTAACATGTCTAATAAAATTTTCTTTATTAGCTTTTTGAATATAATCAGCATTTTTATATACGGAAGAAAAAATTCCAAATGGTGTCGCTCTATTAACAGCTCTTTTTAAATACTCATATGTTGAGAAAAAAGTTGATTTTAGCTTTTTATCATTTAAACTATCAACATTAGAAATTGCTTTAAAAAGAGAAGTAGATGCTACCATTATCGCTTCTTTTATATCAGGTAGCATGCTTACTTTCTTTAATAAAGCCTTATACTCATATTCTTTCGCCTCTGAAAATTCATTAAGTAACACCAATGCTCGTTTACTTTTCGAAAAGTTTGCAGCTCTTACTATAAAACCATTGTTTTTCTTTATATACATAATAATCACCTTTAACAAAAAACTGACAACTTTTAATTTGATCTAACCCCCGAATTAGCTTTCTATTATTTCGAGATTCAAATTAATTGTTGTCAGTTCGTTTATAAAGTATCACCATTCTAACATTAAAATTGATATTTTCACTTCATAAATGTGAATAATATAAAATTATTATTGATTTTTACACCCTGCTATATACCTACCATGGCGGAGTACAGTGCTGTATCGAAGAACCACCACCTGACATTCCGCCAGTATGAGCATCATAAAAATCATCATCCTTTTTCGATAAAAGGTTACCATTTCCTTCAAAACGAATTACTAAGGAGACTTTATCTAACTTTACATCATCACGTTTAATACTATCCAACTTTTCTAATAATTGAGTTTCTGACATTTTTACATCCTCCTTTAAATTTAATTAAATTAATATTAGGACATTAGAAACAAATTGTATATAATAAATTTAATTAATATTAAAATTATTATATTTTTAAGGTGGTATTTATGGGACTATTCCATTATTTCAAGAAAGCAAAATTACCCTTTTGCCTGGTTATCTTTCTAACGATTGCCAAGGCCGGGCTTCTAACTTTAAGCGGCATTGCCAGCGCTAATGCCCTTAGTGCTGTTGCGCGCCTAAATGGCAGGCAGTTTTTCACCTGGATAATAGTCATGGGCGGCGCTAACATCTTTTTCGCGCTCGTAGGCTACTTCTGCCAACTGGCTTCGACTTACCTTAGGCAGGATATCGACACGCTCATTAGGAACGATGTCGCCCGCAGCCTGGCTAATTCAAGCTACAGTTCATTTCATCGTCAAACTACGGCGACCTACACATCATGGCTAACTAACGATATTCAGACCATCAACGAATACGGCATCGGTGATCTGCTCATGATTATCCAGCAAGTCAGTGAGATTATCATGGGATCCATAACGCTGGCCTACTTTCATTACAGCCTGCTTATTGTGACCCTGCTTTTGGCAGTCATTGTGCTGCTTCTGCCGCGTTTTTTTGCAAAATCAATGGCCAGCAGGTCGCTGGCGCTAACCCGCGCAAACGAACGGCTCGTTAACACCGTCACCGATATCCTTGACGGTTTTAATACCCTGTTTTTGGTCAATTTGCCGCACAGAATAATTACTAAAATCGACCACGCATCCAGTGACGTTAAGAAACACGCCGCGGCTTACACCAAGGCAGCAGGCAAATCGCAGTGGCTGACCGACTTGGGTTCGGCCCTGAGCCAGGTGCTCATTCTGGCACAAAGCGGGCTGCTGATCCTGCTGCACCTGACACCTATCGGGACAATTAGCGGCGCGCAATACTTTGCCGGGATAATTTTTGCCGAACTGGGCGGGATCAGCTTTAATTGGCAGGAGTTCAAGTCGCTCAAACCGATAATGAATAAGCTGCAAAGTATCAGGCAAAGCAGCCAAAAGGAAGATAATGCAATTACTGCCGCCGACTCCCCCAGCATCAAGCTGAAGAATCTGTCCTATGCTTATCCGGAAAAAGACAGAGCTGTTCTTACTAATATAACTTTTACCTTTAACGCGCATCAAAAATATGTCCTGCTTGGCGACTCGGCCAGTGGGAAAAGCACGCTGTTAAAGCTGATTAGCGGGCTGCTTACTGATTATCACGGTGAATTATTCTTGGACAGACAAAATTATTGCGCATTATCTGACCGGCAACTGCACCAAAAGATCGGCTACGTTGAGCAAGATCCTTATATTTTTAACGCGAGTGTAAAGTGGAACCTAACATTGGGGCAGGAAGTGAGCACCGAAAAGCTTAATAGCATAATCCGCGCCTGCGGATTGGCCAGCATGATCAAAAAGCTGCCGGCGGGACTGGATACTGTCCTAGACGCCAGGGGCACGTCTCTTTCTGGCGGCCAGAAGCAAAAGATTGCTTTCGCGCGCCAACTACTCCGCGACACGCCGATTTATTTACTGGACGAGGCGACTTCATCACTAGACAAGGAAACCAGCAATGCCTTAGAAATGCTGATTCTGAGCCAGCAAAACAAGACCGTGATCATGGTCACGCATCATTTACAGGATGAAACGGCCCGCCTCGCTGATCAAATCATTAGCATTAACGAACTTAACAATGCTGAGTAAGTTAATAGACAATTTTTGCAGGTAATATTAAAAATTAAAAGTTTTAAATAATTAGAGGTAGCAATTTGAAAAATAGAAATGTTGATTTTGGAATAAAAACATTCATTTTAAAAAACAATTTATCAGACAACAAAATTTATCGGGTAATCAACAATTTTAGCAAGAAAGTCATTTTAGCAAACCAGCATGGCGATTTGTTAACTGTTAATTTGGCTCATACAAATTTGACAAAATTAGGAATAGACAAAATAATAGTCGGAGATTACGTTAGTTATTCGCCAATTGAAGGTAAAATCACTAAAGTTTACCCTCGAGATAATATACTCTCTAAGGTAACCAGCAGTGCTGAAAAAAGCTGGCACGTTAAAAGCCAAAAGCAACTCCTTGCATCCAATGTTGACGAAATTTGGGTAATGATTGCTGTTGATCAGCGTTTTACAATAGAAAAACTAGAGCGCTATTTAGAAACATTTCGTATATCTGATCGCGATCCAATAATTTTATTATCAAAAGCTGATCATATAACTGAATATAAGGAGATAAAAAACAAAATTGGTCAAGCTTATCCTACTTTAAAAGTTAGAACGGTTTCTGCATATCTGCCGGAAACTATACAGCAAATTAAAAAAATGCTAATTAAAGGGCATACTATTGCAGTAGTGGGAGCTTCTGGTGTAGGTAAATCAACTTTATTAAATAATTTAGCAGGTAAAGATGTGAACAAGGTTAGTAACGTGCGCAGCGGCGATCAAAAAGGCAGGCATACTACAACAAGTATCACCCTTAATGCACTGCCTGATTTAGATATTTATTACATCGATACTCCCGGATTTAAGGCTATTAACAGTACAGCGCAAAAAAGCAATCCAGCAGTCTTCAATGATATTGAAGCCTTAGCAAAGAATTGTAAATTTAGAAATTGCAGCCACCTGTCAGAGCCAAAATGCGCTGTCAAAGCAGCCGTTCAAGAAGGCACCATAACTGAAGAACATTATCAAAGCTATATCAATTTCGAAAAAAGAAACAAAAAATAATATAATTTATTTTACTAAATTATTACACTAAGAAACAAATTAGACTTTTAGATGATTGGTTAGAAAGGCCGTAATCAAAATGAAACTTAATGATATTGAAGATAGTTTTTCATCAATTCCAGAAGATGAAAAAGTAATTATTGATACTATGGCTGAGCTTTATGCCGAAAGGATTAAACATCACATTTCACAAAAAGAATTTTCTGAAAGGATAAATATAAAGCAACCTCAGCTAGCCAAACTAGAAATGTTGGATTCTGTCCCTACCTTAGTAACACTGAATAGATACGCACTTGGTTTGGGATTGAAATTAAAAATTGGTTTAGTCCCTGCTTAATACATTTACAATATTCCGAATAGTTAGTTGAATTACTTATAAGTCACTTTTACTAAATAAAATAAACCCATAAGATGTTCAAGGCGAAGTTAACCCTCTAGATTGGACCAAAATCCATCTGAAGGGTTTTACTATGGTTAAATTTACCGTCAAACAAAAATTACAGGCGCTTAACTTGCTCAAAGAAGGCTACAGCAGCT
>NZ_KQ034047.1:30388-44515 GCF_000970855.1 Lactobacillus helsingborgensis
TCAAATACTACAATCAAGCTAGAATCAGGCACACGCTAAAAGGCCGCACCCCGATTGAATATCGGAATACGGCCTTAGCAAACATGAATTAATGTTAACGTCCAATTCTAGGGGTTAACTTCACTTTTTATTATTTACTTTATTTCAACATTTCGGATGCGTAAGGTAATTCTAAAGATGGATCAGCATCCAAAGTAAGGTCAGCAAATTTTCCTTCCTGATATAAATTGTATGCCGCTGCACCAATCATCGCGGCATTATCACCGCAAAGCTTTAAATCAGGCAAAATGACTTTAGGTTGCAGATTTTGCGGTAAACTTGCTATTTCACTGTTCATTCTGTCCCGTAAACCATGGTTAGCGGCTACACCACCACCCATAATAAAGGTTTGGGGCTGATACTGCTTAATAGCCCTAATCGTTTTAGTTGCTAAAACATCAATTACTGCGGCTTGAAAACTGGCCGCTAAGTCGTATTTATTTAGTTTTTGGTTAATTTGTTCAGCGTGATGACAAGTATTAATGAACGCACTCTTTAAACCAGAAAAAGAAAAATCATAATCTTCTTCTTTAATCATTGCACGGGGAAAATCAAAGGTATCCTGCCCTTGATGAGCCCATTCATCTATTGTTTTACCAGCTGGATAATTAACCCCTAAAACTCGGCCAATCTTATCGTAAGCTTCTCCTGCAGCATCATCTCTAGTATCACCAACGATTTCAAAATGTGTCGGATCTTTAAGCAAAACGATCTCAGTATGACCACCAGAAACTTGCAGTGCAAGTGCCGGATAAACTATTTCTTCTTTTAACTGCGCCGCCATAATATGACCCATAATATGATCAACGCCAATTAAAGGGATGCCTGTAGCCATTGAAGCGGCTTTTGCGGCACTGACACCGATTAAAAGTGCCCCAACTAAACCCGGACCATAGGTGACAGCAATTGCATCTATATCTTGCCATGTGGCGTTTGCCTTGCTTAAAGCCTCATTAGTAATTTGAGTAATAACTTCAATGTGATGACGACTAGCAACTTCAGGAACAACACCGCCAAAACGTTGATGACTTTTAATTTGTGTTGCAACAATCATACTCTCTACTACTCTGCCGTTTTTTACAACAGACGTTGAAGTTTCATCACATGAACTCTCAAAAGCTAAAATACGGATGTCTTTTTTATTTGTCACTTCTATTTCCTTTCTTTAATCGTCTGTCAATTTGAGCACCATATTCAGCCCATTTTGATGGGAATCTTGATAGTAATTAGGCCAAATGAAAGTTACTACAAAGCCTAGTTTTTGGTATAAATTTTGAGCAGCCAAATTATCCGCTCTTACCTCTAAACTAAGCTCCTTACATTTTTTATTTTTAGCAATATCAATTGCCAAATTCATTAAATACGTCCCCAACCCAAGTTTCTGCCAAGCTGAATCCACCATCAAGATAGTAACATGAGCTTCACTTCTGTTAAATCTGATACCAATCACTGCTAGCAAAATGTTTGAGTGTGCTACTACTATATAAAGTGCATTAACCTTAGTTAATTCTGTTTGAAAAATGGACATTGTCCAAGGCGTTTGACCTTGATAAAGGCTTTTTTCTAAAACCACTAATGCAGCAATATCTTTTGGTTCAGCTTTTCTAATATCCAAAACAGAATCATTGATGGTAATTTTAGTTGGTGCAAATCTTATTTTTCTTTCTTGTTCTCTTGAAAGTAAAAAAGACCTGAAAAAGTTAAACTTCTTCCACATAATTGTTATCAGGCTCGTAAGCTTTCCCAGTCTTTTTGTGCCAATCAATTTCTGCTTGTGTGCGTCGCAAATAGTTTGGCAAAAGTTTATCAGGATCGTCAGCCTCAGCTTTGCAAGCAAGCCGACCGATCAGGCCAGCATGAACGACATTTTGCTTTTCTTCCGCAAAACTAAATTCTACATTCAGCTTTTTTATATTTTCTTTTTGCTTTTCAAAACCTGAACCTACAAAAATAATTTTGGGGAAATTATTTTTTGCATAGTATTCTTTGATTGCACTCAGCAAAGTATCAATGTGATAGTGACCATCAGGAATTACACAAAGTGGTGAACTACCAGTCATACTATTAACATAAGCACCGGCAAAATAGTTATCATTGCGGGCGTCAATGCCAGCGACAATTAAAGCCCCGCTCTCCTCACAACTTGCTGCCAAAGCTTGTAATGTAGAAACTCCAACCACATCTTTATGAAGTATACTGGCAAACATTTTAGCAGTGGTAACTCCAATACGTAAACCGGTGTATGAACCCGGGCCAATAGCCACAGCAAAACGATCAACTTCGGACAAAGTTAATTTATTTTCTTTTAGAATTTCAGCAATTAACGGGTCTAAATGCGCACTGTGATTACGGGCATCGTACTCATTTTTTTCCGCAACAATTTTATTGTTGTCATTCAAAGCCACACTAAGATTGTTTGTCGCAGTCGACATACTTAAAATTTTCATTCTAAAATTTTTACTCTTTTCAAAATTACCTTTTGATTTTAACACGCGAAATAGCGTTCAAAACAAAGTAACTAATAATCATCTCTAACCACGGAGTAATTGCCTCTTTTGGTATCCGTTGAATAAGGGCAACGCGAAAGTCCATCCCGTATAAAAGGTGAACCCATAAAGTATTTAACCCAATATTAACAACAACAGTTACTAACAGAGTTGCAAGAATTATCCGCCAAATTTTGACTGGTTTTTGATAAAACACCAAGCCATAGATAAATGGTCCGACCATTGCACTTAATGTAAAGCCGAGAAAGAACCCACCTTGGTTGCCAAATAGAGCAGATGAAACTAAATCACCTATTCCACCGCCTACACTACCCCAGACTGGACCAAAAAGGTAACCCAGCATCGCACTGCCTATGAAGCCCAGACTAACGTGCACAATATTCGTACCAACTGTAAAACGACTAAGAATAATTTTCATTGCGACAATAATACCCAAAAGTACTAGATCGCGCAATTCAACCTTAAGCATTTCTTTAATAGTCATTTGCAGCACTTTCTTTCTTTAATTAAAATTGTGTATCAACACAAAAATTAATTATATTATAACTTGCGCCAGATTAGTTCACAAACAGCTTTATCTTTTTTATCGTCATCAGCAATTGTATGAAATGTTTTGACACTGTCTCCGTCATCAACTATGCTCACACAAGCATACGGAGTTTGAGCATAACGCACTTCTAAATTAAACTTGACATCAATAGTTTGGATAATATGCTCTTTTAAAAAGTCCCGATCAAGTGTGTCAAGAAACCAATTAAAATAATGGCCGTTAGTCATATGATGATTAGTGTCCAAGTCATCATATCTTACCCGATACTGCCGCTTTTTCTCGTAATTTTCCTGAACTCGAAGTCTTGGAAAACGAGGCAGCTTTTTTAATAGCGGAATACCAAGCTCAACCATCATTTCCTTGTCAGTTGAAACCAGCTTACGCGTTTTTAAGTCAAATAAAACCCACTCACTTTTGACACTAATCAATTCATTCCCGTTCTGATCCGTAAAAACATAATTACGGTATTCTAAGAAACGGTTATAGCCAACCGGTTCAGTGATCAATTCAATCATTTCATTCGGCTTGGGCATACGTGTTATATCAACATGATATTGGGTTACCACCCAACCTAAACCCCTTTTGGTCAGAGCGTTAGTACTTCCATTACCTGAGTCCAACTGGTGTTCTGAAACACTCATCATAAGATCAATCATTGCCGGCAACTTTAAATTTTTGTTTTCATCACATTCATAAAAGTTAACCAAATGTTTTTCACTATATTTCATAATATGCACCTACTTTTGATGATAACGATCATATAATTCATTCTTAGATATATGATTATTTTGTGCAACCTCTTTGATGGCTGTCTTCTTGCTTTCACCGTTTGCTACTAATTCATTTACCAAATCTATCAATTCAGCCCAAGATAATTGTTCCGACTGCTGGGTGTTAGGCGAAACCAAAATTACAAATTCGCCTCGTGGTGCTTGCTCTTTAAAGTAAGCAGTAACTTCACTAATTGTGCCCCTGATAAATTCTTCGTGAATTTTAGTTAATTCTCGTGCTGCTACTATTTTACGATCTGAATCAAAGATAGTAGCCATATTAGCCAAAGTTTTAACTAACCTGTGGGGAGCTTCATAAAAAATTGAGGTAGCATGTGCTTTGTTCATTTGCTCAAAAAAAGGCTGTTGCTCACCTTTTTTACGAGGTAAAAAACCATAATAAGTAAATGGCTGGGCGTCAAAACCAGAAGCAATTAAAGCCGTAGCAAATGCAGAAGGGCCTGGAAGTGGAACCACCGGGATATTATTTTTAATACATTCCTGCACCAGAATATATCCCGGATCCGAAATAACCGGCATCCCAGCATCACTAATTTCAGCAATTACCGCACCTTTTTGCATCAAAGAGACTAGTTCTGGGGCCCGTTCTTTTGAATTATACTTATGAAAAGACAGCATCCGATTGTGTACGCCAATTTTTTCAAGGAGTATTCCGCTAGTTCTGGTGTCTTCGGCTGCAATATAGTCGGCTTCTTGTAAAATTCTTTTTGCTCTAATTGTAATATCATCAAGATTGCCTATTGGTGTTGGCACCAAATAAAGCTTACCAGCTTCTTGAGCATAACTGCTTTGCCTCTGCATTCAATCAATCCTTTAATGTTTTTTCTTCTTTTCGCCAAAGTTATCTAAGATATCAAGGCAAAACATGCAATCAGTATTCGGATCCCTGTGAGAGCCGTAATACATGTTACAAATATGGTAACCTGAACTATAAATTTGGCGTAGAGATTCAAGACCACTTTGAGTTTTAACGGTATTATTGTGGGCATTATTCATTTTGTCCATTTTTTCGCGCAGCAACTTATTCTCTACTTTTAATTCTGTATTTTCTTTTAAAGTTTCTAAAAAACTATTCTCTAAACTTTCGATTGTTTTGGTCATATTGACCATTGAATCGTGAAGCTGCTCCAATTTTGAATAAGAATCCACTATTTACACCTACCGTTTCCATTGCAAGGCAAGATAATCAAGTAAATTGCGCAAGCTAACATTACTATATTGCATCTTATCAAGCTCAAGTAAATCTCTTAGCATTCTTGCTCCATCTTGTTGTTTGCCATTCATTAATTCTGTTTGCGCCCATTTTTTCAGTAAGAAAAAAATATATTTTTGTTCATTTTTACTTTTAGCCATTTCTGCCAATTGATGCGCGCTTACTAGTGCTAAAGAGCTACTTTCAAGCATTTCCTGATAAAAATACTTGGTTTTCTGTTCTAACTTGCTAGTATCTCCTAAATCATTAACATCGTTGGGACTAAAACCATTTGCTAAAAGTTCTTCAGTTTTACTATTTATTGCTTCATTAGTCGTGAAATTTATGATTTGAGTACGTGAACGAATTGTGGGTAAAATTTGATCAGTATTATTTGTAATTAAAATTGTAACCACAGGCGCAACGGGTTCTTCTAATAAATTAAGCAAAGCATTAGCCGCAGACAAAGTTAATTTTTGTGCTTCATTTATGAAAAAGAACCGCACATTACTTTGAACAGGACTCTTAGCTAGTTCTTCTTTTAATAGACGAACTTGATCAATCCCCAAGCTTTGTTTGCCTTCCGGCTCAACCAGTAAAACATCAGGATGGTTACCCGAAATAATCTGCCGGCAATTTTGACATGATCCATCCGGTTTATTTTTACCAGTACAATTAAAAAGGCAAGCCAGCCAGTATGCTGTGTTTAAAGCTTGAACTTCATTTGCATCAACAAATAAATAACTATGTGCCAATTTGTTTTGTTCAAACGCTTGACGCAAAAATTCAGCTTGCTTCGCACCCTTTTCAGCAATGTTAACAATCATTAGAATTGTTTAAACTCTTCTACTGGCAAAACAAAACAAGTGGCTCCGCCAACAGTAATTTTGATTGGTTGACTGTTCATTTCAAAACCCGTCATTGTCATATTAGGATTCATATATTCTTCACGGGCCTTAGATTCTTCCTTGATAATGCGCAAAACCTGCTTAACATGCTTATCGTCTATACCGATTAGAAAAGTGGTATTACCTTCACTGAGAAAGCCGCCTGTTGTAGCAAGCTTGGTCGCACGAATGCTTTCTTTAACAAATGTATGTTGTAACCTGTTAGCGTCTTCTTTTTGCACAATTGCTACTATTAACTTCATTTTAATCAGTCCTTTAACAAATCTGCTGGTAAATGGTTTGCAATAATTTTAACACAATCTGCTACAACTAAATTTAGGGCTTTATTTGCATCAACTATTTTGATCCTATCAGGATAAGCAGCATTTACTTCGTGATAGCCTTCATAAACCTTTTGGTGAAAGAGTAATTGTTCTTGCTCTAACCGATCTTCCTGACCTGCCCGCTCCTGAGCAATTCTGGCTAGCCCAATTTGGGGCTTAATGTCTAAAAAAATAGTTAAATCTGGTTCGATTTTACTGGTAGCAAAATCGTTAATTTGTTTGACAGCTGCAATACCCAAATTTCTACCTGCGCCTTGATAAGCTAAAGAGCTGTCAACAAAGCGGTCAGAGAAAACCACTTTTCCTGCTTTAAGCGCCGGAATTACTGTTTCAAACATATGTTGACTGCGCGCAGCTGCATACAACAAGGCTTCAGTTTTGGCAGACATTTCTTCATTAACTGGATCTAAAATCAATTGGCGAATTTTTTCGGCAATTTTTGAACCTCCAGGTTCACGAGTCACTAGATATTGTGTTTTAAGTCTAGGACTTATTTGCTCTACCACTTGCTTTAAAACTGTACTTTTTCCTGAACCATCCGGCCCTTCAAAACTAATAAAATAACTTTTCATAAATCTCTCCATGTCTCTATTTTACAAGAGTTCTTTTTATATGAACACCCCAACGTACTTTTAATTTTTTAGTAAAATAAAAAGCCCTCAAGATAAGGACTTTTATTCAGAAATTGCATTGGTGAAACCACTAAATCTTGTATGCCGCAAACGTGCTTCATCATATAAAAAAGAGTATTTTGCACGTAAAATTTTGCCTGAAATTACATTATCTTCTGACATATCTAGTGTTGTTGGATCGAGATTTTTTTGTACAGCGATTTGTTCTTGTAAATTTTCGATGATAGTCATTAACCACTCATCGCCCATATTTTTAACTTTATTTTTTGCCATTAGATTGATGTTCTCCCCTGTACTGCGCGTTTCAAAGTAATTGAGTTAGCATATTCAATGTCGCTGCCAACAGCTAACCCAGCAGCCAACCTAGTTACTTTAATGCCAGCGGGTTTAATTAATTTACTAATATACATTGCAGTTGATTCACCTTCTGGAGTTGAATTTAAGGCTAGAATCACTTCTTTAACATCATGCTTTTGCAAACGAACTATTAATGACTTAATGTTTATTTCTTCTGGTCCAATACCATCCATTGGTGACAAAACACCATGTAAAACATGGTACAAGCCGCTATATTCACCCATATCCTCAAAAGCCATGACATCCTTAGGTTGTTCAACCACCATAATAGTCGATTGGTCGCGAGCAGGATTGCTGCAAATGGAGCAAGGCTCTTTTTCAGTAATATTGCCACAAATAGAGCAGCGATGGAGTTTTTCCTTTACTTCAGATAAGGCGGTACTAAAATCTTGAACATCATTATCTGGCATGTCTAAAGTATAAAATGCAAGCCGAGTTGCTGTTTTTTCACCAATACCAGGTAATTTCATATATGAATCAATTAAATGCGCAATTGGTGCTGGATATTGCAATTAAATCATACCCTTCGTGTATTTGCCTAAACTTTTTTGTGTAGCCTGATCGATTTCTTCTAAACCTTTGTTGACTGCATCAATAACTAAATCTTGCAACATGTCAGGATCATCTGGGTCTATTGCATCTTTATTGATAGCAATATTTTTCAATTTTCGATCTCCGCTAAAAGTGGCTACAACTAAATCATCAGCAGACTTGCCCACAAATTCCTGAGCAGTAATATTTTGTTGTTCTTGAGCCATTTGTTCTTGCAACTTTTTAGCCTGTTTCATCATTTGTTGCATGTTCATGCCACCCATAGCGCCAAAATTAGGTCTTTTACTCATATTATTTTCCCCTTTTAATTCTAATCTTTAATATTTACAGTGTCACCGAATAACTCTTTAGCTTTTTTTACTACTTCGTCATTTGCTTCATTATGTTCCTGGTCAGCATCCTTATGCTTTTGTTTATTTAAAAGCTCTTGACCATGTTTTTGCAAAAATTCCTTACGTACGGTAGACCAATCTTCATCGGGTACCAACACTATCTCATAATTGTGCTTAGTAAATTTGGCAATTTCAGCTGTCAACATATCTATTAAATTATCATCTTCACTTGCCTTTTCAAACCAAAGAGCATATTTACATTTCATCACTACTTGATCCGAACTAGCTGCAACAGGCTTAAGAACATCTAATAAAGCACGCTGCGACACACCTAAAACTGATTGCAAATCAGGCCAAACATTTCTAATAGCAAGCAGATTTTCCTTCGTAGCATTTTCCAGAACATGATAAACCTGCTTGCGATTGAGTTCGTTAGCTCTTTTCTTATTACTAGCAGTTTTTCTCACCTTTTTCGGCGGCTTGGCATTAGTTTTCTTATTCTTGTCAGCATTTGACTGATCAGCAGCAACGTTATCCAAATGAAAAATTTGGTCGCTGTTCTTAGTTTGATTTTTAGTTAAAATATTAACTTTCTTGACCAAACTAGCAACTTGTTTCTTTAATGCCGCTATTTCTTCTCTTAGCTCCGGTTTTTGAGCACTGCTTTTTTCTTGTTCAGCCGTAATAATGGCAGAGGCAGATTCTTGCTCTTTTGCACTAGTACTTTCAACTAAAAATACTTCTAAGGGAATTTGTTGTTGATTAGTATAGCGCAGATCGTTCAGAGCGGTATTAGCAGCAGCTATTAACTGAAAATAACGTTCAGCAGGAATATCCTTAATTTTTTGAACAAAGTCTTTATTCAAAAAATTGTTTTGACTGCTATCTTTTGTTTTAACAATCATCAAGGCACTGGTAGCCATTGCTATCAGTTCATCTAAAATGTTTTTGGAACTGGCACCATTTTTGAATTCTGCTTGCGCCAGTGATATTGCCTGAGCTGCATCCCTGTTTAAAATCGCCAGCAAAATCTGCTCAATTTTTTCTTGATCAGCAAAACCGGTAATTTCCAAAGCTGCGTCATATTCAACTTTGTTTTTATCGAAACTTAAAAGCTGATCTAAAATGCTCAGAGCATCCCTCATACCACCATCGGCTACTTGTGCGATTACTCCCAGAGCTTTATCGTCATAGCCAATTTTTTCTTGATCTAAAATATATTTCATACGTTTTTCCATGTCGGCTTTAGAAATACGTTTGAAATTGTAGCGCTGTGTGCGTGAAATAATGGTTGCCGGTACTTTTTGCAGTTCAGTAGTGGCTAGGATAAAGACGACATGCTCTGGCGGTTCTTCTAAAGTTTTAAGCAAAGCATTGAATGCACCCATAGACAACATGTGGACCTCATCTATGATATAAACTTTGTATTTACCCTGAGTAGGCGCATACTTCACCTTATCCCGAATATCACGTATTTCGTCAACGCCATTATTGGAAGCCGCATCAATTTCTATGATATCCGCCATAGCGCCTTTATCTGCTGCTTTGCAATTCGCGCATTCGTTACAAGGCTCGCCATCTTTAAGATTTGTACAATTTAACGCCTTGGCCAAAATTTTAGCACAGGACGTTTTACCAGTTCCACGAGGCCCAGCAAATAAAAAGGCATGTGAGATTGTCCCACGCTTAATTGCATTTTTCAAAGTTTCCGTAATATCATCTTGACCAATTACACTGTCAAAAGTGCGCGGTCTCCATTTGCGGTATAACGCTTGATAAGCCATAGATCAGTCTTCCCTAGTAAAAAACTCTTAACTCTTGCGAAAGAGTTAAGAGTTTGTAATTGTCTAATAAAAGGCACATGCCCGAGCAACCTTAGTGCTGCTACCTTCCGGTCCTGACACGCTTTGGAGGTCAAACATTGCCCATAAGATATATTAACGTATTTTATGGTATATTTCCACTAATTTGCGAAATTTTTACTTGTGTCTTTTGCAGCTTTCTGCTTTTGTCTGATCTCTTTGAAAAAGCTTTTCAGCATTTGACTGGCTTCTTCACGATATAGTCCACGAATTACATGGGGATGGTGGTTAAATTTGGCTATTTCAAAAAGGTTAACCACACTGCCCGCTGCACCAGCTTTAGGATCAAGTGCTCCAAAGTAAACATTTTTAATACGAGAGTTAATGATCGCACCAGCACACATAGGACAAGGTTCCAATGTAACGAATAAACTACAGTCAATTAAACGCCAAGTGCCAAGCTTTAAGCACGCTTGCCTAATTGCTATCATTTCAGCATGTTGAGTCGCGTCTTGGTCTAATTCTCGCCGATTAAAGCCTTCTCCGATAACTTGCCCATCGGGAGCCACCACAATCGCACCAATAGGAACTTCGCCTAAAGTTTGTGCTTTTTGGGCCTGTTCAAAGGCCAGCTGCATCAAATTCTTTTTCTCTGCGCTTGAAAATGACATTAATTATTCACCGCCTGCAATACGTAATAGCCCTTATCCCTTTTTAAAATTGTACAGTTCCCAAAAGTTTTAGTTAGCAATTTGCGAGCGCTGGGTTCACCCTGTTTTTTCTGAATTACTACTAATAAAACTCCACCACCAACTAAATGACTTTTTGCACCAGATAAAATATTAGAAACGACTGTCTTACCAGCTCGAATTGGTGGATTAGTCACAATTAAGCCGTATTTTTTCTCTGGAGCAATGTTGCTGTATACGTCAGAAACAAAAATTGCCACATTATCTATATGGTTAAGCTCAGCATTCTTTTTTGCTAGATCTAATCCACGCTGGTTAACGTCTACCATCTCTACAGTTTGCGTCGGCCAAAATTTGGCTGCAAAAAGACCGAGAGGACCGTACCCGGTTCCTACATCCAGAATATTATTTGATGGAAAATTGACATCAGGCATTTTTTTGATTAAAACGCCAGAGCCATAGTCCACCCGCATTTTTGAAAAAACTCCGGCATCAGTAGTAAATTTTAAATCAATATCATTAACCCGGTAATCAACAACATGCTCATCATGCTGTGAAGTCGGGTTTTCCGCATAGTACATTTGGTTATTTTGTTCAGTCATCGTTTGCTTCATTCCTTAGTACTTTATTTAGATAATTCTAACGAACATGTCAATTTTTGCAAATAAAATAAAAAATCTAATTATGCCCTATAATTTTTTAAAAACATAATTAGATTTGCTATTTTCAATGTTAAGACATTTGATGAACTTTAACGGTCTTGGTTACTGGAAATACGCGTTTGGCGTAGTAATATGGTCGGAAATTAGCATTCCACACTGTAACACCGGCATTAGGCCAAGAATGTAAAACTTTATTATTACCTAAATAAATTCCAACGTGATAACAAATTGGCTTTGGACGGCCATAAAAAATTAAGTCGCCACGCTTTAATTTATTGAGGCTAACTGTTTGCAAAGTTGGACTTTGAACAAATGACCGACACCCCCACTCATGTGTAGCATGCCATTTTGGATTTGCTGGGGATGGATCAATCCCAGTTGCGTACATGCATTGCATTACTAAACCTGAGCAATCTACAGAAGTGCCCGGTTTTTTAGTAGTAAAATCAACCCATGCTGTACCCGCTTTTTGATATTGGTAACCACGTTTTATGAAAGCTTTAACGTAATCACTTCTAGTAGAAGCATAATTTAAGCTCTTATCGAGGGGACTGGTATAAAAACCTTTGAGATATAAGCTTTTCATGTGTAACTGGCGATATTTTTTAGGTATTTGGTACCGACGAACCGTACTGATTGTTATCTTACTGCTCTTAGCTGCAGTCCAAGTATTAGTTTCAGGGGAAACTAAACGCCAGGTAGAGTGTTTATGATGGTACCAAGCCGCAGGATAAGTCAATTTAAGACTTCCGTCATCATCAGTCAGATATTTTTTAACATTAATATATTTTTTCCCATTCCATTTTTGTAAAGTAACAGGTCTTTTCTCAGGGCTGTTTAGCTTAATTAGATCAGTAATTTTATCTCCTGCCGTCCACTTGAATTTTGTGTGGAGTTGCTTAAAAACAGTTTTACTTACTGTGGGAACTTTCGGTTCTTCCGGTATTTTAGAGGTATCATTTTGACCAGAATTAGTGCTATCTGTGGTACCAACGTCATTACTTGTATTATCGTTATTTTTATCAGAGTCTACTTTGTTATCAGACAACTGATTATTTTTATCCGTCTGCGAATTGTTAGTTGCAGAAGGAGCAATAGCATCAGCTGCCACAACGCTTGTTCCCACATTTGCTAGTAAAGTGATTGCTGCAATTCCCGCAAATATTTGCTTTCTATATTTCATAAATTTCCTCTTTTATCTTCAAATAAAAACATAAAATAATAATAGCATAAAATAATATAAATCACATATTAATTTAATAACTTAATGCTCTATATCCATCACGGCTCCAATAGCTGGTAAAAGCAACACTACTGATTTGTGCTTTTGCTCCGGTCCACGGATCATTGTAATAAAGCTGCTGATTATGATAGCCAGTCAAAGTAAGTGCGTGATTAGAGAAACCATCCATACCATTTACCCAGACGACTACCAAATGTGAATGAAGCAGTTTGTTTTTAATGGCGCTTAAGCCATAACCAGTCATAATTTTAGCTTTTCCCAGATACTTTTTGACGACGCCCTTTAGTCCGCCTGGAGCTACCCAATAGCCTTCAGGATATGCTTTATAAGGAGAACCAATAAATCCTTTATTGGGATCGCTGCTACGCGGGGTTTCATTTGCGATTTTTAATTTTGACACTTTCTTGCCAGCAAAATTAATCATCATTGTAGCTGCTGTCATTTCACAACCAGTTGGTAATTCTGGTCTTTGACAAATACACTGGGCATAGTTTCTGATGCCTTTAACTACGCCCTTTTTAATCCAATAATAAGCTTTTTTGGTAGATATTGATTTCTCACTTCTTTTACCATTAGGCTGATAATAACTATAGGTAGATTTATGAGGCGTCTTTCTTAATCCACTGAGCAAAACTCCGTGTTTATTAAACAAATAATGGTTCTTTTTTATTTTTACGAGCCCTTTGACTTTTTTATTATTTTTGTAAAAATATTGCTTTTTGCCCTTTTTTACCCAACCTTGTTTAATCTTTGGTTTTACCTGTGGAGGTTGCTTATTTTCGTCATTTTTTGAAGTTTCATTATCCTGCTTATTTTGGTTATTATTGTTATCTCCAGTTTTATCGTCATTTACACTAGAATTATTGTTGTTGTTATTTTCAGCTTTATTTTTATCTTCGGTATTATTATTTTGACTACTAGCTGTCGCATTCACAGAATAATCACTGGCGTCCGCTTTTACGGGATCTGCCGCTTGTATTTCAAAAAAAGAAATAATAAATACTAAGCAAAAAATATATCTTTTTTTCATTAGATTTAACCTTGAAATTATAAATTCAGTTGCAAAAACAAATCGGTCTGTAAGACAGATTAGAACTATTAATTAAATCACTTATTAGTCACATCTTAACTTGTTGCCACAGGTTGGCTTTTTAATGTTCAACTTTAATATATAACGCCGACTGACGAACAAATTTGACCACTGTCTTTATCCGCTAACGCACCAAGACCAATTGTTTTATCGTTAGGATCAAGTAAAATATTCCGGTGTCCCCAATTAGATTGCGCATCATTATAAATATATTCATAAAGCATGTTATCAGCAACTAATGCGCTGCTGGCATTATTTTCAGCATTAATTAGCTCGTTATTTGAACGATCTACGGTTGCACCCCAAGGAAAAGCGGCTATACATTCAGCAGTAGTTTTACGCACGACACCTGCTTTATTGAAAAAATCATTCAAAATGAAATTACCGGCAGAATCATTATGCGAAAAATTGGCAGGTAATAATTTGGTTCTTTCTTGAACAATCTCATCAAGCCGGGG
>NZ_KQ034047.1:44535-156094 GCF_000970855.1 Lactobacillus helsingborgensis
ATCTTCCGTAACTGCACTTAGCCCCCGCTGTGCTCTCTCCTTATTCAATTCTTTTAGAAACTCCTGTCTAAATTCTGTGATTGAAAAATTAGTAATTGTAGGAAATTCATGTTCACTTTGTGTTTGGTTGTCAGAATTAGTCAGTTTATTTGAATTTGGCAGTTTTGTCTGTTTCTTGAGCTTTTTAGCTTTAGATTTTACTTTTGTTTTAATAACCAATTTTGCCAAGACAAACTTATCTTTAGTTACAAAATAATATTTTTGACCCTTAATCTTTTTAGTTTTAAAGGATACTGCTATTCTTTGACCCTTTTTCAATACCTTCTTTTTTAGTTTGCGTCCCCTTTTATCGTATAAATACGTTTTCTTTTTAACTATAACTGTTTTTTTAGTAGGAGAATTTAAAGCAGCGGTACCAGAAGTATTTTTGGCATTTATTGGTGTTGCTAATGTAGATAAACCTATTGTTAAGCATGATACAGCCGAAAAAATGGTAATAATTTTGCGTATATTAACTTTTTTCATTGTAATTCTCCTTTTACTTTTTATTAGACAGAAATCTGAAGTATTAAAACTATTGCAGTAAAAAATATTTTACTCACAGTTATCATGGCAAAAACTCATTAAATTTAATGCAATACAAGTTTAATTATATTATAAAATAATAGTCTGGGTTAAAATTTTTTATAAATAGGTTAATGTCTTTTTTAATTGTCCTTTCTGCTGCTTTTACTTTTTAAAACAAAAAAGAACGTATTTGCAACTCGCAAATACGTTCTCTGTTTATTAACTTGTCCACTGGGACTACAATTATTTCAATGTAATTGTAGCGCCAACTTCTTCAAGTTTAGATTTAATGTCATTAGCTTCGTCTTCAGAAACGCCTTCCTTAACGTTCTTAGGAGCGCCATCAACAAGATCTTTTGAGTCCTTAAGGCCAAGACCAGTAATGTCACGAACAGCCTTAATAACCTTAACCTTTTCTTGGCCAGCTTCTGTCAATTCAACATCATATGTTGATTTAGCAGCAGCTTCGCCGCCAGCAGCACCTGCAGCAGCAACTGGAGCAGCAGCAGAAACGCCAAATTCATCTTCAATAGCCTTTACCAGGTCATTTAATTCAAGAATTGAAGCACCTTTTAAGTCTTCAATAATCTTTTCAGTATCTAAAGCCATACTTATGTATCCTCCGAAAATTTTAGATATAAATTATATTAATATTCAGCTTTATTCAGCAGATTCATCTTTTGAATCAGCAACAGCTTTAACAGCATATGCGAAATTGCGTACTGGAGCTTGTAAAACAGAAACAAGCATTGACAATAAGCCTTCGCGACCAGGAATGGCAGCAAGTTCCTTGATTTCTTCTTTAGAAGTCAATTTACCTTCCAGCACACCACCCTTAATGTCGATAACGTCATAATCATCTTCGTATTTTGAAACAATACGAGCTGGTTCGGTAATGTCATCAGCATTATCAGTATAAATTACAGCTGTAGGACCAACAAAAGTCTCACTAAGACCTTCAATACCAGCCTTAGCAGCAGCACGTCTTAAGTAAGTGTTCTTAACAACCTTCATCTTAACATCGTTTTCACGAAGTTCCTTACGCATGTTAGTAACTTCTTCAACAGTTAAACCAAGGTAATTAATTACTAAAATTGCTTTAGCAGCTTTAAGTTCATCAGCAAAAGCATCAACGAACTTTTCCTTTTCAGCAATAGCAGCTTTACTCACACGAATTCACCTCCATCAAATTTATTAATAAATTCCATAAGGCCTAAATAAAAACTCCATGCCAAGAAAGACATGGAGCATAAATTTCTTCATTATCTTCTGGCCTCGGCGGGAAATTAAGGCGTCATGCCACCCGAGTCTTAGGTAGAATTTACTTTAATAATTATATTAGTATTATATCCTAAATGCAAGTTAATTATTTCTTTTTGGGTTTAATTAATTCGAATAATTCACCCGAGCTCTTGTAGATAACCCAACTTGCTATGTTAACAATATGATCGCTGATTCTTTCAAGAAGTCTGATAATGACAAAATAACTAGCAGAGGCTACAGCAGCATCTGGCTCTTGTTCAACCCCATCTATGATCATTTGTCTGGCATTCTTATAATCCTTAAAGACTTTGGCGTGCCCAAGTACCGTCAATCTGGCATTTTTTTCATCCTCTTGCACATAGGCAGTCAGAACTTGTACCAGCATCTCACGGACTTGATGCGTCATGTTAGAAATAACCTTTTCAACTTCTGGCAGACGTGGATTGCCCTTAACTCTAACAGTTTCAACGGCAATACTATTCGCGTTTTCGCCAATTCTTTCTATATCAGTTGTAGCCTTTAAAATACTAATAACTACGCGGAAATCAGTTGCCACCGGTTGCTGAAGTGCCATTAATTCCAAAGCCTTCTTCTCAATTCTAACGGCTTCTTTTGCTACTTCCTTATCTTCCGCAATCATTTCCTGTGCTGTTTTTTTATCATGTTCGACGAACGAGCGTGTCCCTTTATCAATCAAATCATTGACCAGAACTCCCATTTCCATAAACTGGGCATTCAATTTTTTCAATTCGTCTAAAAATATTTCGTGCATAATCCACCTCCAAATTTAGCCAAAACGGCCATTAAGATAATTGTTAGTCATTTCCTTTTTAGGTGATAAAAACATCTCTTGTGTTGAGCCTGATTCGATTAGCTCGCCATTCATTAAAAAGGCAACTTGATCAGAAATCCGACTTGCTTGTTGCAAGTTATGTGTCACCATAATAAAAGTATACTTTTGCTTTAATGCCATCAGTGTTTCTTCAATTTCGGCACTTGATATTGGGTCCAAAGCCGAAGTTGGCTCATCAAGCAAAACAACTTCTGGTCTGATCGCCAACGCCCGCGCTATACAAATACGTTGCTGTTGACCACCAGAAAAAGCCAGTGCGTTTCGCTCTAAACTGTCTTTAGTTTCATTCCAAATAGCGGCTTGTTTTAAACTTTCTTCAACTCTCTGCTTAATCAGCTCCTTATCTTTAACACCAGCTATGCGCAAGCCATAAGCGACATTATCAAAAACAGAAAAGGGAAATGGCGTAGGTTGTTGAAACACCATTCCTACTTTCTTACGCAAAGCAACTAAGTCAATATGAGAATGATAGATATCTTTACCTTCCAGAAGAATTTCGCCAGTAATATTAATATCATCAATATCATCATTCATGCGATTTAAACAGCGTAAGAACGTTGATTTGCCACAACCAGAAGGTCCAATTAAGGCAGTCAATTTTTGAGCAGGAAATGCCAAACTAATTCCGTGTAAAGCTTCAAAGTTGCCATACTTAAGTTTAACATTTTTTGCCTCCATTACATTTGTCATTAATAACGCCACCTTTATCCAAAACTACCCTGAATGTATTTTTCAGTAATTTCACCTTGAGGATTAGTAAAAATATTAGTAGTAGTATCATATTCTAACGCATGTCCCAAGTGAAAGAACGCGGTATATTCACTAATTCTTGAGGCTTGCTGCATATTGTGCGTTACCATAATCATAGTGTACTTCTTACGCAATTGCTTGAGCGTATCTTCAAGTTTGGCAGTAGACACAGGGTCTAATGCGCTAGCAGGCTCATCAAGGAGTAAAATTTCCGGCTTTAAAGCAATTGCCCGCGCTATACAAAGTCTTTGTTGCTGACCACCAGAAAGTGCCAAAGCACTCTGATCAAGTTTATCTTTGACTTCATCCCATAATGCAGCTGCTTTCAAACTTTCTTCTACTATCTGGTCTAACTTTTTCTTATTTTGCTGCCCATTTGCTTTTAACGCATAAGTGATATTTTCCTTGATTGATTTAGGAAAAGGGTTCGGTTTTTGGAAAACCATACCGATAGCTTTTCGTAATTCGTAAACATTGATTTTGCTTTGATTAATATCAAGGTCATGAAACATGATTTTACCATCAACTTTTGCTACCCGGTCGTTCATGCGATTGAGTGACCGTAAAAAAGTTGATTTTCCCGAACCAGAGGCACCGATCAAAGCAGTGATGGTGTTTTTCTTAAAGCCTAAACTAACGTCAAACAGCTTTTGCACAGTACCACCATAAAAAACGCTTAGATCATTCGTAGAAATCGCACAGTCTTCGTCAGCAAAGGTCTTAATATACCTTTTTTGATTTTGCCAATTTTCCATAAAACTTTCCTTACTTAATTTTTGCGGCCGTAAGCCGTTTATAAATCCAGTTGCCAAGTGCACGTGCACCAAAATTGAAAATTATGACAACAATGATTAACAAAGCTGATGTAGCAGCCGAAACTACGTTAACATCTGGGATAATCCCTTCAGTATTTACTTTCCAAATATGTACGGCCAAAGTTTCAGCTGGTCGCATAATATTTAAAAAACTAGTAGGGCTGAACATATTCCAGTTAGAATAATCAACCGTAGAACCACTTTGTCCCGCTGTATAAATCAAGGCAGCAGCTTCACCGAAAACACGCCCGGCACTTAAAATCACACCGGTAATGATTCCGGGGAGCGCAGCTGGCAAAACGATACCATGAATTGTTTTCCAATTTGACAATCCCAAAGCCCAACCAGCTTCGCGCTGAGTTTGTGGCACTCCCTTAATAGCTTCTTCGATATTGCTAGTTAGAGTCGGCAAATTAAAAAAAGTTAAAGCCAAAGCTCCGGCAAGAATAGAAAAGCCTAAACCAAATTGAACCACAAATAAAAGATAACCAAATAAACCCACAACTATAGATGGTAAAGAACTTAAGATTTCAATAGTAGTTCTAATTAACTGTGTAAACCAGTTATCTGGCGCATATTCAGCTAAGTAAATAGCGGCACCCAGTGCAATTGGCAGAGAAATGATTAGGGTAAGCAGCAATAGATATAGTGAGTTGAACAATTGATCTCTGATTCCACCGCCAGCTTCAAACGAAGATGAAGCCGAACTTAGAAAATGCCAAGATAAGTGCGGTACTCCTGAGACTAAAATGTTACCAATAATTCCAACCAGTAACAAGACTACTATTCCCACTAAAAAATAAATTACGCCAGTAGCAATGCGATTAATTCTTTTTGCGTTCATCTTATTACTTACTCTTCTTTCCAATTAAATGTACTAGGAAATTGAACACTAACGACATTATTAAAAGCAAAAGTGCCAATGACCATAATGCATTATTAGGCAAAGTTCCCATGACGGTGTTACCCATTTGACTAGTTAACTGACTAGTCAAAGTTGCTGCTGGACTTACCAAATTGTATGGCATCAATACAGCGTTACCGATTGCCATTTGGACAGCTAAAGCTTCACCAAACGCACGAGCCATGCCAAATATTATGGCGGTCATAATCCGTGATCGAGCTGCTCTTAAAACAACGTGATAAATAGTTTGCCATTTTGTTGCGCCCAAAGCCGCTGATGATTTGCGTAATTCCTTGGGAATTGCTTTAAAGGCATCAGCAGTTAAAGAAGTGATTGTCGGCAAAACCATTACAAATAGGATTAAGGTTGCCGTTAAAATTCCAAAACCAGTGCCACCAAAAATAGTTCTAACAGCGGGAACTACAACCATTAAGCCCAGAAAGCCGTAAACTACAGACGGAATTCCGACTAAAAGTTCCATTACCGATTGCAATAGTTGTACTCTTTTACCAGATTCATATTCTGTCATAAATAGTGCCACGGCAATCGAAAATGGCGTTGCAATTAATGCTGCCAGCAGCGTTACGGCAAATGAAGTGACAATCATTGCTGCCGCACCAACGTGATTTTTGCCAGCCCCGGGATTCCAATCTGTTGAGAAAAGGAAATGGAAAATATTAACCTTATCGTCAATAAAAGTAGCCAGGCCATGCATCCCAACAAAGCCGATAATTGCCACAATTAATATCCCTATTAAAATAATTGCCAAGAATGTTAGTCCTTTGCCCCACCATTCCTGTCGTGTTTCTTTAGAAGGTTTTGTTAAACGGGCAATATCAATATCTTTAGGATCTATGCCTTTAAATTTAACGTGTGGGACTTTTTGTTCGGCAAGCGCATCTTCAACAACTTGTTGTAAGTCTTGTTCTTTTTCTGCCATTTTATTTACCTATCTTTGTAACTTTATTTTGACTATCGCGTGAAACTTTCATTTCGTGAATACTAATATAGCCAATTTTAGGTACTAACTCTGTTTGCACCTTTTTACCTAATACATACTTGATAAAAGCGGCTGTTGCCTTATTAGGCTTGCCCTTGGTGTACATATGCTCGTATGACCATAAAGGCCATTTATTGGTGGGAATATTTTTATTATCAGGCTTGACATGATCAATACTAATTTTTTGAATATTTTGATCATTAGCATACGGAAAAGAAATATAAGAAATTGTTCCTGGGGTTGAGTTAACTATCTTCTTAACTGTCCCATTAGAATCTTGTTCTTGTGAATTAACAGCATCTTTGCCGTTTAAAATCAAGTCCTCAAAAGTAGAGCGCGTACCGCTACCACGCGAACGGTTAATCACTATAATGGGCTGATTTTTACCACCGACTTCACGCCAATTTTTAATTTTACCGGTAAAAATCGCAGAAAGTTGTTCAACAGATAAATTTTTAACGCCGACGCCTTTGTTGGCAATAGGAACGATTCCTACTACCGCAACAGGATAGTCCTCTAATTTTTTGGCATCAATACCTTTTTGTGTTTCAGCAAAAACATCTGATGTCCCTACTTCAACTGCTCCTGCCTGAACTTGACTCAGACCTGTACCTGATCCGCCGCCTTGGACAACAATGTTGCTACTCATATGTGCCAAGCGGTAATCGTTGCCGGCCTGCTCAACTAAAGGTTGCAGGGCACTAGAGCCGACAATAGTAATTTTTTCTCGGCTTTGACTGCAACCTACCCAAAAAAGTGGCACAAATAAAGATAGTAGCAGCAGTTTGCCAAAATTACTTTTTTTCATAATAACTCCCTCAGTCAAATAAAATTCAGCTCTAGTTTATCAAATCTTTTACTATTGACCAATCATAATTACTTAAACATAGATAAAAAAGCAACTTGCCCAAGCAGGCGAAGTTGCTTTTAACACTTATTCATTTTTAGTCCAAGTTTAATGGATCAAGTTTAATTCCAGGGCCAAAAGTTGCAGCTACAGCTACACTCTTAATGTATTGACCTTTAGCAGCAGATGGACGCGCACGCAAAATCACGTCACGCAATGCATCAAAGTTTTCAATTAATTGCTCATCAGTAAATGAAACTTTACCAATAGCAGCATGAATAGCAGCTTGACGGTCAACACGGTATTCAACTTGACCAGCTTTAACGTTCTTAACGGCTTTTTCAATATCCATTGTAACGGTACCAGTCTTAGGGTTTGGCATTAAGCCTTTAGGTCCCAAGATACGGCCCAAACGTCCTACTTTAGCCATCATAGTTGGCGTAGCAACAACTACGTCAAAGTCCAAGTAACCGTTTTGTACTTTTTCAACTAAGTCGTCAGAACCAACTTCATCAGCGCCGGCAGCTTTAGCTTGTTCAGCTTGTGGACCATCAGCAAAAACAATCACCTTTTGGGTTTTACCGGTACCATTTGGTAAAACAAGTGATCCACGAATTTGTTGGTCAGCTTGTTTAGGGTCAACACTCAAATTGTATGAAACTTCAACTGATGCATCAAAGCCTGCGTATGAAGTTTCTTTAACTAACTTAATTGCTTCAGCAACTGAATATAATTTCTTTGAATCTACTTTTTTAGCAGCTTCTAAATATTTTTTACCATGCTTTGGCATGTGATTTCCTCCTTAATATGTGGTCAAACGAGCTTAAGCTCTCCCACCTAAATTGTTATAAATAACAGGATTAGTCTTCGACTTCGATACCCATGCTTCTAGCAGTGCCTTCGATCATCCGCATAGCAGCTTCGACATCAGCAGCATTAAGGTCCTTCATCTTAGTTTCAGCGATTTCCTTAACTTGATCCTTGGTAACCTTACCAACTTTCTTAGTATTTGGTTCACCGGATGCCTTATCAATCTTAGCAGCTTGTTTCAAAAGAACTGGAGCTGGTGGAGTCTTAGTAACGAATTCAAATGAACGATCTTCGTATACTGTAATGACTACAGGAATAATCATGCCTTTTTGGTCAGCTGTTCTAGCATTGAAGTCCTTAGTAAAACCAACAATGTTAATACCAGCTTGACCTAAAGCTGGACCAACTGGTGGAGCGGGTGTTGCAGCTCCAGCTGGTATTTGTAATTTAACAACATTTATAACTTTCTTTGCCACGGTCAAAACCTCCTTGATTCCGTGCGTGGTTAAAATGGAAGAGTTACCTACTCTTCCTCCCACAATAATAAAAGTACTTTAATATATTATCATCGTTTTAGTAATTTTGCAATAAATGACTTATTACTAGCTAATTTTCTTTACTTGATCGTAATCTAGTTCAGTTGTAGTAGCACGGCCGAACATATCAACGGAAACAAATAATTTGTACTTATCTGGTTGAATTTCAGTAATTTTTCCTTCAACGCCGTTAAACGCGCCATCGATGATAGTAACGGTTTCCCCAACTTCAAAATCAATTTGTGGTCTTTTAGCAGGCTCTCCTTGTTGACGTAAAAGCCTGTTTACTTCTTCTTCTAACAGTGGCGATGGTTTTGAGCCACCACCATGTGAACCAACAAAGCCAGTTACATTTGGTGTATTACGCACGACAAACCAACTTTCATCCGTCATTACCATCTCCACCAAAACATAGCCAGGGAAAATTTTTTCTTCAACTTCTTTTTTCTTATTGTTTACTTTTTCAATTTTTTCCTGTTCCGGCACCATTACACGAAAAATATAATCTTGCATACCCATACTTTGTGCACGAGATAAGAGGTCAGATTTAACCTTATCTTCATAGCCAGAATATGTGTGCAGCACGTACCATTGCTTCTTAGTAGTTTCTACCATTATTACAATTTCTCCTTTTATTTTTGGCAAACAAAAAAGCCTCTTGCGTCAGAGGACTTTTATAATCAAACTAATTGTACCACAAACAATATAACTGTGCTATTACATAACTATTTGTGTAATATTGGTGAACAATAAATCAAGCAAACCTAAGTAAGCAGCAAACAGAATTGAGGTAACAATTACGATTGCTGTGTCGTGACGGTTTTGTTTTGCAGTTGGCCATGTAACTAACCGCATTTCTTCAACTACACTTTTAAAAAACTTAACCATAATCTACCTCGTTTCCTTATGCAAAGTCATCTTACCGCAATGTTTACAAAATTTGTTTAATTCCAGACGCTGAGTGCGATTTTTACTTGCGGTGATAGAGTAATTGCGCGAGCCGCAGATACTGCAGGCTAATGATGCTTTTTTCACTGCCATAATCTCACTTCCAAACTATTGTATTTTAGCAAAAATATCAGGTATAAGCAATTAATTTAACAATTACTGTATTAATTACTCAAGTGTATCTTCCCATAAAATTTTTTATTAACAAAAACAGCCACCCCTTTAATTCGAGCAGCTGCTTTAGTGGTCAAACAAATGCGTGACCACAGTGCGTAGAACATTGTATTAGTCGGATTTACTTCTTAAGATTTTCATTAACGAAGGATTCGATTTTATCGTCAGAGTCTTTCAGGAATGGAAGCATAGCTTCTTCCGTCTTAATGGTATCTCTACCATTCTTTTCCATAAAATAATCCCAAAGGGCATCTCTTACTGGAAGATCTGAATCACTCCAGTCGAAAACTTCTTTCATGTGACGATCTAACAATGCAGTCTTCATAACTTCATCAGCCATCTTAACTACCTCCTAAAATTTATTCTACAATAACAATTATACCCCATTTTTTATATAAGAACTATAAAAAACTAATTGAGTAAGGTTTTACGCATTTTTTGAGCAAGTCTTGAATGAGCTCTTGACAAAGTTAACTCGCTGATATTTAATCTGTGCAATATTTCATCCTGATTTTTTAGCCCTAATTCGACTAAAAGAGCATTAATCTCTAAATTTGATAAGTGTGCGGTTAAAATTGCTATATTTTCACTCAGAGGTACCTCAGGGATGGATGTAGAATCTTTTTTCATTGGTGATAGATTGTTTTTTCTTGCAGTTTCTAGTGAAATAGATTGCTTTAAAGCTTGCCTGCGGTATGCATTATCATATCTAACTAGTGACTTGGCATGATTAGTTAACCTAGTTTTATAATAACTGCTAAATTTACCTTTTTTGAGATCAAATTTTTTCGCTGAATCATGACAAATAATCAGGGCATCTTGATCCCAGTCTTGACTGTCATAATAACGTACATGATACATGCTTTTAACTTTATTAATTAATGGCTTATACAAGTAGCAAAGATCAATTAACGCTTCTTCCTCACCATTTTTAATTTGCATTATCAGTTCTGTTTCATTTTTGCTTGCTTTCTTTATACTCTTCATCTTAACTACTCCTATTTTTATAGATGAATGAAGAATACAGAACTTAAAAGCGCTCAAATATCGAACCTTAGTTCATTCTTTGCAGTCAATTTTTAATGTAAATCGGCTAAAAAACAAAGATTTATTTTTGTTAAAAACACATTAAATTAAAAAGATGATATTTTACTATTTCAAACAAAAAAATCATCCTGAAAACTTCAGAATGATTTTCGCTATTTATTTTAGTGGGTTCCGGTTATTAAGCATTTGGTAGAGTAAAATACCGGTAGCCACACTCGCATTTAATGATTGTACGTGACCGACCATTGGTAAAGTTAATGTTTGATCCATTTGCTCTTTTAAAAGCCGAGAAATTCCTTTACCTTCATTGCCAATAACTAGAACTGTTTTGCCATTACTGTTCCATTGACGGTAATCTGTTCCGTCCATATCGGTACCAAATAGCCAGTAACCCTGGTTTTTTAATAATTTTGCCGTTTGTACCAAATTATTTACTCTGGCAACCGGCACGTAATCAATAGCTCCAGTAGAAGTTTTGGCTACTACTGACGTTAGACCAGTCGCCCGCCTTTTAGGAATAATAATCGCATCTACACCCGTGGCATCAGCTGTTCTTAGAATTGAACCTAAATTATGCGGGTCTTCGATCGAATCAAGCATTAACAAGAAAGGATCCTTTTTTGTGTGTTCAAATTCTGCTAACAATTGGTTCAGATCAGCATATTCAAAGCTGGCAACTGTCAATACCAAACCTTGATGATTCTCACCCTGCACCAATCTATCCAACTTATTTTTGGGTACAGTTTGAACAACTAAACCCTTTTCCTTAGCTAAAGCAAATACTTCATTAGCAAAATTTTCTTTGATTCCCTGCTGCAGAAATATTTTATTAATATGGTCAGCATCCTGCGTTTGCAAATAATCTAAGCCAGCGTGTCGACCATAAACAAAATCTTTATCACTTGAAGTCATATTTTTCTATGCTCCCATTCTCAACATTTTTAATGCACCAAGCGGTTAATTCCTGAATACGCTCTTTTTCATTTAAAAGCTCCAAGTAACCCCAGACTGCTTCAAATCCAGTAGATAATTTATAAGTGGCTAAACTTGTGTTTTTAGCCTTAGTATAGGTTTTCGAATTACGACCGCGATGAAAAGTGGCTACTTCATCTTCTGTTAGCAAACCATCTTCTTGTAATTTGGTAATTAACGCAGCCTGAGCTTTAGCAGATACATAGTGAGTCGCCCTTCTTTGTAAAACTTGTGGTTTAACAACCCCGCATTTAATTAAATGCCTTCTAATAAAGATTTCGTATACTGCATCTCCCAGATAAGCTAAAGTTTGCCCGTTCAGTGTATCCGGATTAACATCTTTTTCTATCATTTTGTCAGTTTTATTCACGTAGCCACCTTGTTCCTTGCGGTGTATCTTCAACAATGACGCCCATTTGTTTTAGTTCAGCTCTTAAGGCATCACTTTTCGCCCAATCTTTGTTTTTACGTGCTTCTTCACGCTCTTGAATTAACTTTTCAACTTGACTATCATCATTTTGTTTATCAGAAGTGGTTAACTTTTCAGTATCTATTCCAAAAATTGCCAGCCATTTGGTTAAATTTTTTTGAACTTGTTTAAGAGCGTTTTTATCAGAATTTTTAGCATTAACATTGTCATTGATTTTTGGCAGTAAATCATAGATTGCGCTCAGCGCGTTTTGGACATTAAAATCATCGTCCATAGCACTGATAAATTTTTGTTCAGTTTTCTTAATTGCGGCAGTTAAATCTATTGAGGTCTGGCTTTCGGAATTGTCTTTTAGTCTATAAGCAACATTAATCAGAGTATTTTTGAATCTTTGCAAAATGACTTGTGCCTGCTTTAAATTATCAGACGAATAATTAATTTGCCTTCTGTACTGCACACTCGCCATAAAGAAACGCAAAACCTGCGGGTCAATTTTTTGTAACAGATCATGAACGGTTACAAAATTATGTAAGGACTTAGACATTTTCTCTTGACTTGTGCCCACGGTTACAAATCCATTATGCATCCAATAATGAACAAACTTTTTACCAGTTGCAGCTTCACTTTGGGCAATTTCATTTTCATGATGGGGAAATTCTAAATCTTGTCCACCACCATGAATATCAATTGTATCTCCTAAATATTTTGTTGCCATAACTGAACATTCAATATGCCAACCCGGGCGGCCTTTTCCCCAAGGTGAATCCCATGCAATTTCATCCGGCTCCTTTTGCCTTTTCCATAATGCAAAATCTATGGGATCTTCTTTGCGCTTTTGCTCCTCAACATTTATATGCTCAGAAGCGCCCTCCTCAAGTTCTGCCACATTTTGACTGCTGAGCTGACCGTAATTTTTAAACTTTTTAGTATGATAATAAACGTCACCGTCTGATTCATAAGCATAACCCTTAGCAATTAGTTTTTGGATAAACTTAATAATTGCACTAATTTCATGAGTAGCGCGGGGATTTGTAGTTGCCGGTTCAACATTTAACGTTTCAATATCTTCACGGTAAGCCTTAATATAGCGCTCGGCTAAATCTGGGACAGTTACGTGTTCCGCTTGTGCTTCAGCAATCATTTTGTCATCAACGTCAGTAAAATTAGACACATAGTTGACCTTAAAGCCTTTAAACTCCAAATAGCGCCTTATTGTATCAAATGCAATAACACTTCTGGCATTACCGATATGAATGTAGTTGTATACAGTAGGACCACAGACATACATAGTGATGTTATCAGGCGTTATCGGCTTAAATTCTTCCTTAGTTTTGGTTAAAGTATTGTATATTTTCACTGCGGCTAGCTTGCCTTTCTCAAAATATTTTTATCTTCATTCTAACAGAAACAAGAACAGATTCTAGTATATAAATAATCTGTTCTGATCATTTAAACGAGTTTATGATTCAAAATAAAAAAAACGCATTATCCAATTAATTGAATAACACGTTGTTTTCTATAAGCCGTTTGCGCTCATTTGCTTAAGAGTCAATTCCAAATGTTCCAGTACCCGCTTTTTGCCTAAAAGTTCCATTGCTTCTCCAATTCCGGGACCAACCATTGACCTGGTCGTAGCAATTCTGATTGGCATAAATAAGCGTCTACCCTTAATTCCCGTTTCCTGACGAGTTGCTTGAACAGCGTTCATAATTTGCGGAGCAGTAAACCGGGGGATTAAATTAACTTGCTTTTTAAATTCTTCAATTACCGGTCTGGCATCATCGTTACGAATTTCTTCAATTTCCTTGTCACTTAAATCTTTAGGCGCAGCGAAAAATATTTTAGCCAAGTCAACAATTTGCTTGGTGTAAGACATCTGCACAGAATAAATATTCACTAATTGTCTAACCCATTCCATCTTTTCAGGGGTCGGATCGTTTTCAACCAAACCTGCTTCCTGCAAGTTATTAAGTGCCAAATCTAAGAGCGTATCACGATCAGCCTTTTTAATATACTGGTTGTTAATCCACTCCAACTTCTTCTGGTCAAAAGCTGCTGGTGAATTTGACAGACGTGAAGGATCGAATTGCTTGATCAATTCTCTCTGGCTAAAGATTTCGTTTTCACCTACCGGTGACCAGCCGAGTAACGTAATAAAATTAAACATTGCATCAGGCAGATAGCCAAGGTCTCTGTATTGCTCGATAAACTGTAAAACAGATTCATCACGCTTAGAAAGTTTCTTACCGGTTTCAGCATTAATAATCAAAGTCATGTGACCAAATTTGGGTGGCTGCCAGCCCAAAGCTTCATAAACTGCTAATTGTTTGGGCGTATTTGAAACGTGATCATCCCCCCGCAAAACATGGGTAATTTCCATAAGGTGATCATCAATTACAACAGCAAAGTTATAAGTTGGCATGCCATCCCGTTTTTGAATGACAAAATCGCCACCGATTGTGTCGGATTCAAAACTAAGATGTCCTTTAACAATATCATCCCAGGAATATGTTTCCATTTCTGGAATATGGATACGAACAACCGGTTTTAAGCCCTTTGCTTTTGCTTCTTCTTGCTTTTGTTCAATTTCAGCAGCAGTCATACCTTCATATTCATAAGTATAGTGCGGTGCGATTCCCATCGCACGTTGTTCTTCACGCTGTTCTTCTAGTTCTTCCTCAGTTTTATATGAATAATAGGCTTTACCCTCATCAATTAGTTGCTTAATATACTTGTTGTATATATCTTTTCTTTCAGATTGACGGTACGGACCATAGTCTCCGCCTTTATCGGGTCCTTCGTCCCAATCAATTCCCAACCAATGTAAGTTTTCCATTTGTGACTTTGAGCCACCTGCAACATTACGTTTCTGGTCAGTATCTTCAATTCTTAAAACAAAAGTCCCCTTATTATGACGCGCAAATAAGAAATTAAATAGCGCCGTCCGTGCATTACCAATGTGTAAGTGCCCTGTTGGACTTGGGGCATACCTTACTCGAATTTTTTGTTTAGCCAAAATTCATGCCTCTTTCAAAAAGTAAATATAAACAATTTAAGTTTACGCGTAATAGCAAAAAAGTTCAATATTCGTTACCCTAAAACCACTTTTAAGGCTTGCGGGATACTTGCAACTGGAACCACTTCAATTCCCGCGTTTTTAAGACTAGCACGCATATTGTGTTTCGGAATAAAAATACGTTTGAAACCAGTCTTAGCAGCTTCTTTAATACGCGCATCTATTTGATTGACTCTGCGCACCTCACCAGTTAAGCCAACTTCGCCCACAAAACAGTCCGTAGGTAAAATTTCCTGATTTTTATAACTTGATGCAATTGCCATGACAACTGCCAAATCAACTGCCGGTTCGTTCAAACGAATTCCCCCAGTGGCAGTTAGATAAACGTCTTGATTTTGCAGCATTAAGTTGCCTCTTTTTTCCAAGACAGCTAGCAATAGTCCAGCTCTATTGTAGTCAATCCCCGAAGTGGTTCTTTTTGCATAACCAAAAGCAGTCGGTGTCACCAGTGCCTGAATTTCCGCCAAAATTGGCCTTGTTCCTTCAAGCGATACTACTATCGCGGAACCGGTAGATTTGGGCAACCGTTCATCTAAGAATACGGCTGAAGGATTAGTTACTTCCTGCAAACCTTTGTTAACCATTTCAAACATGCCGATTTCATTTGCGGCACCAAACCGATTTTTAACAGAATGTAAAATACGGTAGGCATGATGTTCATCACCTTCAAAATAAAGGACTGTATCTACCATGTGCTCCAAAATTTTAGGACCTGCAATCGCACCTTCTTTTGTCACGTGGCCAATAACAAAAACGGTAATCGCATCCATTTTAGCAATTTTCATCAATTCGCTTGTGACTTCCCTTACTTGTGACGCCGAACCGGTCATCGAGTCAAGACTGGGTTCATTCATGGTCTGAATGGAGTCAATCACGACAAAATCGGGCTCTAAATCAGCAATTTGCTGACGGATATCTTCCATATCTGTTTCCGGATAAAGCATCATGTCATTAGCAGGAAGACCTAAGCGATCTGCACGGAGCTTGATTTGATTAGCAGATTCTTCCCCTGAAACATACAGTACTTTATATTGATCAGCCAATTCGCTCATGATTTGTAACATTAAAGTTGACTTACCGATTCCAGGATCACCACCGATTAAAACCAGTGAACCGGGAACAATGCCGCCGCCTAAAACCCTGTTCAGTTCTGCCATACTTGTTTTGATGCGCTCTTCTTTTTCAGCCTTCACATTCCCCAATTTAACCGGTTCGCTAATTCCGGTTTTCTTGATGAGCCTGCTGGGACTGCCTTTAGTTGAACGGTTTTGCACTGCTTCAGTTTCTTTTTCAAACTGATTCCAAGCACCACAATTAGGACAGCGTCCTAAATAGCTGGCAGAGATATAACCACAAGAACGGCATTTATATTTTGTTTTCAGTTTTGCCATTTAGCTTCCCTTCTTATTTGTTGAGCCAAAACCACTTATTCTTTGCCTATTAATAGGAAGATCATTATCTGACTTTAGATAATGAACGAAAATTCCTTGACCTATTCGTTCACCCTTGCGAATTTGAATAGGTCTAACACCATAATTAATTAATTGAACAAAAATTTCCCCTTCATTTTGATCATTATTATAATAATCTGAATCAATAACTCCTATTCCGTTTGGTAGCGCCAGATTTCTTTTAAAAGTGTTAGAAGAACGATTTGCTAGTAATAATACTTCGTCTTCCGGCATGTATGCTTTTACACCCGTAGGAATTAGAAATGGCTTGAGAACGTGCTCTGCCATTTCATAGTCTTGTTCGTATAGCTGGTGACCATTTCTGATTAGACGAAAAATACGCACAAAGTTAAGCCGCCAAATACTGGGAAGCAAAACATCTTTAGCCGCCTCTAAATCATAACCAGCACTGGCAATAGTCTGCCTTCTTGGCAAAGTAATATTTTTATTATGGTATTTAGATACTACCTCAAAGCCCCTTATTTTATTCATGCTGTCTCCTTTAAAAATCTTCAAACACTATTTTACATTAATTTGCGGATTATATTTTAAATCTAATATAATTAGTTACGTAAAAATTATTTCATTTTTTGAAGGGAGATTAAATGTTTAACATAGATGACCCCCACCAGTGTTTTCGAGAAGACGATGATCAGGGAGAAATGATCTGTCATTGGACGATGGATAAAATTGAGCGTAAAGATGCTACTGTCTGGATCATGAATCACCTTTTTATTAATCCCAATAAAGATAGTAAAAAGATTTTACACGATCAAATGCAAACAGTAATGTATATTGCTCAAAAATCGCAACTTCCTGTGTGGCCGCTTGATCCAGTAGTTATCAATTATTTTGATGAACATCCTGAATTTGCTGGCATTTGGTATCATCGTCCAAATTCAGAAAACAAATCTATTTAGAAACTAGTTTAATGAAATTAGAAGGTTAGAAACAAATATTTTTTTAACGATAATTAAATTTTCAAGGATAGACTACTTTAAATATATAAGTTAAAATAATATTAATTTGTTTAAGGAGGACTTATTTACATGACAAAAGAAATCACAAATGCAGCCATTGATAATTTTACTAAAGACTTAGCAAATCATGCTGGTATTAACATTGCCAGCCACGCTGCGCAAGAGAATGGCATTTTCAAGGCCAGTCAGAATTTACAATCAAAAATTGATTTGACTCCAACTTTTTCCGTTGAAATTAACACGGGCAAGCCGGCAGACCAGAAACAATCAGGTCGTTGCTGGATGTTTTCCGCATTAAACACTATGCGTCACCCGTTACAAAAAGAATATAAGATTAAGGACTTTGAATTATCCCAAAATTACACTAACTTCTGGGATAAGTTTGAAAAGTCAAACTTCTTCTTTGAGAACGTTATCGCTTCCGCCAAGAAACCTCTTGGTGACCGTAAAGTAAGCTTCTTATTCGCTACCCCACAACAAGATGGTGGTCAATGGGATATGCTTTGTGGCTTGGTTGAAAAATACGGGATTGTACCTAAATCAGTTTATCCGGAAACTGCAAATTCAAATAGTTCTGGCGCTTTAAACGATACTCTGAATACTCTTTTACGTAAAGACGGTTTGGAACTACGTGCTTTAGTTAATGCTGGTAAAACAGAAGATGAAGTTGAACAACGTAAAGCTGAATTTTTAAATGATGTCTTCAGAATTTTGGCAATCTCATTAGGCGTGCCACCAAAGAAGTTTGACTTTGAATACAAAGATGATGATGGTAACTATCACCGTGAAGCTGGCATTACTCCTAAAGAATTCTTTGACAAATTCGTAGGCATGAACTTAGAAGACCATGTTTCAATTATTAATTCACCTACAGATGATAAGCCATACCACAAAGTATTTTCAGTTGAATATTTAGGTAATGTTGTTGGCGGTCGCCAAGTTCGTCACCTTAATGTCAAAATTTCAGAAATGAAAGATTTAATCATTAAACAACTTAAAGCGGGAGAAGTTGTTTGGTTTGGTTCAAATGTTGGTAAAGATTCAGAAAGACAGCTCGGCTTACTTGATACCAATATTTACAAGCGTGACGAGTTATTTGACGTTGATTTTTCAATGTCTAAGGGTGATAAACTTGATTCTAGCGAAAGCATGATGGATCATGCTATGGTTATTACCGGTGTTGACTTAGTAGATGACAAGCCAACTAAGTGGAAGATAGAAAATTCATGGGGAGAAAAGCCTGGCTTTAAGGGCTACTTTGTAATGAGTGACTCCTGGTTTGACCAATTTGTTTACCAAGCAGTTATCAACAAGAAATTCTTACCTGATGATTTAAGAGCAGCTTTTGATGAAGGAGCTAAGGACCCGATCCAATTATTACCATGGGACCCAATGGGTGCTTTGGCTTTTAAATAAATTCATTACCGTTGAAAATTAATTAAAAAGCACTGAGAAAGTTTTCTCAGTGCTTTTTTATCTATTTTCAGATTAATACAGCCTGTATTAAAAAAATTTAATTTAGCCCTACTTCATTAATAAAACGCATAAAGGCTGCTTCGCCCTCTGTTGTTTGCTTGAAAACACCGGCATCTGCCAAGACGCTAGCAAAGACTAGTCCCAGTTCACGTTGCAAAATTTGCTTAACGTTTGCGCTATTAATTTGATATTTAGTCTTAATATGACGAGTCCAGTCAAGATGCATTGGGGCAATATCATTAGGTTGGTCGAGTAAGTACTTTTTGACCTCAAGTAATTCAGGTTTTAATCGTGGTGGAAAGATTGCCAGACCCATTACTTCAATCAAACCGATATTTTCCTTTTTGATATGTTGCACAGCGGGATGCGGGTGAAAAATGCCATCAGGATATTTGGCAGAAGTTTGATTATCACGTAAAACCAGATCAAGCTCATAAGTCTGGCCGTGTAAACGTGCAATTGGCGTGATTGTATGATGGGGAATGTGCTCTGTAAACGCCCGAATATCTACCTTTTCATCACTATAATTTTGCCATTTGCGTAAGATCTTATTTGCTAATTCGACTATGCTTTTTTGGTTTTGACCACGTAACCGAATCACAGACATAGGCCATTTGACTATGCCAGCTTCTATATCACTAAAACCAGCAAAACTTAGTTTTTTAATAATTGGCGCCTTTTCCATTGGGAAACTGTGTCTTCCCCCTTGGTAATGCTCATGCGCTAAAATCGAACCTCCGACAATTGGCAAATCAGCATTGCTACCGGCAAAGTAACCAGGAAATTTGCTGACAATCTCCAGTAAGTTTACAAAAGTCTGTTCACTTATCTTCATTTTTTCATGAACAGGTGCCAAGAAAATACAGTGTTCGTTAAAATAGGCGTAAGGAGAATATTGAAAGCCCCAAGTTTCATTTCCGAGCTTAAAGCGAATAACACGGTGATTTGTCCGAGCAGGGTAATTGCTATGTCCGAGATATCCCTCGTTTTCCATGCACAACTGACATTGTGGGTATGAAACAGTCTTTTTATATCTGGCAGCGGCAATGTCTTTAGGGTCTTTTTCAGGCTTAGACAGATTTATTGTAATTTCCAGATCACCGTATTTACTTCCCGCAGTAAAATATATGTTTCTAGCAATAGCTCTAGTCTTAATGTAGTCACTTGCTTTACTCATTTGGTAAAAATCAGCGATCGCTTTTTGTGGTGAAAGCTGGTAACTTTCCCAGAACTTTTGATTCACTATACTTGGTCTAGGTACAATAAAATTCAATAATTGTGCGCCCAAGATATCGTAAGCAGAATTGCTGTTTGCAATTAACCCATTATTCTGAGCAGCAACAATTAACTCGTCTTTCAGATCAAGCAGATTGTCACTCGTAGTTTCAACTTTCAGCGCTTCATCGCCTACGAGCGCCAAAATTCTGTTACGCAAATAAATACGATCAAGTTCAGTAAAAGCGCTATTAGCAATTATTTGTGTGATAAATTCTTCAACTAAATTCTTTTTACCCATCTCAAATCCCGTTTATCGTAAAACTTTCGTACCGTCAGCAGTTTCTGCAATATAAAATGAAGGTAGGTAGCCTATTTTTTCTTTATATACGGTTGCGACTTGTTTCTGAAAGTCTTCTACCCGATTTTTAGCAACTAGTGCGATGGCGCACCCACCAAAACCGGCTCCGGTCATACGTGCTCCTAGAACACCAGGTTGTTTCCATGCGGTATGCACTAACGTATCTAGCTCTTTACCGGTTACTTCGTAATCATATTCCAAAGAAACGTGCGAAGCATTCATTAAGTGACCAAATTCAGTTAAGTCACCCTTTTGTAGTGCCTTTTCAGCGTTTAAAGTACGCTCATTTTCCCAGACTGCGTGACGGCAACGCTTAAGCAATTTTTCGTTTGGCAAAAGATAACTGTTTTCATCAAACACTAAATCATCTAACTCTCCCAATGATTTAATGTCTAGTTTTTCCTGCAAAAATCGCAGACCCTTTTCGCATTCAGTCCTGCGTTCATTGTACTTTGAGTCTGCCAGAGTACGTTTTTTGTTAGTGTTCATAATGACAATCACATTATTTTTCAGGTCTAAAGGTACTAATTCGGATTTTATTTTATCAGTATCAAGCAAAATGGCATGATCCTTTTTACTCATAGCCACCGCATATTGATCCATGATGCCAGAGTTAACACCGATAAATTCATTTTCGGTTTTAACACCCATTTTCACAATGTCTAATTTGGCAAAAGACAACTGGTATTGATCTTGCAATATGACGCCAATTAACATTTCCAAGGCAGCAGAGGAAGATAGTCCCGCACCATCAGGAATGTTACCGTTAATATAAATATTTAAACCATGTTCAATTTTGGCGCCACTAGCAAGCATAAAGTGTAACATGCCTTTAGCATAATTAGCCCAAGAATCTTCTTTAACAAACTTCAATCCATGGAGGTCCGTTTCAACTACTCCCATATCGGCAAAGTTTGCTGAATAAAAACAAAATCTTTCATCATCACGAGGACTAGCAGCACCATAAATTCCTAAAGAAATGGCACATGGAAAAACGTGCCCACCATTATAATCAGTATGTTCGCCAATCAAGTTAATTCTTCCGGGAGAAAAATAGCAGCCAGTAGGTGTCTGATGATAGACATTACTAAATTCTTGCTTAAGTTCTTCAATCTTCATTTGTATTCATTTCCTTCTAAAAGCGCTATCAAAATGCTGACAATTCAATTATACTTCATTATAATTCACCAGCAATGTTTGAAAGGAAATTCCCAATATTTAAAAAGAGTTTCGGTTTTCCGAAACTCTTTTCATAGTTGTTACCAAATATGCAATAACCTGTCAGGTTGTAATTTGCTTAGATTGAATTGGTGTACATGTTGCGGCTGACTTTGGGGAAATACCTCCAAAAAGTCAGCGGGATTGACTAGCCCCGTCGAATAGGACCAAACACTTTTTACTTTTTTAATTGGATCAAGCATTTCATTTCTAATAGGATATGCCGAAATTAAAAAGTGCTTGTGATGAAATTTAAATACAAAAAACGGTAACCGAAATTGATTAACAACTTCATCTTGAGTTTTACCAATTGTCACAACATTTCTGTAAGTACCATATTTTTCAGTAAAAAGATCGTTAAAAGAAAAATAAAAGTTAGAAATATGCACATGGGGAAAATCTTCTTCCGCAACCTTGTCTGGCACTGCTACTACATGTGCAAAATGATCTAAATTACTTTCCTTTTGCGAAAGTGCCTTACCTAATTGATTAGGTGTAATAACGTGTGCCCATTCCGGCAGTGTTAAATTTTCCTGATATGATAAATACATTTCTCTAATGACACCCGGCTTAACCCAATCGTATTGCCTGCGAATCTCGTTGCGATTAAGCAAATTACGCAAACTCTTATGGTACATTAGATCAACAACAAATAATTCGTAACGATAACGTTCAATCCATGGTTGATAATGCTCAATATTCTCAGGAAAAATATGCGTACTATCTACTATAACCGTTTCGCCACGTTTCATCTTTTCTTCTACCAGGTAATCCACCACTTGCTCCGTGCGTTCATTCGCATAGCGCGGAATTACTTGATGTAAGCAATCGGTATCTTCTTCATAATAATAGGTTAAATTCGCCAATAACAATCTAATTTGATCACGACTAATCGCGTATGGCTGTAAGTGATGACGAGAAATAAAAGAAGATTTACCGGAGCCTGGTGCGCCTCGTAATAAAAATATTTTACGCATTCCTCTACTCCAAACTAAGAATGATAATTCAAATGATATCGTAATAAATTTTAACATACATCTGAAAAATTCCTTACTAAGAACCAAAGTCAATGTAAAATCTTTTTATCAATTATTTCCAATTGCGGATTGAAGGTATAGATGATAGGCTCCGCATTGGGTACTTCTAATTTTATAATATCTTGATCATTGATATTTTCTAGTTTTTTGATTAATGCACGCAAGCTTGAACCATGTGCCACAATTAATTGGTCTTCTCCCATTTTTAGTCTATTAGCAACATGATCCTGATAATAGGGCCACACTCTAAGTTGGGTTTGATAAAGGCTTTCAGCACGTGGTAACAGGTGATAGTCACAACTGGCATATCGTCTGGAGCTAACTTTTTTACCTGCAGGTGGAATTGCATAAAAACCACGTCGCCACTCTAATACCTGCTCCTTACCAAAAATTTTTTTCGATTCTTCTTTATTAATTCCCCGTAAATTGCCATAATGTCTTTCATTTAAACGCCAGGTCTTGGTAAGCGGTAAATATAAAAAATGACAGGTATCCGCTACGATATTTGCGGTGACAATCGCTCTCATTAAAACCGAAGTATGAATATGCGTAGGGTCATATTGTGGTATCAGATTTATTAAATTACCGGCTGCTTCAGCTTGGGCTCGGCCTTTTGCAGTCAAAGCAACATCATTCCAGCCAGTATAGACATTTGACTTATTGGCAAGACTTTCTCCATGTCTCAAAAGCACCAACTTTACCATTTCACTTCACCCAGTGCATTACTATTAAGACCAATCCGCTAATTGTAAAAATTATGCCCAACACCATAAAAGGTGTAGCACCATGGTTATGATTGCGATATCGACGGTTGTAAGCATAAGCAATGTCATAAAGTCCAACTATCAACACGATTACTGCAGTAAAAATACTAACTCTCAAAATTATTTTTTCTCCTAGCTACTCACGACTACGATCAGTTACAATCATTTTATCATTTTTTCCACGGTTACACTCTGCTTGGAAGTTGATATGGTTAATTCCCAAATCTTTTAACTTAGAACTAATTTGTTGCGTTAATTGCTCGAATTTTCCAGCTGTTAAATCGGGATTAACATTGACATGTGCGTCAAGCATGACATAACGGTCGCTATAACGCCACACATGAACATGATGAATATTATTTATTTCAGGAAAAGACAAGACAATCCGATTTACTTCGTCTAAATCAATATCTGGATTAGATTCCATTAAAACATTGGCAGCTTTACCAGTTATTTCAAAAGCTTCATGAAAGACAAAAATAGATACTAATAAAGTCATTAACGGATCAATCCAGCTGATGTGCCAGTAGTAAATAAAAATGGCGCCAATAACAACTGCTACACTAGACAGAGCATCGCTTAACATATGGACGAAAGTAGAGCGGACATTTAAATTCTTTTGACCACTTTGTCTCATTACCAGCATTGAAACAACATTAGTAAGAAGTCCAATAATAGAAACAACAAGCATAATTCCGCCACTAATTTCGGTCGGTTGCCAAAACCGTTCAATTGCTTCAATAAATAAAGCAATACTGATTAAAATTAAAATTATACCGTTAGTAAAAGCTGCTAGCGTTTCTGCTCTATCATAACCGAAGGTCTTCTTCTTATTCCTGCTTCTATTGCTAATAACGTGCGCAACAAATGAAATGACAATAGCACCTACATCACTCAGATTGTGGACCGCGTCTGATAACAGCGACAATGAACCTGAAACAAAGCCACCAATAAATTCAGCGACTGTAATAATAATATTTAGTACTGTCACGTAAGCATACCGCTTTGTTGTATGATCCTTCATCTTTTTTTCCCTTCAAGTCTTAATAACAAAAAAAGTCCTACTATTATGCAGGACTTCACATATTTTCAGCATCAACGTTATAATCAACAATTTCAAAATCACCATTCTCATGGAGTATACCACGGGTAACACTGCCATTATTAGGAAAAATGATATCATGTAAACCATCGCTCTGGTTCCAGTATTTAATAGCCAATGTTTTAATAAAATCTCCGTGTGAAACTAACAAAATTCTTTTGTCACCTACTGCTAACTCATGTAACACGCTAATTGCCCGTACCATTCGTTCATCAAGCTCTTTTTTATTTTCAGCCAAATGACGAGGATCAGCTTTTTTAGTAGCTTCCCGAAATTCATATATTCCAACTTGATTGATAATTTTCGTTACATCTGTTTCAGGACCAATACCTGCTGCTAAGGCAATCTGCTTCCAGGTTCCTTCAATGTCATCACCTTCAAAGGAACCAAAAAATACTTCTCGAAATTCTGGTAACTTTTTAATTTTACCTATTTCTGATACCTGATTAGCAGCTTTCATCAGGTGTACAGTATCTATGGCACGCTTTAAATCGGAAGAATACATATCGTCAAAATGCACCTGGCTTAACGCCTGTGCAGTTATCTTCAAGTCATTAATGCCCTTGACAGTCAAAGGAGAATCACACCATCCTTGAACTTTGTTTAGTTGGTTAAACATTGTTTCACCGTGGCGTACAAAATAAACTTCTGTTGCCAATTTGCATTCCCCTTTCTATTATAACGTGCTTTAAACTATAACATATATGCCTTATAAATGAAATACCCTGCTTAAATAAAAGCTAGAGCCGCAATAGAAACATGGATGTAACAAACAAGAAGTGTATGTAAAATATCCATACCAAAATGACTAATATACATACCCTCGATTAATCAATATTGCAACGCAAAAAGTTTTTGTGATAAAGCTTTTATCGTATTTATCTAAAACAGTTAACCTATCTTATTTGCCATTCCAGAAAGTGGTGACACATACAAAAAACAACAGTTCTTCTTACTTAGAACTTTATTACCAACTTTAGTTTTACTACTTTTACACCTATTTTAAAATGATTAAGAAAATAAAACCCCACAATATAGATTTCAGTCTCTCATTGTGGAGCTTTTTCATATTTAAATTATGCTACGCATTTTAATAACCTTTTTTACTAAGCGAATAAGAATAACAAGTTATTAACAAAATAACTATAATAGTGACGGATATAACCGTCCAATACATTTCCCAATAAGAAGTTAGAAGCAGAACAATGCCGCTGATAAAAAAGATCCATCCGGCAAATCTGTGTGTTTTACGCCAATTTTCCGTATTATTCAAAGTCCATGGTAATCTAATGCCAACGACATGATTGGGACTAACTTTAGGTAAATAATTACCAAAAATAATAAAGAACAGGCCCAAAAAAGCACTAAGTATAAAGGAACCTTTTACTTTATGACCCAGTGCATAGGCATAAAGTGACAGATTTACGATATTAGTAATAACAGGAACAAGCCAAAGCGTAATATTAACTATCTTAAAATCAAGATTTTTGGTTTCTTTTTGATTGCGTAAGATCAAAAAGACCATTACTTGAAGGATAATTCCCAAAAAAGGCAGACCAATAATGACCCATAATTTATTGCTAAAAGCATTTGGCATATTAGTCATCCCAAAGTGTGTAGCCATTTTTTGCGGCAAACGATTATATAAAAATATTCCGGTCAAAACTGGAAATAAAATTAGCAGAAGCGAGATTAGTTCAGTTTGACGAATACTATTCTTTTTCATCATGATCTCCTTTCAAATCAACCAGCCAACTCATAATTTCTTCTATAATAGAAGTGTTTAGCGAATAATAAATAAAGTTTTTTTCATGTTCTTCTTCAATTAAATCAGCCTTTTTCAGCATATTAAGATGGTAGGAAATAGTAGCTTTTGTCATATTAAAATGATTAGCAATGTCTCCTGCCGACATTGGTCCATTTTTTAAAAGCTGCAATATTTTGCGACGCACTGGATCGGACAATGCTTTAAAACTAGTTTCAAAACTCACATTAGTTTCCTTTCTATTTAGACAAATATCTAATTAGATATTTGTCTAAATAGTATCATTTTTTTATAAAAAAGCAATGACTAACTATTATAAAATTATGTTTTTTAGTGATGTTTGAAGTAAAAAACAGTTTGGCAGTTTTTTTATTTAGAACACATAAATGATATAGATTAATCCTCAGCTGCTGTTTTAAATAACGGTTTGTCCGCAAAAGTATCATTAAACCCTGTAAGTTTGATTTTAATGAGCTACTTTAAATCGCTATAGTAGATCGCTATAATGCAGATAGGTATTGGGAGAAAGGAAATTAAAATTGGCAAAATTTCAAACATTAATTTTTATTCTTGAGGGCAGTTTATTAGATGAAAAGATTGCTGAACAAAGTGCATTAAAGCAAACTTTAAAGTCAACTGGCAGAGATTTTGGTCCCAGTGAACGTTTAAAATATAATTCTGTACGAGAAAATAATAAGTTGCTTGGCTTTGAAGACCGCATACAATTAATTTTACAAACATTTTTTCATGAAAATTGGCAAGATGCAGGGCAGATTTTTATCAAAGAATTACAAAAGCAAAATCGCTTGAATAAAGAAGTATTGCCATTTTTAAACAAAGTTAACTGCAAGGTTAAACTAATTCTGCTGGCAAAAGAGAACAAAAAAGTAGCATTACAGCGCATGAAGAACACAGAGTTGGTAAATTATTTTCCGTTTGCTTATTTTAAAGATGACTTTACGGAAAAATTGCCACATAAAAAAGTTTTGACCACCATTTTGCAGAAACAAAACTTGGCGTTCGCAACTAGTTTAGTAATCGGAACTGACTTAGCAGATGAAATTCAGGCTGCAGAGAATGCCAAAATACAGTCACTCTGGCTAGCGCCTAAGAAAGTAAAAATGCCGATTAGCCCGCACCCAACTTTACATTTAAATAAATTAAACGATTTATTATTTTACCTAGAATTAAGCTAGTTTATAATAAAAGAAAAGGATTGTGAGGTAAAACAAATGAAAAAAGTAGCTGTAGTTTTTGCCGATGGCTGTGAAGAAGTTGAAGGACTAAGTATCATTGATGTGTTGCGCCGTCTTGGCGTTCAAGCTGATATGGTCGGATTAAATAACACTGCTGTTAATGGTGCTCATAACATCAAACTTACCTGTGACAAAACAGTTGATGAAAGTTTACTTGACTATGACATAGTGGCGTTCCCTGGTGGCGCGACTGGCGCAGAAAATTTGCGTGACAATGAAAAGCTCGCAGATTTAATGGTTAAGCGGCACGAAGAAGGCAAATGGGATGCTGCAATGTGTGCCGCTCCTATTGCTCTGGCCCGTTATGGCGTTATAGCTGATGCCGATTACACCTGTTACCCTGGCTTTGACAAACAAACAAAAAAGGATGCTCCTAGCGGACACTTTAAAGAAAACATAACTGTTACAGATGATCAGCATAAGATCATTACCAGTCGCGGCCCCGCAACTGCTTGGGCGTTTGCTTATGCAATTGCTGAGGCGCTTGGCATTAATACCAAAGATTTAAAGGCTGGAATGTTATATGATTATCTGGCTGAGAATATTCAAGACAGTTTGTAAAGTCAAATATGTGATCATAAAAAGGTGAAGCATTTTGCTTCACCCTTTTATTTTGCCATTATTATTGCTCAGAACTCAGACCACTATTTGAGTTAATATTAGGAGCAGAATAATTCCCCTTCTAACTACCAAAATTCAGTTATGAAAAGTGTATTGGGGCATTTTATGCAAATAAGTCAAATTCCCTGTGGATACTTCAACTGCAATAAGATACGTAAAATTATGCAAAATAGGTTGGTGGTTTGCTACAGCTAAATTTTTGACAGTTGTCATATCGTTCTCCTTCATATCAGATAGTAGAACGAAATTTTTAATAAAAACTCCGTTCTTTTTCTACATTAAGGCGTCTATCAGCTAGCTTAACCAGCAGGGAGAGATTTTTGCAATAAATTATCATTTGCTAAAACTTTCTTCTTTTAAATAACAAGATCTCCTTAATTTCACATTTTGCAAACTATGCAGCAGTAATAATGTTAATTACCAGCTTTTACAGTCTTTGCATTATTTAACTAGCAGTCAAACCGAGAACAACTCACATAATTTTTTACTTCATTAACTATAAGATTATTCATAAATAAAGGTATTTTTTTAAGCAACATATTAAATACATGATAAAATTAAATTACGCTTAAAAAGGAAAGATTATAGGAGGTATGATTATGTGTACGACTATTGCGATTAAGTCAGATAGTGGTGACGTTTTTTGGGGACGCACAATGGATTTTACGTTTGATCCGTTTAAACCCAGTGCAGATAGTAAAATGACTACTTTTCCCGCTAATTATGAATTGAACGGACTGCATCAAAGCTGGACTACCAAATATCCTTTTATGGGGATTAATGTCAATGACTCACTTTTCTTTAACGATGGTATAAATAGCGCTGGCATTGTCGGAGATGCTCAATTCTTAGAAGAAGCCTCTTGGGATTCAGTAGCCAATCTTAAAAAGCGCGGATTAAAACCGATAATTGGTGAAGAAGTAGTTGCTTACGTCTTAAGTAATTTTGGCAGTATTGCTGAAATTAAAGAAGCATTCAAGCATTTGGGTCAAGAAAAGACCAACTATCCTGATTGGGAGGATGCAGACACCGGCATCCCTACACCAATTCCAATGCATTATACTTTCAGTGACGCCAGTGGTAAGAGCGTAATTTTAGAACCGGTTAATAACGGCGCATTCAAAATTTACGACGGTATCGGTGTAATGACCAATAGTCCGGAATATCCTTGGCATCTTGACAATCTGCGTAATTACCTGCAATTAACTAACCATAATTTAGGTCATCACCAGATTACCGATCAACTAGACATTAAACAAATAGAAAGTGGGTCAGGTTTATTAGGATTGCCTGGAGATTATACCGCACCATCGCGTTTTGTTCGAGGAACATTTATTTCTAAATTCCTAGCACCATTTCATTCTGATCAAGGAATTCCGCAATTATATAATGTCTTTAAATCAGTCATGATTCCACGAGGATTAGAGCATCTTCACGAAGGTGAGGATAAATGTGATTATTCTGGTTACTGGGCAGGATATGATGTTTCCAATAGAAGTTTATATATTCAACCTGAAGATTGCCCAACAATGACAAAATTTGTTCTGGATTCTGAAACAACGACTAAAATTACACAGCCTATTCAGCATGACTTTAAAGTTTTGGAAACTAAGAAACAAAAGGCCTTAGCTTAAATACTTAATTAACGATATTTTAATAAATATAATTATTTTATATTCATAATTTTAAAAAAAGGAATAATTACAGTTTAACTGTAATTATTCCTTTTGACGTTCTCTAAAAAATATATTCTTTAATTAATTTTATTTTGATACAATCACTGATATATACTGTCACATGGTGCGTTAAAAAAGATTCATTTGTTCTCCCTTTTTGCTTGATCTATTCTTCGTATCCTTTTGTAACCAAATTAAGTTTGAATTTTTTTGATCCATTACGGAAAGCTTTTTTATATTTTCTAAAGCAACATCTTTTTTATATAGCATAGAATCAGGTAATACAATGCCGTCACAATTTATTTGATTATTTTCCTTTAGCTTTTTCAGATCTAAATAGGGGTTCGCTTCCCAAGCATCGTGTCTATTATTTAAATTTTCTTTTATTTTTTTCAAATTAGAACTATTATTTGTTTCACTATCAGGATGATAAATATGAATATACACAGGTATATCAACTTTTTTTAGATAGGTTTCCATTACTGGTTTTACATCAGCCCACGATAATCCTCCATTTTTTATACCCAATTGAGGAAAAGAAATTGATTTGATGCCTTTTTTCTGATAATCTTTCACAAACTTTTCTAGACCCAATTCTATATACTCAATTTTTGATTTATACCGCCAATTTTTTTTAGTTGGAAAGTTTAAAACCCACCGATACCTGTACTTACCAGTTTCTTTTTTGCGATATATTTCTGGTTCTTCTTTGCTAAGCTGCAATTGACCTACTTTAAGTTTATTATTTTGACACAAATAACGATATTTTCTATACATATCGGGGTAGTATTTTTTAAATTCTTTTGCTAAGCCCTTACCCATTATTCCAACTGTATTAACTGTATTAACTAAAGTTTGTGCTGGAGATAAAAATAAATTTTCATCCGTATAAATAATCATTAAATTCAGCTTTCTATATCTTTTATACTATAGCTTTCTTCAACTTGTTTTAAAATTTCTTTTTCTTCCGGTTTCAAGAAATCTATTGGCTGATCGTCTTTTCCTTTACAATACCAATCATTTTCCCCAACCTTACGATAAATTGTAAAATATTTATTATTATGATAGATCCTAGAATAATATCTGTTATTATCTCCTTTAGACCATTTATTGACGTCTAAAATCCAATCAGGATCATGAAAAACGCCAACTAGCTTTTTTTCATTGTTAATATCATTGACAAAAACTTCGGTTCTCTTTAAGTTATTTACCGTAACATTAAACATTCCTTTGCTTTTGCCGTTGTTCCATTTTTTAGTGTAAGTATAGGTAGAAAGCTTAGTTATTTTATCATTTTTTTCTACCTTAGTTAAACATTTTGGATACATTGTATGTGAAGTAGGTTGAACATTTTTCTTAGTGACTAGCATTCCAGCATCATGGAAAAACAAATCAGGTTTGACAACAATTTTATCCTTATACTTATCAATATCAATTTCTTCATGTTGTTCTTTTTTACTGAAAAGTTTAGCATTATGTTCGGATAACATTGTCAGTAAAGAAAGTTTTTCAATTTCAGTACGAACATATATTTTTTTAATATCTCCAGGAGAAAATTTCAAATAATCTTTCATAATGAATTCTGTCTGTTTAATATAATTTTTGCTGTTATAATCATCATAGATATCAGTAATATTCTGCTTTAAACTTGATAAGTCCTTATCTATTTCATCTATAAAGTTTTCACTTATACTACTGCCTGCCAAACTTCTTTTAGTTACAAAACCACCTAATTCCAGAAAATGTTTCAAACTAAAGGTAATAAAAATTGGTACTGGTAAATGGGCTGGCCTTTTCACCCATAATTCTCCGTTTCTTAATAATCGTTTATTTTTTTCTCCTGTCTCACCAAAAATTCCTTCATTACGGTACTGCGTCGGAGTCTTTGGCCGTAAATAGAAACGAGCATAGTCATGAACCCATTTTTTGGTCAGTGATTCATTTACAAGTGTCGAGGCATTGTCATTTACTGATAAATTATTTGTACGACAATAATTCTTTGATCCAATTTTTGAAAAAGAAAGAATATTGGCCATGTTATTAATATCAGTGAAGTGCCAAATAAGACCCGTAGTATTCCCTTTTTTACTAACATCCATATACCAACTTTTGTCCACATTTTTTTGTGAATTTGAAAGAATTTCAAACGCATCTCGATAATTTTTTAATGCCTGATTAGATAAATGACTATTCATTTTCGTTATCTCCTTCATAATCTATATAATTATTTATATAAATTAAAATTCTAATTATTATTTTACCTAGATTATGATAAGACTTTATACTTCAAAATAGCTTTATTTGTTCGGTATAATGAATAAAAACGTTTTGACAACATAAATAATAGTATTATTTAAATGGTTTGGATTATTGGTAATCATATATTTTTCTTATTTGATCAAAAGTTTTTTCGAAAGCTAATCTAAGTTGATCCAATTCAAAAAATTTAAGAGCAGGGAAAAATACTTGTTCTATTATTCGGTCATCTTTAGTTATTATGTATCGCTTAAGCTCTTTGATGAACTTTAATCGAATCTTTTCGTAAGCAAAATTATTACCTAGGTTTAAATTACTTATTTCTGCAATCAATTTTTTTGCATCTTGAAAGTCATTAAAAAGTAATGAAAAAGCCGCATTAGTAAGTGCTGTTATAGCTGCATGTTGCCACTGATAATCGTTAGTTTTATTGTTAAATTGAGTTATTATTAATTTTGATAAGCCATAAACACGATTTCCAGGCAAAACATAGAGGGTATTTGCAAAATTGAAAATATCCGCATAATGCCAGGCTTGAGTTTCAGACAATAGTTCTATCAGCCTATTTGTATCTTGTTTTGAAAATAAGTTGATTCTTGTATCTGAATTTAGACAACTACAGGCTATCGCTGCTCTAATTAGTAAAGTTTTGTCAAATGGCTTACGCCTACTAGCGTCTAAGTATAAAAGTGACAATCTTTTAAGCTCGCTGTCATCATTACCATTGTATGCAGAAACTATTTTTTTATAGTCAAAATTATCAGTTAAGCTATCTGTAACAAATTCTGAAGGTTTAATTTGCATACGCTCAAGCATAGCTATTACTTTTTCAAAGGACATATTAGCTTTCCCAATTTCCCAATAATACAAAGATGATTTTGATGTAATATCATGAGCTGCCATATCCAAACTAATATGTTTTTGTTTACGCAAATTTTTGAATTTTTTTCCAAATTTATTATCATGCATGGAGGTTCCTCAATTGAAAAGAAAATTATATAGCTTATCTATTATCGCAATATTATTAGAAGGATCATTAGAGTTAGTTCCACTTAACTTTAATGATGTCTTTAATGCTATTTCTCACTTTATAAATTGATTTTACCACAAGTAAAGTCTTGCTTTTGCTACTAGTAAATAGCTATCTAGGCGTTTAATAGCTTAAATTATTCTTTTCATCAAAAAAGCGGTTAAAAGCTTTCTTACTTTTAACCGCTTTTTTAATATTAAGATACTAAATCTATTTAGCAACCAATAACGATAGTTAGAATAGGCATAGGTTTCTTTACCTGATTTATTACTGGCCGTTGATCATTAGCAAAATTTTCAGCTTTGGTAACGGTTGTAAAAGAAAAAAGACTATAGCGCATAAAGCTGAATTAAAATAGTTCTGTTTCAGTTTTTAAAACTCAAAAAACAAATTGTAATAATTATTTACGGAAATCAAAAATATAAAACTAGAATAAAAAGCAGAGATTAACTACTACAGTTAATCTCTGCTTTTTAAATATATATTACAACAATATTATTTAACTATTTTCAAAATTTAACTGCAAGTTTCCAGTCAGCCGCTTATTTAGTTCTAGAATAAAAATCGGTATTAAACTTCCAAACAGAACAACCAGCCAGCCTTGAATAGGCAATAAAGTTAGATGCAAGAATTGTCTCAGATGCGGTAAAACCGTCAGCGATATAACTAGTGTCATACTTAGTAATAAGCCCCAATTAAGCATTTTATTCGTTTTAAAAGTTTGCCAAGATATTGGTTGCGAATCTTTAATCGCATAAATATCAATCATTGAACCAAGAGCTAAAACTAAGAAAACTAAAGTCATCCCTACTTGCGGATTGTTAGCTGAAATAACAAATCTGCCGTAAGCGTAAACGCCCAGAGTTAAAATTGTGAAAGTAATTGCGCGGATAATCATTCTTTGCATTAACCCCCGCCCAAGAAGACTTTCGTCATTACCTATTGGATCTTGAGCCATAATATTTGGTTCGCTAGGCTCTTTACTGATAAAGAATCCTGGTATTCCGTCAGCAAGAACATTAATAATTAACAATTGTTCTGCTAATAACGGCGCGCCCCAGCCAAAAATTGTGCTAATAACCATTAGGAAAATTTGGGCAAAATTGACACCTATTAAGAATTCTACGGCCTTAATAATGTTTTGGTAAACTGTTCTACCCTCTGCAACAGCTTTAATAATTGTAGCAAAATTATCATCAGTCAAAATCATATCTGCCGCCTCTTTTGCCACCTCAGTACCTGTGACTCCCATCGCAATACCAACATCAGCGGCTTTTAACGCTGGTGCATCATTAACACCATCACCTGTCATAGCAACAGTTTTATTAAGCTCTTGCCACATTTGAACTATCCTAATTTTGTCACTCGGCGATACCCGGGCATAGACACTGATATTTTGAATGCTTTGTTTTAGTTCAGCATCTGACATTTCACTCAATTCAGTACCAGTTATTGCCGTTTGACCCGAGTCCAAAATGCCAATTTCTTCTGCTATAGCTTTAGCAGTAACCAGGTGATCCCCAGTAATCATTACCGTTTTAATACCAGCTTGTCTAGCCTTGGCAATTGCTGCAGCTACCTCTGGTCGCGGAGGATCAATTAAACCAATCAGACCCGCAAGTTTTAAGTTTGAATTAATTTCTTTCCAAGCGGTTGGATCTGCATCTTCTGGCAATACTTTATAGCCAACGGCAAGTACTCGTAAAGCGGCAGCAGCCAGATCATCATGAGCCTTTTGACCAGCTTCAATTACCTTGCTTTGCGTCAAAGGCAGTCGATCTAAGGCACCTTTTGCAATCACCAACAAGTGACCATTAGGTAAACGATGAACAGTTGTCATCATTTTTTTAGCAGAATCGAAAGGATCTTCTGCAATTCGGGGAGCTTTTTCTTCTAGTTGTTGGCGCGAACTTCCCTGCGTTTTTAACCAGTTAACAATCGCAATTTCAGTAGCATCCCCAATGACTTCTTTTGACCCGTCCTTTTCCATAATTTTAGCGTCATTAGCTAAACCTAACATCTTTAATAAATTTTGACCAGCCTCCGGTAAATCAGCCGCTTTTTTAATATCAGTTTCTGGAGTCCAATACTTAGTGATGGTCATTTTATTTTGAGTTAAAGTGCCTGTTTTATCAGTAGCAATCACGTCAACATTACCAATCGTTTCAACGGCGCCAATATGTCTGATAATAGCGTTACGGTCAGCCATTCTTTTGACACCACGTGACAGACTGATTGTCACAATAATTGGCAAAGTTTCAGGGACGGCTGCAACTGCTAAAGATAGTCCGATCATCAGGCTATCCGCTAAAGCCTTATTTTGCATTCCCATACTTAAAGAAAAAATTACCACTCCGCCTAATGCAGCAAAAAGAGTCATCCATTTTGATAAACTATCCAATTTGCCCTGCAAAGGAGTTTGTCGTTTCTGGGTTTTATTCAAAAGATTCGCAATTTTACCAAGCTCGGTTGCCATCCCGATTGCAGTAACTTGAGCTAGCGCACTACCACCTACAACAGCAGTTCCAGAAAAAATACGCTCATCGTCAGTTAAATTAGTTTCTGCTTTAAAGTTTGTTTTGGAAACTGCTAAACTTTCTCCAGTTAAAATTGCTTCATCGACAGTTAAGTTAGTTTCTTCTATTATTACCGCATCTGCCGGAACCTGATCACCAGTATTTAGATAGATTAAATCACCAGGCACCAATTCGGAAGCTGCTAAGGTAATATCTCGACCATTGCGTCTACCCTTAGCTGTTGGCAAACTCATTGCTTTTAAAGCAGCTAGAGATTTTTCAGCTGAAGCCTCTTGATATAAGCCGATTACAACATTAATTATTAAAATCAGGCTAATTACAATTGTCTTGGTCCAGCCACCGTTTTGAAAAATAGCCATATATGTTGCTAAGACTACTGCCAGCAATAGTACTAACGACGAAATGTCCTTGAGGTGATGCCATATTTTTCTATATAACGGTACCGGCCGCTGTTCCAGCAGCTCATTAATGCCAAACTCAACACGCTTTTGTTCTACCTCAGCATCAGTTAAACCGGACTTGGGGGTTATTTTGAATAGTAGTTCTGACTTTTGGGACATGCTATCTCCTCCATTATTCGATTAAATTAAATTTACAATTAAGCTGTTTGAATAGAAAAGCAATATTTATCGTAATTAAGCCGATTTTATAAAAAGCTAAACTTGATTAATGCAGTAAAGACAATATTTCTTTTATTTTTTAAAAAAGCAGAAAGCCTCTGATAATTATCCGAAGTTTTCTGCTTACATGATTATTAAAAGTTGTTGTTAATTAACAACGTTTTTTCTAAAATTGCCTTTAGTTTAAAAAAAATATTTCTAAACTAAACTTCCTCTTTCCCATAAAAGCTTAATAATAGTATACAGGAACTGACATTTTTTGGCTATTTTTATGCTTATAATGTTTTCATTATATGATTTAAATTGCTTCTTCTCTTTTGCTAAAGCACTCTTTTTGTTATTTAAATTCTGGCAGCAAAATCTATTTTTAATAGCTCCAGTAGATAAATTAGTTAGCATTTACAAATGCTTGTTACCTGTATTTTCTGACAGAACCATCAAAGCTAATAAATTAGTAACTAGCTTTTTATCGTAATTTTTTCTTTCAAAATTTAACTATAAAAATAGCTCTGAAAGTTTTTTAACTTTCAGGGCTATTTGATTATAGCTGGCACCCAAGATAGATCTTATTTAATAGTAATCGTTCCCTCTGTTGAATCAGCTAAAAGAAAATTTTTCTTCGAATTCTTTTTGATAAAGTTTTCATAAGGCTTTGAATTTTTGTACCTAATTGCTTTTCCATCCGCTGTAAGCTGGTAACTCAGATTAGGTGCATTTTTAATAACTAAGTTACTACTTTGTAAAGTAAAAGAATTTTTATTGCTGAGTTGTGAATTGGTAATTTTAATATCTGAGTCGGAAGCATCAAGGGTCATTGATGAACGAGAATTTAAAAGCTTGCACCAGCCACCTTCTATCTTAACAACTGCCTCTCCCAGATCAGAGTTATTAAGTGTTGATCTATGGCTGCCCCCAGCTGATAAATTTGTACTTTTGGCATCAATATTGTCAATATCCAGATAACCGTCTGCACAACTTATAAAATATGCCTTAGCTTTCAGGTCTTTTAAACTGATATTTCCGTGATCACTGTTGCTATCAAATTCAGTATAGTGAACATTTTGAGGAACAGTTACATCAATTCTGGAGCCAATTTTACGCCAATTAATTGCAACAGGTCTGGGCTCGTATATATCCAAACGGTTATCGGCTAATTTAACTTGTACTGCGTCTGGATTAACACCCGTAACTGTAACTTGGTATTTTTTGCCTGAATGCAGAAAAACGTCTGAGGAATCAGTTTGAACAAAAACTTTATTAAATTTGTGGTTTGAGACGTATGTACGTGTGAGCTTAGTATTATCAATAGCTTTCAAGGTAAAGTGATTATGGTTAGCGATTATTGGTTTTACACCATTATTAGACCAACCAACGAGCATCATAACCAGACCAACAATTAAAGCCAATCCACATATGCGGTAAAACTTTCTCATATTTAATCCTCCTTTACCATCTAAGCATTAACTTTATAGTAACGCTGCTTGAAAATTCTTCTGCCAATATGTTGAAAAAAAGCAGCACATTCTGCAGTTAAGAAACGGATAAACTTCATAATTATTGGAAATAGCAGTAAGCTGACACATGTTAAAACCATGCTTCCTCCGACGTAGAAAAAGCCTGATGCCCAGTTGCCGCCAAAAAGCAGTCCAAACGACCTAACCAATATAAAAACACCAGAGACAAATAGAGACGTAATAACGATAGCAAGAGCAATAAAGACTGCCGCTAAAGCGATCAATACAGCTACCATCACTACTACTGCCGCCAAAGCTAGTGGTATGCCGATTGGCGCTGCCAGAACTCCTAATAAAATAACCCAAATAGTTTTTAAACTAGACTTGGAAGATGTTTTTTGTGTTTCTTCTTTTTCAGGGACCGAAACAGAATAGTCTGCCATGATTTTTCGAGCTAATTGTTTAGGCGTTCCTAGCTCAGTAATTATGTCTGCTTCATTGTGGTAATTGCCATCAAGTAAAAATTCTTGATAAAATTGCACAACGTCTTTTAAATCTGAATTAGGCAGATCAATCAGATATTGTTTTAATTGCAAAATATAATTATCAATTATTCTGTTCATTTTCTTCTCCCATAACTTGATTCATTTTAGTGCTGAAAATTTGCCATTCTTTTTTTATTACTTTTAATTCTGACTTACCAGAGGATGTAATCTGATAATAATTTCTAGTTCTTCCTTGAAAAGGCCTTGAATAAACTGATAAAAATCTGTTGTTCCTTAATCTCCTGAGAACTGGATAGATCGTAGGCTCGGAAATACCAAAGAACGCTTTAGCTTGCTCTGTAATAACACGTCTATAGAGATTATTTCTTTTGATAAAAGATAAAATGATGCCATCTAGTAGACGATTCGGAATTACTATTGCCATAATTATTTCCTCCCATATTATATTATATATAATATTGTAGAGCTTAATTAAGGAGCTTTCAAGTCATTATCACAAGTTTTTAATTTAAGTTGACATAGTTACCATTAATTATTTTAAAAAAGCATTAGTCCAATATTTTTCTAAAACTAAAATCTACAGTTATGAAATCATGGTTTACTTAGGCTGAAAAATTTTTAAAAAATATTTGCCTTTTTTTAATCGTGGTGTATTATATATGTATTACAGTAATACATGAAAGAAGGAAAATCTATGAGTTTACTTGAAACTCGTGAGGTAACTCGCATCTATGGCAAAGGCGCAACTAAGTTTGACGCCTTACGTGGAATTAATTTACAAATTAATCGGGGAGATTCAGTTGCTATCATTGGCAAAAGTGGTTCAGGTAAGTCTACTTTGATGCACATCCTGGCTCTCCTTGACCACCCTACTAGCGGTGACGTCTTTCTAAATAATGAACCCACAAGTAAAATTAAAAATAAAGCATTATATAAGCTACGGAATCAGACATTTGGCTTTGTTTTCCAACAGTTTTTCTTAAACGCTCAAGACAGTGTATTAGAAAATGTGATGCTTCCTCTAAAAATAGCTGGCGTCACAGGCAGAGAACGCCGTGCAAAAGCTCTGGGAGCCATAAAGGCAGTTGGATTAGAAAGTAAAGTCAAAAATAAAGCCAGTGCTTTATCAGGAGGACAAAAACAACGGGTCTGTATTGCGCGTGCCTTAGTCAATGATCCCCAAATCATTTTTGCAGATGAGCCCACAGGAAACTTAGATTCAGCTACTAGCGAAAATATTGAAAATATTTTATTTAAACTACATCAAGAAAAAAATATCACTTTAATAATTGTTACTCACGATCCTGATTTAGCAAAAAAGTGTGCACGTCAGATTCAGATTAAAGATGGTCAAGTAGTAGGAGGAACACAGCAATGAGATTCCATGATATTCTTAACTCAGCGGCTACAAACTTATGGCACAATAAGGGGAGAACACTCCTAACCATTATTGCTGTTTTCATTGGCTCCTTAACTATTGCCATTACTATGGGTATTAATAATGGTGTTAATGATTATTTGAAAAAGCAGGTCGGCAATATTGGTAAAACTGAGCAAATGTCTATTTTGCCTGAGAGTTCCAGTCAAGATACGAATGAGCCTCAAAAATATAATACCAAGAAGAGCAGTCAAAACGCTGATGGTATGATGGACAAAAACGACATTAAAAAAATCAAATCAGTTAAAGGCTTAAAAGATTTTAAAGCGTTAAAGGACTGTGATGTTGACTATGTCCAAGGCCCTAATAAAACTAAATATCTTATAATTGCTCAAATAACGGAAGGAATCAATTATGATTTGGAAGTTGGTCACCAAGTTGCAACTAGTGGGAAAAAGTCCCAGATTTTAATCACTAAACCAATGGTTAAATCTTATGGCTTCAAAAATGCACAAGATGCTCTAGGTAAAAAAGTAACTTTAGTGACAAAATCACCCGTGACTAAGAAAAAAGCAAAAATATCTGCTACTGTTGTCGGAGTTAGAAATGATAGTATAGTATCAAAAGGTTTTGCCATTTACAGTAATGACTTAGGACGAAAAATAGTTGCAGCCAACCAAAAAGGTCTTCCGCAAGCATTAAAAGATAAATATGTTAGTGTCATTGCTACTCCTGTTAACAAGAGTGCCAGCAGTATTAAGCAAGTTGAGGACAATTTGACTAAAAAAGGATATTCCGGTATGACTCTTAAGGAAGCCGTGAATGAACTTTTCCTAACATTCAACGCAGTCACTGGGGTTTTAATAGTTTTTGGCGCCATCGCATTGGTAGCTGCCAGCTTTGGAGTAATCAATACTCTGTATATGTCAGTGAGAGATCGTACAAAAGAAATTGGTCTTATGAAGGCATTAGGACTCAGCAAGGGTAAAGTATTTTCTATATTCAGCTGTGAAGCAATCTTAATTGGTTTGTTTGGTTCTTCATTGGGTTTACTACTGGCAATGGGTTTAGGCAACGCCTTAAACAATTTTGCTGCTAAGTCATTCTTAAAAGGACTGGACGGTTTTACTTTAATTCAATTCAACTGGTCAAGCAGCTTACTAATTATTGGTCTCATCTGTCTAATTACCTTTTTAGCAGGTACGTTACCAGCCAAACGAGCAGCAAAACTAGATCCAATCACTGCTTTAAGATATGAATAAAAATCAAAAAACATCAGACAAAATCTGATGTTTTTTTGCTATAGTTTTAATTTACGCTAAATACTAATGAAAGAGATAAGTGAGAACCAATCGTTCTGCCAGATTAGTAGCTACTTAAATAATAACAATTTGAAGACATTCATTTTTTGACTCACTAAATTGACAAAATAATACCAGTAGTTTGCTATTCTAATTTCTGCTTTAGTCACTTTGGATAATCTTATTAATTTTAGGAGCTATTAAATCTTCCATTACTTTCATATCAACCGGTCTATAAGCATTATCAATACATTCATTCCAATATTCTAAGTGCTTTTGATCAATATAACTGTCTGATTCTTCAACCGCTTTACCTCCTTCTCCTTGTAGAGAGTACCAGTAAAAATATGTATAGCCATCAGAACATTCTTCTTTAAAAACTGTTTCCACAAACATTTTTTCTCCAGCCATAGTAGCGACTGTGTCTTGATGATGATTATTAAGAAAATCCATCCATTCTTGTGCTTTTTCTTCCTTACCCTTTTTAATACGAAAACGGGTTAATTCAATTTTTGACATTACTTATTCCTCATACCTACTTAAACAAAAAGGCATCAACTTTGTGTTGATGCCTTTTTTATATTAGTAATTAAAACTTATACGTAATAAGTATAGATTAACGCTTACTAAATTGTGAAGCTTTACGAGCTTTCTTAAGACCTGGTTTCTTACGTTCAACCATTCTTGGGTCACGTGTCAAGAAACCAGCCTTCTTTAGTGGTCCACGGAAATCAGGATCTACTTCAAGAAGAGCACGTGCAATTCCTAAACGAATTGCTCCAGCTTGACCTGAGAAGCCACCACCATTAACGTTAACCTTAACATCGTATTGATTTTCAGTTTCAGTCAAAGTTAATGGTTGTTTCAAATCCTTAACTAAGTTAGGAAAAGGAATGTATTGATCAATATCTTTGTTATTAGCAGTAATCTTACCGCTACCTGGTACTAAACGAACACGAGCAACTGAATTCTTGCGCCGACCGGTACCTGCATATGCAACTTGTTGTGCCATTATTTAACCTCCTAGATTAATTTATTAATGTCTAATTCTTCAGGTTTTTGTGCTTCGTGCTTATGATCAGCATCTGCATAAACATGCATCTTCATGAATTCTTGATGACCAAGAGTGTTTTTAGGAAGCATACCTTTAACTGACAATTCAACTAATCTAACTGGATTATTAGCCAGCAAGTCTCCAGCAGGAGTGGCCTTGATGCCACCACGGTAATCAGAGTGATGGTAGTATATCTTGTCAGTAGCTTTCTTACCAGTTAACTTAAGCTTAGCAGCGTTAATTACGATAACGTTGTCGCCGGTGTCAACATTTGGTGTATATTGAGGCTTGTTCTTACCTCTTAAGATAGTTGCTACTGCTGTGGACAAACGACCTAGAGATACGTCTGTTGCGTCAATAACATACCACTTACGTTCAATTTCATTAGGTTTTGCTAATTGTGTAGTACGCAATTTTATTTCCTCCGTTTTTACGTTGTTTGAATACAATAAGATTCCGGGGCCTATCGTGGACAAACATACTTTAATATAATAAGTCTTTTTAACTCAAAAGTCAATATTATTCCCTGTCAAGACGATATTTTTCTGGCACATCTTCATAAAAAACATGGTATAGAAATAAGCCACTTGCCTGTGCTGTCTCTCTTACCTGCTCACGATCTTTAGTCATTATTACCCGGGGAATATCATCTACAGGGCGTTTGCCTCTACCAATTTCCAGTAGCGTTGCCACTAAAATACGAACCATATTATATAAAAACCCTGAGCAAATAAAGTCAAAAACAATTTCATTAGATTGCTCATTTTTAGCAACGTTTACGTAATACATAGTACGTACTTTATTCTTTATTTGTCCGCCACTTGCAGCAAAGCTAGTAAAATCATGTGTACCTAATAAATCACGGGCTGCCATTTTCATTTTGTCAATATCAACTGGATATGGATAATGTCCTGTATAAAAACGTTTAAATGGATCAACAAAACGATCTAAACTAACATAATAACGATACCATTTGCCTTTTGCACTGTAGCGCACATGAAAATCGCTGTTAACGATCTCACATTCTTTAAAAACTATGTCTAACGGCAACATTGAATTTAAAGCACATATCATTCTTGCAGGTGGAATTTCTTTATCGGGATAGTCAAAGTGAATGACTTGTCCTAAGGCATGAACACCTGCATCAGTCCGTCCTGAACCTTCAACAATAATGTTTTTACCTTTTGTCATCTTTTTTAATGCAGCTTCAACGGTACCTTGTACTGTTCTTTGATGGGGTTGGGACTGAAAGCCGTGAAATAGATGACCATCATAAGCAATTGTCATTTTATATCTTGTTGTCATTAATGCGTCCTGAATACTAAAAGAAGTATCAATAATAAAATAAAATAGGCTAAGTTAATTAGATCGAGATATGACCAACGTAATACTCTAAATTTTGTTCTACCTTGATCTCCCCGATAACCACGCGATTCCATTGCTGTTGACAAATCTATCGCGGTTTCTAATGAATTGATAAATAAGGGAACAAGCAGTGGCGTAATTGCCTTTGCTCTAGTGATTAATCCCCCATTGTTAAAATCGGCTCCCCGAGAACGTTGAGCATTCATAATTTTAAGCGTTTCATCAAATAAAGTAGGAACAAATCGTAAGGCAATTGACATTACTAATGCGATCTTATCAACTGGTACACGAACTATCTTCAGTGGCTTTAGCAACCATTCTATAGCATCAGCAATTTCAAGCGGCTTAGTTGTCACTGTCATCACAGTTGAAATTAAGATTATTACTGTAAAACGGATAAATATAAACACCGCATTAGTAATACCATAACTTGACAAAGCAAATATCGTCCACTGCCAATATACTGTCCCACCAACCGTGAAAAACAGCTGCAAAAAAGAGGTAAATAAAATTAACCAAATTAGTGGTTTGACCCCATCCCAAAAAATCTTGGGCTTTAATTTAGTCGCAGCAACTGCAACAAAACTAAAAATAGTGACAATTACATAGGAAACAGGATTATTAGCCAGAAAGACAAATAAAATAAAAAGAATAGTTGCAAGTAATTTCCCCCGCGGGTCCATTCGGTAAATTATTGAATCGCCAGCCACATAACGACCGATTAAAATTTTACTCACATACTCACCTCTTCAAGTTTTTTTCAATTCCGGTAATTAATTCATCAATAGTTAGTGGTAACTTTTTAAATTTGAAATTGGTTAGTTTAGCAGCAAACAAAGAAGACTTTGGTTCTTCTAAATGATGCTCTTGCAACCACTTGCGATCTTTGAAAATTTCTTTTGGACTGTCTTCTTTAATCAACTTGCCGTGTTCCATTACTAGAACATTGTCAGCATAATCAGCTACATCGTCCATATTATGTGTAACTAATATTACAGTGTGACCTTCCTTTTGATATTCGGAAAAAAGGGCCATCATTTGTTTACGAGCAAGTGGATCAAGCCCAGCTGCCGGTTCATCTAAACACAAAATATCTGGCTCATAGGCCATAACACCAGCAATTGCTACACGTCTCATTTGACCGCCGGAGAGTTCAAACGGTGACCTGCCACCTATTTCCTCGGGTAAACCAACTTTTTTCAACCAATACTTAGCACTGGTCAGAGCCTTTTCTTTATCATAACCAAAATTTTTAGGACCAAAGGCAATATCTTCCAGTACTGTGTTTTCAAACAATTGCATTTCGGGAAACTGAAAAACTAAGCTTACGTGCCGCCTTAAATTTTTGAGATTTTTATTAGGAGTATCAGCAGTAATAGTCATTCCCGCTATCTCAATTTGACCATTTGTTGGTTTAAGGAGAGCATTAAAATGTTGCATCAAAGTTGATTTCCCACTACCAGTATGACCGATAATTGCATTAAAAGTGCCATCTTTTAGTTCAAAATTTACTTTATCTAAACCTTTTTTAGCAAGAGGTGTGTCAGGAGAATAGGTATAACTTACATTTTCGAATTTAATTGGCATAGGAAATTAATCAACTCTTTTTCTGAATCTACACTAGCAGGAATTTTCATAGAATCATTTAGCAACTTAGCTTTTATTTGCTCAAAAAATGGCACATCCAGTCCTAACTTTTTAAGAAGTTCAACTTGACTAAAAACGGTTTTTGTACTTCCCTCTGTTATCAACTTACCATCATTCATTACCAAAACCTGGTCAGCCATATTAGCCTCATCAATATCGTGAGTAATAGAAATAACGGTTAAATTATACTCGTCCTTCATTTGCCGCACAATTTTTAATATTTTATCTCTACCTTCAGGATCAAGCATTGAAGTTGCTTCATCTAATACAATTATTTTGGGCCTAATAGCAAGAATTCCGGCAATTGCGACTCTTTGCTTCTGCCCGCCAGATAGATTGGCTGGTTCAGAATTGGCATATTCGCTCATACCCACTGCTTTGATAGCTTCAGCAACAGTTTTAACCATTTGCTCATGGGGCACACCACGGTTTTCAAGTCCAAATGCTACATCATCAGCAACTGTGGCTCCTACAAATTGATTATCTGGGTTTTGAAACACAACTCCAACTTTATCACGTATATCCCAAACTGTATCGTCATTCAGTTTAATGCCGTCTACTTCAATTAATGAATTTTCTTTTTCATCTGGTACCAATAAGCCATTAATTAGGCGAATTATTGTAGATTTTCCACTACCATTATGACCGATAATTGAAGTCCATGAACCCCGCTCTACTTCAAAACTAATGTTGTCGATAGCAGGCTTATCAGACTCTGGATATGAAAAGCTCACATTTTTAATTTTAATAATGCTATCAGTTGCCATTTTCTCACCATCCTAAAAAGTCTGACTCAATTGTACCAAAAATTTCAAAAATTCTGAACACCGATCGTTAACGTTATGCCGTTTAATTTAGCATATCAAAATGTCTCTATCAAGAACTGATAAGCTATTTTACGTTTAGTTGCTAGTCAATTTCCAAAAAATTTAAAAAACGTTTTATGAATTATATTCTGCAACATTATCTGCCGCAATAACAGTAACTAATTTGTTCGTTATTTGTCTTTTCAACATAGATAGTACCAATTTTACTATTATCTGAAAATTTTGCGTATCATAATAATTCATGCCAGATCTAAAAATTAGGTATTTATATACTTTAAAAATCAGATTTTTGTCCAAACAGATAAAAAGTTCTCAAAGCAAAAAAAATCACCCATGAGGAGGGATAATCGACATTATCTAAGCTAGACTAAACTTTCGTCATCATCTTAACGCTTATTCTCACTCTCACGGATAATTCTTAATAGCTATTAAGTTTGATTATTTGAATTAAACTAATTCTAAAATAACCATTGGAGCTCCATCACCTTTACGGGCGGTAGCAAGCTTCATAATTCTGGTGTAACCACCATTACGGTCTTTATAACGAGGTGCAACGTCGCTAAAAAGCTTTTGTAATGCAGATTTTACAACAACTGCATCTTTTTCTTCATGAATATCTGCAACTTCATCACGTACAAAAGCAGCAGCTTGTCTTCTAGCAGCTAAATCACCGCGTTTGCCTAAAGTAATCATCTTTTCGGCGGTTTTACGAACTTCTTTAGCACGAGCTTCAGTTGTAGTAATGCGTTCCTTCATGATTAATTGAGTAGTCATTTCTCTGAGCATTGCTTTTCTATGTGCGCTATCGCGACCCAATTTACGGTATGCCATCAGTTTACCTCCTTTATTGTTTTAATTAATCTTCTTGACGAAGTGATAATCCCAAGTCAGCTAATTTGTTTTTAACTTCTTCCAATGATTTACGTCCTAAATTGCGTACACGCATCATATCTGCTTCTGTCTTATCAGTTAATTCCTGCAGAGTATTAATGCCAGCACGTTTAAGACAGTTATAAGAACGAACAGAAAGATCAAGCTCTTCAATTGTCATTTCGAGCTTCTTTTCAGCTGTGTCATCCTCTTTTTCAACCATCACATCATTGAACTTAGTATTTGCATCAGCAGTTTCAAACACTTTAAAGTGTGCAACTAAAATTTTAGCTGCGAAACTAAGGGCATCGTTAGGCTTGATTGAACCATCTGTCCAAATCTCTAAAGTGAGCTTATCAAAATCGTCTCTTTTACCAACACGAGTAGATTCAACTTGGTAATTTACTTTATCTATTGGTGAAAATAAAGAATCAACAGGAATGACACCAATTGGCATATCTTCGCTCTTATTGTCACTTGCTGCAACATAGCCGCGACCATTTTTAACGGCAATTTGCATGTGCAAGTGTCCACCTTCAGCAATAGTACAAATATATTGGTCAGGATTCAGGATTTGAATATCTGCGTCAGCTTTAAGATCATCAGCGGTTACAGTAGCCGGACCCTCAACGTCTATTTCAATAATTTTTTGTTCATCTGAAAAAGACTTTAATTCAAGTTTCTTAAGGTTCAGGATTATCTTAGCGACATCTTCTCTTACGCCTGGAACGGTTGAGAATTCGTGTAAGACATCATCTATTTGAACGTAAACAAGTCCTGTACCTGGGATAGATGTCAGTAAAACTCTACGTAATGAGTTACCTAAAGTAGTACCAAAGCCTCGTTCAAGTGGTTCAATAACAAATTTACCATATGACTTCTCTTGGTCCACAACGGTAATATTTGGTTTTTCAAATTCAATCATTACTAGGCCCCTTTCAAAACGCAATGTCCTTCATTAAGAACAAAATTAAACACGACGACGTTTTGGTGGTCTAGAACCATTGTGAGGAACTGGGGTAACATCACGAATAGCTGTGATTTCAAGCCCAGTCGCTTGAAGCGATCTAATAGCAGATTCACGGCCAGCACCAGGACCCTTGACAGAAACTTCAATATGTTTCATACCTTGATCCATTGCACTCTTAGCTGCTGCCTCAGCTGCCATTTGCGCTGCAAATGGTGTAGACTTACGACTACCTTTAAAGCCTAATGCACCGGCTGAAGACCAAGCAATTGCATTGCCTTGAACGTCAGTAATCATGACTAAAGTATTGTTAAACGTAGAATGAATATGAGCAACGCCTTTTTCAACATGCTTCTTCACACGGCGTTTACGTGCTGTTTTAGGCATCAATAAACCTCCTTAAATTTTATTTATTTTTCTTACTACCCTTACGAGTACGGGCATTATTCTTGGTATTTTGACCACGAACTGGAAGTCCGCGACGGTGACGAATACCACGGTAAGAACCAATATCAATTAACCGTTTAATGTTCATGCTGACTTCTCTACGTAAGTCACCTTCAACACGGTACTTGTCTACTTCCGCACGGAGCTTTTCTTGGTCATCTGGAGTCAAATCTTTTGAACGTATGTCTTCAGAAACACCTGCATCCGCACAAATCTTTTGTGCTGTTGGTTCACCAATACCATAAATATAGGTTAATGCAACAACTATTCTTTTATCTCTTGGTAAGTCAACACCAGCAATACGTGCCATAAATTGCACCTCCTATTTATTTTAACCTTGACGTTGCTTGTGCTTTGGATTTGCAGAACAAATAACCATTACACGACCATGTCTTTTAATAATTTTACAATGTTCACACATTGGTTTAACAGATGGTCTAACCTTCATGTTTCCCTCCGTTATTACTTTATAAACCGATAAGTTATTCTACCTTTAGTTAAATCATAAGGAGAAAGTTCCACAGTAACACGGTCTCCAGGCAAAATTCGAATATAGTGCATCCTAATCTTACCGGAAACATGTGCTAAAATCACAGCTCCATTTTCCAATTCAACTTTAAACATAGCATTAGGCAGGGTATCAACTACCTTACCTTTTACTTCAATGACATCATCTTTTGCCAAAGCCGTTCCTCCGCATTTAAACAGTCATACTTTGAAATTATAACACGGAAAAGTAAATATACAAATTATTGCTTTTTACTTAAAACCGCATCAACACTCTTGAAGACTTCTTCAGGAGTTCGTTCACCATCAACTACAGTTAGTAAACTCTTCTTTTGATAATAGTCTTTCAGCGGTGCATTCATTTTTTCGTTAACTTCTAAACGATTTTTAACTACTTCAGGCTTGTCATCCTCACGTTGATAGAAGTCGTGACCACCACAACGATCACAAGTATCCTTAACTTTAGGCATCTTGGTAATCTTATTGTAAGTGGCCCCACATTTTCTGCACATAAAGCGCGCTGACAAGCGTTTTACTAAAGTTTCTTCTTTAACTTCAAGTGAGATGACATTTGTTAAGGGCTTATTCAAACGTTCGGTAATACCTTCTAGCAGCTCCGCTTGAACTAGTGTCCGCGGAAAACCGTCTAAAATGTAACCTTCTTTAATATCAGGTTGGCCCAAACGTTCCTCAACCAACTTAGCTGTAACTTCATCCGGTACCAGATCACCCTTATCAATGTAGCTTTTAGCTTCAAGACCAACTTTAGTCTCATTAGCCATTGCATCTCTAAACATATCCCCAGTTGAAATATGAGTTAGATGATATTTATCTACGATCTGTTCTGATACTGTTCCCTTGCCAGCACCTGGCAAGCCTAAAAGAAATATATTAATCATTTATCTGTTCCTATCTGATGAATCCAACGTATTCTCTCTTCATTAACAATCCGTTAATTTGACGAGATAATTCTAAGACAACCCCAATTACAATCAGAAGGCTAGTACCGCCTAAACCAATCGAACTTGGCAAATCCCAAAAATTAGTAGCTAACTGTGGCAATAACGCAACAAGACCTAAAAATACGGATCCAACAGTTGATAATCTTATCAATACTTTAGATACATAGTCTTGTGTATCTTTACCCGGCCAAACACTTGGAATATAAGCACCTTGTTTTTGTAAATTCTTTGACAGCTTCTCAGGATTAACTTGAACAAAAGCATAAAAGAACGTAAACAAAATGATTAAAACAGTATAAATTATGACTCCAGGTGTAGTTTGCATACTAAAGATATTAGTCATTACCTTGTACCATTGCTGGTCACCTTGAGATCTTTGAAAGGCCATTAAAATAGTCGCTGGTGTAATGATAAATGAACTAGCAAAAATAACTGGAATAACACCAGAAACATTAACTTTTAACGGCAAAAAGCTTTCGGAGCCACTTATTGTTGCTCTTCTTGTATATTGTATTGGAATTCGGCGATCTGCCTGTTCTACCCAGGTAACTAACTGGGTTACGATGAGTATTGCAATGATAATCGCGATGAAGAACAAAATCCCTTGCCAACGATCACTAGCATTATTATTGATTACGCTGTCCTTATATAGCTGCCAGAGGCCACGAGGAAGACGTGCAATAATACCAGCAAAAATAATTACTGATACACCATTACCTAGTCCCTTATCAGTAATTTCATCACCAAGCCAAGTTAGAAGCATCGTTCCAGCAGTCATAATTATTGCAATTTCACAATAAGACTGCCAGGTTTGAGACTTAACTAAGCCCATTTGCGTTAAAGCATTGAAGCCAAGCGTAATTCCGATACTCTGAATGAATGCCACAAATAAGGCAAGCCAACGAGTTACGTTATTAGTCTTACGACGTCCTACTTCACCTTGTTTGCCCCACTCTACTAATGTTGGAACAATGTCCATCTGCAAAAGTTGAATAACAATTTGCGCAGTAATGTAAGGTGAAACACCCAAAGAGAAAATTGAATAATTATCTAGTCCACCACCAGACACAGTATCCAGCATTGGCACTAGACCGGTTTGTGCAACTTGAGTAATCGCTTTTGCGTTGACACCTGGAACAGTAATATTAGCTCCAATTCGGTATATCAAAAGAATAAAGAGAGTGAAATAAATTTTATTTCTAATTTCTTTATCCTTAAAGGCGTTCTTCAAGGTCGAAAACATTAGATCACCTCAACAGATCCGCCTGCATCTTCAACTGCTTTCTTCGCAGCGGCGGAAACTTTGTTAATCTTTACGTTTAACTTAACTTTTAACTCACCTTTTGCAAGCAATTTAACGCCTGATAATTCTTTCTTTACCAAACCTTTTTCTTTGAGACTAGCAACAGTAACATCGCTGTTATTCTCAAACTTGTTTAAGTCGTCTAAGTTAATGATTGCATACTCTTTGCGGTTAATGTTCTTAAAACCACGTTTAGGCATAGTTCTGAATAATGGCATCTGACCACCTTCAAAACCTAAACGGGTATGACCGCCTTGACGTGACAATTGTCCCTTTTGTCCACGGCCAGAAGTTTTTCCAAAACCACTTGAAGTACCACGACCAACACGTTTTCTAGCATTGCGTGAACCTTCAGCAGCATGTAATTCATGAAGCTTCATTAATTTGGCACCTCCTCAATTAACTATTTATTTATCTCTTCAACTGAAATCAAGTGGGCAATTTTCATTAATGCACCACGAGTAGCAGCATTGTCTGGTAGAGTTGTTGTACTATTAATTCTACCTAAGCCTAGAGCTTTCACAACTTTTCTTTGGTTAGGTAGACGGTGTGCAGCACTTCTAATTAAAGTAACTTTTAATTCAGTCATTTTTCCAGTCTCCCTAATCCAATTCAGCGTGACGAAGCTTTTCAATATCTTCACTTGTTCTAAGCTTCTTTAATCCATCAATTGTTGCACGAACAACATTGATAGGAGTGTTTGAGCCAAGTGACTTAGAAGTAACATCAGCAATACCAGCCATATCCATAACGATACGAACGGCACCACCTGCAGCAACACCTGAACCAGCTGGGGCAGGCTTAATTAAAATGTTACCTGAACCATAGTGACCAATTACCTCATGAGGAATGGTAGTACCAACCTTAGGAACCTTGATCATGTTCTTTTTACCAGCTTCAACAGCCTTACGGATTGCTTCTGGAACTTCTTGAGCTTTACCAGTACCAAAGCCTACACGACCTTTTTTGTCACCAACAATTACCAAGGCAGCAAATCTCATTCTTTGTCCACCCTTGACAACCTTAGTAACACGATTAATTGCGACTAACTGATCTTCAATATCGTCCTTATTTCTGCGATTATTACGAGAATCGTTGCGGTTTGCCATGTATTATTCTCCTTTCCTAGAAATCTAATCCGTTTTCACGAGCGGCATCTGCCAATGCTGAAATACGGCCGTGGTATAGGTAACCACTTCTATCAAAAACAACATTTGTAATGCTCTTAGCTTTTGCTGCTTCAGCAATTGCCTTGCCAACAGCTTGAGCTTGTTCTACTTTAGTTTGATCTTTTGATACATTATCATCTAAAGTTGAGGCACTTGCTAGCGTTACACCCGCTACGTCATCAATTAATTGAGCGTAGATGTTTTTGTTTGAACGGAAAACGCTTAAGCGTGGGCGCTCAGCAGTACCAGAAATTTTGCTACGAATACGTTTATGACGCTTTAAGCGCAATTTGTTCTTATCTGGTTTTGAAATCACAATTTCACCTCAAAAATTTTTACTATTTACCTGTCTTACCTTCCTTACGACGTACGTATTCATCAGTATAACGAATACCTTTACCCTTATATGGCTCAGGTGGACGTACATCGCGAATTTCAGCAGCAAATTGACCAACATTTTGCTTTGAAATTCCTTCTACTTCAATATCTGTAGCTGAAGTAGCTTTAACTGAAACACCTTCTGGTGCAGTCATTACAACTGGGTGAGAATAGCCAACATTCAAAGTCAATTTGTTACCTTGTGCTGTTGCACGGTAACCAACACCAATTAACTTTAAAGTCTTTTTATAACCATTAACAACGCCTTCGACCATTGAAGCTAAGTTAGCTCTTTCAGTTCCGTGAAGTGCTTTATCATTTTCACTTGAACGTGAAAAGTTAATCTTGCCATCTTCTTGTTTAAAAGTAATTTTTGGATCGAAGTATCTAGTTAATTCACCTTTAGGTCCTTTAACAGTGATGTTGTCACCCGTCTTGGTAACAGTGACACTATCTGGGACTTCAATTGTTTTTAAACCGATACGGCTCATTGATTGTTCTCCTTTCTGTCAGAATTACCATACATAGGCAATAACTTCGCCACCAACGTCTTTTTGTCTTGCTTCTTTATCGGTAATCACACCGGCAGAAGTAGAAACGATGGCAATACCTAAACCATTTAATACCTTAGGTAAGTTTTCAGCACTAACGTAATTTCTAAGACCTGGCTTAGAAATTCTCTTTAAGCCTGAAATGACACGTTCTCCGTCAGGACCGTATTTCAAAAAGATCTTAATCATGCCTTGCTTGTTATCATCAGTAACTTCGTAATCACGGATGAAGCCTTCACGTTTCAAAATTTCTGAAATAGATTTTTTAATATTTGATGCAGGAATTTCAACAGAATTATGTTTTGCCATGTTGGCGTTTCTAATCCTAGTCAAATAATCTGCAATCGGATCTGTCATGACCATTTATGCTATCCTCCTATCCGTATTACCAACTAGCCTTTTTAAGGCCTGGGATTTGACCCTTGTGAGCTAAATCCTTCAAGCAAATACGACATAAGCCAAACTTGCGGTATACAGAGCGTGGACGACCACATCTCTCGCAACGACTGTATTCACGTGAAGAAAATTTAGCAGGACGATGATTTCTAATTTTTTGTGATGTCTTAGCCATTAATGTCCTCCATTATTTTGCAAACGGCATACCAAACTGACCTAGAAGCTCACGTGCTTCTTCATCTGTGTTGGCAGTAGTAACGATAACAACATCTAAACCCCTAGTCCTATTAACCTTATCAAAGTCAATTTCTGGGAAAATCAATTGTTCCTTAATACCTAAAGTGTAGTTACCACGACCATCAAATGAACGGCTTGAAACACCGCGGAAGTCGCGAACACGAGGAAGTGAAACACTGATTAACTTATATAAGAAATCGTACATTCTATCTCCTCTAAGTGTTACCTTAGCACCGATAGACATGCCTTCACGTAAGCGGAAATTGGCAATTGACTTTTTGGCTTTAGTTACCAAAGGCTTTTGACCTGAAATTAAAGTCAATTCTTCAACAGCTTCATCCAAGTTCTTAGCATTAGAAACGGCATCACCGACACCCATGTTCAATACTATTTTTTCGATTTTTGGTACTTGCATAACTGAGCTGTAGCCAAATTTTTCTTGCAACGCAGGAACAATTTTTTCTTTATATTCTTGAGCTAAATAATTTGCCATATGTGTCCTCCCTCCTACTTCTTAGTTTCTTCTTTTTTATCTTTTGCTTTGCTTTCAGACTTAGCAATTACTTTAACATTTGATGCGTGAATTGAACCCTCTGACTCAACTACACCACCATTTGCATTAGTCTGTGAAGGCTTTTGGTGTTTCTTAATCTTATTAACGCCCTTTACAACCACACGGTTTTTCTTAACATTAACAGAAAGAACAGTACCTTCTTTACCTTTGTCTTTTCCGGCAATAACTTTTACTTTGTCACCAGTTTTAACAAACATCAGTGCACCTCACTTAATTATAAGACTTCAGGAGCAAGAGAGACGATTTTCATAAAGTCGTGCTCACGTAGCTCACGTGCAACAGGCCCAAAGATACGAGTACCACGTGGGCTCTTATCTGCATTAATAACTACACCAGCATTTTCATCAAACTTGATGTATGAACCATCTTCACGACGTGCGCCTGATTTTGTTCTAACAATAACTGCTTTGACAACGTCACCTTTTTTGACAACGCCACCTGGTGTTGCTTGTTTGACAGTTGCAACCACAATATCACCAATGTTACCAGTCTTACGTCTTGATCCACCTAAGACTCTAATAACTAAAAGTTCTCTGGCACCTGAGTTATCAGCAACCTTCAAACGGGATTCATTTTGAATCACTATATAATCCTCCCCTCACTAAATCCGCAGTATTAAACAGATTTTTTGACAATTTCAACTAAACGAAAGCGTTTTGTACGAGATAATGGACGAGTTTCCATGATACGAACAGTATCGCCAACTTTAGCTTCATTTTTTTCATCTTGTGCGTAGTATTTCTTTGAATATCTAATACGCTTCTTGTAAACAGGGTGATTCTTATAAGTATCAACAACTACAGTGATAGTTTTGTCGTTCTTATCAGAAATTACTTGGCCTTGATATACATGACGATGATTTCTTTCGATTGATTCGCTCAAGTTAATAACTCCCTTCCACTAATCTTTTTCCAATGCTTTTTCGCTGAGAATTGTTTTAATTCTAGCAATATTTTTGCGGACTTTACCTAGGCGAGCGGTATTTTCTAATTGACCCGTTGCTTGTTGAAAGCGCAAGTTGAAAAGCTCTTCTTTGTATTGCTTTTCCTTGTCTAACATTTGATCAGTGGTTAATGCTCTGATATCTTTAGCCTTCATTAGAATTGCCACCTACTTCCGAACTTTTAGTCACAAACTTACATTTAATCGGTAACTTAGTTGCAGCTAATCTTAAAGCTTCACGTGCTGTAGCTTCATTAACGCCACCGATTTCAAACATAATCTTTTCTCTCTTGACTACAGCTACCCAGCCTGCAGGTGCACCTTTACCAGAACCCATACGTACACCAACACCTTTAGCAGTGTATGACTTTTGAGGGAAAATTCTAATCCAAACTTTACCACCACGCTTCATGTAACGAGTCATCGCAACACGAGCAGCTTCAATTTGTTGAGTAGTAATCCAGTGGGACTCTAAGGCTTGTAAACCATATTCACCAAAAGCAATGGTTCTACCACCCTTAGCAGCGCCACGCATTTTACCACGAAATTCACGACGGTGCTTTACCCTTTTTGGTACTAGAGGCATTATTTGTTTCCTCCCTTCGCAGCTTTTTCGGGCTTCTTACTTTTAGAAGGTAAGATTTCACCCCGGTTAATCCATACTTGAACACCAATTTCACCGTAAGTGGTGAAGGCATTTACCCAAGCATAATCAATGTCAGCTCTTAAAGTTTGTAGCGGTACACGACCTTCTGTGTGCCACTCTCTTCTTGCCATGTCAGCACCGTTTAAACGACCAGAAGTTTGCACTCTGATTCCTTTAGCACCGGCACGCATTGTTCTTTGAGTAGCTTGACGAGTAGCACGTCTAAAAGCAATACGGGCTTCAAGTTGACTTGCAATACTTTCGGCTACTAATTTAGCATCAAGATCTGGCTTTTTGATTTCAACAATATTAACGTGTACTTGCTTCTTAGTCAAAGCATTTAATTCTTTTCTTAATGCTTCAACTTCAGAACCACCTTTACCAATTACCATACCTGGTTTAGAAGTATTGATTGATACGTTGATTCTATTGGCTGCACGTTCAATTTCAACAGTAGAAACAGAGGCATTCTTCAATTTCTTATCGATGAATTTTCTGATGCGCAGATCTTCATTTAAGGTTTCTTTGTATCCTCTGTCAGCATACCATTTTGATTCCCAGTCACGAATCACGCCGAGACGAAAACCATTTGGGTTAATTTTCTGACCCATTAATATACCTCCCTTAATCGTTCTTTTCTGACACTACTACAACTACGTGACTAGTTCTCTTGTTAATAGGAGAAGCCATACCTTTGGCACGTGGTCTAAATCTCTTCAAAGTAGCTCCTTCGTTTACATATGCTTCTGATACGTAAAGATTGGCACTTTCAAGATCGTAATTGTGTTCTGCATTTGCAATTGCTGAGCGTAAAACTTTTTCAACGATTGGGGAAGCAGCTCTAGGCGTAAATTGCAAGATTGCCAATGCTTCAGCTACGTCTTTGCCACGAATCAAATCAACGACCAAACGTGCTTTTCTGGGAGCAATGCGAACTGTTCTTGCTTCTGCCCTAGCTGAACTAATTTGTTCTGCCATTTAAGTGTTTCTCCTTTCTTTATTTTGAAGTAGCCTTATCGTCAGATGTCTTGTGTCCACGGAAAGTTCTCGTTGGAACAAATTCACCTAACTTATGACCAACCATGTCCTCGGTAATATAAACTGGAACATGCTTTCTACCATCGTAAACAGCTATAGTCAAACCAACAAAGGAAGGAAAAATAGTTGAACGACGTGACCAAGTCTTAATAACCTGCTTTTTATCTGTATCAGCCTGTGCATCAACCTTCTTTAACAAAGATGCATCAGCAAAAGGCCCTTTTTTAATACTACGGCTCATTAATTTACCCTCCTTTTACTATTTGCTGCCTTTACGGTGACGTACAATTAACTTCTCGCTGGCTCTCTTACTATTTCTAGTCTTAATACCGCGAGCTTTCTTACCCCATGGAGTCATTGGTTGTGGACGACCTACTGGAGCCTTACCTTCACCACCACCATGTGGGTGATCGTTAGGGTTCATTACGGAACCACGAGATTGTGGGCGTCTGCCTAACCAGCGGCTGCGGCCGGCTTTACCTAATTGGATTAATGAATGTTGTTCATTACCCACAACACCGATAGTTGCACGACAAACTGATAAAATCTTACGAACTTCACCACTTTGTAATTTAACTAAAGTGTACTTACCGTCGCTACCTAAAACTTGAGCACTGGCTCCAGCACTTCTTACGAGCTGACCACCTTTTCCTGGTCTTAATTCAATGTTGTGAATTGAAGTACCAGTTGGGATATTCTTTAATGGTAAGGCATTACCTGGCTTAATATCAGCATTTGCACCAGATTCAACTACATCACCAACATTCAAGCCCTTTGGTGCCAAAATATAAGTTTTGATACCATCAGTATAATGAAGAAGTGCAATATTAGCAGTTCTATTTGGATCGTACTCGATAGCCTTAACAACAGCCTTTGCGTTGTCTTTGTTACGCTTGAAATCGATGATACGGTATTTTTGCTTATGTCCACCACCACGGTGTCTACTGGTAATATGACCATAAGAGTTACGACCTGCTGTATGTGATTGTGACTCAAGTAATGTACGTTCTGGCTTGCTCTTAGTAATTTCCGCAAAGTCAGAAGTAGTCATATTACGGCGACCATTTGTGGTTGGCTTATAAATTTTAATAGCCAATTGACTGACCTCCTATTACTTATTTTCTTCTTTATTTTCGTTATCGTCTTTGAAAATTTTGATGTCGTTTGAATCTTCAGTTAAAGTGACAATTGCCTTACGAGTACGAGCTGTTTTACCAGTATAACGGCCAACACGCTTGTCCTTACCACGAACATTCATGATATTAACTTTCTTAACCTTAACATCAAAAATTTCTTCAACGGCGTCACGAACTTGAGTCTTGGTTGCAGTTAAAAGCACGTTGAAAGTGTACTTCTTATCATCCATTAAGTTCGTTGACTTTTCAGTAATGACAGGTCTTAAAATGATATCATGTGCACTCATTTCGTCGAAGCCCCCTCAACATTCTTTTCAATCTTTTCAATAGCTTCTTTAGTCAAAACTAACTTGTCATAATCGACAACATCTTCAACGTTCAAGCCATTAGCAGTAATCACTTTAACGTTTGGCAAGTTTTTAGCTGAAAGCTGTACGTTCTTGTCTTCAGAAACAACCAGAACCTTACCTTCAATCTTTAAGCTGTCCAATAATGACTTGAATTCTTTTGTTTTAGGAGCAGACATTGTTAACTGGTCTAAAACAATCAAATCTTCATCAAGCAATTTTTGGGAAAGAACTGACTTGATAGCCAAGCGCCGTTGCTTTCTCGGCATTGAGTAAGCGTATGAGCGAGGAGTTGGTCCGAAGACTACACCACCGCCACGCCATTGTGGTGAACGGATAGAACCTTGACGAGCACGACCTGTACCCTTTTGCTTCCAAGGCTTTTTACCACCACCACGAACAGCGGATCTATTCTTAACCTTTGAGGTTCCTTGACGCTTGCCAGCTCTTTGTCTGATAATTGCGTCGAAAACAACGCTCTCATTTGGTTTAATACCAAATACTTCATCATTTAAAGTAACTTCACCAGCATCTTTGCCTTTTTGATCAATAACTTTAAAATTAGCCATTCTAGTCCTCCTTCCTATTTATTATTCTTAACAGCAGATCTAACAGTAAGCAATGAATTCTTAGCACCAGGTACGTTACCCTTAATTAATAATACATTCTTATCTGCTACAACTTTTTCAATTACTAAGTTTTCAATGGTAACTTTCTTCATTCCCATGTGACCTGGCAAGCGCTTGCCTTTAGGTACACGGTTAATGATGGAACCCATTGAGCCAGGAATTCTGTGGTATCTTGAACCATGAGTTTCTGGTCCACGTGATTGGCCCCAACGTTTGATGTTACCTTGGTATCCATGACCTCTTGTAGTACCAGTGACGTCAACAACGTCACCTTCCTTAAATGTGTCCACAGTAACTTCTGAGCCGACTTCGTAGTCCTTAAGCTCAACTCCGCGGATTTCACGTATGAAGCGCTTAGGCGAAGTCTTTGCTTTTGCAGCATGACCTTTTTCCGGTTTGTTGCTCAAAACTTCACGCTTATCTTGATATCCTAATTGAACTGCTTCGTAACCGTCTGATTCAACAGTCTTAACTTGCATAACAACGTTAGGAGTTGCTTCAACAACTGTTACGGGCACAAGGATACCATCTTTAGTGAAGATTTGAGTCATACCAACTTTTCTTCCTAAGATTCCTTTGGTCATGATTACACCTCTTTCTTTTTTAAAAATTAAAGTTTAATTTCGATGTCAACACCGCTTGGTAAATCAAGCTTCATTAAAGAGTCAACAGTTTTAGGTGTTGGGTTTAAAATATCGATTAAACGCTTATGTGTGCGCATTTCGAATTGTTCACGTGAATCCTTGTTCTTATGTGGTGAACGCAAAACAGTGAACAATACCCTTTCTGTTGGCAATGGAACTGGACCTGAAATTTCGGCTCCAGTCCTCTTAGCTGTAGCTACGATCTTAGCAGCTGATTCATCGAGAATACCATGTTCGTAAGACTTAAGTCTAATACGAATTGATTGACTTGCCATTAAATTACCTCCTCAACGTCTTCTTTAAAAGATGACTAGCTTCCGCAAAAATTCCCGGCACTACCTCTGTGGCAATGCAGCCTGGTGTGCCGCAACCTTTTGCATCAATGCTTTACAACAAAATGCGTTTTAGGGCAGAATATGCCCTAGACGCACAAAAAATAGTATACCTGTTTTAAGCTGAAATATCAAGGATTATAGGATAAAATTTCTTAATATAATGCAAAAATTAGTATTGTTTTTACATAAAATTTGACTGCTAAATTATTAGCGCTGTTTAAAATACTACCTCAAATAAATCTTAGCAAGTTATTTGCCTATTCCTGAGCATAAGTAAAAAACAAATTTATTGCCTAATAAACATATAAAAAAGAGCTATTGGACTTGCCAATAGCTCTTTTTCTAATTAGTCAGCGTTACCGCCGCGTTTTTTAATAATATCTTCTTGAATAGATTTAGGTGTTGGTGAGTAGTGATCAAAGACCATTGTGAATGTACCACGACCTTGAGTTGAAGAACGCAAGGTTGTAGCATAACCAAACATTTCAGCAAGTGGAACCATTGAATTCAATACTTTAGCACCTGAACGATCCTGCATGTTGTCCATAGTACCACGACGTGCAGTAATTGAACCCATAACGTCACCTAAATATTCTTCAGGCGTAATTACCTGAACTTTCATAATAGGCTCAAGAATAACAGCACCAGCCTTAGGAGCAGCATTTCTCAATGCTAATGATGCAGCAACTTTGAAGGCAGCTTCAGATGAGTCGACTTCGTGGTAACTACCATCATAAAGCTTAGCTTTAACATCGATCAATGGGTAACCGGCAAGAATACCGTTCTTCATTGACTCTTGCAAACCAGCATCTACAGCAGGGATAAATTCACGAGGTACGACACCACCAACAATGGCATCTTCAAATTCGTAACCTTTTCCTCTTTCATTTGGTGTAAATTCAATCCAAACGTCACCATATTGACCTTTACCACCTGATTGACGCACGAATTTACCTTGTGCTTTAGCAGGCTTAGTGAAGGTTTCACGGTAAGCAACTTGCGGTTCACCAATTTTAGCTTCAACGTGGAACTCACGCTTCATACGTTCAACCATTATTTGCAGGTGTAATTCACCCATTCCGGAAATCAAAGTTTGACCGGTTTCAGCGTTTGTTTCTGCTCTAAAAGTTGGGTCCTCTTCAGTCAATTTTTGCAAAGCAACATCAAGTTTGTCACGGTCAGCTTTTGATTCTGGCTCAATTGAAACTTGAATAACTGGATCTGGAACTTCCAAACTTTCCAAAATTAAGGCGTGATCAGGATCAGTCAATGAATCACCAGTTGTGGTGTTCTTCAAACCAATAGCACCCGCAATATCACCAGAAAAGACTTCAGGAATCTCACTTCTGGAGTTAGCATGCATTTGCAACAAACGACCAACACGTTCACGGCTGTTCTTGGAAGCGTTCAAAACGTATGAACCTGATTCTAGGGAACCAGTATAAACACGAATATAAGTCAAACGACCAACAAATGGGTCAGTAGCAATCTTAAATGCTAAAGCTGAGAATGGTTTGTCATCCCCTGCTACTAATTCAACTTCTTCGCCAGTCTTTGGATCATGAGCAACATAAGGCTTAACATCTAATGGTGATGGCAAGTAGTCAACAACACCATCAAGCATCATTTGTACACCCTTGTTCTTGAATGCTGAACCGGCAAATACTGGGAAAACCTTCAATTCCAGTGTAGCTTTACGAATAGCAGCCTTTAATTCATCAACGGAAATTTCATCACCGTTAAGGTATTTTTCCATGATGTCATCATCAACATCAGCTACTTGTTCAATTAATTCAGCTCGACGCTTTTCAGCTTCTTCTTTGTATTCGTCTGGAACTGGAATAGTATCCCATTTAGAGCCAAGTTTATCTTCATCATAAACATCGGCTACCATATTGAGTAAGTCAATAACTCCTTCAAAGCTTTCGGCAGAGCCGATTGGCATTTGGACAGCCAAAGCGTTGGCGTTTAAACGTTCATGCAAAGAAGTAACAGATTTGTCAAAATCCGCACCAATCTTGTCCATCTTGTTTACAAAAACAATTCGAGGAACACCGTAAGTTTCAGCTTGGCGCCAAACGTTTTCAGTTTGAGGCTCAACACCAGCTTGAGCATCAAGAACAGTTACAGCCCCATCAAGTACACGAAGTGAACGTTCAACTTCAATAGTGAAGTCAACGTGTCCTGGGGTATCAATAATGTTTATTCTGTAGTCATGCCATTGTGCAGTAGTAGCTGCAGAAGTAATGGTGATACCACGTTCTTTTTCTTCATCCATCCAATCCATTTGTGAGTCACCCTCATGGGTTTCACCAATTTTATGGATTTTTCCAGTGTAATAAAGAATACGCTCTGTTGTGGTAGTTTTACCCGCATCAATGTGGGCCATAATACCAATATTACGTGTTTTTTCTAATGGAAATTCACGCTTATTAGCCATAGATTTTTCCTCTCCTTAAAAATTAGAAACGATAATGTGCAAATGCACGGTTGGCTTCAGCCATACGGTGAACATCTTCACGCTTCTTAACTGCTGAACCAGTGTTGTTTGAGGCATCAATAATTTCATTAGCTAAGCGTTCATCCATAGTATGTTCATTACGTAAACGAGCGTATGAAACTAACCATCTTAACCCTAAAGTGGTTTTTCTTTCTGGGCGAACCTCAACTGGAATTTGGTAGTTTGAACCACCAATACGGCGTGCTCTAACTTCCAAAACTGGCATAATGTTGTTCATTGCTTCTTCAAAAACATCAAGTGGCTCCTTGCCAGTCTTTTCTTTAACAATGTCAAAAGCATCATAAAGGATTGAAGATGCCTTAGCTCTTTTACCATCAATCATCAAGTGGTTGATTAACTTAGTTACAAGCTTTGAATTGTATACTGGATCTGCTAAAATATCTCTTTTAGCTACATGTCCTTTTCTAGGCATTATTTAACTCCTCCTTAATCTTTCTTGGCACCGTACTTAGAGCGACCTTGCTTTCTGCCGTCAACACCGGCAGTATCAAGAGCACCACGAATAATATGGTAACGAACACCAGGAAGGTCCTTAACACGACCACCACGGATTAAGACAACGGAGTGTTCCTGCAAGTTGTGGCCTTCGCCTGGGATGTATGCAGTAACTTCAATTAAGTTTGAAAGACGTACACGAGCATACTTACGTAAAGCTGAGTTTGGTTTCTTTGGTGTCATAGTGCCCACACGAGTTGCTACTCCACGCATTTGAGGAGCAGGATTTGCTATAAGCTCCTTTTTCATACTATTGTAACCGTAGCTTAAAGCTGGTGATTTTGATTTTGTCGTCTTTGAATGACGGCCTTTTCTTACCAATTGGTTAATGGTTGGCATTAAATTTTCCTCCTAAAAAATGATTATTTTGTTCACACACCCAGGAGTTTCTTTTTTAACTCCTAGAGAATTCTTCAAAATACACAATGACTATTGTACTCGTTTATCAAAAAATTGCAAATCATTTTTCTCAAGAAAAAAGACCCATCTTGCGTACTTGTATATAGGAGGCAAAAATGGACTGGCTTTTTAATATCTGTAGTTTTTTAATAGGAACTTGTTTAGCTTCACATGCGTGTGTTGTTGTAGACCGTCTTGGCAAAGAGGATTTTATCTTTTCACGCTCTAAATGTAACTATTGCGGCTGTGAGTTATGCTTGCTTGATGAAATTCCATTAATTTCCTATTTATTTTTAAAAGGGCGCTGTCGCTATTGTCATTCTGCAATTCCAATTGAATACTGGGTAATTGAATTTATCGGTGGCAGCGCCTATTGTACTATCAACTTCGCCGATAAGAACAATATTCTGACAGCGGTTGTAATTTTTTGTCTACTGTTAGCTGCTATTAGCGATTATCAAAAGCAGGCATTTGACGTGATACTAATTCTGCCCGCATTGATCTTGGCTTTACTTCAAGGTAGTAAAACCGTGCCGCAATACACTATTGTTGACTATTTTCAATTATTGCCCATTTTAATTCTCTTTATCTATGAAATATATCGGCAAAAACTGGGTAGCGGCGATTTACTAATCTACCTAATTCTCTCTTTTTATTTCCAACCTGAATTTGCCAATTTTACACTTTTATTAGCTTCAATATTAATACTAATTAAGTTTATTTCAATTCAGGTAGAAGAAAGCGAGCCAATTGCTTTTGTCCCGTTTATCTTTTTGGGATTGACGATTCAATTACTAAGCAGCTAAAAAATACGCGCATACTATTATCACTGGCAAGCCAGCAGTTTTTTTATAAAAAGCTTAAAGTCAGTTACTTAATTTTCTTTTTTAGGTAATATCAGTCTACTGGATGACTTCAGCTTTTTTGGAAAAATTAGATAAAAAAACTGCCCTGTTAAGTAAAATACTAACAGGACAGTTTTTATTTAAATTATTTTATGATTCCTTAGCTTGGTCAGCTTCCTTCATCTTTTTTTCAATATCAGCAATTGAATAAACAGATTTAGGTTTCTTTACATCTGACTCAGGTTCCATATCACGATAAATCGGAAGACCTGTACCAGCTGGAATAATCTTACCAATAATAACATTTTCCTTTAATCCAAGTAGCGGATCATTCTTGCCTCTAATAGAAGCATCTGTCAGAACACGAGTAGTTTCTTGGAAGGAAGCAGCAGACAAGAAACTATTAGTTTCAAGGGCTGCCTTAGTGATACCCAAAATTACGCTTTGCGCAGTTGCAGGAATACCACCAGAAATAATTACAGATGTATTGCGGTCTTTAAATTGACCAATATCCATAATTTCACCTGGTAAAAGATCAGTTTCACCAGGATCAAGGACGCGGACTTTCTGCAGCATCTGTCTGGTTAGAACCTCGACGTGCTTATCAGAAATATCAACACCTTGCATTCTATAAGCTTTTTGAACTTCTACTAGAATATATTCTTCAGTAGTTAAAGTATCAGTAACTTGGATTAACTCCTTAGGATCAATTGAACCCAGAGTCAATTTGTCACCACGACTGACCTCATCACCTTCAGCTACTGCTACAGATGCTGTATAAGGTACGCTATAACTTCTGGTATCAATTCTACCTTTAACAGTAATTTCACGAGTATGTTCTGCAGGGTTTTCTTGAATTGAATCAATCACTCCGTCGACTTCTGAAATTACTGCACGACCTTTAGGATTACGTGCTTCAAATAATTCTTGCACACGAGGAAGACCTTGTGTGATATCTTCAGCGCCGGCAACACCACCGTTGTGGAAAGTACGTAAAGTAAGCTGGGTACCAGGCTCACCAATTGATTGAGCAGCAACTGTACCAACTGCTTCACCAACTTCAACTTCCTCACCAGTAGCTAAGTTCATACCATAACATTTACGGCAAACACCGTGTGGCGTATCACAAGTTAAAATAGATCTTATCTTGACATTAGTTACACCAGCATCACAAATTTGGTGTGCCAAATTCTCGTCCATCATAACGTTACGGCCAACAATAGCTTCACCGGTCTTTGGATCCTTAACTGTTTCTGCTGTAAAGCGACCTAATAGACGGTCATAAAGTGGCTCAATTAATTCGTCACCTTCCATGATTGCATGAACGTCAATACCACGGTCGGTACCACAATCATCATCACGGATAATAACGTCTTGGGCAACGTCAACCAAACGACGGGTTAAGTAGCCAGATTGAGCCGTCTTCAAAGCAGTATCAGTCATTCCCTTACGAGCACCGTGAGTGGACATGAATAATTCCAGTACAGATAATCCTTCCTTGAAGTTGGAAGTAACTGGGATTTCGAACAATCCACCGTTTGGAGTCGCCATTAAGCCACGCATACCTGCAAGTTGGGTAAAGTTAGAAATGTTACCACGGGCACCAGAGTCGGCCATGATGGTAATAGGATTACGTGGATCATAAATCTGGGCAATTTCGTTTTGTACCTGATCCTTACAATCATTCCAAATACTAATTACTCTGTCATGACGCTCTTGCTCAGTGATCAGTCCTCGTCTAAATTGCTTAGAAACAACGTCAACCTGCTTGTGCGCTTTTGCTACCTTTTCATCTTTATCCTGAATTTCAGGAACATCAGTCATACCAATAGTAATTCCTGAAGTTGTTGAGCTGGTGTAGCCCAAGGTCTTCAAATCATCAAGGTACTCAGAAGTTCTCTGAACTTTGTAATACTTGTAAATAGTAGCAATAGAATCAGATAAGAATGACTTCTTAAACGGAGTTGAAATTAGATCACCAGCTACGGTGTCAATCTTTTCATGAATATCCTCTCCTGGTTCCAAGAAATACTTAGCAGCAAGTGGATTATTCAAATTTTCTTCTGTAGGCTCGTTAACGTAGAAGTAATCTTCAGGGAAGATTTGGTTAAAAATAATACGTCCATACGTTGTGATGAAAATACCATGCTCATAACCCTTAGGCCATGCTTTCTTTGGCATTGAATCGGCAGACATCCCAATGATAGTGTGATAGTGAATATCACCATTGGTATAAGCTACAGTAGCTTCGTCCGGTGAATTGAAAATCATACCTTCACCTTCACGACCCTTTTCAGCTTGGGTCAACCAGTAGTTACCCAAAACTATATCCTGAGAAGGAGTAACAATAGGTTTACCGTCCTTAGGAGCAAGAATATGATGAGCTGCCAGCATTAACATACGTGATTCTGCAACAGCTTCGTCGGAAAGCGGCACGTGAATAGCCATCTGGTCACCATCGAAGTCGGCATTGTAGGCTTCACAAGCAAGTGGGTGCAAACGAATTGATTTTCCAGGTACTAAGACCGGCTCAAAAGCCTGAATACTCAAACGGTGCAATGTAGGAGCACGGTTTAATAATACCGTTCTTTCCTTGATCACATCTTCTAGTACATCCCAGACATCATCATCTTCACGATCAATCTTACGCTTGGCACTCTTAATATTAGTAGCGATCTTACGCTGAACCAATTCGTGCATTACAAATGGTTTAAATAACTCTAAAGCCATTGGTCTGGGCACACCACATTGATAAAATTTCAATTTTGGTGAAACATCGATAACAGAACGACCTGAGTAATCAACACGCTTACCTAGTAAGTTTTGACGGAAACGACCTTGCTTACCCTTAAGCATGTGTGAAAGTGATTTAAGTGGTCTGTTGCCCGGGCCCACAACTGAACGACCGCGACGACCGTTATCAATTAGCGCATCAACTGCTTCTTGCAGCATTCGTTTTTCGTTTTGCACAATGATATTTGGTGCATTTAAATCTAACAGTCTCTTTAAACGATTGTTACGGTTAATGACTCTTCTGTATAAATCGTTGAGGTCAGAGGTCGCAAACCGTCCACCTTCAAGTTGAACCATTGGGCGCAAGTCTGGTGGAATAACAGGTACTGCATCAATAACCATCCATTCTGGCTTGTTGCCAGAATCCTTAAATGCATCTAAAATGTCGAGTCTTCTTATTGCACGTGTCCGTTTTTGACCAGTAGCAGTTTCCAATTCTTTCTTTAAACTGGCAACTTCTTTATTTAAATCTACTTTTTGCAGTAAATCGCGAATTGCTTCGGCACCCATTTTAGCAATAAAACGATTGCCGTATTTTGCCTTTTGTTCACGATATTCAGCTTCGGTTAAAAGCTGTTTAAACTCGAGGTCAGTATCGCCAGGATCAATTACGATGTACGCAGCAAAGTAGATAACTTCTTCAAGGAGTCTGGGAGAAATATCTAAAATGAGTCCCATTCTTGAAGGAATTCCTTTGAAGTACCAAATGTGAGTAACTGGCGCAGCCAACTCAATATGACCCATGCGTTCTCTTCTGACTTTAGAGGAGGTAACTTCAACACCACAGCGGTCACAAACAATGCCGCGGTATCTCACACCTTTGTATTTACCACATGCACATGACCAGTCCTTTGTTGGCCCAAAAATGCGTTCATCAAACAGACCATCTTTTTCCGGCTTTAACGTACGGTAATTAATAGTCTCAGGCTTTTTAACTTCACCGTATGACCAGCTGCGAATTTTGTTCGGAGATGCAAGGCCAATCTGCATGCTTTCAAATTTATTTACGTCGATCAAAAGTTTAACCTCCTACTTATTGAGAAATCTTGTTATCATCATCGGATTGATCTACAGGAGCATTAGTTTCTTCTGGCTCTGCTTCTTCATCCTCAGAATTTGCGGTTTCTTCGGCTAACTTCTTCTTTTGTTGTTCTTCAGCCATCTTGGATAAGGTATCAATATTCAAATGTTCATTTGAATCATCATCCATATCACGAAGTTCAATTTCCTTATGATTCATGTCAAGAACACGAATATCTAAACCAAGAGATTGCAGTTCCTTAACAAGAACGCGGAATGATTCCGGAACACCCGGTTTTGGAATTCTTTCACCCTTAACAATTGCTTCATAAGCTTTAACACGACCAACAACATCATCTGACTTGTAAGTCAATATTTCTTGTAAAGTATATGCTGCACCGTAAGCTTCAAGAGCCCAAACTTCCATTTCACCGAAACGCTGACCACCAAACTGTGCTTTACCACCAAGAGGTTGTTGCGTTACTAAAGAGTAAGGCCCAATTGAACGTGCGTGAATCTTATCATCAACCATGTGAGTCAATTTCAGATAATGCATGATACCAACTGAAACACGGTTATGGAATGGTTCACCTGTGCGGCCATCGTAAAGAACGGTTTTACCATCTTTATCAATACCAGCTTTATGAACTGTGTCCCAAACATCATCTTCATTGGCACCATCAAATACTGGTGTTGCCACATGAATACCTAAATTAGCTGCGGCACGACCTAAGTGTAGTTCCAAAAGCTGTCCAATATTCATACGTGAAGGGACACCCATTGGGTTTAAACAAATATCTACTGGTGTACCATCTGGTAAGTATGGCATATCTTCTTCAGGAACAACTGCAGCAACAGTACCCTTGTTACCGTGACGACCGGACATCTTATCTCCGACTTGAATCTTTCTCTTTTGTGCGATATAAACGCGGACTAAGGTATTAACTCCAGGAGAAAGTTCATCGCCATTTTCACGTGTATAAACTTTGACATCGCGGACAATTCCGCCACCGCCATGAGGAACACGTAATGAAGTATCACGTACTTCACGCGCCTTTTCACCAAAAATAGCGTGGAGAAGTCTTTCTTCAGCTGATAATTCAGTAACTCCTTTAGGTGTTACTTTACCAACCAAAATATCTCCGTCATGAACTTCGGCACCAACACGAACGATACCTTGACCATCAAGATCTTTTAGAGCATCTTCACCCACATTAGGTAGTTCACGAGTAATTTCTTCCGGGCCAAGCTTAGTATCACGAGCTTCAGATTCATAGTCTTCAATACTGATTGAAGTATAGACATCATCCTTAACCAGACGTTCAGAAAGCATGATAGCATCTTCATAGTTATACATGTTCCAAGTCATAAAGGCGATTACAGGGTTTTGACCTAAAGCTAGTTCGCCGTGATCCATTGTCGGACCATTAGCGATGACCTCGCCCTTTTCAACCTGATCACCCAGCTTAACGTTTGGCGTTTGGTTATATGATTTAGAGTTATTTGAGCGACGATACTTTTCAAGGACATATTTATCCAAGGTACTGTCAGCACGTCTTACTCTAATTGTATTGGCATCAACATATTCAACTTTACCAGCTGCTTTAGCTAAAACTGCGGCACCTGAATCATGAGCTGCGCGGTATTCCATTCCCGTACCTACAAGGCAGCTATGCGGATTAATTAAAGGTGCAGCTTGTCTTTGCTGGTTAGCACCCATCAAAGCACGGTTAGAGTCATCGTTTTCCAAAAATGGAATACATGCTGAAGCAACAGAAACAACCTGCTTAGGAATAACGTCCATGTAATCAATTTTATCTGGACTAACTTCGACGTTATCTTCCTTGTGTCTTGCTAAAACCAGATCATCCTTAAATGAACCATCTGGATTAAGAGGAGTATTGGCACCCGCAATAATATAATTATCCTCAACATCAGCAGTCAGGTAATCAATTTTGTCAGTAACCTTATGAGTAGTCCAAGAAACGCGACGATAAGGGGTTTCAATAAAACCGTACTTATTGATAATCGCATAAGTAGCCAAGGAGTTAATTAAACCAATGTTAGGACCTTCAGGAGTTTCAATCGGGCACAAACGGCCGTATTGAGTATAGTGAACGTCACGCACTTCATAACCGGCACGGTCACGAGTTAAACCACCAGGCCCCAAAGCTGACATACGACGCTTGTGAGTTAGCTCGCCCAACGGGTTATGTTGATCCATAAACTGTGACAATTGTGATGAACCAAAGAATTCTTTGATGCTGGCGACAATTGGTCTGATATTAATTAATTGCTGCGGTGTCACAGTTGAAGGGTCTTGAATTGACATTCTTTCCCTTACAACACGCTCCATGCGCGCCAAACCAATTCTAAATTGATTTTGCAATAATTCCCCAACACGACGAATGCGGCGATTACCCAAGTGATCAATATCATCAGTATTACCAATTTCATCTTGCAATAAGAAGAAATAGTTAATTGATGCTAAAACATCAGCAGGTGTCAGATACTTAACTTTCTTGTCAATGTGACCGTTAGAAATCATCTTGACAACACGCTCTGGGTTAACTTTTGAGTAAACCTTAATTTCCTGCACATTAATAGGATCAGGTAAAACGCCCTCTTTAGATGGCTGATAGGTCACCATCTTAAAGTCATCACGATCAAGGTATTTTTCTAAAGAGTCCATTACTTCGTGGGTAACAACAGTACCCTTTTTAGCAATAATCTCGCCTGTATCCGGATCTGCTAAAGTTTCTGCTAAAGTCTGACCATATAAGCGGCTCTTTAATGATAATTTCTTGTTAACTTTATAACGACCAACCGGCGCTAAATCATAGCGACGTGGGTCAAAGAAACGTGCATAAAGAAGTGAACGTGAAGAATCGGTCGTTTTTGGCTCACCGGGACGTAAACGTTCATAAATATCCTTTAATGCTTCAGCCACACGGGAATCAGCCGGATTCTTATGGACGTCTTTATCCAAAGTAAATTGCAATGTATCACTTTGACCAAAAACATCTAAAATTTCATCATCTGAGCCGATACCAAGAGCTCTGACTAAAACAGTCAGAGGAAGCTTACGGGTGCGGTCAACACGCACATAAGATACATTTTTAGCATCAGTTTCATATTCAAGCCAAGCACCACGGTTAGGAATTACCGTAGTACCAAAAATTTGGCGACCATTCTTGTCATAATCACCCGAATAATAAACACTAGGTGATCTAACTAACTGAGAAACGATAACTCTTTCGGCACCATTGATAATAAATGAACCAGATTCGGTCATTAACGGTAAATCACCAAAGAAAACATCTTGGGTTTTAATTTCACCGGTTTTTTGATTAGTTAATTTTAAAGTTACGTGCATTGGTGCGGCATAAGTCGCATCGTGATCACGTGCTTCATCGACGGTATATTTAGGTTTTTGCAGCTTATAACCTAAATATTCGAGGGAAAGCTTACCTGAAAAGTCACTAATTGGCATGATATCGTCAAAGACATCTTTAATACCCTCATCCAAAAACCATTGGTATGATTCGGTCTGCACATCTGTCAAGTTAGGCAGGTCCAACACTTCTTTAATGCGGGAAAAACTGCGTCTTGTCCGATGTTTGCCAAAATTCACTACGTGTCCGTTTAACAAGGAGAAAACACCCTTTCTGTCAGAGAAAGCTAATATTACATTTTGATTACAAATTCAAAAAGCCGGAATTTTATGCATAAAAAAGACAAAAACAACAATCGTCGTTTTTGTCCTTTATTATTTTGCTGGACAATAGATCAGCAAAATCCTGAAAATCAGCTTTTTTATCACGCACTACTATAGCAAACTATTAGTAGTGTGTCAATTATTTTACTTTGCGCCTACTAAATTATTTTTATCTTCTTTAATTACATCAAATTTCAAATGATTGCGACTGCAACCAATCTTTAATGTGTCTCCTGCTTGAAGGTCACCCTTAATAAGCATAGAGGCAATCTCATCTTCGATATCTTTTTGAATTGCACGACGCAGTGGACGAGCCCCCATCTCAGGATTGTATCCATCTTTAGCAATCTTATCTAAAGCAGCACGGGAAATCTTTAGCTGTACGCCTTGCTTATGCAAACGATTGATTAATCTGCGCGTTAAGAGCGTTACAATCTGACGCAATTGTTTTTGATTGAGCTCATCAAAAATAATTGTCTCATCAATTCTGTTAAGAAATTCCGGTCTAAAGAATTGTTTTAAAGCCTGCCGTACTCGATCCTGACGCATTTTAACCTGACTGGTATTATCGGCATTAAAACCAACAGCTTGTGTCTCAAACAATGAACGTGAGCCTAAGTTGGAAGTCATGATAATAATAGTGTTTTTAAAGTCTACTTTGCGGCCCTTTGAATCTGTTAAGAAACCATCTTCAAGAACTTGCAGCAATAAGTTAAATACGTCTGGATGGGCTTTTTCAACTTCATCCAATAATACAACTGAGTATGGGTGGCGGCGAACTTGTTCAGTTAATTGACCACCTTCATCATAGCCAACATATCCTGGTGCCGAGCCAATCAATTTACTATTGGCAATCTGATCCATATATTCAGACATATCAATTCTGATTAAATTGTTTTCCGAACCAAAGATAGCTGCAGCAATAGCTTTTGCCAATTCAGTTTTACCAACACCCGTTGGGCCCAAGAATAAGAAAGAACCGATTGGTCTATTTTCATCTTTGATTCCGCTGCGGCTGCGGCGCACTGCCCGGCTAACAGCAGTAACTGCTTTATCTTGACCAATTATGCGTTTATGTAAATCAGTTTCAAGGTTGGCCAGCTGTTTAGTTTCGTCCCTATTCATTTGTGTAACCGGAACGCCCGTCCAGTTAGAAACTACTTTAGCCACATCTTCAGGCTGAACCACAGCATCCTTGCTAGTTGCCTGATCAAGTTTAGCAGTTAGCTCATCTTGTCTTCTCTGCAAGCTGTTTTGTCTTTCTTGCAGCTGAGCAGCTTTGGCAAAGTTCTGGTTAACGGCAGCACGATTTTTCTCACTGATTACTTTTTCAATTTGATCATTTATCTGCAATAACTGATTATTTGAACCTTTACCAGACTTAATCTTAACTGCCGCACTAGCCTCATCAATCAAGTCAATAGCCTTATCAGGTAAATACCTATCTGAAATGTAGCGACTAGAAAGATCAACTGCATTTTCCAAAGCTGAAGTTGAAATTTTTACATGATGGAACTTTTCATATTTAGGCTTTAATCCGTTTAAGATTGCCAAAGTTTCACTTCTAGAAGGTTCATTTAACCTGACAATTTGGAAACGACGTGCCAAAGCCTGATCTTTTTCAACATATTTTTGATATTCATCAAAAGTGGTAGCACCAATCATTTGAATATCACCTCGAGCTAGGGATGGTTTCAAAATGTTGGCTGCATCAATTGAGCCTTCAGCTCCACCTGCACCAATAAGGGTATGCATTTCATCTACAAATAGTATGATATTGCCGTTGACGGTAATTTCCTTAATGATTTTCTTCATTCGATCTTCAAATTCACCGCGGTATTTGGTGCCGGCAACCAGACCACCTAAATCAAGTGAAATAACCTGTTTTTTGAGCAAATCATGTGGCACTTTTTTAGCGACAATGGCAGTCGCAATAGCTTCTGCCACTGCTGTCTTACCAACTCCCGGTTCGCCAATTAAAACTGGGTTATTTTTGTTACGCCGAGATAGAATTTCGATTACACGGGCAACTTCGCGATCGCGGCCAATAACCGGATCAATTTCACCGTTTTCAGCACGTTCATTCAAGTTAACCGATACTTGATCAAGAGTGGGCGTGCTTGAGTTTCTGTTCGTGCTTTCTTCAGAACCATTAAAGCTTGACCAACTATTATCGTCTTGCTCGTTTTCATCCATATCTTGCTCATTTTCACCTAAACTATGAAGAATATCATTACGTAAACCATCAAGATCGATATTTAAGTTACGCAAAATAACTGATGCCAGAATTTGTTCATTTAAAACCAAACCCAATAGAATATGGCAAGTTTTAATTTTAGAAGAGCCTTCACGTTCTGCCAAAGTGCCAGCATACGCTAAAACCATACTTAAACGAGGAGACATTTGCATAAAACTGGTTTTGCCAGCTGAGCCGTATCCCGTATAACGTTCAATTTCCTCACGAATTGCCTTCGGTGTTGCACCCCAAGCCCGCAAATTTTTGCCAGCTTCACCATCAGATTCAATTACCATCGCGAGCAGTACATGTTCAGTACCAATCAAACGATGATGAAAATTCTGTGCTTGCTCTCGTGCAATTTCTAATACTTGGTTTGCACTAGTCGTATAAGATTTTTTCATCATAGCACCACCTTTAAAAATGACGTGTATACACTATAAACCTTTTTGAGAATTTGTAAAATATTCTGTTTGAGGCCAAATGTAAGTGTCATGTCAAAAAACTTTGCAATCATTATATCAAAGACAAGCGCTTCTTGCGAATTAACATTCTTCTTTATTTAGTATGCTCCTAAAATGAACCACGGTAACTTGACTATTTGGTTTTAAAATGGGAGATGATTTTACCAACTAATAATGCAAAAAGTACATAAGCAATCATTCTAATTAAATCCTGGATGACTCTATTGGGAAAAACAATTTTTTGATCAATAAATAGACTATAACAGAATCCGAAAATAAAAAACGAAATGCCATAGATCAGGCTTTGTTCAATGCGGCTCATAGTTAAAAATTCTCCTAAAAAATATATCACCAAATTTTAATAATTTATTTTTATTAGTATATTATTTTCAGTTTTAAAACTCAATTAGCTTTTTTAGTCCTTAAAGCCGGCTTTTCTTTCATGACAACGATTGTTAATTAAAATATCTAAGAAATATTTGTTATTGCCTTGGTAAAGTATAAAAAAATCTCATACTTGCAAATTTAAAATTATAAGCATGAGATAGCGATGATCGGGAAAACAGGATTCGAACCTGCGACCTCTACGTCCCGAACGTAGCGCTCTACCAAGCTGAGCTATTTCCCGTTTATTAAAAAAACTCACCAAAAGCGGTGAGTCTTTTTCTTGAGAGCGGAAGACGGGATTCGAACCCGCGACCCCCACCATGGCAAGGTGATGTTCTACCACTGAACTACTTCCGCAAGACAAATATTATTATAGCAAACCAATTTCAATTTGCAACCTTTTTTACCAAAATAAATCGCTGAAATTAGCATTCTAAAGGGAAAGCTTGCCAGCTTAGAGTTTATACACGTAACTTTTTTAAATTTCGCGCTTTTTAGCTGCAATTTTTCTTTACAAAGAACACTTGTCAGTATTAGATTATAAAAAAATAATTGATGAAGAAAGTCATAAGGAAACAAAATGCAAGAAGAATTGGAAAAAATGGTTCAGTTAGAGTCCAGTAAACTAAGTTTTACGGATAATCAAATTGACTTCATGTTACAAAATATTGGCAATTTGGATCCTTACTTGCGGGATGACGTTGTTTATACTCTTTTTGCCCGGGGTTTTACTGCGGATTCATTTATACCTGAGCAAAAAGAAAAAATTGTGACAACTTTTATTAGTTCAAGAAATTTATTTAAAGGTATCGAGCAACCACAAAATGAACTAATCTTTTTTAGAACGTTTAGCGCATTACTTGCTTCCCTCATTCTTGATGACGATCAAAAACAGCCATTTTTAAATATGACTAACCGCAAAACCATTTTTAACTGGGGAATTGCCTATTTAAAAAAAAAAAAGACTTTCGCGGTTTTGTTAGTCAAAAGGGTTGGGCTCATAGTATTGCACACGGTAGCGATTTGTTGAGATCAGTTTTAAGTCATCCCTTTTTTGAAGTAGACAATATCGCTAAGATATTTGCCATAATACCGTTAGTTTTTCAAAATATGCAAAAGCCATTTGTTGACGACGAGGAGCAACGTTTGGCATTTGCTTTTTTTCAAGGTGTTTATTTTGGCAAAATATCAGCTAGTGACTTTAATTCTTTGATAAATTGCTTTAACAAGCAAATTTATGACCAGCTTACCCAAAACAATCGTATTATTTGGTATCGGTTAAGTTCCTGGTTTAAGTTGCTGCAAAACTGGTATTTTTATTTTTCTGGTAATAAGCCTATTCAAGATAAGTTGCTTGAAAAAATCGTTGACTATAACAAATACATGGGATTTTCAATTTAAACAAAAATAAGACCAAATTAATGGTCTTATTTTTAATTATTCTTTTTCTTCATGTCTTCTTCGACTTCGCGTTCAATATCTTCAATTCGTTCAGGACGCATTGTTGGGAAAAGTAAAACATCCCTAATTGCAGGCGCATCAGTCAGAAGCATTACAAGACGGTCAATTCCGATACCCAATCCACCTGTTGGCGGCATACCATATTCCATAGCACGCAGATAATCTTCATCAATCATATCAGCTTCATCGTTTCCAGCTTCACGTTCTGCCATTTGCGCTTCAAAACGTTCGCGCTGGTCATCAGGGTCATTTAATTCGGAAAAGGCGTTGCCATATTCTTCACCCATAATGTAAATTTCAAAACGATCAGTAAATCTTGGATCATCTGCATTTTTCTTAGCCAATGGTGAAATCTCAACTGGATGACCGTAAACAAATGTAGGGTCAACAATTGTTTCTTCGCAATATTTTTCAAAGAAAGCGTTAATGATATGACCAACTTTCCAGAAGCTTTCAACCTTGATGTCATGGTCTTCAGCAATTTTGGTAGCTTCTGCCACGCTCATTTCTTGCCAGAAATCAACGCCAGTCTTTTCCTTTATCATATCAACCATGTGAACGCGGCGGAATGGCTTGCCCAAATCAATGTTAGTCCCTTGATAAGTAATTTTACCATCATCAGATACGACTTTAGCAGCTGCGCGAATAATGCCTTCTGCTTCGTCCATGACATCATGGAAGTCCCAGTATGCACAGTAAGTTTCGAGTTCAGTAAATTCAGGATTATGGTGAGTGTCAAGTCCTTCATTTCTGAATACCCGACCAATTTCGTAAACTCTTTCCATATCACCAACAATTAACCGTTTCAATGGCAATTCCAAAGCTATTCTCATGTATAAGTCAATGTCTAAAGCATTGTGATGAGTAATAAATGGCCGTGCCTCTGCACCACCAGGAATATTATGTAAAACGGGAGTTTCAACTTCTAAGAAGTCCTTGCTGTTGAGATAATCACGAATAGCTTGAATAATTTTTGTCCGATTAACAAAACGTTCATAGCTTTCTCTGTTAGTAATCAAGTCAAGGTAACGTTGACGATAAATTTGTTCAACATCTTTTAAGCCGTGATACTTTTCAGGTAAAGGACGCAAAGCTTTTGATAAGAAAGTAACGTGAGTTGCACGAATGGTTAGTTCACCCGTGTCAGTTTTCATAACTTCACCATCAATACCTAAAAAGTCGCCGATATCAGACTTTTTAAAGATCTTATAGTTGTCTTCACCCACAATATCCTTACGAACGTAAATCTGAATTTTACCGGTACGATCATATAAATCAGCGAAGCCAACTTTACCTTTGCCTCTTTTAGCTAACATTCTCCCGGCTATTTTAGTCTTAGGTAGTTCCGCGTTTAGTTCATCTTTGTCATCTTCAGCATACTTTTCATTCAAAGACCGCGCTAAATCCTGTCGATCAAACTTTCTCATTCCAAAAGGTTCGATGCCATTTTCACGTAATTCGTCTAATTTTTGGCGCCGAACGATTAATTGGTCATTCATTTCACTTTTAGCCAATTACAATTCCTCCATTATTAATTAGTTTCACTTCTAGCAGCTCTTTGTTTTTGCCGCTTTTCATAATCGTCAACGAAGTTATCGAGCAAATCATAAACTTCTTGTGCCGTCCAAACCTCATTTATTTTAGCACGAGTACGAGCCGAACGGGGAACTCCCTTTAAATAGTAAGCAGCTTGTTGCCTAAACTCGGGAACAGCAATTTTTTCCCCTTTTAAGTCAACTAAACCTTTAAGTTGATGCTTAGCTGTGCCAACTTTCTCTCGTACTGTTTGCGGTTTTAGTCTTTCACCAGTTTCTAAGTAGTGTACCATATCTTTGATAATCCAAGGATTACCTAATGCTGCACGCCCTACCATCACAGCGGTAGAGCCAATTTCAGCTAGAGCTTTTTTGGCTAATTCTGGTGTCGTAATATCACCGTTTGCCACAAATGGAATATCAAGAACTTGAGCAACATCATGAAGTGTTTCCCAATCGGCTTCTCCCATATACATCTGCTTACGCGTTCTACCATGCATTGCAATCATGCTGGCACCAGCTTCTTGGGCCGCCAAAGCGTTTTCCACCGCAAAAATATGTTTACGATCCCATCCAATACGCATTTTAACAGAAACAGGTTTTTCAACATTTTGGACAACTTTATGTACCATCTGGTAAATTTTATTAGAATCCAAAAGCCATTTAGAACCCGCATCTGTTTTAGTAACCTTAGGAACAGGACAACCCATATTAATATCAATTATATCGGCTGCGGTATGCTGATCGATATATTGCGCTGCTTCAAGCAAAGTTTCTTCAGTACCACCAAAAATCTGAATACTCATCGGGTGCTCACGCGGATCCACCTTCATCATAGACATGGTTTTTTTATTACGATAAATGATACCGTGATCTGAAATCATTTCACATACGACTAGACCAGCACCAAATTCCTTACAAATCATTCTAAACGCAGAATTTGATACACCAGCCATTGGCGCCACAACAACTCGATTAGCAATCGTTAAATCGCGAATTTTCCAGCTATTATCCACTTAATCACCCTTTCAAACACCCTAATATCTTAACAAAAAGGATCATTTATGCAAAATCAACAGTCCTTTTCATAATAAAAAGGTAAGGCTATTTGATTAAGCAGTTCCATGTTTATCCTCAATAAAAAATTTCCCAGGCGCAATCCTGTTATAATACCGCAAAAATACTTTTTTAGTCTGATCGTCTACAGTTAAATTAATGACAGCTGCATTTTGAATCAAACTGATCTCCGTCATACTGGGAATTCCTAGTAAAGTTTGCACTAAAGTCCGGGATGCAATACCGTGGCAAACCAATAAAACTGATTCATGTTCATGATTATTAACCAATTCATGCCAGAAATCCATTAAACGATCTGCCAGGTGCTGATAACTTTCACCAGTACAATAATCGACATAATTTTCTTTAAAATACCCTAGTTCATCGAATGCTTGGGGATATTTTTCTTGTATTTCTTCAATACTTTGACCGTCCCAATTACCAAAATATATTTCCTTTAGACGCTCATCGACATTAACCTCAAGCTTACCCTGAGCTAAAATTTCTGCAGTCTGACGAGCCCTAGTCAGTGGACTGGCATAGATATAATCAATCTTGTTAATATCAAAACTATCTCTTAATGTTTCAACTTGTTGTTTTCCTAATTTATTTAAAGGCAAATCAGTGCCAGAACCATTAATAGCTGCCACTTTATTAGTATCTGTTTGACCATGACGCACAATAAATACATTTAGCATTAATATTCTCCTTAAATCTTTATCCAACTTCTTCATTATAGCAAAGTTGGTATGGACATATCGGCTAATTCCTAAGAAAAGCTAATAAAAATGAGTAATATAGGGCAGGCTCATTATTAAAATTGATTTTTAAAATTATGTGGTTGACCAAGTTGAACTACCTCATCATAGTATTTTAATTCGTCATAGCGATGAACCACGCTAATAATAGTAGTCAAGGGTAAATACTTTCTTATCATCTGATAAACAAGAATGATCGTTTTCTCATCCAAATTACTGGTAAATTCATCCAACAACAATATTTGTGGTTTTGAGACAATTGCTCTTAAAAAAAGTATTTTTTGCTTTTCACCACCAGAAATCTTATTTTTGAAATCTCCCGGAGTTTTGACAGTGAGATCAGCAGCAGACTTAATCAAAGTATCAAGGTTAATTTCTTTAATTAAAGTAAATAACTGTTCTGTTGTAACTTGTTGTTTTGGATAACAAATATTTTCTATAATCGAACGATTAAATAGCTGAGCACTTTGGGGCAAATACAGTAAAGTTGGTTGACTAACAAAAGGCAAAATAATTTGTCCTGACTGTGGCTGATAAAAACCCGTCAAAATTTTTAATAGTGTACTTTTACCAGAACCATTTGGTCCTACTAAAGCGGTCAGCTTATTTTTTGGAAAAACTAACTCTAAGTTGTGAAAAACTTGTTGGTTATTCTGATAAGCATAACTGATTGATTTCAAAGAAATTGCGTTCTTAGTCCCATTAAGTTTAAAAGGCAGATTAGGAGCAGGTGTTTCTTTTCCATATTCCAATTCAGTTAATCCAGCCCGAATTCTATTTAAAAGCTCCTCAATAGCCAGATATTGGGTACCAAAACCGGACAAATTAACAATAGAATATAACAGAACCAAAACTAGTGAAAGTGAAAAGTTTTCTTTTGTTCCAGCCAAAACTTGTCCCAAAATCACAATAATACACGACAAAACAACAATTAAGAATTGCTGAAACAAAGAGGCGATATTAGTAATTTTTTGCACATTGGTAAAAGATTTTTGTTCTTCATTTAAAATGTCAGCCATATTGTGCTCTTCAAAGTTTTTAGAATCACTTGCTAAAATCGTTTCAACGTTACGGTAATAATCGATAATGTACTCATTGACTTTAGAAGCACTCTTTAGTGAAGCTGCCACGTTACTTCTATTTCGCTTGGCCATCCAAACTGAGACCATCATGTAGCCTAAAAAGAAAAACAAGTATGACATACCGACAACCAAATTTTGCAAACTGAGCGTTACTGAATACATAATTAGCATTACTGTCATTTGCACAACAACCGCCAAACTGGTTTGTTCCAATTCGCGACAGGCAAACGAAACATCTTTAATATAACTTTGAACCATACCAACCGGCTTGTCTGAATAATATCTAAAAGGTTTGTTAACCACAGACTCCCACAAAATTTGTTTTGAATATTTACGAACAGCCTGAATAAACGAATTATTACAGCTATTAATAATTGGCACCATCATCAGCGAAAGAGCTAATGCGCATACCAATAATATTTGTAAATCACGGTTCAATTTTGGCTCAAATAATTTAGTAATTAAATATGGTTGGGCAAAATACACGACATAACCAGCAAAAAGAAATGCGCTAAAAAGTGCAACTTTGACAATTCCAATTCTGGTTATTATTTTTCGTATATATTTCCAAGCCATAATTTACTTTCCCTTTTCACTCAAAAGAAAACAAGATTTATCTGTCCTTTACCATTTATTTTGCGGACAAAATTGCCTTTAATTCTTCTTCTGAAAATTGATATTTATTACCGCAAAAGTTGCATGTCAACTCAGCACCATGGTCTTCATTGATCATGGCTTTCAGCTGACTGTCCTTTAAAGTTGCTAAAATATTACCATATTTTTCTTTAGAGCAATCACATTTAAAAGCAATTTCATCTTTTTCCAAGATTTTACAATCATCCCCCAAAATCATAGCTGCAAGTTTTTCAGGAGTTAAGCCATCTAAAAAGGCGCTCGAAAGAGCAGGTAAATCATTGATACGATTGATAGTTTCAGTAATTAAACTATCGGAAGCTCCAGGCAATGCCTGCAACATAAATCCACCGGCTTCACCTATTGTATTATTAGGATTTACAAAAACTGATAAGCCGACAGCAGACGGAATTTGTTCAGATTTTGTTAAATAATAGGCAATATCTTCAGCGATTTCACCAGATACAATTGGCACTTGTCCTGTATACGGCTTCTTCAATCCTAAATCCTTAGTAACTTCAAGCCAACCTTTGCCAACAGCTTTTTTCACATCAATATGACCATTCTTCTTTGGGGGTAATGCAATATGGGGATTCTTAATATAGCCCTTTACCGTTAAATCAGACTTGGCGGTTACAACTGTTGGACCAACAGAACCATCACCCAAAAGTCTGACGGTCAGTTCTTCCTTGTCAGTCAATTCAGCTCCAGCCAGTAAAATTCCTGCAACTAAGGTTCGTCCGAGCACGGCAGAAGAAGCTGACCATGTATCATGACGAGTTTGTGCTTCTTGAACCAAGTTCGTAGCTGTAATTGTTAATAAGCGTAAATTTTTAGTTTTATCTATTGCTTTAACTAAATAATCGTTCATTTCATTCTCCTAAAAAAATAGAGCCTGAAGTAGGCTCTATTAATTTTATCAGTCTTGTGAGTGATCATCTTCACCTTGTGAATGATCCTCGTTATTTTCAGAATTGTGCTCTTGCCCTAAATCCTTATTTTCAGGTTCAAGTTGCTTTTCAGCAGAAGTTTTTTCTTCAGTAGTAAGATCCGTTTCCTTTGGAAATTCAGCTCTTTCTGGATTTTCAGGATTGGTTTCTTCCGCTTCTTCATTTTTTTGTTTAGGTGATTCTAATGAAGTATCTCTTTCTTTTTGAGCCTCATCTGAATTAATTATGTTCTTTTTCTGAGATTGACTTTCTTTCTTTTCTGCAGCAGCTTTAGCTTCTTCATAAGTGGAAGCCTTAGATTCGCTTGGATATTCCTGCTCTGTTTTTTCAGGCATTTTGCCAGTAGTATAAAGAGACATAATCTGCTTTTCATCTAAAGTTTCATATTTCAGTAAAGCTTCGGCAATAATCCGGTGTTTTTCCCGATTATTTTTAACTATTTCAACTGCTTTAGCATGGGCCTCATCAAGTAACTTCTTAACTGCCTCGTCAATCTTAGCAGAAGTAGCTTCACTATATGGCTTAAAGCCGTAAGGATTGGTTTCGCCTTCTTTTTCAAGTTCAACCATTCCCAATGAATCCGTCATACCATAGTTAACAACCATACTATGAGCAATCTGTGTAGCTTGTTCAAAGTCGTTAGACGCTCCGGTAGATTGGTCACCTACTACAACTTCTTCTCCTGCACGTCCTCCCATTAGACCAACAATTTGTTCCATCAACTGTTTCTTAGTTAGCAAGAACTGGTCATCTTTTGGCAGCATCAAGTTATAACCACCTGTTCTGCCATGAGGTACGATCGTAACTTTGCGCACTGTTCGAGAATCACTTAGAACTAAACCACAAATAGAGTGACCGGCTTCGTGAAAGGCTACTCTACGTCTTTCTTTTTGAGAAATTAAGCTATTTCTCTTTGCAGGACCAGCAATTACACGATCTTCAGCTTCATCCAAGTCAGACGCAGTAATATCATTACCGTTTCTTCTAGCAGCAAGAAGTGCCGCTTCATTAAGTAAATTGGCCAAATCTGCCCCAACAAACCCAGGGGTCTGTCTTGCAATTTCTTTTAAATCGACATCATCAGCTAAAGGCATGTTTTTGGCATGAACACGTAAAATTGCTTCACGGCCGCGGACATCTGGGGTACCTACTAAAACTTTACGGTCAAAACGACCAGGACGAAGAAGTGCCGGATCCAAAACATCAGAGCGGTTAGTAGCGGCAATAACAATAACACCTTCATTACCTTCGAAACCATCCATCTCTACCAGTAATTGGTTTAAAGTTTGCTCACGCTCATCGTTGCCGCCACCGCTGGCATTACCACCACGTCTTCTACCGATAGCATCAATTTCGTCAATGAAGATAATGCTGGGTGCATTCTTTTTAGCATTAGTAAACAAGTCACGTACACGACTGGCACCAACACCAACAAACATTTCCACGAAATCAGAACCTGAAATTGAGAAAAATGGTACGTTTGCTTCACCCGCTACAGCACGAGCTAGTAAAGTTTTACCAGTACCCGGAGGACCTTCAAGCAAAACGCCGGAAGGAATTTTAGCACCCAATTTAGTAAATTTAGCCGGATTCTTTAAAAATTCAACGACTTCAACTAATTCCTGCTTTTCTTCTTCTTCTCCGGCTACATCAGAGAACCGTACCTTGTTTTTCTTAGGATCTTCGGGCTTCACATGTGACCGACCGAAGTTCATAATGCCGCCGTTACCACCACGTCCACCACTACTTTGGCTGAACATCATCCATATCATAACGATAAAGAGGATGGTTGGCACAAACATCACAAGTGTAGAAATCCAGTTACCTGATTGCGACTCACCTTGAGTAGTCATCTTAGCGTCATTTTTCTGCGCTAAGTCCTGAACCTTGGACACACTTGAATCATTTTGTAACATCGTGGTTGAAAAGCGAGTAACTTTTGAACCTGAACTACCGTTAAAAAAGTCAAATGTATTTTTTGACTGTGCTTTACTTTCTTGTGCTTCCTTATAAGTTCCTGAAACGCTGTATACGCCATTAGCAGGCTGAACATTAAAGTTTTTAACTTTTCCGTCGCGCAAATCTTTGACAAATTCGGAGTAGCTAATATTTTCATTGCTGCCTGAATTATCTGATCCGCCAACTGCCCAGTTAATTGCTCCTATTAATAAAAGGAAAACAAGTATATAGAACAAGCCGTTTGAAAACAGCCGATTCCGGTTATTTTTCATAAAAAACCTCCGCAAAGTTTCTAGAGATATACGAATAAAAGTTTATCACAAATTCTATTTATGCTCTAATATTTTAAAATTTCTTATTAATTGTCCTCATACAAAAAATAACATTTTTGTTTAGCAGCAATTTTTTGGTAACAGTATGTTTGTTCTACGAAAAAAACATTGTTATTATCATATATCGTTAAGCAATAAGGACGCAATATATTAGGGATGCCACTTTCAGCAAATTTTTTCTTGCTTTTAACATGGTCGCCGTTTTTTAATAATAACTTTGTTCCGGTTTTAATGGATCCAACACTAAAATTCGCGCTTGCTGGCGCAAAAAATTTGCCTATTAAACGATGCGATAAATGTTCTGTTAATGAAAGGAAAAAATGCCGCTGACCAAAAGCGAATTCATGATCTAAATAGACTTTTTTGGGGGTCGGTAATGCAGGTAAATCTTTGAATAAATAAAAGTAATCCTGATAGCTGAGTAAAGTATAATTAGCTAAATATTTATTTACCCGCTGGTGCCATGTCTCCCAAATAAAATTCTGCCAAAAGGCTGCTTGTTCGCCTTGCGTTAATTCTTTAAGTTCATCTTTTCTTAAGCGGTACACGAAACCTAAATACTTTTCAGGTCGCTTAATTCGTGCAAAATTTTGACTTGCTAATTCTGTCAACAAACTAACTTGCTCGTTAAACCTAATAGCATTCTCAGTAATTTGAGGATTTTCTTGTTTTAATAACGGAACCACGTGATGTCGTAGCCTGTTACGTAACGTATCATCATCATTATTTGTTTGATCAATGACATACTGTATTCCCTTTTTTTGATCGTATAAAAGCAAATCAGCTTTTTTCTGTGTCAAAAGTGGTCTAAGTAATGTAAAACCATTTACTGAACTAATCGCATGCAAACTATTCATTTCACCAGGATTTCCTGAGCGAATAAATTTCAGCAGAATGTTTTCTAATAAATCATCCACATGGTGAGCAGTCAGTAAATAATCACCGTGATTTTCTTGCAGCACTTGCACTAAAAAATGGTAACGATATTTTCGCGCTGCGGCTTCGAAGCCAACATTAGGGTGTTCTTTTGGCGGCCAATACCCATTTACTACCTTGATATCCTTACCTTGGCAATACTTAGCAATCACGTTTTCTTCTTTAAAAGAATCAGATCTTAATTTGTGATCCAAATGAGCCGCTATCAACTTAAATTGATAGCGGCTTTTTAGTTCATATAGTAAATTGAGTAGCGCCAAGGAATCAGGTCCACCACTAACTGCAACAACTAAAGTTTTACCAGTTAGTGGTAAAGCGTGCTTTTTAAAAAAATTATCTATCTGCATAACTAATCAATTCATGTTCTAAATTCTTAATTTCGCTCCTAGCATTTTTAATGGTTTGAGATAGAACCGAATCAAAATCTGCATTTTTTGTGTCAGAAAAAGGGTTAGTATGATCAATTATCTCTGGATCATTAACCCGCTTTTTTGAGAGAGCTATTTTACCTTTATAGTTATGGATAATTACCACTCTAATTTGCTCACCAATATTAAAATTATTTTTTTCGCGCAACCAATCATTACCAAAATCACTATGGTGAATCAATCCAGAAACGTGATGTGGAAGCGTAACAAAAATGCCTAAATCACTAATATTATTAATAGTTCCTGTAAGTCTTTGACCAACTTGGTATTTCATTAATTATTATTTTTTCCTTCAGGTAAATTGTAAATTGTTTCGTTAGGTTTAGAATAAAGAAATTTAAAACGGACTAACTTGGCCACGTAATCAGGATCCTTTAAATCATTTTTCTTAGCAATCAGTGTTTGCTTTTGATTATTTATTTTTTTAAGAGTTTTTTTCGAAGCTTCTACTTGCCCGTTAATACGGTCAGTTTGTGCGTGGGTGACACCGATTTGCACGCCTAAAAAGGCAAAAATCACCACAAAAGCTGCAATTATCCGATTACGCCGCACACGGTGTACTTCTTTTTCTCTTTTTTCCTGTTTCCGTCTTAGTCGTGCTATTTGTTCTTCCGGGCTAAGTGAATTATATATACGTGGACCGTTCATAATTTCGACCTCTATTACCAAAACAATACTATTTTAATTATAGCAAGACCACCTAAAAATGTCATTAAAGAAAAGACTAATTTTGCAATTCGTATAGTTCACTGGCTTCGGCTTTTTTGGTTGTTTCTTTAATAGCACAAACCTTAGCTTTAACTTGTTTTGACCCATAACCTACTTCAATGATGTCTCCAATCTTGACGTCATAACTGGATTTGACTACGTGGTCATTCACTTTAATTCGACCTTGATCCGCCATTTCCTTAGCCACCGGGCGTCTTTTAACCAAGCGGGATACTTTTAAAAATTTATCAATTCTCATATTTTCTCCTTATCTTTGAATAATATCACTTGCTGCAGTCATAAAAGTAATTAAATTATTGAATAGTTGCCGGTTATTTATATTAGTAGGCAATTCCAGCAACACAACCATTCTCTTAGATGGAGTCAAGTTGATTTTAGCTTTAAACGAAACATGTTCCAGTGCTTTAAAAATATTTGGTCCTTTTAGTTCATCAGAAGCTGCTCTTGCAAATTCGATTTTTATCTGATTGGCACTTATTTTGGTAATATTGCGTACTTGGGCCAAATCAGCCTCGGATTTTAATGCGGAAATTGCCAATAAATTTTCAACCGGTTTTGGATAATTTCCAAAACGATCAATCAATTCATCCTGAATTTGCACTATGTCAGCAGCACTTGCGGATTTTATCTTCTTATAAAATTCAATTTTTTCCTCTTGGTCACCAATATAATTATCTGGAATATATGCTTCAAGACCCAAATCAATTTCAGTATTGCTCTTTTTGACTTTCTTCTTAGTCTTACGATTTTTAATAGCATCAGCCAGCATTTGAGAATATAGATCGTAACCAACACTATCAATGAAGCCGTGTTGCTGTGATCCTAACATATTGCCGGCACCGCGGATAGCTAAATCTCGCATCGCTATTTTAAAGCCGGAACCCAGTTCAGTAAAATCACGTATTGCGTCTAAACGCTTTTCACCAATTTCTGTTAGCACCTTGTTAGGTTGATATAAGAAATAAGCATAAGCTAAACGGGCGCTGCGACCAATCCGACCACGCAATTGGTAAAGTTGACTCAAGCCATAATGATCAGCATTCTCAACAATCATAGTATTAACGTTGGGCATATCAATACCTGTTTCAATTATGGTGGTAGTGACTAAAATATCAAATTCACGGTTTAAGAAACGATATAAAATATCTTCCATCAAGTTCTTACTCATCCGACCATGCACACTGACAATTCTTGCCGTAGGAATTAAGTTTTCTAGTTCAGTAACCACATCATCAATATCCCCCACACGATTATGCAGGTAAAACACCTGACCGCCGCGTTCCATCTCCCGCAAGCAGGCATCTTTAACCACACTTGGGATTTGCTCCATTACATAAGTTTGAATGGGGTACCTATTAGAAGGGGGCGTCTCCATAACTGAAAGGTCGCGCACACCAACCATAGACATGTGCAAAGTCCGCGGAATAGGCGTAGCGGTCAATGTAAGAACATCAATATTAGCTTTTAATTCCTTTAGCCTTTCTTTATGCTTCACCCCAAATCGTTGCTCCTCGTCAACTATCAGCAAGCCCAAGTCTTTGAATTGCACATCTTTTGACAATAACCTGTGTGTGCCAACTACTAAGTCAATTTTACCCGTCTTTAAACCTGCAGTAATTTTTTTAGCTTCAGCTGGAGTTTGAAAACGGGACAAGACAGCATAGTTAACAGGAAAATTCTTAAAACGGTCCTGAATGGTTTCATAATGTTGTTGCGCCAAAATAGTAGTAGGCACCAAAAATGCTACTTGTTTATTATCTTCAATAGCTTTAAAAGCTGCCCTGAGCGCTACTTCGGTCTTGCCAAAACCCACATCCCCTACTAGTAAACGGTCCATGGGTTTATCTTGCTCCATATCATGTTTTATTTCTTTAATTGACCGCAACTGATCCGGCGTTTCCACATAAGGAAAAGCATCCTCAAATTGGCGCTGTAAATCATCATCTTTTGAAAAGGCAAACCCTTTTTCCGATTCTCTTTTAGCATAAAGATCAATTAATTCATCGGCAATATCTTCAACTTTCGACTGTACACGACTTTTAGTCTTAGCCCATTCACTGCCGCCGAGTTTGTTGACGTGTGGTCTTTTACCTTCTGAAGCGACATATTTTTGCACCAACTTCAACTGGTCAGCCGGAACAAATAATTGATCGCCATGCTGATAGGTAATGGTAATGTAGTCGCGTTTGACCCCGTTATTTTCTAAAGTCTTGATCCCTTCAAAGCGACCAATACCATGATTAACATGAACAACGTAATCTCCCGGTTTTAGTTCCGTATAACTACGCAATCTTTGCGCATTTTCTAAAGTTCTAATTCTGCGATTGTGATGAGTTACTTTATTAAAAAGCTCGTGTTCAGTTAAATAAACTAAATTATTATTAGGTAAGGTAAAACCACTAGTAAAAAAGCCCACTGTAATTTGGGTCTGTTTTTCACTTAAATCGCCAGGGTTTACTATTGGAACATCCATACCAAATTCAGCCATTGTTTGACTGATTTGCTTAGCTCTTTTATTATTGTCAGCTTGCAAAATAACGGTCTGACCCTTTTTTTGAAATGATTCGATTTCAGACTTAATCAGGGGCATTTGACTGAAGAACTGTTCGGGTTCTCTAGTTTGCCAGTCAAACAACTGACCCAGTTTTATTCTACCGATACTGCGTTGAAATAATGAAAAGTAGATATGATTATGCTCATCTTTGCCCCAGACCTTGTGAAAATCGCTCCTCAAACTCTGTCCGGGAATCATCGCACCAGTCTTTAACTCATCATCAATAAAGCCCTGATTCTGCTGATCCACCGTCTTAACGGCTTGATTTATTAATGGCCAATCGTCTAACATTACCAAACCAGTATTTGATAAGTAGTCAAGTAAACTGCGCGGCTTGTCAATTAAAAAATCAACTAAAAAAGCGTAATTTTGGGGCAAAAAGCCATTATCTAACTCAGCTAAAGCGTCAGCAAAATGCTCACTGACATTTTTTTCAGGTGCAGGAGCATCTGCCACTGCTTTTCTGATCATCTTAGCAGCGCGCTCAAAGTCGCTTTTAGTAAAAACACGGTCCTGAGCTGCAGATACAAATAAGTGATCAATTTGCTTTTGGCTTCTTTGACTGGCAAGATCAAATTCCTTGATAGTGTCAATTTCATCACCAAAGAATTCTATTCTCACGGGACTTTCACGATCAAGAGGATAAATATCCAAAATATCTCCTCGTAATGCGAATTCACCCGGCTTCGCAACCAAATTTTCTCGCCGAAAACCCGCTTGAACTAACCAACTTGTTAATTCAGATAAATCGAATTCTTTTCCCGACTTAAATTCACGTCTTGCTGCTTGGTAGTCTGTTGGAGCAGATAATTTATATTGCAAAGCTTGGGGAGTAACGACCACCACGCCCTTTTCTGCACTCAGCAAAAAATTTAAAGCCTGAATACGGCTGCTCAACTCATCTGGTGAGGTAACAGCAGTTTGGGTCGCAATTGTAGCATCAACTGGAAAAATCTGCACGCTTTCTTCAGGCAAAAGCTGGACTAATTCACTATAGATTTTCTGAGCCTTATTCTCGTTTTCTTCCAGTAAAATTATCGGTCTTGCCAGTGTCATTACAATCTGGCACAAGAGCATGTCAAAAGCACCGGCATTAGCACCGGTGATTAGTGAATTTTTAACTGTAGTCGTTCTATTAATAAAATCTGTCAGATCATGATCTTTGGCTATTATTTCTGTTAAACGCATTTTAATTGTATTTGTTCATCAAATATTGGCTGCTCTTTCCGGCTATGAAATCAGAAATAACTTCACTGGCCGTGACATAAGCAGTGTCCATTAACTTTTGTTGTTCGGTATTAAACTGTGAAAGTACCCAAGAAACTACACTCGCTTCTGTCACGTTATCTGGGTGTCTGATACCAATTTTCAGGCGGTTAAAATCACTGGTACCTAAATCACGAATAATACTCTTAATACCATTATGACCGCCTGACTTGCCATTTGCACGGATACGGATTTTACTTAAAGGCATGTCCATGTCATCATGAATTATTAGTATGTCTTGCGGGTTAACCTTAAAGAAACGGGCAAATTGCGCCACCGAACGACCAGAATCGTTCATAAAAGTTTGTGGCTCAAGCAAAATAACATCATTGCCAGCAATTTTTTGCTTGGTATATTTGCCTTCGAACTTTTCCCGTTCTAAAGTTAAAGAATTTTTTTGTAAAAAATAATTTAAAGCCATAAAACCGGTATTATGTTTCGTGCCGTCATATTTTTTGCCTGGATTGCCCAGACCTGCTATAATTTTCATCTAAATTCCCCTTATTTTTAGTCGTATTTAATGATAGCACAATCACAACGCTTGATTTTGGCAAAGACTATTACACTTTAATTTCATTGCATAAAATAAGCTTTTTAAATTAAGTAGCACGTGCTAAAATTTATTTAATTGATGATTTTATTTTCATTTTTATTTAATCATTATTCTTTTTATGATATAATCATTGAGATTTATTTTTTTACGGAGGCAGTTTCATGCTTATCAAATCTTTAGTTATTAAAAAAGATTATTTAACTACAGTTAACGAACACGCTACTCTTGAAGAAGCACTTAAAATTTTAGAGGATTCTGGCTTCAGATGTGTGCCAATTTTAGATGATACTGGTACTATTTTCCGCGGTAATATTTACAAGATGCATATATACCGCCATAAGTCACAGGGTAATGACATGAACTTGCCGGTAACTTATTTATTAAAAAATGCTACCAAAACAATAAAAGTTAATTCGCCATTTTTTAAAGTTTTCTTCACAATTAAAGATTTGCCCTACATTTCGGTTTTGGATGAAGAAAATAAGTTTTATGGGATACTAACTCACTCAAGATTACTTGATATGTTGTCAGATGCTTGGAACATTAAAAACGGTTCTTATGTCTTAACAGTGTTAACTGATAATTCACGTGGTAATTTAGCTAAAATGACCAGAATCATTAGTAAGTTCTCTGCCATTGCCGGTGTTATGAGTTTAGATGCTTCAACAGCGGGTAAAAGTGATAATTCTGTCAGACGCATTTTATTTACTTTGCCTGCCGGTGTAGGCGAGGACACACTAAAAGAAATCGTTAAAAGACTTGAGCGCAAAGGCTATGTGGTTGCTGAAATTGAAGATCTGCAAGCAGGAATGACATTAATGAGTGATGAAAATCCTGGCGTTTACGTTAACCAAGACGAAAATAACTAATTAAAGACATAAAAAACATTGCAAGAAGTGCAATGTTTTTTTAATTATAATATTTGCGGGGCAAGCGGTCATCAAGTAGGCAAGCCACTTCATAATGAATACTGTCAACATAATCAGCAGCTTTTTTGATTGAATTAGGCGCTGCCGGATTATTAGAAATCAGAACCACTTTAGTTCCCACTGCCATTTCATAGGGTAATAGCACCATAAGTTGATCCATGCAGACCCTGCCAACAATTGGACAAAATTCGTTACCAACTTTAATCTTGAAGCCTTGAAATTTACGGATAAAGCCGTCAGCATAGCCCACTGGTACCGTGCCAATAATTTGATCCTTATCAGCGATGTAAGTTGAACCATAGCCGACGCCCTGTCCTTGATGTATTGTGTGGACCTGAACTAATTCACTCACAAATGATAGTGCCGGCTTCAACTTAATTTGAACTGGTAAATCAGGACTTGTAGGGTTTGAAGAAGGGTTTAGACCATAAATTCCAATACCAAAGCGTACCAGATCGCTATGAACTTTTTTATTAAAAACACTAGCAGCAGTATTATCAACGTGAATCCATCTTGGTTTTACTTTAAGTAACTTTTTAAAGTGTGTAAATCTGTCAACTTGACCTTGAAAATAAGTATCATCTGCACTATCAGCTGAAGCAAAATGGGTGAACATCCCCTCAACATCAAAATTGGGATTATTTAATAGAAAATCATTTGCTGCATTAAATTCACTATCTTCGCTAAAACCAATACGCCCCATGCCTGAATCAACTGCCAGATGAATTTTTAACTGTAAATTATTTCCTGCAAGGTTAGTTTGTACGTCTTTGAGCCATTTTAAACTGGGAACAGTCAAAGAAATACCGTTAGCTGCAGCAAGAGCCGCATACTCAGGTTGGGTCACGCCTAATACTAAAATTGGCGCAATTATTCCTGCCCGCCTAAGTTCTAAAGCTTCGTCTAGTATAGCAACACAAAAGCCGCTGGCTCCTGCTTTTACAGCTTCTTGGGCAATTCTGACTGCACCATGACCATAGGCATTAGCCTTTACTACGGCAAATAATTTCTGCCCAGGCTGCAGGTGCTTAATTTCTTGTTCAATATTTTGTCTAATTGCAGCTAAATCAACATATACAGCTGCCGGTCTATGGAATCCTGGAACCATTTTTACTTCTCCAACACAATTAATGTTACTATTTCATGACGATCGTGGCTGATACTTGGAAAAATCTTGCCGGTAAATTTGCTAGATGTTGTAACTGGGTGCCCCAATTCATCCCACAAAGTTTCAATATCCTGTAAGCCTACACCTTTACCAAAACCTATGCCTAAAGCTTTTACAAAAGATTCTTTAAGGGAAAAGCGGCCACCTAAATATTCAACTTTCCGTTTTCCAGCTAGTTTCTCATACTGTGCAAATTCGTTTGGCGTTAAAGCCTTGCGGGCGAAGTTATCACCTTTAGCGACAATTTTTTTGACCCGTTCAACTTCAACAACGTCTATACCGACTCCAACAATCATTTTATTTACCTCTTAGTATAGAAATTATAATATTAAAAAAGAGTTGTAAATTGTTGCAACCCTTTTTTAGTAAAATCGTTAATCTTTTTTGTTCTTAATCACAAAATTATGACCATTGCCGGATCTCCTTGAATGTCCGCCGCGATAACTTCCACGGCTGCGGCTGCTGCCACGATAACCGCCGCGACTATTCTTACCACGATTATAACGACCACGGCCTCTGCCACCACGACCATTGCCCTTATACGGCAATGGTTTTTCGGAACTAATCTTAACTTCAACACTGGAAGAATCCTTAGACAAGTTTTTAAGAAAAGCAGAAACTAAATCAACCGCAGAATAATTTTCTAATAACTCGTCCGCATCATCAGTATATTTAGATAAGTCCTCTTTCATGATATCTTCAATCTTGGACTTTGCGACTTTAAGTTGACCGCGCAACGCTTGATCATCAGATGGTGGACGCAGCGGTGTCATTTTCTTCTTAGTCAGCTGTTCAATTGTTCTCATGTAGCCAATTTCATTTGGTGTAACAAAAGTGATTGAGCAACCATTTTGACCAGCACGTCCAGTACGACCGATACGGTGAACATAAGAATCAGGATCTTGAGGAATATCATAGTTGTAAACATGGGTCACACCAGAAATATCTAATCCCCGGGCAGCCACATCTGTAGCAACTAGGATATCCAACTTACCGGCACGGAATCTTTTTAATACAGTAATTCTACGAGCCTGTGACAAATCACCGTGAATACCGGCAGCATTATAGCCACGTGCTTGCAGTCCTCTTGTGACTTCATCAACTCTACGTTTAGTCCTGACAAAGACTACTGCCAAATCAGGACTTTCAACATCAATCAACCGGCACATTATATCGAATTTTTCTGCATCCTTAGCACGGACAAAATATTGGTCTATTAAATCAGCAGTTAATTCCTTAGTTTTAATGCGCACAATTTCAGGATTGTTCATGAACTTTTCACTGATGTTCAAAATCGGCTTAGGCATCGTGGCACTAAACAACAAGGTTTGTTTGCGATTTTTAACGTAACTTAAAATACTTTCAATGTCTTGGATAAAACCCATGTCCAGCATTTCATCAGCTTCATCTAAAACAATGGTATTAACATTTTCTAAATTAATAGTCTTGCGTTTTAAGTGATCGAGCAAACGTCCCGGCGTACCAACTAAAATAGCCGGCACATGATTTTTCAAAGAGCGAATTTGGCGACCAATATCGGCACCGCCATATACAACCTGTACACGCGCATTTTCATCGCGCCCCAGTCTAAAAAGTTCTTCCTGAGTTTGAATAGCAAGTTCCCTTGTTGGTTCAATAATTAATGCTTGGATTACCTTATTATGTTTATCCAAATTCTGCAAAATCGGCAATGCGAAAGCTGCTGTTTTACCGGTACCGGTTTGAGCTTGACCAATCACGTCCCTACCAGCTAAAGCCAAAGGAATTGTTTGTTCCTGGATTGGCGTGGCTTCCTCAAAGCCTGAACGCTTAATTGCTTTTAAAAGCTCATCTTTTAAACCTAATTCTGAAAATTTCACTAAATTCTCCTTACCTAAGCCGTTCAACTACTTTTTCAAGGTGCATTCCGTGCGAACCTTTTAAGACTACTATGTCGTTTGGCTTAATATCATTTTTTAAATCTGCAATCATGTGTTGCATTTCGTCTTGGGTGTAATAATGCAAATTTTCGGGATCGTAACTGCCTTTTAATGCTTCAGCCAGATGTTTCATTTCTGTACCAAACAGGTAAACTTCATTAATTACCTGCGGGTCTAAACAATCTGCTAACCCAGCATGAAGTGCAGCTGATCTTGGCCCTAGTTCCAGCATATCACCCAAAACGGCAATTCTACGGCTTCCAGCAGGAACCTGAATCTGCCCAAAACTGGTTATCACAGCACGCACGGCAGTAGGATTGGAATTGTAGACATCACTCATAATGTCCTCACCTACATCGCCTTTTTCCCATTCCATTCTGTTTGCGGTCGGGGTAAATTTTTCTAAAGCGCAAGCAATTTCTTCATCGCTTTCACCAAAATGACGTCCGACACAAATAGCAGACAGCGCGTTAGAAACATTATGTTTACCAATCATTGGAATGGAAAATTTACGTTCAGAGTTATTGACTGTAAAAGTAGCATGGTGCTTATAGCTGCGATAACCTGTTGCATAAACTGTATCATTTTTTGCAAAACCAAATGTAACTTTTGCTTGTTTTATTTTAGCAGCTCTTTCACGTAAAAGCGGTTCATCACCGTTATATATTAATTCGCCGTCTTCACGTAAAAAATCCGTAATTTCCATTTTAGCATCTGCAATTCCAGCACGTGAACCAAGAAATTCAATGTGAGCCTCGCCAATCATGGTAATAACAGTGACATCAGGGTGAGTCAATTCACTCAATTGGTGTAATTGCCCAGCATGATCCATACCCATTTCTAAAACCAGAATTTCTGTATTTGGTTTCATATCTAAGATAGTCATGGGTACACCAATTTCATTATTGAAGTTAGCGTCAGTTTTATGGACATTGAACCTTTTAGCTAAAACTGCTGCTGTCATATCTTTAGTAGTTGTTTTACCATTTGAACCGGTAATGCCAACAACAGTAGGATTTACCTTATTTAAATAGTACTGTGCCAATTGCTGCATACTCTTGAGAGGATTTTCTACTTCTAAGACAGCGATATTATCAGGCTTGTTCGGATGACCTTTTTGCCATAATGTCGCACTAGCACCATTACTGATGGCACTATTAATAAAGTCATGACCATCCCGTTCACCTTTTAGCGGTACAAACAAGCCACCCGCAGCGATCTCTCTTGAATCAAAGGCAACAGAAGTAATAACAGTTTGCTCGTTACCCTCACACTTTGAATTAATTGCTTTGGCTATTTCTGCCAGTTGCATTTTCATCTTGTCTCTCCTAGCCAAAAAAGAATTTTTTTGCTAAAGAAGTAATTATACTCCTTAATAAAGTAGTATATCAATTAAGTTTCACATAAAAAAGCAGCCCCAATGGGGCTGCCTTCCACCAGATTGAAGATATTACTTGTTGTTCATGCCATATTTCTTGTTGAACTTTTCGATTCGACCGTCGGCTTGAGCAAACTTTTGCTTGCCAGTATAGAATGGGTGTGAATCTGAAGTAATTTCAACACGGATTAATGGGTAAGTCTTACCTTCGTAATCTACTGTCTCTTTTGATGTTAAAGTTGAACCAGCGACAAATTTTGCACCTGTAGCTGAATCCATAAAGACTACTTGTTGGTAATCTGGATGAATACCTTGTTTCATAATTTATTACTCCTTTGCCATGACTCCTATTGCAAGTCATAGATTAATCGATTAACGTTTAATACCTTATCATCTTTAAAGGTAAATTTCAAGACTTATTTATTATAGCAGCTGGATTAATTTAAAACAATATCGCTAGGTTTAACCTCTTTACCAAAATAAGGTTTTAATTCCTTATTATAATCAGCAATAAAGAACTTTTTCTTAGTTAATTTAGTAATTTCTTTATTAGTCCAGTTTAAAAGCGACTTATTGCCTTTTTTAACTGCGGGTGAAATAAATTGATTAGGCCCAATGTTTTTAATTCCAACCGTGTAATTAGGGTTCTTTTTTACCCAAGCATAGAGATAAGAATTGTCATCTGCTAAAGCAGCAGCGCGGTTGTTTTTAAAAGCATTAAATTGCTGCGTTTTGGAATCAAATTTCAACAAGTCTACGCCGCCTTTTTTGGTGAAATAATTTTCTGCTGTTGTACCCTTGTTGACAATTAAGTTTTTACCCTTTAACTGACTTGCGCTAGTAATTGGGGAATTCTTAGGAGAAACTACACCAACCGATACTTTCATGTATGGTTTAGCAAAATCAACTACTTGTTTACGCTCGGGTGTCACAGTGAAGTTGGCTAAAATTATATCGGCCTTATTTGAATTCAGGGTGTCAACGCGGTTGTTGGCATTAACTTGGGTAAATTTCACTTTAACGCCCATATCTTTAGCCATTTGACGTGCAAGGTGAACGTCGTAACCCACGCGATTGCCGTGATCATCAACCCAACCATAAGGTGGCAGATCGCCAAATACGGCAACTCGTAAAACTCCCCGTTTTTTAATTGCGCTCACACTGCTTTCGTTGGCACTAGTATTGTTACTTGTTCCTGATTTGATACCAAAAAATGCTGCCACAGCTATGATTAAAACTACTAAAATTCCAATGATGATATTTCTATTTCTATTGTTTTTCATTTTCTACTCCTTAAAAATCCATACTCGTGAGAAAATCACGGGCACGATCAGTTTGTGGGTGTGCAAAAAACTCTTTGCCAGAAGTATTTTCTAAGATCTTACCGTCTTCTAAAAATAACACTTGGTCCGCTATTTGCCGCGCAAAGTTCATTTCATGAGTGACGATAATCATAGTCATATGGTCTTTTTTAGCCAAGTCTGCCATGATCTGCAAAACGCCACGAACCATTTCCGGATCCAGTGAAGCAGTCACTTCATCAAAGAGCATGATTTCGGGGTGAAGGGCTAGAGCGCGAACAATTGCAATACGCTGCTTTTGACCACCTGACAATTCTCGGGGGTAGGTATCGACGTATTCGTCTAGTTCCACCCGCTTTAGCAAGCTGATAGCTTCAGCCCTAACCTTTTTTTCAGAACGTTTCTGCACCTTGACCGGAGCGAGCATGATGTTCTCAATCACAGTTAAATTAGGAAAGAGGTCGTAACTCTGAAAGACCATGCCAATTTTTTGCCGCAAAGCTTGCCAAGTTTTACTAGAGCCATTTATTTTTTTGCCTTTAAAGTAAATAGCACCACTGCTAAATGTTTCAAGTCCATTTAAACACCTGATTAGTGTACTTTTACCAGAACCAGATGGACCTAATAAAGTCAGCACCTCACCCTTGTGCAATGTCAGGTTAATATCATGCAGAGCCTGCCAATCACCATAATACTTGTTCAAATTTTCAACTCGTAAAATTTCTTCTGTCATTTTTCCTTACCTCTTTTGCTTGGCAGCTAGGCGCTTAGCCCAAAGGGACAACGGATAATCAATTGCAAAGTACAAAATAAAAATCAAGCCGTAAATCCAAAAAACTGCACTCGGATACTGCTGGTTGTTGGCTTCAATAATCTGCTGCCCAATTGCAATCACATCCATGATGCTGATCAGCATGAGTAGCGATGTGGTTTTAATCACCCGCGTAGCTAAATTTATGGTCGCTGGTAATTCTAATTGCATTGCTTGCGGTAGCAAGATATAACGAAATAATTGATTAGCGCTCAAGCCCAATGCTTGACCGGATTCTTTTTGCGTAACTGGTACTGACTCAATAGCTCCGCGCACAATATCACTGAATTCAGCTGACACCCATAATGAAAAGGCTAAGACTGCCATCCAACTAGCCGGCCAATTGATATGCAAGCTCCGCGGCAAAATGTAATAAACCAGATACAGCAAGACAATAGTAGGAACAATACGGAAAAATTCCAGGTAAGCCCGTAAAATAAAGCGAATTGTTTTATTAGGCAGTGTTCTTAAAATGCCAAGCAAGGTTCCCAGTACTAAACCGATTAATAAACTGAGTGCAGCAATCCAGACCGAAGTCCACAGACCTTGCAGAATCCGCGCAAAATTATTACCAGCAAAGAAGACGTTAATTGCCGAATGTTCCATAACGCACTTTCCTTTCCACAAAATTTAATAGTAAGATTACTGGCACCAAAATAATGGCATAGGCAATGACCAACACGAGAAGATATTCATTTGAGCGATAATACATTCCGATCAAATCCAAAGCAGTGTTAGTCAGTTCAGGAATTGCAATGACTGAAAAAATCGATGTTTCTTTTATCAAAAAAATAATATTAGCCGTTAGGGCTGGCATACTCAAAGCAAAGCCTTGTGGAAAAACAACGTAGCGTGCTAGTTGCAAATCATTCATCCCTAATGCTTTGCCATCATCAATTTGACTTGGACTAACCCCAGCAAAACCACCTGTAAAACCTTCAGCCATGTAGGCTCCGCCCAAGAATACCAGACCGATGATACCGCAAACTTGGGCCGACATTTTTAAGCCAATGACCGGAAAGGCATAATACAAAAAGAACAATTGAATCAAGAGCGGAGTATTGCGTGCAAGCTCCACGTAAACTGTCAAAACTCTACCCAGTATGGGCACTTTAAAATACTGCACCAAGCTGGTGATAATACCAACAAGGATTGAGCACACAATGCCTACACACGATAGCCAAAGGGTTAATTCAAAGGCTTTTAAAAAAATAGGCAAACTCTGTGTAATTATCTGCCAACTCATTTTTTACCTCCCACTTTTATGCAGACGGCCTGATCTCAGAAAAAGAGCATCAAGCACAGTCACAAAAATAAAAAATCTACGAACTATCTTTTCGTAGATTAAATGTCATAATTGCTAGCACTATTGCGACAAGTGAACGACAAAGACCCAACTAGTTTGATCAGGAATAACCATTACTTTTCCTTATTAGTATTTGGTCTCGCCCTTTTTTATTTCACTTCCTTTTTGTTAGCAACTATCAATGTCTCTAATGCTATGCGTTTACTTACTTTTTGTCAATTATTTGAATTGCCTATTCCTTCACAATATTCAAGTTTGTACACAAAAAAAGCGTTAAGCATTTTCAAATAATCTTAAGATGTGCTTAACGCTTTAACAGCATGATTTTTAGCTCTTTTTCAAATGACGAAAAACCGCTTTTGTGCTTTGTCAGAATAAAATTTTTGTTGCTATCTATAAACTGTCATTATTTAGCAAAACATCAACATAATTACACAAAATATCATTAAAAATGTAGAAAAAGGTGTGGTTGCTAAACAAAAAAGAGTTGTCAGCACCGACGTTAGGCAGTACGAAAAGTGCGTTTAACGGTACATCAATGTTTTCATTGGTCGTAACCATGTAGACATTAGCCTTTTTCTCTATTGCACCTCTCATAACAGCATTAGTTAAAATACTGTGACCAGACACTGTATAAACTATAACTACATCATCATTATTAAATAAATACCCAAAATCATTAGCATAATAGATCGAATCCATTATTTGGGCATAAATTCCCAGTGTTTGCAAACTATATTTCAATTGTTGCGCTACCGGACTGGATTTACCAGTGCCAATAATTTTAAGTGGTTTGTGTTCAACAATACTGTTTGCTAACTGCTTAATATCGTTATCTTTTAGTTTTCCTTTTGTTTCAATTTCGCCGATTTTATCCTTATACGTAGTGATTATCTCATGAATAAAATTATTACTGGAAGTGGCCTTATTCCGCATTCTGCGGTTGATAAATTTGATATATTCATATTTAAATTCCGTGTAGCCGCTAAATCCCAGTGCCTTGCAAAACCTTGTAATGGTATTACGTGAGACATTAATGCTCGATGCTAATTTTGCAATGTTTTTTTCAAGAGCAAACCTGGGATACTTGATTAATTTATCAGCTACCTTTCGTTCTTGTGGCGTCAGTTTTTGGTAATTTAATTTGATCAGGGTGTCTAAGTCAAGCATATTTTTCTCCTAATTGATTTTTTGCACAAAATATTTTTAGTTATTGTGCCGTTGCACATGGTTGAATTTAATGATAAAGTTTAGCCAGGATGTTAGCGTTAACAAATATTTGAAAAGTTTAGAGGTTTTTACTATGGAAAGAACAAAGTTATTTCCTAAAAAATTTTTATGGGGCGGTGCCATTTCTGCTAATCAAGCTGAAGGAGCTTGGAATGAAGACGGAAAGGGTCCTTCAACCGCTGATATTATGCAATGTAATGCTACTGATCTGAATCATCTATCAGTTGAACAAATCAATGCGTTTTTAAAAGATCATAATGATCAAAATTATCCTAAAAGGACTGGGATTGATTTTTATCATAGCTATCAGAATGACATTGACTTACTCTCCCAGATGCACATTAATGCTTTTCGCACATCAATTGCTTGGACTAGATTATTTCCCACTGGAAGTGAGTCTAAACCTAATTATAAAGCTGTTAGTTATTACCGTAACTTATTTAAAAATTTACGAGATCACAATATTGAACCTGTTGTTACATTATCACATTATGAAATGCCAATTAAACTAGTAGTTATAAATAACGGTTGGACTAGTCGTGAAGTTATGACAAGTTTTATCCATTTTGCGACAACAGCAATTGATTTATTTCATGACTTGGTAAAATATTGGATACCATTTAATGAAATTGATAGTGTACTAAGGCATCCTTTTGTTAGCGCAGGATTAACATCTAACTTGATTACCAAAAAGAATGAGTACCAAGCTATGCACAATCAGTATGTTGCTAGTGCAAAGATTGTAGAATACGGAAGAAAAATTGATCCCCAAGCACATTTTGGCTGTATGATTACAGGCTTGACTGCGTATCCTTATTCTTGTAAACCGGAAGATGACATGTTGGCGCAACAATTAAGACATTATACTTACTTGTCTGGAGACGTTCAAATAAAGGGACACTATCCTAAATCAACTTATAGGATGTTAACAGAAGATTTAAATTTAGATATCACTAATCAGGACTTAAAAGCAATTGCTACGGGCACCTGTGATTACTTAGCCTTTAGCTATTACATGTCGGTAACAGTTGGAACAGAAAATGATGTAGCCCAAGTAGAAGGTAACACAATTAAGGGTAAAAGCAATCCCTACCTGAAACAAAGCGATTGGGGTTGGCAAATAGACCCTTTGGGATTAAGAATTCTTTGCCAAGATTTATACAATCGTTTTCAAGTTCCCCTATTTATTGTTGAAAACGGTCTTGGGGCACGAGATGTTGTAAATGATGATAAAAAAATTAATGATGATTATCGGATTAGCTATCATCAACAACATCTTGTCCAACTAGAAAAAGTAATTAATGTAGATCACATTGAAGTAATGGGCTATTTAGTATGGGGGCTGATTGATATTGTCAGTTCTTCCACTGCAGAAATGGCTAAAAGATATGGTTTTATTTATGTCGATCGAGATAATAAAGGCAAAGGAACCCAACAACGCTGGCCCAAGAAAAGCTTTTATTGGTATCGTCGAGTAATTGATTCTCAAGGAAAAAATTTGTTTGAGAAAGAAGGAATTGATCATGAATAGCAAAGAAATTGCTCAAGCTTTATTGCCACTAGTTGGCGGGAAACAAAATATAGAAAAAACTTGGCATTGTGCAACTCGCTTACGAGTAATTCCCAAAAACCCAGAATTAATAAATATTGAAAAAATCAAATTAATTTCCGGAGTGATAGGTGTTGTTAAACAGGGAGACCAAATTCAAATAGTCATTGGAAATCGTGTTGATGATGTCTATAATGCTTTTCAAGAATTGATAGCAAATGAAAATGACACCAATTCCGAAACTCAAGAAGTACCCAGAACAAAAACTAAAGAACATACAAATATAATTTCTAAAGTCTTAGGTGCTATTGTAGGTTGCATTACTCCTTTAATACCAGTACTAGTTGCTGGTGGTATGGGAAAATGTTTGATTTTGATTGCTAAAATGGTACATCTCGTATCTGATAAAGATATGACTTATCAAATTCTACTGCTAATATTTGACTCTGCCTTTTATTTTTTGCCAATATTTGTCGCCTTAGCGGCAGCAAAACAATTTAAAGCCAATCCTTATCTAGCAGCACTAGTTGGCTGTGCATTATTAAATCCAACTTTTATTAAATTGGTAGCAAGCGGTAAGCCTTTATCTATCTTCGGACTACCAGTAATGTCCATCAGTTATGGCAGCACCATTATTCCCGCAATTATGGCAATATGGATAATGTCATATATCCAACATTTCTTGGATAAACACTTGTGGAACTCCATTAAACCGTTTATGTCACCATTATTAACCATTCTAATCATAGTTCCGCTAACATTAGTGGTTATAGGACCGGCAATGACAGCAGTGTCATTTGCTTTATCTAAAATTGTCTTTTTCCTAAGTGGCAAATTAGGACCTTTGTCATTGGCCTTATTAGCATTAGTATATCCTTGGATAGTTACAACTGGTATGCACTCAGCACTGGCAATTGCTGGTATCGAAGCAATTAATAAAAACGGTGTAGATCCATTAACTAGAGCTTTAACGCTTATGCATAATATTACCCAAGCATCTGCAACTTTGGCCATTGCGTTCAAGACCAAGAATCCAGAACTTAGAGGTACTGCAATTTCAGCAGGTTTAACAGCACTTTTTGCTGGTATCACTGAACCATGTTTATATGGTGTTACACTCCGTTTGCGTAAACCAATGTATGCATGTATGATTGGCGGATTTTGTGGCGGTCTATATGCCGGCTTTAAGGGACTAAACGCCTATGTTTTTATGACGCCGGGACTAATTACCCTACCAATGTGGATTAATCCAGCAAATCCTAATAACTTAAGTAATTTATGGACCGCTATCATTGCGATGATTATTGCCGCAGCTGTGTCTTTTGTTATGACTTTAGTTTTAGGCTTTGAAGATATACCTAGTAAAAATAAGCAAGCTGCTCAGGCTTTAGCTTAATATATAACAGTATTTTTAGAGCAGAATTTAATTAAAAAATTAGTAACGATTTGACAATAAATTTATAATGCAGTTGCTAATTTAACCACAATAATACCCCCAATTTTTGAACAAATTGGGGGTATTAGCATACAAGCGTGTTTTTATATTTCAGATATTTAGGCTTGGGATTTTTCCTTAATTGCTTCAGCAGACTTTTGCAGCAATTCTTCTTCTTCGGCAGTTAACTGTAAATCAATTTTGTGAACAATTCCTTCACGCCCAACAATGGCTGGATAAGACATATATGTACCATACTTATCTTGGAAACTTGAAACCGGCAATTCAGTGCGGGAATCTGTCAAAACGGCACGGACAATTCTTACAGCAGCGGCAGAAACCCCATAATTAGTGTAATGCTTGCCCATAAAGACAGTTTGTCCACCAAACTTAATTTCATCTTCAAGGTCACTAGGTTTCCATGATTCTGTCTTAACTAATTCTGCTAACGGCTTTTCAAATACTTTAACCGTTGACCAAGCTGTAAATTGTGAATCACCATGCTCACCCAAGGCAAAACCACTTACTGAACGAGGGTCAACATTGAACTTTTTAGCAACAACTTTCTTCATTCTGGCAGTATCAAGTAGTGTACCTGTACCTAAAACATGTTCTTTAGGTAAACCTGTCAATTGTTGGTAAAGACTTGTAATTGCATCTACTGGGTTGGAGATGACAATCAGAATGCCATTAAAGCCACTGCTTTTAATTGAATCAGTAATTGGCTCTAGTTGTTTCTTGTTGTATTCCAATTCTTGGAAACGATCGCCTTTTGTTTCCAAGGATATTTTGCCCAAAGTACTAATAACGATATCAGCATCCTTCAATGCGCTATAATCGTTAACAATAATATTAACGTGATTAGTCAAGTTAGCCATTGCATCTTCAAAGTCAATCGCATCTGCCTTAACTTTACCTTCGTTAACATCAATCATTACCAAATCGTCAACCAAACCCGAAATAATTAACTCATGGGCAACGGTACAACCAACGTGTCCATCACCAATAATACCAATCTTAGTTGTCATAATTAAGAGCCTTTCTTCTTAAAAATCAACTTGCTAACATAGCAGTTAACATAATCTAAACTACATTTATATTATATAGAAATAGGGCTTTCAATAACAGAGGTATATATGTAAAATATTGTAAACTTAATTTTTACCAAAAGAATTGCGCTCACTTAACGAGCTTAATATCTTTAGCAAAAGGGATTGCAGGTTGGGCACCAAACTTTTGCACTGTCAGGGATGAGGCTTTATTTGCAAAAAGAATTGCTTCTTTTAAATTGGTCAAATCCGGTTTGAGGACACTAGTCATAGCGCCAATAAATGTATCTCCAGCAGCAGTGGTATCAATAGCCTTAACTTTAAATGCTGGTATTAATGCGTATTGTCCCTGGTAATCATAAAAAGCACCTTTGGCTCCAATGGTAATAATAACTGTTGCTACACCTTGCTGGTGTAGTTTTGCAGCTGCTTCTTGGGCGGTTTTTTCATCAATTACTTTGATGCCGGTAATTGTTTCGGCCTCAGTTTCATTCGGAGTAATAATGTCGGTCAATTTTAACAAGTCTGCTGGAATTTCAGTCAGCGCTGGTGCTGGATTTAAAATAGTTGTGACACCTTCTGCATGAGCAATTTCGAACCCTTTAATTGTTGCTTCTAGTGGCGTTTCAAACTGGGCGATGAGAAAATCAGAATTGGCGATTAAAGCCTTGTTTTGAACAACTTCATTGGGCCCAAAAGCATAATTAGCGCCAGCATAGATAGTAATTGAATTTTGGCCATTATCATCAACAGTAATAAAAGCTTGACCTGTAGATTCATGAGGCGCAGTAATGATGCCAGAGGTGTTGATGCCTTCTTTTTTGAGCAAATTAAGCATTTCACTGCCTGGTGCGTCATTGCCAACACCACCAATAAAACTAACTTTGCAACCTGATCTGGCAGCCGCTACTGCCTGATTGGCACCCTTACCCCCGGCTGCTGAATAATGACCAGTGGCGTGAATCGTTTCTCCCGGTTTAGGCATTTTCCTTACCCGTAAATTGGTATCTAAATTGATACTGCCAATAACAGTGACTCTATTCATTTTTTTACTCCTTTAAAGACAATTTTGGACTTTTTAAACCAAATAATAACATATTCAAACTGCCTTTCAACCACATCTGGCTATTGCACTTTTTCAGCAAATTTTTATTTAAAATTAGTTAAGCCACCCTAACTGAACTTTTTATTTTAACGGAGAAAGAATATAATATTTCTTATATTTAAATGAGCAAGGTAAAAATATGAAAAGACAACTTAACTTTTTCGCCGCTTTAGCCACAGTCATGGGCACCATGATAGGCGGAGGCGCTTTTTTTAAAATCGCTAATGTATCAGCATTAACACATAATGCTTGGCTAAGTATAATCGTGTGGCCTCTTGCGGGTTTTATCACACTGATGGCTGGCTTAACTATAGCCGAGCTGGCGTCAGTTTATCCTAAAGATGGTGGCCCAGTCAGATACTTGGAAGAAATTTACGGTCCTAAAGTAGCTTTTCTTTTCGGTTGGTCCTTAATAATTATCTATTACCCTGCTAATATTGCAGCCCTTTCGATTGTTTTCGCTACGCAACTAAAGGAAATACCGCACTTTAAGGACTTATCAACTACTGTGATTGCTTTAATTGTCATGTTGACTATTCTGTTAATTAATTGGATAGGATCAAAATTAAGTGGTCAAGTACAAAAAATCACTTTAGTCATTAAGTTACTGCCGATTGCTGCCATTATTATCTTTGCTTTGTTTTATAGGGGCCCCAATCAGTTAGCGGGAGCGCCGGCACCGCATATTACTTCTTCTTCCGGTGCAATGGCTTTTGGCCAAGCATTGCTTGCCGTTCTTTTTGCTTACGATGGCTGGCTAAGTATTGGTAATTTGGCTAGTGAAATTAAGAACCCGGCAAAGACATTAGCGAAAGCTATCATTTGGGGACTTTTTGGCGTCACTATTTTTTATACTCTTCTTAATTGGAGTTATGTTAGGGTTATTCCGTGGTCAAAAGTTGTGGGTAATCAAACAACTGCCTTACTTACTGCAAAGAAACTCTTTGGTAGTGTGGGCGGTACGCTTGTTGCCACTGGAATTCTAGTTTCTGTATTTGGCGCGATCAACGGTCACCTGCTTCTTGGTTCCAGAATGCCGTATGTTTTGGGCAGAGAGAACAAATTACCTGCTGCTAAATTTTTTAGCAAGTTGAATAGTAAAACCATTGTTCCTACAAACAGTATGATTTTTGAATGCGCAATCGCTACAGTAATGATCTTTTCCGGAACGTTTGACTCATTAACTAACATGCTTGTTTATGTTTCCTGGATATTTTCAATCTTATTATTTTTAGGTGTTCTTATTTCACGTAAAAAGCAACCAGATATTTTGCGACCATATAAAATGCCGTGGTATCCTTTACCACCTTTATTAGCCATTTGTGGAGCGTTATTCATCGTCATCACAACCACATTAACTCAACCGGTCCTGGCACTTATTGGCATTCTGCTTACACTGAGCGGTTGGCCGGTATATGTTTATGTGCAAAAAAGAAATCGAGGTCAGAAAAAAAGCTAGAATAGTTATGTATTTGAATTTAAAAAGATTATTTTTAAGTTCATCATTTTATATAGACAAGTTCTGCAATTTTATAGCTTAACGATAATAAAATTGCAAAACTTGTATCGAGTCTATGCCTTGTTATTGGTATAAAATCATACCAAATTTCAGCTACGACTTAGTATAAATGTTCACTTAAAGATAATATTTTTCTTTGTATTCTTTCTGTTTTTATTAATTTTAATTTACAAAAATAATCATAATTAAAACTAAATTTCATATCACCATATTAACTTCCTTTTATTTTATACTTCCATTCTAAATAGAGTATCAAGTGCTAAAAAAATTGCCAAAACAAAAATTTTTAGTTAGCTAAAAAAGCACTATATAGGCATTTATTTAAAAAATAGGGAGAATTTAATAAATCATAACAAATTAAAAATTTTTTATTCTCAGCTTTGCTTTTACCATCATGTTTATATGGTGTGCCCCATTATATTAATCACTACTTACGGTACTAAGTCATCAATAATAAAAAGTATTATGATCTTGGAAATGATCAATTCGTAAAAGCCACAAGTGTATCTGGAAATAAGCGCAATTAAAGTATAATGCGTTCATTTACACCAAAAAAGAAAAGAAGAAGTTAAACGTCAGGGTCGTAGGTCGAAAGGTATTGAAGAAAAACAAAAAGATTACCACATAGGATGGTGCAATATAAATTCACAAGAAACTATACTACATCGTTAGCAAAAACCAATTTGTTAAAAAAACAAACTTTTAAATTATAAAATAAAAGCTTCGGAATTTAATGCTGAATTGCAGCTATAAAGCTAGACATTTTATTATTACAAAAGTTCCAATGCACGATTCCGATATTCGATCAGAGTAATATATTTTTGATTGTTTGATAATATAATTGAATCAGTAAAAAAGAACGCAGTATTTACAACATTGCTGGTAGTGAACAGATTTTTATGCTCTTAAGCCACTGCTGGTGCATTATGGTAACAATTACCTTTTCGCGAGGTGTTTTGCATAATCTGCCTAAGCTTGACCTGATAGTTTAATTGAATTATTGAAAAACCTGATTTGAATAAAAAATACGCTGATTTATTATAGATAGCATTTGCTTATGACGATCAAAAATTTTAATGTTCTATTATATTTAGTCATTAAAAAGTGCTTTTAATAGTTAGATCAACGTCTAACTATTAGGAGCACTTCATTATTAATATTATTTTTTTATATTTAACTTCAGATCTTAGATTATATTTTAAAAGATTAATAAATTAGTCTCTTAAAGCTTATACTTATCATTAGTTTGATTAAACTTATTAATTATTTTTTATTAAAGTATTTCCCCAAAATATTCAATAACAATTATCTAATCTTCACTAGTTGCTATGTTAATAATCCATGAGAGCCAGCTTTTAACGGTACGACTTCTTCTTTTTATAGTTTCACCAGAATATTTTGAGTCAAAAATATTTCTCATAACTTTTTGTATTACATATAGGTCAAGATTCATACATTTAATACTTTCTTTGAATGCCTCATTGAAACATTTATTTGATAAAATTTGTTCGATTATAGTTTTATTTCTTATATTTGAATTTGGTAAATTAGCAACTTTTTCTCCAAGAGCCGTCAATTTATATTTAGAGCTTTCTTTTTTAGCAAAGCCCAAATAAACTAGTGCGTTTCCATAATAATCACCTTGTCTCGGATCAAAATCATATTCATCACCAAGCTCTTCCTTAGTTTTAGGTTTCTTTATTCTCTGTAAAATATCTAAAATTCTAGTGAAGTTATCTGCTTGTGGGAAAGGAGTACTATCATTATCATCTTTGTTAGGGCTAGAGTTACTAATTTCCTTTACTGCATCAATATTAATATTTAGATTTTCATCAATAATAAAACTCATTTGCTTTACCAAATAAATACTCGAGTAATTCATAGGTTCGCTAAAATTGTAAATATAAAAAGTATATATATCATCAACATGAGTAAAAAAAATTGGGATTATTTCTTTGTTGGATCCTAAATTTTGATATATTCTATAAGGATAATAAAGCTGTCTAATTATAAAACTATTTGGAAGAATATTTTTCGCCTCTATTACCGCTAATTTATTAAGATTTTCAAATCCTCCATCAATTTCAACTTGACTATTATTTACTTTAAACTCAAAAATCTTTCTAGGTTTACAATGCAAATTAATACGATATTGAAACTTACCCGATCCTAGTCTACCAGTTATTGTACTTACAGCTCGTCCTTCCTCCAGTCCGTCACTATTTAATACTAAATCAATCATACCAGTCATTTGAGCAACATTTAAAGCAACAGCTTCTGATGAAACCTGAAACGAAGGGAATGTTTTAATCCAAGTTGGAAAATGGACAATCGCAGGTTTTATCTCCTTATATTCCAGATCTTTATAGGCATCAAATTTCCCTATTAGATAACTTCCCCTAGAATTTGGTAATATAGTCAAATGATTCTTTTTAAAGATCTTAGGTAAAACGTCTTTTGAATCAAACTTTGTCATTATCCTGGGTTCAACTCTTTTTGCTTTAATTTCTTTGGCAGATATAGAAAAAAAATCATGCTTTTCTATTTTTTCTAAAATCTTATATTCATCAAATAGTTTTTCCCAAACCTCATCTATTTTACTTTCCATTTTCCCTCTTTATTAGTAATTCATAATCAGCACTTCTTCAACTGTACCTCGTCCAGCTTTATTTGAATTTATATTTCTGTTTGCCTCTACCACTTTTATGTTATAAGCTTCATAAAGGCTATTTATTAAAGGTACATTTGAATTAGATATCATGACTTTTACACTTTTTTCAGTTAATTCATCTAAAGTATTTTTTAAACGAATTTGTTCATCACTATTAAACCCGTTAAGTGTATATCCAACAAAGCTCTGTTTATCATCAGATTGTGGAGCATACGGTGGGTCAAAATAAATAAAGTCACCTTTGCTAGCGTTTCTAATTGATTCGTAATAATCACCGTTCAGAATCGTCACATCTGCTTTACTTAAATATTTTGAAACCGCCATTAAAACTTCTTTATTAACTATTGCAGGATTTTTATATCTTCCATAAGGCACATTTATTTGTCCTTGTGAATTAACTCTAAATAATCCATTAAAACCAGTTTTATTCAAATAAATAAACCTAGCAGCTCTTTCTACTGAGGAACGCTTTTGAAGTTCTCCATTTCTGTCCCATTCTCTAATTTGATAATAATATTCCTTACTGTTATTTTTTTGATGATCATTAAGTAAACTTATCAACTCTAAAACATCATCTTTAACTATTTTATATGCGTTAATTAGTTCTTCATTAAAATCATTAATTACAACTTTTTTCCTCTGAAGGTCTAAAAAAAGTGCCCCTCCACCAACAAATGGTTCATAATATGTTTTTATTTTTGAAGGCATATTTTTCTTTATAACCGGAAGTAATTGTCTTTTCCCTCCTGCCCATTTAACAAACGGCTTAACAAAGATGTTTTTCCTAGCACTCATTTTTTCTCCATTTATCTTTCCGAACATACATTCTTATTTAAAAGTATTATATATCTTTTCTTTGGTTGTAACAAGTGTAATCATTAAAATTACTTTATAACATATAAAATTATATTAATTTATATTATAATATAAGCTCTATTAAGACATTTTATATTTATTATATCATCATTATAAGATGGTTCCTTATAATACATGATTTTTACTTTAGCTCACTTTAGCTCTTAGAATAGAAGTAAGCTAATAGCTGATGAATATTCTTTCAGTATCAATATCTATGCTTCAAATAAGTAAATTAAGCTGCTTATTTAAAAGGC
>NZ_KQ034047.1:156777-159426 GCF_000970855.1 Lactobacillus helsingborgensis
GCCATAATATGATAACTTGTTATTGATAAACTCTTTTAATGAGTTTGATATGAACTTGTATCAAATAAGAAAGACTATGATAAGAAAAGAGTCAACAGAATGATTTATGATTTTTCTATGTATTTGAGTGATCTAGATGATCAACGTCTTTTCCAAGTATTAAAAAAAAGTAATCAACTTGATTTGATTTGGAAAGAAATTTCTTTAATTAGACAAATTGAAATAAACGAAAAAAAAGAAAATATTCAAGACCTTGTGACAATTGCAAGTAAAGCCATGAAGTTTACTAATTTAAAAAACCAAGAGTCACTGAGCAAAAAATGGGCTAACTATATTTTGTTTCAAGAAACTGATGCTATATTTGTTTATTTATTTTCTCAGACAAAGTGTTTTCTAAAAAATAATTTAATTATTATAAATGAAGAAAAATTAAATGATATTAAGAGAGGAAATACGATAATTTTTAGTCCACATTGGGGAGATTTTTATTCTATACCAATAATATTGGCGAGTTTAAAAATTCAAAATGTTCCATTAGCTAATGGTGATGAAGGGGAGCATATGCGGTCCATTTTAGATGTAATGTTATCGAGCTTAAAAAAGTACATAACAGAAGTTTTAGACACATCTAACCCAGTTAATGCTCTTTTTAAGTTGGATAATTTATTAAAAAATTCAAAAAATATACTTGAATTTCCAGAATATACATTAGGTCCTAAACCCAAGTATCGTACTAAGTATTTAGATAATTTCTTTCCCGTAGCGTACGGATTAGCAGCCTTAGCTAAACGAAATAATTCAAATATACAACCAGTTACTTTTACAAGAATAGATGATTTTCCTCATTATGAATTAAGATTTTATTCCAAGATAAATATAAAAGATATGACAGTAGGACAGATTAATAATAATATTCACAGACTGATAAACAGTATAATAGTTAAGACTCCTGAAAAGTGGTGGTATTGGTATTTGTTTTCCAAAAATAGAATATCAATCAATTAAGTATTATATATTAATTTAATATACAACGGTGATAAAAATGAAAATAAAAAACATAATTAGATGGTTACCTAATTGGCTCGTATTTTCAATAATAATAACAACAATTATTTCATCATTTGATGGAGTAGTTTTGGCACAGGTACTTTCTTCTATAGCAAATTTTAATCATAACTCAACATTTTTAGAAGTAATGTTTTATGCTGTCAAAAGCTTTTCAGCAATGGCTATTGTGTATTTTTCAATGACTTTAAGAAAAATGTTAATAAATTTAGCAATAAAAAAGCTTAATGTAAAGCTCAAAAGTAATTTTATTTATGGGCAAATTAATACTTCAACTTTTAGTAGTGATACTGCGGATAATGTCTCAAAAATATTTAATGATTTTAAATTGGTTGAAACAGATTACTTTAGTCTGATGTTTGAAGTATTTGCGTCTTTGTTAATGGCATTAATCTCTGGAATTTATATTTTAAGTTTAAGCATACCTATTGGAATTTTGTTTATTTTATTTTCTTTATTACCTATGATAACTCCAAAGATTTTTGGTAAAAAATTAACTGCCACTTCTTCAAAGTGGCAGGAAGATAGTAGTAGATTTTTAAGTAAGGTAACTGATTTATTTAATGGAGCCAATACTATCAAAACTTATTTAGCTGAAAAGTATATGTACAATGATACAGATAAGTATTTAAATGAATCCGAAAATTCTTATTTACTTATGAATAACTGGCAAGCTGTTACTTTTTTTGTCGCTTCAATTCTTTCAGTTGTTAGTTATATTTTACCTATTGGTATTGGCTTGCTTTTAGTTATTCAAAGAAAGATATCTTCTGCAGCTTTGATTGGTATTTTTATGGCTAGTGACAGAGTCGTAGGTCCATTAGGAACAGTTTCAGAGTATCTTAGTAAGATAAAAACTACTCAAGAAATTCGAAAATCTTATAGTGAACATATGATTGAATTTAAAGCTCCTAAAAAAATATCGAAAGATATTAAGCCAAAAATTTGTTTTGAAAATGTTTATTTTACGTACTCAAATGGTAAACAGATTATCAATAATTTGAATTTAAATATTACTTTTGGAGAAAAAATTTTGATTACAGGAGCTTCTGGTGTTGGTAAATCGACAATACTTAATTTGATTCAGGGTTCTATTAAACCAAGTAGCGGAAAAATTTATTTGAGGGAAAAGAATAGTAAAATAAACAATATTCTCGAATCTGGTAGGATTGCTTATATAAGACAAAATCCCAACTTATTTAATGATACTTTGCGTTTTAATCTAACTTTAGGCGAGGATTTCTCAACTAAAGATTGTTTATTTGTTCTTGAAAAAGTAGGATTGATTAATGAACTAGGTAACGATGCTTTAAATAGATATTATGGTGAAAGTGGGAAAAACTTATCTGGTGGACAACGGCAGCGAATCGAAATTGCTAGAGCTCTTCTTTTTAATAAAAAAATTATTTTAATTGATGAAGCAACTTCTAGTTTAGATCCAAAAATGTCGGACAAAATAAATAAAATTATTCAAAATTTAGATTGTACAGTGATTGAGGTTGCTCATTATTATGACGATATTGAATTTAAACATGCACATTTTACACACTATGTACTTGAAAATAAAACTTTAAGATTAAAGGC
>NZ_KQ034047.1:162127-165089 GCF_000970855.1 Lactobacillus helsingborgensis
GCCATTTAAAATCTGATTTTGGAATTTAAGTAGGCACAATCAGCAGATTTAACAAATTTGTCATAAAAAATTTAATCAATATAAGTTTAAAGAGATAGTATCCGCTATTTTCACTTCTCTATTTTATAACCTTGGCAAAATACTTTTATTATTATTTTTTACTTAAGAACTTTAAAAAATTTTTATTTTTCTACATACTAATTAAGAGCATCAAAATTATTTGTAATAAATTGAACACAATAAAATACCAACTTATAATATATTAAAATTCCAACTTTATTTTTTTGCATTCCTCTTTTTAATGCTGGAATTAATTTCCTTAACAATCCGCACTTGCGACAAAATAACGATCAGCCAAATAATAATATAAACTAATATAAATACACCTATCAACCAAAAATTAATCGGCCACTTATTTATCCAGGACATTAATAACACCAGCAAAAATGTGCCTATGATATGAACACTAAAGGCAATAGCAGGTGGTACATCCATTGCAAAAATCATTGATAAAATGCCTATTAATCCAGAAATAATAAAAACAGAAATAACACCTAAACGGGTAGGAACACTAGGTGATGCAAAAGTGATAATGATCAAATAAGTAGTTGCACCAAAGCCCACACCGGTAAAGAAATAGTTAATGAAATTACTCAATTTCCTCATTTTTATAGCCCCAATTCTTTTTTTAATGCCGGCAAATATAATCTGGAAACGTCAGCTTTTAAATTATTTTTTAAAAGTGCGATCATATTTCCTGCAAAGCCTACTTCTATCGATTCCAGAAAATTAATATTAATAATGCCATGTTTAGAAACCTGAATAAACCCATCACCCAATTTTTCAAGTACCTGATATAAGCGACCAGTGGTTTTTATTATGTCTTTAGTAGTATAAAATGTGATATCTGTTGTTTGGATTTCTACTTTAATAATCTCAGTAGGTTTAATTGTGACTATGCGGTCTTCTACCTTAATTGGTAAAAGATGATATTTCTTTTCGCCGAATTTATGCAAATAATCTATTAAATTATCAACTACTTCACTTTTTTGAGCTGCCTTAATTTCAACTTCAATGTCTTCTTTGCTTAAAGCAGAATCTGTCTTAAATTCAATCTTCACTTTACTTATTGCGCCTTCTGTCAGTGGTAAACGAAAGTAAAATAATTACTAAAATTAGTATAGCAATCATTAAAAGTAAAACAAACATATTATTTAGTCTATTATTATTCAATTTATACTGTATTCCTAAATAGTTAATTAAATGCCGTTTTACGTTGGTAGGAAAAGTTGCTAGTGTCTGCTTAAGTAAAAAACCTCTTAAAGCAGCTGCTTCATAGCTACTTGGTACTAATTTTACCAAATTTTGTGCTCCAGAAACCAATATACCGTAAGGTAAATAAGTTGCAACAGCGAAACCAGCAGCAGCGCCAAGGACCGCAGAAAACCGACTAAAAGTAGTGCTGGAATGCATGAAAAAAGCGATAACTTCATCTAATAAAGTCGCTCCCAGAGCGCCTAATAAAATAAACAGCAATCCGGGTAAAAGTGCTTTTTGAGGAATCGTCACATGATCAACTAATGAAAAGTACAATGCCATTACGATAAAGGTAATGATTTGCATAAAAAAGCTGACAACTGTACCGGATAAAATGTAAGCAAAATTTTGTGCAAACTGTGATATGCCTGTTAGCTTAAAATCAGCGTCGGCTCGCGTTTCGCGGTCACTTACTTGCTGCCCCAAAGCCTGAAAAGCAGTAGTAATACCAGAAACCGCAACAATACCAGCTATCATCCACAAATCTAACATTTTAGTAACGTGAGGTAAATTTTGCCAATTGGATTTCAAATTGTTTTGCAAAAAACCAATATAAATAAAGAAAGATAGCAACGCACCCAAGCATGACATAATTACACCAATAATGTTAGAAAAATAGATTTTTAAATTTCTGCGAAATAGAGCAATCATTTATTGTATCTCCTTCCCAGTAATCTGCAAAAACGCATCATTGATCGTTCCCTTAGAATAAGTGAAGTCAGTGATATTTGCTTGATTGTTTTTTAATAATTCAACGGTTTCTTGAGCCGATAGAGCATCAATTTCAACTTGCTTACGAGTAAGCCGAATAACTTTTTGATTAGTGTTCAAAGCCTGAATGTTATCAACAGTAAGTATTAATTTATTAGGAGCAAATTCGTTCTTGATCGTTGCGGCAGAACCACTAGCTAAGATTTGACCATTTTCAAGAATATACATTTGATCAGCATTTTCAGCTTCTTCTAAATAATGCGTTGTCAAAAAAATAGTGAGTTCTTGTTGTTGTTGCAGTTTGGTTAATAATTCCCAAATAGCATTTCTCGTTTGAATATCAAGCCCTGTAGTTGGTTCGTCTAGAAACAGTAAATTCGGTTTACTTATCAACGCACGGGCTATATCTACCCTTCTTTTTTGACCACCTGATAAAGTGCCAAACTTTTGCTTTAAAAAGTTTTTGATGCCTATTAAGTCAATCAATTGTTCAAGCCATTCCTGTGAAAATTTGGGGTACATCTTTGCTCTTAAATAAAGATTATCTTTAACTGTTAACTCGTTATCCAAAATGCTATTCTGAAAAACTAAGCCTATTTTCAAATCTGCCGCATATGAAATGACACCTGAAGTAGGCTTTAATAATCCGGTTAGCATATTAATCGTGGTAGATTTACCCGCACCATTTGTTCCTAAATAAGCAACAAGCTGTCCCTCTTTAATTTGAATATTAGCTTTATTCACTGCAATATTTTTACCAAATTTTTTAGTTAACCCTTGTGTTTCAATTAACATAATTGGCATCTCCTTTTTCTAATTAGAGCCATCATACTAATAAAATAAAACTTTGTAGCAAACTTATAGATAAGTGAACAGATACCAAGCATAAAAGGGCAAAATTAAATCATGAAATATAAAGAAGTCTACAGCAGCC
>NZ_KQ034047.1:166550-223324 GCF_000970855.1 Lactobacillus helsingborgensis
TTAAATACTACAATCAAGCTAGAATCAGGCACACGCTAAAAGGCCGCACCCCGATTGAATATCGGAATACGACCTTAGCAAACATGAATTAATGTTAACGTCCAATTCTAGGGGTTAACTTCAGATTAACGCCTTTTAACTATCACTATTTACTTAAATGAATCTCGCTGTCAAATAAACCTTGCAGTTTTTCATCAAAATTATGCGCGATGAAAATGACAGTACACGGCATTTTAAGGAGTTCAGCTATAATAGTTATTTACTAAGCTTTTCTTTTTCCTTTTCTTTTTCCTTTTCTTTTTCCTTTTCTTTTTTAATCAGGCTTATCATAAAATCTATGGATTCTTTTATTTCTTCACTAGTTGGCTTTTTTCTGTGCTTACCTTTAGGTAAATCATTTGGTTCTCCAGGATGATCGATCCAGTTTCGTATATAGCAAGTCATTGATTTATCTGTATAGTTGTTATAATTATTATAATTATTATAATGATTGTTATCTGTTAATTTACAGCCTTTTTGTGAAGCCAACCAACCATCAAACGATTTTATACTTTTCACAACTTTACAAATATTATTATTTTTATCTTGATAAGTTTTAACTGCATTTATAGCTTTTGAATGCAAATATCCAAATAATTCAATATGGAAATCTTCGCTACCAATATTAAAAGCAAGAAAATTAATTTCACCCCAAGTTGGACTATTTGGAAATAAATTTAAATTTACGCCCAAATTAATTTGAGGAATATTATTCTGTCTTGATAATATTATTAACTTGTCCTTTTTACTATTAAAATGTTTTAATAAATAAGGTGAATGAGTAGTGATAAAGATTTGTGACTGTTCGGAAAGCTTATTTAATGCTGACAATAATTTATCTTGTGCTTGTGGATGTAAAAAAGTTTCAGGTTCATCAATTAAAAAGATAATAGGCTTTTCATCATCACTATGATTAACCTGTGCGTAAACTTGAATTAAGCTGAGTGCTAAAGCCCTTTGCATACCGGTACCCTTTTCAGAAGCAGGAGTTAGTGTACCGTTATCGTCTAATAAAATTTTTCCAACATTAAAGAAATAATCCATATTAGGAATATCAAAATAAAAAGATACTCCTGTTGTACCATATTGGGCGGACATTATATTTTCTAATTTTTGTTCTAAAGGTATTAATTGCTTTTTTAAGCCATTTTTTCCAAAAGCTTTTTGATGAGCACTTTCAAAGTTTTTCCAAATTTGACCTTTTTGAAAACTCTTTGTATAACTCGAAATAAGTTTCCCAACTATCTTAGTTTTATGAAAATCCTGATAGTCATCATTATCTAAGTCTGAATAAACAAATTGAGCATCAAAAAGTACACCAATCATTTTATCAACACCAGTAGGATTTTCAAAAACTTTACTAATAGGATTATATATACCTATATTTTTTATAGTCAATTTCTTCTCTTTATTTTTAGAATCAGTCCATGTTGTTTCTTCAGAGCTTCTTCTGAGGGTTATTTTTTTATTATCAATATACTTATTATATTTTTTTAGATTCTCTCCACTCAGTATATTTGCAAAATTCTTATCCTTTAAAGTGATTTCAACTGAAACCTCTTTATTTTTATTTGCTATGTTTATCCATTCTTCTTTGCTATTCGCAGACAGCAAAAAATCTACTGCTTTTAGGACTGTTGTTTTCCCACAATTATTGTTTCCAACAAAATAATTAATTCCTTTGCAGAAGTCAAAAGACGTAGTGCCGGGAAAACATCTAAAGTTTTCTAATTTCATATTTGATATATACATAAGCTAGTCCTCCATATAAAAAATACTTTTATAATAGTTATAGCAAATTTATTAACTATATAAAACTATATTTCAAAAATAATTTCTTTATTGGGACTCACATTTATATATATATTTATATAATATGGTTTTACAGCATTTTTTTAATTAAAAAATAACGTGATTATCAATCATAAATAACATTCTAGATATTTTTTCATCATCATTAATTTTCAAATACTTGAACAAATTTAATAAAATTACTATTACTGTTTGACACAAAAAAATTATCTAATTTAATTAATTCTGTAAAAAAGTTCTCAATTTTACTACTTTCAATACTTTTATGATATCACTATTTACTTAAATGAATCTCACGGTCAAATAATTGCTGCAATTTTTTATCAAAATTATGGGCGATGAAAATGACAGTATTCGGCATTTTAAGGAGTTCTTGCAAGATCGCTCTGGTTCCCTCCTGATCAATTGCACTTGTGCCTTCATCAATCAGTAAGATTTTGCTGTCATGTATCTGGGTACGCGCTAAAATTATTTTTTGTCTTTGACCGCCTGAAACATTCAGTTTTTGCAAATTTACTTTGGTTTCTATACCCTGAGCAAATTGCGTCAAATCTGGTTTTAATCCAACGGCAACTGCAGCTGATTCAGCCAGTTGATTCAACTTGGGATTGAACATTGTAATATTGTCTTTAATGGTACTGGGAAATAAAACAGGATCTTGGGCAATGTAGCCAATTTTAGCTAAATCAGGTTTAATCACTTTTCCCTCTTGATCTTTAAATGCTATTTTCCCCGAACTCGGTGGCAAAATCCCTAAAAGTAGTTTAAATAAAGTTGATTTGCCTGTTCCGCTGTCACCTGATAGCAAAATTTTTTCGCCAAAATTGACGGTGATATCAGGGAACTTTAGAGTCTCACCATTAGGAAAACTAACTGCCAAATCTTTTGTACTAAAAGCATAAGGTGTTGCTAAATTTTGCTCATCAGTTTTTACTGGTAAAGTCGCTGCAGTAACTCTATCTCTTAAAGTTTTGGTGCCCTTAATTAAGCCGAAATAGAATGGCAAGTATTCGATTGCCAGCGAAATATAGTGGCTAAAATTACCGATAACCGCAATCGCACCAAACGTGACCAATCCACTTTTAATTAAAATACCCGTCCAGACGAACAATATCAGGATCATAATTTGCGCAACACCATTGGTAATAATGGACAGAACTTGTTGTTCCTGTGTCTGCTTGAGGTTTGCTTTTTCTAAGTCGCGTGCACCTTTATGCATTACGCTAGTTAGTTTATCGCCAGCAAGATACCGCTCTAGTTCAGCAATACCGCTTAGCCATTTTTCAATCAGATCCAAATACTGCCTATTTTGATGAGATACTTTCTCCGTAGCTCTTTGCAGCGGCTTTTCAATCATTTTAGGCAAAATAAGGGAAACGGCTACCGAAATTAAGATGAGCAGCAACAAACTCCAGTGCATCGTCAGCAAGGCAATTACTGAGAAAATAACATAGCCAAGAAAATTACAAATGACCGGAATTAAGTTAAAGGACTGATTGTTAACCGTATTAAGATCATTGGTCAAGCGATTTTTAACTTGCGAAGTTTGATAATTTTTATGGTCATGGTAGACGTGGCTTACTATTTTACTTCTTAACGTGTGATTAAATTCTTGAACTTGTCGTGTCAGTAAATATTCAGAGCCCCAGTCAAAAGCATACGATGAGAGATAAGCTAACGTAGTAAAAGCAATGATTAACAGCCACGCTTGACCGTCATGTTGACGCAAGGCAGTAAATTCCCACATATTTAAGTAAGATGCCCCGATTAAAACAAAAGGTTGCAAGAGGCTAAAAAGCACCATAAATATGAAACGAATTCGATTGGTATGAAAGAAGTTTTTAAAAGTCATTGTGGTTCTCCTTCTGGCTTGCTAACCGAATCGTTTTATCAAACATATTTTTAACTTCAGAATTAAGATTATGAGCAATCATGATCACAGTCTTATTAGTGTGAACAAGTTCAGCAATAATTTGCTTAGTTGCTTTACTATCAATGGCACTTGTCGCTTCGTCCAGCAAAATAATTTCATCAGCGAAAACTTCTGATCTGGCAAGGATAATCTTTTGCCTTTGACCACCGGATAAATTATTTTTATCCAAATCAACTTGGGTATCAGTTCCTTGGGGAAATCTCGCAATGTCGCTCTGCAATTGCACTTTATTAATTAAATTAGGTACTTGATCCAACAACTGTTGGTGAAACATCACGATATTTTCCGCAATCGTTCCTGGAAATAATTGCGGATCTTGAGCAATGTAACTGATCCGGTTTAAATTTGGTTGAAAAATCTGCCCCGCATTATTTCTAAAAATAATTTGACCTTGATAAGGCCTGATCTTACCTAAAAGAGCTTGAAGCAGTGTTGACTTGCCAGTTCCGCTATCGCCTGCAAGTAAAACTTTTTCACCCTTATTGATCACAAAATCAGGGTATTTAATTATTGGACCATTAGGATATTTAAGCGCCAAATTTTTAATTTCAATTTGGGCAATTTGAGTAGATGAACCTTTTTGTCTTGATTTAGTGTTAGAAATCAGGCTAGCCGTAGTTTGATTGATATTTTTAGTGGATTTAATCTTGACGGCAGCACTTGTAATAGAGGATACAGCTGAAAAAATACCAAAAGCAAAAGAAGTCGAAGCTAATGCCGCCCCAATTTTTATTTGACCAGTTAAAAATAGGATACCCGCTAAAAAGGCAATGGACATTTGCCCTAATGTGTTACCAATTCCGTTAATTGTATTGGAAGCACAGTTTTTGTTGGTTTGATTGACTTTGGACTTTTCCAACTTCTCAGCGTAACTGCTCAATTCTTTATTTAAGATCGTCCACGCATGATACCGCCGCAGTTCATTTAAGCCATTGATCCATTCACCGATACCAGTTAAAAAAGTGCTAGTATTTTTCATCACTTTTCTACTTGCCTCTGAAGTCATGCGCGCCATTATTTTGGGCAAGTTTAAATCTATTAGAACAAAAATTGCAGTTAGTAAAACAAAAGACCAATTTAAGCTAAAAAGGACGCCAGCAGAAAGCAAGATAATAAATAAATTGCTAAGAACATTAACCCACGGCAGAGCAAAATCGCTGGTCAAAGTATCGAGATTGCTTTGCAGATAGTTCTGCATTTGCGCCACTGTCGCATCGTTTTCAGTATAAAAATGGTCTACCATTTGCCCTCTTAATTGATCAAGATATTCCTGAATCTGTGCGTTAAAAAGGTAAGTCGCTAAAGGTAGAATAAATACACCACAAACTACCGGGATAAATTCAATTAATTGCCAGCGAATGTAAACTGGCAAATTGCCGACGCTTAATCCATTAACTGCAAATTGAAAAAAATATTGGTCAAGTGAGCCGGTAACAGCGAAAATAAAATAAAGTAAAATAATAAAAATTGCTCGTTGTTTATTGGAGCTAATCAGTCTTTTTAATGTCATATGCTTGCGTCTTTCATTTTATGCTAAATCAATTTTATTAAATTTATCTAATAATAAAATGAATTAGCAAGGGTGTCAAATTAGCGGGCAAAATATAATCGCTGGTTATAAAAAAACTAATTCTTTAAAAAGAATTAGTGGGAAGGTGCCTATTTTTTGACAGGTGGTCAATAATATAGATAGTAATTTAATGAAAAATTATCACCATAAACAAAATTATTAGTGTTTAAATTCTACAAAAATGCCTTTTTTCTAAAGTCGTAAATGTGCCAATTATCAAGTTATAATCCAATAATTTATTACTCGTTTTCTAGTATAATTGCTCGTGTATGATTATTATTTAAGAGCAAATTTTCATATTCTTCACCACCATAAAAAGCACATTGTATTATGGTCTTATATTTAACATTAGTATTTCTCATAATTTCATTTCTATAGATATGCTTGGCTTTTTCTTTATTCCTATTATTTTTCCAATTAACAATTAGTCCACCAAGAGTATAAGCTATGGTCATGGATGTTATATCTATGTTAAATTCGCAAATTTCCTTATTATAGTCTTTTAAATCTCTTAAATAATTGTATGTATCTATTAAAGCAGGATTATTGATAAATAACCTTTTTAGATCCTTTGAAATATAATTTGATTCTTTTATTACTTTTATAGTTATATGAGCTGCATTATCTGGCTGACTCAACATGCTCGGAATTAGAAATTGTGTAGATATAAATGTTAGAATAGCTAACGAAACACTAATAATTGCAGTTTTACTACTTAATCTTCGCAATACATGTGGAGGAAGAATTAATATTAATAAGAAGTACAAAATAAGAGATATTACTAAAATAATTGCAGCAAAAAAGAGATCACGGTCATTTTTAGTATCTATGTCTCTATACTCATATACAATTGCATATACGAATATTGGAATAGAAATATATAACAAATTTGTGTGTTTATAAATGATACCAATTATCATTCCACCAAAAAGTACTAAGCCAATTATAATTATTATTAAAGGGGTTATTAGTTGAAGTAACTTATTGTTATCAAAAAACATATTAATCAAATACATAAAAAATATAATATTTATAAATAGAATAAGTGCTGAAGAAATCGTTACCTCACTAAAAAAACTGTATGTATCCTTTCTTTCTTTTAAATCTTCTTTTTTATCATCATCTGTTATTTTGTAATATTCGAGATCTTTTACTTTTTTTATATTGCTATCAAAATTATAAATTTTGTTTATTATTTTTTTGCTATTTTTTAAAAGCAAAAATGCAATGCTAGCTATAGTCATTAATATAGTTAAAAAATAGTGATTGTTATCTAATAGTTCTTTAAAAAGAAGAATGTATACAAAAAATACTATCCAAAAATAAGAATTATTTTTCTTCTGCATTATACTTCCTCCAATAAACTATTTAACATAAGTCTTGTTTTTTATATCGGTATATAGATTTATCTAAAATACTTACACGTATTCAAATAAACTAGTAATAGTAAGTTTTTTCAGATGCTAGTAATATAAGCTATCAATATATAACTTATTAATTAAATTTAATAAGTTGTTGCATAATATAAAATTTAAATATTTATACTATTGTCAAAAATAGGACTACATTCTTTTTTTCATAATTTTCGATTTTGTAGCTAATAAGTTCCCATCTAATAAATATTGTATATTATTTTAAGATAAACACTGATATATTTTATTTTATGTATGTAATAATACTTATATTTGCACTTTTCATGTTTACCATTTTAAAATTAAAAATAAAAAATCTTACTTTTTTAAACACCTAGTTAGATTGTATAATAACTTAATTACACTGCTGTATTCTTGTATAGCTCAAATGAAGATTTAAATCATTATGAATCTTTTTTCTACTATTCCGACTTCGAAATAACATTATCTAGCTTGCTAATATCAGTTAAATTGGCATTTAAAAATTCCTGATTATCAACTGGCAAATGCAATTTAAAGCTTTCTATTGGTTGGATACTGACTACTACACCTTTCATCGTAGCTGCCAAAACATGACCACCAAAACTTAAATCATCTGCCAAAAAGTGATTATGAAATCCAGAAACTCCAACACCTTGAAAAACAGGCGGTGTGTAATAAGTAATCATTGTTCCAGTGATATTTTCAGTCTCAAATTCAACTTGATTTTCAGCAATTTTTTCCAGAGACGGATATGGCTTATGAGATTTTTTAGAAGACCTTGTACGGATTTTTTTGAAAACGCCTTTAGTCAAAATAGCGAAAAATTGATTTTGGGCGTTATTTTTGGTTAAAACATCTTTTAGCATTTCCACCAATTCGACATTTTGGTAGCTTTTGAATTTGTGATAATCCGCAAAGCTAACATCTGCATATGTCACTTTAAAGTCCTCTGGTAGTTTTACAGCCGGACCACTAACATCTATTTTGTAACCGACACCGTCTAATATCACTAATTCACCATCAACGCCATCACCAGTTCCGATACCAATATTGCCATGTTTTAACAATTCTGATAACGGTAAAGTGCCTTCCAATAAACCTTCAACTAGCATTTGCATAGTCCCGTATTGAAATAATGTGTTTTTCGTCATATCTACTGCTCTTTTTTTCAAAAACTCATATATAAAAACAATCAGAACAAAATTAATTTTTACAAATTATTATGTCTGATTGCTTTTCAACTCTTGCTATTTTAAGTTTAGCAAATAATTAACTCGGTCTAAAAAATCAAATGCACAAATTGATTTTTTCAAAGAAATCATTCATGTCAATACAATCAACTTCTAAGTCATCGCACACATCAGGTATTTTTGCGGCCTTATTACCATTTGGATTGTGCAAATTAGGATTCCGAATTTCACTTGTTACAATCGTTAAATTCTCTTCTTTTGCAATAGCAATAAGCCAAGGATCTGCAATTTTCTCATGTGCCCATCCTCTGTCAGCTGATAAAGCTTCCTCTTTGTAATATTCACAGTCGTCAATATATTGAAGTACTTGTGCCCATTGTATTGCATAGTTTTTATGGTTTATTATTTCTTTTAAATAATTTGTATCTAACCATTTTCTAAATTTAGGGGCTTGGTAGTTTTCATCAACCACTATTTTGGGAATGACAACGTATTTATTTAAAATGGCGGGTAGCTTAGCCCAAAAGCTTGGAAAATACTTTACCCGATAATACCGTTCATAAAAATTTATATAGATATTAGTATCCAGCAAATATTTTTCCATTACATTCTGCCCCCTGTCAGAATCTTAAACGACTTATAACCGACACCAGCAATATTAAATGCATCCGTATAAGTAATCTTATTTTGTTTTATAGCATTTTCAATATAATGTACAAAAGTCGGATCAAAGTGAAATCTAATATTATTTTTATAATTCCCCTTCACAGATTTCCTATCTGATGGAGTTTTTGCAAATTCCTCTTCTAACTGTGAAACTTTTTCATCATACTCTCTTTTTGTCAAAATCTTCATATTATATAGTTTACGTACAATGACAAATTTACTAACAGGAAATTTGTGAGCCAAAAATTCAACATCATAGTTATTTAGTTTTCTAATCTGTTCAGCTGGTAACAATATTTCTGCTGCTACTTTATTAACAAAGGCTTCTGTGCGATCAAACTTGTATGATCCTGTATCAACTAAACTGAATATTTCTTCTTTATCTAGAAAAAGATGAACTAATTCATGGACAAGTGTAAATAATCTACCTGTTTCGCTGTCTTTAGTATTAACGAAAATAATGGGGGCTTTTTTGTCACTTAAGACAAAGCCTCTGAACTCGTCTAGTGACAAACTTCTATGCGTATTACTTTTTACCGATCCATTAAGGAAGATAAAAATGCCTATTTGACTCATTTTATTTCTAAAATATTTCAACGCATTCTTTCCTACATTTTGTTGATAGCTAACTGGAATATTGAGATACTTACGAATATCATCTACAACTTTTTGGTAATCATTTTTAATTGAATATTTTCCTATAAAATCGAGTTCATAATCAATTTCGTTTCTAAGAAAATCCTGCTTTGTTTGCATTTCAATAATCGTATCTCTAAGTTCATTACTAATTTTTTCAATCCGATTTGAATTAATCGTCCTAAACTTGAGTATACTCTTATCGGTATCAACTGGATCTGAAAGAAGTAACAATCCAGTCGGAACATCAATAAGTTTAGCAATTTCTGAAAGTTGATTAAAAGTTGGTTTTACATTGCCATCCAAAAAAGCATCAATATTCTGAATTCTCGTTTGTAAATATTCTTTAGAAACATCAGAATTGTCAATATAGTATGCCAAAGTACGTGGATTTATGCTTAATCTGGTTACCATTAAGAACACCCCCCTTTTAATATGCACTTATACTATTATTCTCTTTGAAAACTCGTACTAATGCAATGGTTATTAATATTTTACATTATTAAATTTGTTTTAAACAACTAAAGGTATTATTCTAACACTTTTTTATAGAATTAAAAATATTAAACGTACTCACCTTTCTAAACAAAAAACTCCTAGCCTTTCAGGGCTAAGAGCTTTTACTTTTGGGCATACTTTTATGTCAATTAATACCACTTTAAACAGATTAATTCATGCTAAATGCTGTTATATCAGTGTTCTATTCCTAACAAACATCATCCCTTTTATTCCCACTCAATCGTTGATGGTGGCTTGCTGGTGACATCATAGACTACGCGGTTAATGCTGGGCACCTCGTCGACAATACGCGTTGAAATCTTTTGCAAAACATCCCACGGCAAGCGGGCAAAGTCAGCGGTCATCCCATCAATTGAAGTAACGGCGCGAATACCAATGGTATAGTCGTAAGTGCGACCGTCACCCATCACGCCCACGGATTTGATACCAGGTAAAACGGTAAAGTATTGCCACACTTTTTCCTGTAAACCGGCTTTTTTAATTTCATCCCGCAAGATTGCGTCACTGTCACGCACAAGCTTCAGTTTATCCTCAGTTACTTCGCCGAGAACGCGAATGCCAAGACCAGGTCCCGGGAATGGCTGCCGCCAAACCAAATCATGCGGAATGCCTAATTTTTCACCCAGTTCACGCACTTCATCCTTAAATAACTTGCGCAAAGGTTCAATTAATTTAAAATGCAGGTCTTTAGGTAACCCACCAACGTTATGGTGCGACTTGATTGTTTGGGCAGTATTTGTGCCGCTTTCAATCACATCGGTGTACAGGGTGCCTTGTGCTAAAAAGCCCACATCCTTAATTTTCTTTGCTTCGTCCGCAAACACCTCAATAAACTCTTTACCAATGATTTTCCGCTTTTGCTCGGGGTCGGTGACACCTTTGAGTTTATTTAAAAAGCGCTCTTGAGCGTTTACTCGAATAATGTTAACGCCTAAATCACGGTTCAAGGCAGCCATTACTTCATCGCCTTCATTTTTGCGCAACATGCCGTGATCCACAAAAATGGCTGTCAGCTGATTGCCGATTGCTTTGTGTAAAAGAGTCGCGGTAACACTGGAGTCTACACCGCCAGATAGTCCCAGAATTACTTTCTTATCCCCCACAGTTTTTCTAATTTCAGCAACTTGCAAGTCAATAAAATCGGTCATTGACCAGTCAGCTTTAGCGCCGCAGACTTTAAAAGCAAAATTACGCAAGATATCAAGACCATACTGGGTATTCCGCACTTCAGCATGAAATTGAATACCATACATTTTAGCTTGATCGTTAGCAATAGCGGCAATCGGGCAATTCTTACTTGAAGCGACCGTTTCAAAGCCAGCAGGAGCCCCTGTGACCAAATCACCGTGACTCATCCAGACGTATTCATCTTTGGGCAATCCGGCAAATAAAACGGAGTTAGTATCTTCAACTTCGATGTCGGCACGACCATATTCAGAATTAGCAGCTTTTTCAACCTTGCCGTTTAAATAGGAAGTCATCAATTGCATCCCGTAACAAATGCCCAGAATAGGAATGCCCAATTTAAAAATTTCAGGGTCAACTTTCAAGGCATTTTGGTCATAAATACTGTTAGGACCCCCGGAAAAAATAATCCCCTTGGGGTTAATCTGTTTTATTCTGTCCATACTAATATCATGGGGCAACAATTCAGAATAAATACCAAAATCCCGCAACCGCCTCGTTATTAGTTGATTATATTGACTGCCAAAATCGAGCACAATAATTTCATCAAAGTCACTAATATTCTTTTTCACCGACACCAATACTCCTTCACTATTCATATTTAATACTACGTCAACTTTACTAAGAAATACGGTCATGGTCAATAATTTTTTACAGAAAAGCATAGTTTTTACGAACTATTTTATAGCGGCTAGCGCAAATAATTCGTTAATATCTCAAAAAAATAATCTTGCACATACTTTGTGACTCTGTTACAATGCTTGCAACAGGAAAATAAAAAATCTATATATTGCCGTAATAAGGTCGGTAGTTTCTACTCAGAACCGTAAATTCTGAACTATGGATAATTTAGCATTTAACGCAGCCGGTTACTGCCTTTAAGGGCTTTTTTTACCATAGTTTTGGTAGAAAAAGCCCTTTTTGCTATGAAGGAGGAAAAAGTGAAATTATTGGAAGACCGTATTCGCAGTGACGGAGACGTTCTACCAGGTAACGTTTTAAAAATCAACTCGTTTTTGAACCATCAGGTAGATCCCGAACTAATGAAGAAAGTCGGAGAGGAATTTAGTCATTTGTTTAAGGATAGTGGCATCACCAAGGTATTGACCTGCGAAGCCTCGGGAATCGCTCCGGGAGTGATGACAGCTTATGAATTGCACGTACCACTGGTCTTTGCCCGCAAGAAAAAGCCGGCTACGCTTAATGACGCAGTTTATTGGGCTGATGTTTATTCTTACACTAAAAAAGTCACTAACCAAATTTGCGTTGAACAAAAATTTTTACATAAAGGTGAGCGGCTACTGATAATTGATGATTTTCTGGCTAATGGAGAAGCAGTTAAAGGCATGATTAACATTGCTAACCAAGCAGAAACTGAAGTCGCCGGTGTCGGAATTGTAGTCGCAAAAACTTTTCAGGGTGGTAGCGAATGGCTTAAAAATCATGGCTATCGCCTTGAAGCACTTGCCGAAATCGATAGTTTAGCCAATAATCAAGTACATTTTGTGGGAGAGAAATAATGGCAGAAAAAGAAGTTAGCCAACAAAAAGCAGCAGTTTTAGGTTTACAGCACTTACTAGCAATGTATTCCGGCGCAGTCGCCGTACCACTTCTAATCGGTAATGCATTGAAATTCTCTGCTGCCCAAATGACCTATCTTGTTTCAATTGACATTTTCATGTGTGGCTTAGCTACACTGCTGCAATTATTACGCAACAGGTACTTTGGGATTGGTTTCCCAGTTATTTTAGGTTGCGCTATTCAAGCCGTTGCTCCACTGCAAATGATCGGGCAAAAGTTTTCAATCAATGATATGTATGGCGCTATCATTGTTGCCGGCATTTTCGTGGTTCTAATCTCAGGTGTTTTTGCTAAAATCAAAAAATTCTTCCCACCTGTTGTCACCGGCACATTAATCACTACTATTGGCTTAACTTTAGTTCCCGTGGCAATCCAAAACATGGGTGGCGGCAATTCAGCTGCTAAAAGTTTTGGCAGTGGTCAGAACCTCTTTTTAGCCTTTTGCACCATGTTCATTATCTTGGCTTTAGAAGTTTGGACCAAAGGCTTTATCAGGTCAATTTCAGTTTTAATCGGCTTAGTTGCTGGAACTGCTATTGCAGCCTGCATGGGACTTGTTTCCTTCACTCCTGTCATGGAAGCATCTTGGTTTCACTTGCCGCAACTCTTTTACTTTGGCGTACCAAAATTTGAATGGTCTTCCAGCCTGACGATGATCATCATTGCTCTAGTCTCAATGGTTGAGTCAACCGGAGTATTCTTTGCAATTGGTGACCTTTTACACCATGACGTCACTGAAGAAGATTTGAAAAAAGGTTACCGTGCAGAAGGTATCGCCCAAATTTTTGGCGGTTTATTCAATGCTTTTCCCTATACCACTTTTTCGCAGAATGTTGGCCTTTTACAACTATCAGGCATAAAAACCAAGCGCCCGATTTACTGGGCCGGTGGTTTACTCATGGCTATGGGATTGTTACCTAAAATTGGCGCAATGGTAACAATCATCCCTACCCCAGTCTTAGGTGGAGCCATGCTTGTCATGTTTACCATGATAGCTGTTCAGGGCATTAAGACTTTAGCTAAAGTTGACCTCACTGACAACAACAATGTCTTGATTATTGCGATCTCAGTTGGACTGGGACTAGGCGTTACTATTTATCCGCAATTTTTTAAAAACCTGCCGGCAACCGTTCAACTGTTCTTAAGCAACGGCATCGTGATTACCAGCTTGTCAGCAACAATTCTGAATTTCTTACTTAAAGGAGGTGATCGGAAGACAAAACAAGAAACACAACCTGCAAATATCATGTAAATAAGATTGTTTTTACCCTTGAGACAATTTTATTTGCGCCAAAAAAGTATCTTCTTATAAGAAGATACTTTTTTAATTGGTAAATATTAAAGCGTGCATGTTAGCCTTGTCGCTATCGTGACTGCCGACACCTAAAAATGAAAAACAGGTTGCCAGCATTTGCTTGCCAATTTCCTTAAAAGGTTCGTCCACAATTTTTTCAGTATATTTCATAATACCAATTGCAGTTATAAAAATGAGAAAAGCTTGCGTCAGAGGAGTAACTACCACTTCTTCGCCACATTCCTGATAACCGCTGATAAAGGAAGTAATTAATCCTTGATTTAACCTGAAATCTTGGTAAAAGAGTTTAATGAAGTCCTGATAATTTACCCCCATGCGAGCTCGTTCAAAATCAATTAAACTCAAATGGCCTCCAACAATTTTATAATTACGTAAGCCAACATCCCCGTGTAAAACTGTAGTTGCATGAGCTGTTAGATCTTCTGCAATATCCGCTTTTCGCACTGTAAATAAAGCTAACACTTGCAGCAATCTGCTTTTAATTTCTTCATTCTGCAAACTATTGCTGTCAAATTTTGCTTTCTCAAACAACCGATTATTAAGGTATATTCCAGAAAATGGTTTGACGGTTTGGTGAAAACGAGCTAACTGTATTCCCATCTTAAATGCTAAATCAGAGGTAATTTGTCCTTTAATATCAGTTGGCGCCAAATCTTTCATGACCAAAACAAATTGTTGCGTTTGTTTGACAGCAAAGGAGTCTAAGACACGAGTATTTAGTTGCTCATTCACAGCTTTTTCAGTTAAAAATTTTCCCTTTTGTGCAAAGACTTTGACAAAAATTTTTTGCTTAAACTTTGCACTATCACCAACAAAGGTGCTGTTTTGTGACTCATGCGTGATCTTTGTTAAGTCAGCCTGCAGTTTTTCTTGTAAAAATTTTTCTATAGTCATTAGCCTAATTCTTTCATTTCACTAATATGGGTAATGCCAAAGCAACATAGCATAAAAATAGTTTAGCGATTTTCTTGCCAATCAAGGTAGCAGTCTGAAAACGCAAAAGCCCGTTCCTTCAAAATAATTATTCCACTAATAACTAAAATACTCAGTAAGAAGGATAAAATAGGAGTAACTACGCGTTGTAACGGCAACTTTTCAATAAATAGCAAAATAAAAAGTAAAACAGGAAAGCAGAATAAAGTTACTCTACCACTAATATAGTATGCTCGCAGCATTAAATTCCATTTACGTTCATCATTATGTGACATACCGACTGGATACCTATCACTTTTCCGATCTGATGTGCGCTTGTGGTTTAAACCTAGCCTTTCTTTCTAAAACTATGCACACCAATTCCAATGGGATAATGGTCAATCTAAAAAAGAAAGGAAAATTTGGGGAAATCGCAAATAAAACCGTCAAATTAAACACAAGTGTAATTAAAAACGCACTATAACCCTAAAGTTAGGACAATTTTAGTAAAACTTCTTTTACATTTTATGTCAATCATAAATTAGAATTTAATTAAAAGCAATAATTGACAAGAGTAATAAATAATTTAGGTTTAAGTTTACTTATTTTTTTGCAAACAACCTGCTTTTTTTAATACAATATAGATTAAGTAATTTTGAAAGGACAGATTAAATGAAAAAAGCAGAATGTACGACTATTCTTGTCGGCAAAGCCGCATCAATTGACGGCTCAGCAATGATTGCCAGAAGCGAAGACGGCGGTCGTGAAATAATTCCTGAAGGGTTTGAACTTATTACCCCTGAAAAGCAACCCAAGCATTATAAAAGTGTCATTAGTCACCAAAAGATTGACGATGAAGATTTAGCAGAAAAGCCTTTACGTTATACCAGTGCACCTGATGTTTCTGGCGAAAGCGGCATCTGGGCTGCAGCCGGAATTAACTCAGAAAACGTGGCAATGACTGCTACTGAAACTATTACCACTAACGCACGTATTCAAGGGATCGATCCACTGGTTACTGAGGGTGGACTTGGTGAAGAAGACTTTGTTACTTTAACTTTGCCTTATATCCATAGTGCTCTTGATGGCGTTAAGCGCATCGGCTATTTACTGGAAAAATACGGTACTTACGAAATGAACGGTATGGCTTTTGCCGACCACGATGAAGTTTGGTACCTAGAAACTATTGGTGGTCACCACTGGATTGCACGCCGTATTCCTGATGACGCCTACGTTGTTGCTCCTAACCGTTTAAACATTGATGAATTCCACTTTGGTAAAGATGGTTTCTTAGCTGACGATACCTTAGAAGATTTAATCGCTGAATATCACCTCAACCCTGACCATAAAGGTTACAACATGCGTCACATTTTCGGTAGTTCAACTATCAAAGATGCCCATTACAATAATCCGCGCGCTTGGTTTGTTCATAATTACTTTGATCCAGAATTTGGTGGCAAGCCGGGCGACCAAGATCAGCCGTTTATTTGTCATGCTAACCGCAAGATTAGCATTGAAGACATTTGTTTTATCGAGAGTTCACACTATCAAGATACGCCATTTGATCCTTATGGCGATCAAGGCACACCAGAACAAAAGAAGACATTCCGTCCAATTGCTCTTAACCGGAACTTTGAAACTCATATTCTGCAAGTTAGAAATGACGTTCCTGAAGAAATTGCAGGTGTGCAATGGCTTTGCTTTGGTCCAAACACCTTTAACAGTTTTGTCCCATTCTACACCAACGTTAATGACACACCAGCAAGTTTCCAAACTGGACCTAAATTTGATTTGAACAAGATTTTCTGGTTAAACAAATTAACAGCACAACTTGGTGATACTAACTTTAGAGTTTATGGAGAACTCGAAAATGACTTTGAACAAAAATCTTTAGCGCAATGCCACTTTATTCAACACGAAACTGATAAAAAAGCAGCCGGTCTTTCGGGCAAAGAAGCTGAAGACCTTTTAACTGCAGCTAACCAAAAGATGGCTGACCAAGTTTACAAGAACACTATTGAACTGCTCAGTAATATGGTCAATGAAGGCCACAACCTAGCAACACTTAAGTTCGATTTATTAGATTAAACTCTTAGTGTCTTGTAAATAGATTACTTAAAAGCCGCTGACATTAAATAGATGTCAACGGCTTTTTATTTTTGACAATTCTGACAAAAAAGTGCTGGGATTTCTGATGTGAACCCTAAAATTAGGACACTTTATTAGCTGCTAACCGAGGACTAGCTTCCGATATTCAAGCGGAGTTAGTCCTTTTAGTTTGATTTTGATTCTTTTCTGATTGTAATACTCAATGTAGTCTCTGATTGCGTCTTCCAGTTCTGTGAGATTTTTAAACTGTTTTTCAAAGCCATAAAACATTTCTCGCTTGAGTATCCCGAAGAAGCCTTCCATTAACCCATCATCAAGCGAATTGCCCTTGCGTGACATTGATTGGCTAATGCCATGATTTTTCAGCCACGCTTGAAACTGACCATTTTGGTATTGCCAGCCTTGATCGGTGTGGAAGATCAAGCCATTCAGTGCTGGATGCTTGTCCCAGGCCTTTCTTAACATATCCATGGTCTGCTCAAGATTAGGACTGCGGGAAATGGTATAGGAAACAATCTCTTGGGTGCAGCCATCAATGATCGGTGATAAATAGGTCTTTTGCCCTTTGAGCTTAAATTCAGTTATATCTGAATACCATTTGTGATTGGGATAAACCGCACTGAAGCTGCGTTTAATCAGGTCAGGCTTAATCGGACCCTGAGTGCCGCGATAGCTGCTGTATTTGTGCCAGCGTTTACTGACTATGCCGAACAGCTTCAGCTTGTTCATTAGGCGCTGCACCTTTTTATGATTGACTAATAAACCGCGACGCCTAAGCTCTGCAGTAATGCGGCGATAGCCATAGCGGTGCTTGTGTTCTTCATAGATAGCTTTGATTTCAGCCATTATTTCTCGATTATCTCGCTCTTTGTCCTTCTTCTTTAAAGTGTAGTAGTAATTACTACGGGATAGATCGGGCAGATTGGGATTGGCATTAATGGCATCAAGAATAAAAGTTACGCTGACTTTAAGCTCGCGCCTTAGTTGGGTAACTGCCTGGGCTATTTCCGCGGCTTGCGGTTCTTGGTCCGCTGGTCGACTAAGGCGCTCAATTTTTTTACGAATTCGTTCTCGATTTTCAGCTTTATGTTCTGCTGGCGTAAGCGTTCGTTCTCTTGCTTGAGCCGATGATTTTCCTGTTTGATCAGCTGTTCTCTTTTGGTCATGGGGCGGTCGTCCTCTCTGCTTGTTAACGATATTATACCCATTTTTACGATATTCGTGCAGCCAGTTGTACAACATGCCACTACTTTTTAAGCCCAAGTCAATAGATACTCGACGAGCAGGCTCATGTTCAACTATGATTCGCCTAAGGGCCTGCTCCTTAAAATTACTTGTATAAGCAGTGAAAGGCTGGTCTAAAATAGCTAGACCGTGACGGCCAATTAAAGCTAACAAGTAATTAATATTAGTCTTGCCAACCTGATAACGCTGACTTAGCTCAGCAGGGCTGATTTGATAATCGTGCCAAAGATGATAGATTTCAACTTTATCTTGTTTAGATAATTTAGACATAAAAATGACCCCCAAATTTGTCCTAAATTTGGGGGTCACTTCATTTCTCCCAACACTTTTTTATTATTCACTTAAATCATATTTAAACAAAGCATTACAGCTTACTGTGATACTTACAAATATCTAGGTACGTCTTGACAATATTATTAACCGTGAACCCAGATTTCTTTATCAGTTCATCACCATCACCACTTTCACCAAAGTGATTAATGCCGATAGCTGCTCCATCTAAACCTACAAATTGTCCCCAGCCATAAGTAGATGCCATTTCAATTGATACACGGTGCTTAATTGATTTAGGTAGAACTTTTTCTTGGTATTCTGGGTCCTGCTTTAAAAATAGTTCAAAACTTGGCATTGAAACCACGCGGACATTTTTGCCACTTTGTGCCAATTCTTTTTGCGCTGCTAAAGCTAAACTTACTTCTGAACCGGTAGCCAGTAAAATTCCTTCTGGTGCACCATTTTCTGCTTCCGCTAGGATATAACCGCCTTTTGAAACGCCAGTTTTAACACTGTCTTGATAATTCAAGAGAGTTGGTAAATTCTGACGACCCAATATAAATGCTACTGGGTGGTCTTTTTGATTAATCGCGTATTGCCAAGAATAAATTGTTTCCAAGTAATCAGCCGGACGAAATACTATTAAGTTAGGGATTGCCCTTATTCCTGCTAATTGTTCAATCGGTTGATGGGTAGGACCATCGGGTCCTAAAGAAATGGAATCATGACCAAAAATGAAGATTGACGGTATTTGCATTAGGGCAGACATTCTGATCGCATTTTTCATATAGTCTGAAAAGATAAAGAATGTGTTGGCAAATACTCTGGAACCACCGTATAAAGTAATGCCGTTAATTGCTGCACCTTCAGCAAACTCGCGAATACCAAAGTATAAGTTGTTTTTATCGTATGAATTTGGTTGAAAACCTTCATCATCATCAAAGTAGGTTTTGTCAGAACTACCTAAATCTGCAGAACCACCCCAAAGATTTAATTCTGACTTGCTAGTTTGCTGTAAAACTTGATGAATAGAATCTCTTGTTGAAAGAGTATCTGGTATTTCTAATTTATTTTCGTCAAAATTAAGTTTGACATTATTGTTAATATTCTTAATTAATTGACCGCCAAGTTCTGGATTAGCTTCAATGTAGTTTTGCAAGAGTTCTGACCATTTTTGATGAGCTTTTTGACCTTCTGCTTTAACGTTCTCAAAAGCGGCATAAGCTTCTTGAGGAACCTCAAATGGACCATATTCATAGCCCAATTGTTTTTTAGTAGCAGTAACTTGTTCTGCATCCAAAACCGCACCGTGAGCTAAGTGGCTGTCTGCGAGTGGGGACGCATAGCCTAAAACAGTGTTTACTTCAATTAAGGTCGGTCTTTTCTTTTCATCTTGAGCAACTTTAATTGCCGCATCAATATCATTTAGATTATTGCCGTCAGCAACTTTAAGGTAATTCCAGCCATACGCTTCAAATCTTTGCGCAACATTATCATCACATTCTTGCGTCATGCTGGCATCCATAGTATTGCGGTTTGAATCGTATAACACAATTAAATTATTCAGTTGCAGGTGTCCAGCTAAACTGGCAGTTTCATGGCTGATACCTTCCATTAAGTCCCCGTCACCAACAATCACATACACCTCATTATCAATTATTTGGTAATTAGGCTTGTTGTATAGCGAACTGATGTGTTTTTCTGCCATAGCCATACCGACTGCCATACCGAAGCCTTGTCCTAATGGGCCAGTAGCAACATCAACTCCCGGTGTAGTAATTTCCGGGTGACCAGGAGTTTTACTACCTAAAGTTCTAAATTTTTTTAAATCTGCGATTGAAATATCAAAACCAAGTAAATGTAAAGTAGCATATAACATTGCTGAACCGTGACCACCTGAAAGTACAAAACGGTCACGATTGAACCAGTGCGGATCAGTCACGTCAAACTTCATATTTTGATAGATAGTATAAATTAACGGAGCAGCACTTAAAGTAATACCACTATGTCCTGAGTTGGCTTTGTGGATTTCATCAATACTTAGGGCCCTAATAGCATTAACTGCTAAGTTATCTTTTTTTGTATATTTCATTTTTGACTCCTTAATTTTTATAAATTTTATTTAGCTGATTTAACTGCGTTCTTTTGCTTTTTATCTAAAATAATTGATACGATAAAGAAAATTACCAAAGCAGCTACCAATGCAGCAATGATTAATGAACGACCGCCAAGTAAACCACTATAGCCTACATAGGAGCCGACAATACCAAAATCAGCGTCTGCATAACTAGCTGTGCCTAAGCCCAAGTGGCCTAACACTGGGATTAAAATAATTGGTACAAAAGAAATTAGTAATCCATGAATAAATGAACCAATGATACAACCACGACGACCACCAACTGTATTTCCAATAACGCCGGCAGCACCACCACACATGAAGTGAGCCACAACGCCGGGAATAACGATAGTCGTGTGGCATAAAACCATTAGTAATGTGGCAACCAAGCCGCCTACAAAACTAGAAAAGAAGCCAATAATTACGGCATTAGGTGCGAATGTAAACAGGATCGGGATATCCAAACCGGCTTTAGCATTAGGAACTAATTTAGTTGAAATACCCTTAAAGGCAGGAATTAATTCGTTTAAGATCATTCTTACTCCGGCTAACATAATGTAAACACCGGCAGAAAATGAACCAGATTCAATTAAGGCATAAATTATATAATTGATTCCACCGCTCAATTTTTCAACATAAACGGGACCTGCAAACAACGCAATAATCAGATATGCCACTGCCATCGTGATTGTAACGGCAATCGTGTTATCTCTTAAAAATGATACTTTCTTAGAAACGTGCAAGTCTTCTGTTGATTTGGATGGATCACCTACAACCTTTGCGACTAAACCGGCAATTAAATACCCAAAGTCACCCGTATGCGCAATCGCAATTTCATCACTTTTAGTCACCTTTTTAACAAAGGGCTGAATTAAAGCCGGCATAATCGTGTCAAACAGACCTAAAAAAGTACCACCAACTATAATTGAAGGTATTTCTGTAAAACCTGCAACTGCAAGCAGAACCGCCAACATACATGACATGTTAATCATGACATGCCCCGAAAGATAAATATATTTAAAGTGCGATATTCTGGCTAAAATAACATTGACTATCATCGCAATCAACAAGATCATCGCAGTAGCACTACCGTATTTTGTTAATGCAGTGGCAGTAAAAGCTTCATTGTTAGGGACAACGCCTTGAACGTGGAAAGCCTGCATAAACATTTTGCCAAACGGTGTTAAGGCATCTGTAATTACTCCCGAACCACCAGTTAAGACTAAAAAGCCGACAAAAGTTTTCAAACCACCTGAAATTACTTCTGTTGAATCTTTTTTCTGCAGAAGTAAACCTAAAACTGCTACCAGTCCAACTAAAATTGAGGGAGTTCTAGCAATACTTAAGAAGAAGTTTAAAATTTCATTCATTAGTTATCACCTTCACTTTTCTGATCAACACTATTCAAATAAGCTTGAATTTTTTCCTTTAATTCTTCTTTATCAATGATGCTGTTTAACTCTGTCACATTATCTTTACCCACAACGTTCGCTACAGCATCATACATATCGCGTCCTACAAAAAAATGATCAGCCACGCTCGGATTAAGTCCAGAAAGATCAATGTGAGTAGTTTCTACATCCGACTTTCCTATTTCTTTAAGTACATCTTGCATATTCATGTCTACCATGAAAGATGACCCAACTCCTGTACTACAACATGCTCCTAATTTCATTTTTCGCCTTTCTTAATCAATTCTTCTATTTCACTTGCATTTTTAGCATTCATTATCTTGCTTACATCTTCTTTGTTACCTAAAATTTTGGCCAACTCAGAAAGAGCCCTTAAATGTGAAGTTGAGTCTTGGGCTGCAAGCACAATAATCAATTTAATTTTGTGTTCTTTATCTACCAAATCAATGTCATGATCCAATAACAACAAAGACATTCCTAATCTGTTAACACCTTGACTTGGTCTTGCGTGTGCCAAGGCAATTTCAGTACCAATATTAATATATGGTCCGTTATCTTTAACGTTGTTAATCATCGCAGTCACATAGGATTTTGTAATGTTACCTGCTGTTAATAATGGCTGGGAACATAATTCAATTGCCTGTTCCCAATTTAGGGTTTTGTCATGACTAAATTTAATTTTGTCTTCTGTTAATACTTCACTTAGCAATGGTCCAGTCCTTTTTTTCTTTTTCTCATGTTTCTTTTTATCTACCAATATCTGCTTAATTCCTTTTTCCAAAGCCTTACCATGAATAACGTTCGTATTGTCATAGATAGTTTCCATGATTGCTTTAAATTCAGTCTGGAGGTTTTCTGAATTAGTAATACCGTTAAGCTGGAAAAAATTGTCAATATTTTCAAAATCTTTACTGGTTAAGACTGAATTGACCTTTAACCACGGCAATTTTGTGTCAGTCAAAGAAATATTAGTAATAATCGCCCTTTCTTCAATTGGTCTATTTGTTAATTCGGAAGGAGCTATTGGTAAACTAAAATTGACATTAGGGTACTGTTCTACCATCTGGGTCATGAGAAACCCGGCAGAGCCATTGCTACCTGAACTCACTAAAAGTACTTTTGGATCATTTTCATTCTTACGTGAAATTTCTGATGCAAAATAAATTGAAATTAAACCAACTTCGTAGTCGTTTAAACTGGCACCAATAAATCGTTCAAAAGGGTGAATACTCATTTTGGTATAAATATATATATCTGGATAATTTTCTTTGATTGAATCAAAGTCATTATTTTGATATTGCTGCCGGTATTTAACACGGAAGAAAGTAGTTGCCAAATGGACAACCAAATCTTGATGCAATTTATTTTCATCTTTAAAAGCACAATCTGCTAAATTCTTGAAACTATTAATAATGACATAAACAATCTTACTTATTTCTGTGTTAATACTGTCTTTAGGAAGTTTGCGTTTTTGACCTCCTAAAAGAACAGAAGTCAAATAATTATTCTCAAACTCACTGTATCTATCTCCTAAAAGGATGGATAAAAATGAGGAAGAAAATTTATATTCGGGTGTTTCCTGCAATTTTGCACTAATCGGATACTTCTTGCCTTTAAGTACAGCATTATTATTAAAAATTCTTTTTAAAATCAGTGCATAAAAATTAGCGAAAACATAAATGAATTCATCAGAATAAATGATGTTGTTAGAATTTTCAAATGAGCTCAACCATTGACTGATTAATACCTTTAACTCTTTTATTTCCCGCGTTTCGTAAATACCTGCTAATTCATGATCAGAATAAAGCCATGAAAAAAGGAACTGCCTAATTTTTATTTCTTGTCCCTGCAGAAAATGTCCCCGATAGTTCGAAACTATCGTTATTTCAAAACTTTTCATTTTTTGTTTAAGACTTTGAATATCTTTTAAAATTGTTTGTTTACTGACACCACATCCCTGCGCAATTTTTTGAACACTGAATCTACTGTCAATCAGTAAATTAATAAAAACTATGTACTGCCTTTCTAAAGAACTGTATTTACTTGAACTTTCAGTGGCTAAGTACTTCTGTATCTGTTGTTTGCTTTTTTCGCTCAAATAATAGCCTTGACCATAGACATTGCGTGTTCCTTCAATGTCTAATGTCTTTAATTTCTTATTGAGTGAACTTAGATTTTTATAAACACTCCTTTCTGATACTTTAACTTTTTCAGACATGTCACCAACCGTCATGAAATATTTAACTTTTACAAGGAGATCTATAATTTTAAGTTGACTCTGGTTAAACTGTACCTGCATCTGCAATGCCTCCTTGTTATTTTTTATTATGAATAAATCGCTTCCAAGAAAAAAGTTAACAAAGTTCAGTACAAAAACTGAACTAACAAAAAAAGCATGAAGATTTTTATCTTCATGCAATTATTAATTATCTTATTACTTTCTGTTTATGCAAAATCAATTCTAAAATATGCACGTTAAACTGCTAAAGTGCCGTTTTTTAGCGCTTTACGAAAAAATATTTACTCTCTTAACAATCTTTTTGCTAAAGCAAAGTCACCGACTGTTGCTGAACCATTATTAATTATTTCGGGCATTGTGATGTATTGTTCTAATGAAGGAACATGGACATAGTCATTTAGCAAGACCTTAAAGTCACGCCGCACTTTTTCTAAGAATTGTTCACTAGTAACTCCGCCACCGAAAACAATTTTGTCTGGGCGCAAAATTAACGTGGCTTGCAAAGCAGCTTGTGCCACATAATAACTCATGACATCCCATACTGGATTTGATAACGGTACTTCCTTGCCTGGCTTGTTAAGGCGTGCCTCAAACGTTGGACCTGAAACCAGACCCTCTAAACAATCCTGATGAAAAGGACAAACGCCAGCAAAATTCATATCATCCGGATGACGTTTAACTTTGACATGACCCATTTCAGGGTGACCTAAAGAACCCACTAATTTACCATTAATAATTGCTCCGCCGCCTACACCGGTACCAATGGTGTAATAAACCAGAGAATCCACGTCTTCATTTGCAAGTTGCGCCATGACGTACTCACCATAAGCAGAGCCGTTAACATCGGTAGTAAAGAAAACCGGAACTTTAATTGTCTTAGTCAATCGCCCTACAAAGTCTGTATTAGCCCAACCTTTTTTGGGAGTATCAGTTATATAACCATAATTAGGTGCTGTTTTTCTGACTTCAATTGGTCCAAAAGATGCAATACCAATTGCATCGACAGCAAATTGCTTAAAATAATCTACGGTTTTTTGCAACGTTTCTGCCGGCGTTGTCGTGGGAAAAGTGGTTTGATCCTTTATTTGATAATTTTCATTACCAATAGCACAAACAAACTTGGTACCGCCAGCTTCAATTGATCCTAATAACATTTATAACTCCTTAATTGACCTTTCGTTTCAATTACTTTTTTATTATAACTCTGAATCAGAATCTAAAAAATTTTTTCAAATAAAGAGTGTTCTCTCTTGCAAGCCATATAAAACAGTTACTTATTAAAAAAGCCCGAAGCAATCATACTTCAGGCTTTATAATTTATTTAAATAATGTTATTTATCTTATCTATATTAAGTCTTTGAACAATTTTCAATCAGTAGTAGCGGTATTACCACATAATTCTATACTTGATCTATTCCTTTAATTAATCAGGATACTTTCCAATTAATAGCACTGGTATTTCTCCCATAGTCCCATACTTAACAAATTCTTTTAGTTCTTTGATAGATGTCCGTGCGATTTTCTTTTCGTGTCCTGTCAATTCATTAGCTAATGTTTCAGCTTTAGCTAATAGTTCTGCAGTTGGCTTATTATTATCTCTAGCCGTCGTAACATCCAGCTCTGCCTGCACCAAAGGTTTCAGCTTTTCATCTTCTGTATTTTTGTTATATATACCAGTTAGATATGTAGTAGAACCCTTATATTTACCATCTTTTGAAACTAAATCAACAAACATGCCATTATGAATTGGCCTAACTTTTTTAACTTTAAAAAGTGTATTGTTCTTGACAATCTTTTTAATGACTTTAGTACTATAGGGTTTACCAGTAGCCTTATATAAGGCACCCTTTGTGGCATCAGTTAGTTTAAAAACATAACCGGCCTTAGCAAACTTTTTGGACAAAGTCTTTTTTGAATAGTGAAAGAGTGTTTCTGCGCTTGTAACAGCTTTTGCTCCAACATTGTTTACAGAAAAAACTGTTCCGACAGGAACGCTTAGCAAAACCGCAGCTATGACAGTTTTAGAAAATTTATGAAAGTCCTTTTTCATTTTTATACCTCATTATTTCATCTTTTAGTAATAATAATGTAATTATATTACGTTCTTATTACAAAAGAAATAATAAAGTGTTTTTTATAATTTAAAAATATAAACAAATAGACTAATCATTAAGATTAGCCTACTTATCAGTTACTATTAAATTATTTATTAGGTACATCCTGAATTTTTACATCAGCACCTAGCAAACGCAATTTTTCTTGTACTCGGTCGTAACCCCGTAAGATATTGCCAGCATTATTAATTACCGTTTTGCCCTCTGCCATTAATCCGGCAATCATAAGGCAAGCTCCTGCGCGAATTTCTCCTGCAGAAACTGTAGCACCGTGAAGTTTAGCAGTAGGATGAATTAAAATAATGCTGTCTTCAACTTTGATGTCTGCACCCATTTTGCATAATTGCTTGATATGGCCAATCCTTTTAGGATATATTTGGTCAATAATCACGCCTTCACCGCTTTTAGCAGATAGTAAAAGAGGTGTAACCGGCTGCTGTAAATCAGTCGCAAATGCGGGATAAGAACCCGTTCTAATCTGCGTCATCTTCAAGTCACCAGCAGGATAGACAAATAAAGAATCTTCAGTAGCATCTATCACTAGACCCATTTCTTCAACTTTGGCTAAATATGAGTCCAAGTGCTCCTCAATAATGTTATGAATGCGAATACCATTTCCAATACAGCCAGCTAACGAAATATAAGTGCCGGCTTCAATCCGGTCAGGGATAATTGTATGAGGTGTCTTGGCTTCAAGCCGCTTGACGCCCTCAATTCTAATGGAATCCGTTCCAGCACCTCTGATAACAGCTCCCATATTATTCAAAAAAGTTGCTAAATCAATTATTTCAGGTTCTTTAGCAGCATTGTTGATAATAGTTTGGCCCTGAGCAGTAACGGAAGCCATTATTATATTCATCGTTGCGCCCACGGAAGGCATTTCTAAATGTATTGTGGCTCCATGCAAACCATCAGCCGGAGCCGTAATTTTTATTTGATCATCTTCATTTTTTACACATGCGCCTAAGGCTTCAAATCCCTTAATATGTTGGTCAATGGGGCGGGGACCGATATCATCTCCACCAGGGAAGCCCACAACAGCCTTACCAAAACGACCAAGAAGAGCTCCCATAAAGTAATAGGAAGCACGTAAACTCTTGATTTTACCACTTGGCAATGGGCTCATCTTAATGTGTTCTGGATTGATACGCAATGTCGTATTATTAAAGTCACTGACGACATCCATTTCACTTAACAGATCCATTAAGTTGTCAACATCTGCAATTCTGGGAACGCCTTCCAAAATTACTGGTGTTCGCGACAAAATTGAAGCTGGAATCAGTGCAACGGTTGAGTTTTTGGCACCACCGATCCAGACATCACCCTGCAGGGGCTTTCCACCATGAATAATCATTTGCTTCATTGGCGAAAAAATCCTTTTCTATTTCGTTTAGTCATAATAATGTTAAAGGAATTTAACAGAAAAAACAAGAGAAGACCTTCGCCTTCCCCCGTCCAAAAATTTGATTTTGTATTATCTAATTACGCCAATTAAAGCTTTTCTTCAGGAAGACCGCTAGCAGCGCCAATAAATGCCTTGTATAGACCTTCTGGTCTTTGCGGCCTACTTAAAAATTCTGGGTGATATTGTGCAGCGATAAAGAATTTATTTTTAGTCAATTCAATAATTTCAACTAAATGATTATCTGGTGAAACACCGGCAAAAGTCATACCCGCTTTTTCAAAAGCATCACGAAATTCATTATTAAATTCATAACGGTGACGGTGACGCTCTTGGATGACATCCTGATTGTCATAAGCAGCAGCTGTCTTTGTGCCCTTCTTCAAGGTTGCAGGATAAAGACCTAAACGCAGCGTGCCGCCGATATTTTCTTCATCTCGCTTATCAGCCATAATATCAATTACATTGTGCTTAGTTTTAGGATCAGCTTCAGTTGTGTTCGCATCTTGATATCCCAAAACATCACGGGCAAATTCAATAGTAGCCATTTGCATACCCAAACACACACCCAAAAATGGAATATCATTTTCACGGGCATATTTAATCGCGGTAATCATTCCTTCAAAGCCACGTGAACCAAAGCCGCCAGGAACAATTAAACCGTCGGATCCTTGCATGTAGTCAGCAATATTATCTTCAGTAACATCTTCTGCTTGCACCTTGTTAATTACAACATTGGTGTTATAAGCATAGCCGGCATGTTTGAGCGCGTCGGTTACAGAAATATAAGCATCTTCAAGTTCAACGTACTTGCCGACTAAAGTAATCTTAGTGGTGTGCTTAAGATTCTTAACCCGCTCGTCAAGTCGTTGCCATTCTTCCATATCAGCTTCATCTTTAGGACTCTTGATATGTAAGAAATCACAAACTTTTTGATCCATTCCCTGCTTTTGGAAAGCTAGTGGCAAATCAAAAAGTGATGGAGCGTTAATGGACTCGATAATACGGTCAACCGGTACATCAGTAAAGTTCGAAATCTTATCTTTATGTTCTTGGTCAATCGGCATTTCTGCACGTAAAACGAGCATATTAGGTTGGATTCCGATACTCCGTAATTCAGCTACTGAATGTTGAGTTGGCTTAGTTTTCATTTCTTGAGCTGCGTGGAGATAAGGTACTAAAGTACAGTGAATGTACATCACGTTTTCTTCACCGACTTCACGCCGCATTTGTCTAATAGCTTCCATGAAAGGAGTAGATTCAATATCGCCAACAGTACCACCAATTTCTGAAATGACAACATCAGAATCAGTAGTTAAACCGGCTCGCATAATTTTTTGCTTGATCATGTCTGTAATATGAGGAATTACTTGAACGGTCGCACCGTGATAATCGCCCCGGCGTTCTTTTTCCAATACTTCTTTATAAATCTTACCGGTTGTGACGTTTGAATATTTACTTGTCCTTACATCAACGATTCTTTCATAGTGACCCAGATCAAGGTCCGCCTCAGTACCATCATCAGTGACGAATACCTCACCATGTTGATAAGGATTCATTGTTCCGGGGTCAATGTTAATGTAGGGATCAAACTTTTGCATCGTAACCTTTAATCCGCGGTTTTTTAATAGTCGACCTAAGCTAGAAGCGGTAATTCCTTTGCCCAGTGAAGAAACGACACCGCCAGTAACGAAGATATATTTTGTCATTAGCCAAACTCCTTTGCAAAAAATAGAAATAATCAAAAATAAAAAAAGCTCCCATACGGGAGCTTAAACGCACATAACGTGCCCAAATAAAATACTATCTATTTTAAGACTCAAAGTCAAGAAAATTATTCGTCTTCATCTTCATCGCCGTCATCATTTAATTCAGATAACTGACCTTCAATGCCGTCTGGTAAATCTTCATCATCTTCATCATCGGTATTGACATAATCTTCGTCATCGTCAAAGTCATCAGTTTCATCATCTGCGGTGGCGTCTAAATCTTCATCTTCTGGGTCATCATTATCATAATCAATAATATCATCGCTACCAGTAGCAGTTGCTAAGAAGGCGTTAACTTTCTTATGGTGGGTACGAGTATCCTCCTCGTCCTCATCTTCAGGGTGGTTAACTTCTTCATCCACTGATTCATAAGGAAACCATGAACGAAGTGCCCAGACATTTTCACCCATAGAAATGAACTCACCATTAGTGTTCATATCAGTATAAAATTGGGGCAAACGTTCCCTTATTTCTTCATCACTCACGCCTAAGTATTTTTGCACGGCATTAACAATATCAGCGAAAGCCATTCTTTTATTGTTGTCTTCCAGAATTGCGCGAGCAACTTCAATCATTGATAATTCATTGCGATTTTTATTTTTAAAGTCGTTTAATCCCACAATTGTATTCCTCTCTCTTAAACAGTCTTTTTTATTTTACTAGGCGTTCAAGTAAAAATCAATGTGATGGTATAGTTACCTATTAAGTATAGACCACTATAAAGGTCATATTCAATCTGAAGTTCACGTGAACCATCATTTTTAGGGAAAAATTTAATAAATTTTGTCGTGCTTTGTAAGTCCATCTGATAACCTTGCGCAATATAGCGGCAATTCATCCGCTCACCAACAATAAAATGTAATTGCGAGTAATTATTCTTATCAGTTCCACGCCTAATTATTACATTATTTTCTCTAATTAAAATTTTAACTGGAATTTGATTGTCTTCCAAATATGAAACTCTGACAGCTCCCTCTGAGTCAGTTAAATTACCTTGAGCTTGTTTTTTAAAAGTTTCACTTTCTTTACCCTGAATAATTCTACTAGTAAAATCGATTTTTACTTTAGTCATATACTTGATTTCTTTACAATAAAAAAGCTAATCAGGTTGATTAGCTAAAATAGCTCATTATTTTTATATCATTTTAGCAGACAACATTATAAAATAAATTATTTTATTATGCCAGTAATTACTCTAATTAGTTCTTTTTAGGCACTGATAGCAAAATATTAATACCACCAATTATAATTAGGCTTGTACAAACAACAATAATAAATTTTTCACCAACATGATCAAGAATTATTCCAGCAACAATTGACGAAGCGGGCTCACCAATATTGGCAGCGGTAACTTTTTGAGAATTTTTTACCAATATTTTGTTAAGCCTTCATCTTATTCTCTTTTTCTAACATGATTTTCCTCTAAAGGTTTTCTTTTTAATAATATCATTTCCCATTAATTGCTTAAAATAAGCAATTATTTTTTAATGGTTTGCGTCGCATTTAAGTTATATTTACCAAAAACGGTAATTATTAGTTAACTAAACAGTTATGATTTGGTCAAATTTATCTTTATTTTCTTCGTGTAACTGGTGACTGACGAATACAACAGTAATTTTAGGCAGATTTAAAAAGTCATTTTCTACTTTAATTGCGCCTGCTTTGTCCAAGCTGCTGGTCGATTCATCGAGTAAGTATAACTTGCGATTTCTAAGTAACCCACGAGCTAGTGCCAAACGCTGCTTTTGTCCGCCTGATAAACTAGCACCACCTTCGCCAACTGGGGTATCTAACTTTTGCGGCAAAGAGCTCACAAAGTCCCATAAATCAGCCTTTTCCAGTGCAGATTTTATTTCTTCATCAGTAAAATGTTGACCTAGTTCCAGATTATAGCGCACTGTATCATTAAAAAGATATGCAGTTTGATCAATATAAACTATATTGGCGCGTAAGGTACTATTAGCAATATTTTTATACTCAGTATTATCTAATTCAAGTTCTCCCGTATAATCGGTTAAACGGCCAGCCAAAATTTTTAGAAGAGTACTCTTGCCACTTCCTGATTCGCCATCCACCGCAATTTTTTGCCCGTCATCTATTTTAAAATTAAGTGGTTTTTTAAATACTGGTTTATCTGGATGATATGCAATTTGTAAATTTTTAGCTGAAATATTGATAGTAGCAATTTTTCTATCACCTTCAATATTAGCTTTAATCGGTTCATCTAATTGATATTTGCTAAAAATCGGATTGAGTGCCTGCAACTCAGTCAAAATCGGTGCAATAACAGCTAATGAATTAAAAACATTAAAGGCCAGCGAAGTAGATGAATTAATTACCCCAATAGTTACCTGCTTTTCTAAAATCAGAAAACCTGTCCAAGCCTGAATAGCTACTTGACTAATAACATTGCTGGCGCCAGCTATACTGCTATTATATGAACTGTACTTTGCTTACCGAACCTTTGCCCCAATTAACTTTTTAACGGCGCTAGTGATCCGCTTTTCTATCTGCTGTTCAGCGGTAAAAATATTATAGGTGGCAAAGCCTTGCAGACAATCATTAATTACATTAACTACTTTTTCATTTTCCTTACTAGTAGTGAAGTTGCTGCTGGCAACTTTTTTACGCACAAGTTGCGGTAATCCTAAAGTAAAAAAGGTTAAAATGATCACTAGTGGTAAAAAAGTCCAATTAAATTTGAGCAATGCAATTAAAGAGAAAACTGAATCGCCAAAAATTTGCACCATAGAGAATAAATTGGTAAAACCATTTTCTTCAATTAAATTCATATCATTAGTCAGCCATGAGGTGTAAACTCCAGTATCATGTTGTTCAAAACGTGAAACCGAATAGTTCTCTAAGTGCAAAATAATATCTTGCCGTAATCTTAAACTTAGGAATTGAACTGTTTTTACACTTAAAACCTGCTCACTAATTAGAAAAATGGTCATTACCAAAAATAGTAAAATGTTGAGCAAAATGTACTTAAAAAAGCCTTGAAAGTCAAGCTTTATCAAGCTATTCAAAATAAAAACATTAATTAATGAATTAAGCACCCGAAAAACAGAACAAATCAGTTGTAGAATAACTACCACTGTCACTTTTCCCGGTTCTTGTTTAACGTATTTAAATAGATTTTTCATAGTAATGTGACCTATAAGTTTTTTATTTCATAGTTTATCTGACATGCTATAGCAAAAGCTGTTTGTAAATAAGTGTATCATGATTAATCCTAAATTAAAATCTCATTTTCAATTAATTTAGGCTGTAAAAATTAGCTAAATTATTATAAAAAAGAAGATGCAAAAAAAGAGTAAAAATATTAAAAATATTTTTACTCTTTTAAGATCATATAACATATATTCATTAAATTAATACAAAGATATAAGTTATATAAACTAGGTATAAACTTTTTAATTTTTTTGCATCAAACTCGATAGCAGTTCTATTACTTAAAAAATTTGAAGTAACAATAAAACTGATATTAACGTTGAGGCATTACAACGATTACATCTCTCAACAAATCCATAATATATCTCCTTTTATATCAATATCTTTAACACCTTTTATGCTACTACTAATAGCATTATTTACAAGTATATTTTCATATTTGAAAACCTATTTAGCTATCTTATTAACAAATGTGGAATATCCAGCTTTATCTAATATAACTCTAATTTCTTTAGCTTCATTTTTCTTTTGCTTAATAAGGTCTCCAAAATATAACCCTAGTATTTTGGTAAAAGCCAGATCTATTTTTTCTGGCAATCTTTTTAAAAAATTCAGTGGTTCATAGCAGTAATCAAGTTTCCCTAATTCCATACACCAATTAATATAGTTAATCATTAAACCACTTAAAGCTACTTCAGTCTTGCTTTCTACTTTTTCAGAACTATCATATCGTCTGATTACCCCTTTAACTAGAAAAGTGGCTTCTTCAAAAGAATATATTCGAATGATATTCGCTAAAATTACAATACGATAATATTCATTTTCATCAGTATCTTTTTGGAAAATCATTTTCTTAATTTGGTTTTTTTGTTTGGTCGTTAATCTTTTGAGAGCTTTTTTGTCATGAGTATTAGCTATCAATTTGGCAGCAAGTTTAGAGAACTTAATAAAAGGTGTTTGTATTTTGATTTTATCCAGTTCCTTGATTACTTTATTGATCTCGACATCATTATCTTCTGTTGCAACTTTTATAAATCTGTTAACCAAGCCATTTAATTTTTTCTCGTCATTATCTTTAATAATAATGTCTTCGAAAAATTCCTTAGGTGTAACATTATGACTTTTTAAAATTTCTAAGAAGTCATTTACACCAATATCATTCAAACCCCGCTCCACTTTAGAGTAAAAGGACACAGAAATAACGCCAGCTGCCATTTCTGTTTGTGTTAATCCCAATTGTTGGCGCAAATTTTTAAGTTTATCACCTATATAATTCATTAACTCACCTATCTCTTTTTGTTTATTTATGCACTTACAATTATGCTCACAATTGCTCAAACTAGCAAAATTTATTATTTAATTTTAATAAAAAACGCGAAAAAGATAAACTAGTTAAACTATAAGGCTTAAATTTGCTATAATTTAAGTAATTAATAACATTTTAAACAGATTTGTTAAATAGCTATAGGGGATATACATGCCAAACTTTCATAGTAATAGACTAGCTAAAGAAGTAGTTTTAAGAGATCCAGTACACGAATACATTCACATTGAAGATCAGGTTATCCTGGACATTTTAAAGACTAAAGAATTTCAGCGCATGCGTCGTATCAAGCAGTTAGGGCCGATTGCCTATGTTTTTCCCGGTGCTACTCATACCCGCTTTGAGCATAACTTGGGTGTTTATGAATTAACCCGCCGCATTTGTAATATTTTTGCCAAAAAGTACCCTTCAAGGCGCTCAGGTGATGGGCTTTGGGATGACAATAACAGGCTTTTAGTGGAATGTGCTGGTCTTCTTCACGATATTGGTCACGGGCCCTATTCTCACACTTTTGAACACCTTTTTGGAACTGATCATGAAAAAATCGGGCAAAAAATTATTATGGACCCTAGCACCGATATTAACCGCGTCTTAAGCCAAGTTTCGCCCAACTTTCCTGGCTTAGTTGCCAGCGTGATTGCAAAAACGTACCCTAATCCCCAAGTAGTAAAAATGATTTCGAGCCAAGCTGATGCTGATCGGATGGATTATCTTAAACGTGATGCCTATTTTACTGGTGTTACTTACGGTGAATTTGACTTGTCCAGAATCTTACAGGAAATTCGTCCATATAGTGATGGCATTTGCTTCACTATGGCTGGAATGCACGCTGTTGAGGACTACATCGTTTCCCGTTACCAAATGTACCAGCAGGTCTACTTTCATAGAGTTGGACGCTCAATGGAAGTTATTTTGCAACATTTACTTGAACGAGCAAAAATTGCTTACCAACAAAGCAATTTGCCGGTCACACCTAGCTTAGCAAAATTTTTAGCTGGCAATTGGGATCTTACCGATTATCTCAAATTGGATGACGGTGTGATGGAAACCAACTTTTCAATGTGGACTAAATCAAGTGATCCTATCTTAGCTGATTTGAGTAAACGTTACCTTTTCAGACAACCGCTTGCCAGTGTTTGCATTGATGAAGAAACTAAAAGCTTGCTGCCCAAGCTAAAAACGTTAATAAAACAAGCAGGTTTTGACCCTAATTATTATACCGATACCAACTCTGCATTTGATGAACCCTATGACGCTTATAAACCAAGTGGCAAAAATGCTAACAGTCAAATTGAAATCATGCAGAATGACGGTCAATTAATAGAACTATCACAACTAAGTCCGCTTGTCCGTTCACTTAACGGGACATTGCAGGGAGATGAAAGATTTTTCTTCCCCAAAGTTATGATGTCTAACAACCTTGAACCACAAATTTTTGATCCCCTGTATCAAAAGTTTCAACGTTACGTCAAAAATGGTACTCTACGCTATATTAGAAAACCCAAAAAGTAAAAAAACTGAATCACGCTAGATTCAGTTTTTTGCTGTTTTATTCGAAGACAATTTTACGCTTTAACATTTTTTACCAAGTGAATTTCTTTATCAAACAGCTGTTTCATTTGCTTGTTAAAACTGTGAGCGATAAAAATTACTGTAGCAGGGGTAGCTATAACCTCATGCAAAATTTGCATTGTTGCTTCTTGGTCAATGGCACTAGTGCCTTCATCAATCAAAATAATTTCACTCTGATGAACTAAAGCTCGTACCAAAACAATCTTTTGCCTTTGACCACCTGAAATATTCAAATTATTAAGATCAATCTTTTGTTCCAACCCGTTATCAAATTTGGCAATGTCTCCAGCTAATTGCACCTTCTCAGTCAGAGCTGTTAAAGCACCCTTTAGTTTATCGACAAACATCGTCATGTTATCGGCAATGCTGACGGGAAAGAGAACTGGATCTTGGGGAATATAACCAATTTTACTCATATCGGGTGTAACCACGACACCGTCTTTATTTTTAAAAATGACTTGACCAGAACTTGGTTTAATTTGACCTAAAATGAGTTTGAATAACGTCGATTTACCTGCTCCAGAATCACCAGTTAATAGTATTTTTTCGCCAGGTTTCACATTAACATCAGGAAAGAGCAAACTCTCACCGTTAGGAAATTTTAGGCTCAGATCATGCGTACTAATTGCAGCAGGCGTTGCTACCTTTTTGGTCTCTACTTTTTCTATCGGTGCAGACGTTTTAGCAATTTCCTTATTTAAAGATTCGGTTCCCTTCATTTGACCATAGCGACTAACTATAAGTTCAATACTTTGCCTTAAATAGAAATTACAATTGCCTACTCCAGTGATTGCACCAAATGCTACTACTTTAGCTTGGAACAAATAACCTGCCAGTATGAACAAAATTATAGAAAAAGAAATGGATACTAATCCGTTAATAATAGACAGTAACTGCATCACGCCATTTTGCTTAATATTGGCATCTTCTAAATTTTTACCAGCCGCACTAGTTATTTTAAATAGCTTATCTCCCGCAAAATAGCGTTGAATTTCTGCCAGACCGTTCAGCCATTTTTCCAAGCAGTCAAGATATTTACTATTACTTTCAGAAATTTGATTCATCGACTTTTGCAATGGCTTTTCTAATAATTTGGGTAAAGCTAATGAAATAGCTACCATTAAAGCAATTGTCAAAAGTAAACTCCAGTGTAATGAGATCAGTAGAACAACTACAGATATTAAATTGATGACACCACCAATTAGAGTAAAGAATGGCGTGAAATAATTTTCCTGACTTTGAACCAAGTCATTTGTCAACCGATTTTGAATTTGAGCAACAGAATGTTCTTTTTGATCTGCATAAAAGTGAGATACAGATCTTTTTCTGATATGAAAATTAAATTCCTCTTGTTGTTTTGATAGAAGGAACGCATTCAGTCCTTGTATTAAATATTGAAATAGGAAAGCGATAAAGGAAATAACTGTCATAAGTAAAAACTGGTGCAATTTTTGTTGCTGAATTGCTGTAGTTTCCAGCATAACTAATTGTGTAGTTACAATTGGTAAAGCCCATTCCAAAATCGTGGTCAAAATCAGTATCATGAAGCGTAAAGGGTTTTGTCTGTACAAGTCTTTGATTGTCATAGTGGTTTGTCTCTCCTTTCTTTTAGTTTATTTTTATTATCTGGGTTAAATTTTTAATGTGAAAATACAACTTGAGTTGCAAGTCACATTTTTATTTTGTTTGTTTAACTAGGTGAATTTCTCTATCAAACAGCTGTTTCATTTGCTTGTTAAAACTATGAGCAATAAAAATCACTGTGGCTGGTGTTGCTGTAACTTCCCGTAAAATTTGCATTGTTGCTTGCTGGTCAATAGCACTAGTACCCTCATCGATTAAAATAATTTCACTTTGGTGAACTAATGCCCGCACCAGAACAATTTTCTGTCTTTGACCACCTGAAATATTCAATTTATTTAAATTAATTTTTTGGTTTAAGCCTTCATCAAATTTAGCAATATCACCTGCTAGTTGCACCTTCTCTACCAGCTGAGGTAGAGCACTTTTTAGTTTATCGGCAAACATTGTCATGTTATCGGCAATGCTTACTGGAAAAAGTACCGGATCTTGGGGAATATAGCCAATTTTACTCATGTCGGGGTTAACTATATTACCATTTTTGTTTTTAAAAGTGATTTGTCCCGAACTAGGTTTAATTTGCCCTAAAATGAGTTTGAATAACGTTGATTTACCTGCTCCAGAGTCACCGGTTAAAAGAATTTTTTCACCGGCTTTTACATCAATGTCAGGAAACAGCAAGCTTTCACCATTAGGAAATTGCAAACTGAGATCGTGTGTAGTAATTGCAGCAGGTGTCGCCACTTCTTTTATTTCTTTTGTTGTTACTGGCGCGGCCGTTTGGGCAATTTCCTTGCTCAGAGCGCCCGAACCTTTCATTCTGCCGTAAGAGGTTACTATAAACTGAATTCCTTGTTTCAAGTAGTTTAGGCAATTGCCCACTCCTGTAATGACGCCGAATACAACCAGATGTTGTTTGAACAAATAACCTGCCAGTAAAAATAAAATCAATGAGAAAATTGTTGATACCAAGCCATTAATGATAGTCAATAACTGCATGACTCCATTTTGCTTAACATTAGCATCTTCTAATTCCTTCGCTGCAGCACTTGTTACCTTAAATAATTTTGCGCCACTAAGATAACTTTGTAGTTCAGCAAGTCCATTCAGCCATTTTTCCAACTTGTCAAGATACTTTTGATTACTCTTTGAAATATTAAGCATTGACTTTTGTAACGGCTTCTCAAGCAGCTTGGGTAAAGCTAAAGAGATTAGCACCATGATTAATATTGTTATGAGCAAACTCCAATGTAATGAGAGCAATAAGACAACAGTCGCAATTATAATGACTATTCCGCCAATTAAACTAAAAAGAGGGGACAGAAAATTTTGCTGACTTTGAACCAAGTCATGGGTTAAGCGGTTTTGGACTTGTGCTACTGCATGGTCTTTTTGATCTGCATAAAAATGTTTAGTGGTTTTATCCCTAATTGCAACATTATATTGTTCTTCCTGCTGAGACAAAATGTATTGTGACAGCCCCTGCAGTAAATAATCTGACATTGCACAGACAAAAGCACATACAATAGCAATTAAAAACATTTTAAAATTGCCTTGTTGAATTGCGGTTGTTTCAATAATACTGAATACCGTACTAAGAATTAACAGTGCATAGAAACTAACGTTGATTAAAAGTAAAATAATAAAACGTAAGGGATTTTGTTGATAAAAGTCTTTAATTGTCATCCGAATTACCCTTCTTTTTATTTGATTGTAAATGAATTTGATAATCAAATTTTTCTTTTAATTCGGGGCTAAAATTATGAGCAATCATTAAAACCGTCTTATCAGTATCAAGTAAATCACCAATGATTGCACTAGTGGCATTACTGTCTATTGCACTAGTAGCCTCGTCTAGTAGCAGAAACGGCTCATCATGAACTTCCGCTCGAGCTAAGACTACCTTTTGTCTTTGTCCACCTGATAGGTTGCCCTGATCCAGATCAACCACAGTATCAATTTGCTTGGGAAACTTGGCTAAATCTGGCACTAACTGAACTCTTTGAATGACTTCTTTGAGCTTGCTAGTCAATTTACGATTAAACATCGTAATATTATTAGCAATAGTGTCAGGAAAAAGAGTTGCATCTTGAGCGACATAACCTAACTGAGCGTTTTGAGGTAAAATTTTGGTGCCGTCTTTAGCAGTGAAATAAACTTCACCTGTTTCAGGTTTAAGTTGTCCCAGTAAAACTTTGAATAAAGTCGACTTGCCTGTACCAGAATCACCAGAAAGTAAAACTTTATCACCTTTGTTGATCGTAAAATCAGGATAGGTAATACTTTCACCATTTTGATATTGCACTGTCAAATTGTGACACTCTACGCCATAAGCAACAGTACCTTTTTTTCTTTCAGGTAGTGGTTCTGTCAATTGCGCAATTTCCTGACGCAATTTTTTGGTGGATCTCATCTGCGTCATTGCACTAATAACTGACCAGAGACCATTAAAAATTGTTGAAGCGAAGCTACCAGCTATAAACCAATCACCTAAAGTAATCACATGTGCAAAAAATAACAGCCCACTCCATAAGCTTGCACCTATTTGACCAATGGCATTGCCTAAGCCATTAATGCTAATAGAAATTCCTTGCACTTTTCTTCTATAAATATTGGCTGCTGCCAGTTTCCGGCTGTCTTGACCAAGTGCTCTGTCCAAGCGAGCTCCCGCACTGTAACGGCGTAATTCTCCTAATCCAGAAAACCAATTTTCAATGGTATTTAAAAGCTGTGCGTTTTTCTTAGCTGCTGCAGCTGTAGAATTCGATAACTTTTTGGTCATAATTTTAGGTAGCATCAGCACAATAATTGCCGCTACAGCAACAAATAAAATTAATGACCAATGCAGAGTTATCAATGTGCCAATTGCAAAGACAAGACTTAACAAATTGGTCCAAATTTCAATCCAAGGTGTAGCATAATCATCTGTTAAAATCTTGAGATTGTTGCCTAACTCATTTTGCATTTCTGATACTTTATAATCGCCAGAATTGTAATACCGCTGCATTATTTGGGCACGAATGCTGTGCACACATTCCTGAATTTGTTTATTGAACAAAAAAGTACCTAACGGCAAAGACAAGACTGTGAATATCGAAAAAGCAAAATCAATAAGCATCCACAATACAAATCTTTCCCAATTACCTTTAGTTAAATCATTAATTGCATATTTAAAAAGATAGGTCGAGATTGTTCCACCCACGGCATAGGCAAAAAAGATAAACAGAATGAAAATTGCTCGTGGAATATTAGTTTTTAATAGCTCTTTGAGTGACATCGCTTTTCGTCCTTTCATTTTTACTATGATTTTATTAAACTTTAATTTAATTTTAAATGCAATCAAATTTTACCAAAAGGTCATTTTATTGAACTAAGTGGTCATTTGCCCAAACTAAAAGACCTGCTTTAATTAAGCAGATCTTCTAGTTTATCTTTTATTTGTGTTTATCTTTTTCATATCTGGTATTAAATAAAGGACTAAGTGCTTCGTGCTTTTGAATGCACTTGATTGCATCCCCAATAAGTGGACCAACCGAAACTAAAAGTGTTTTTTCCAGTTTCTTTTCAACTGGTTGATTGATGGAGTCCGTTAATACCAAGTTTTTAATCGGAGAATCGTTTAATCTTTGAATAGCAGGACCTGATAAAACTGCATGTGTAGCACTAGCATAAACTTCTGTTGCTCCAGCATCTATTAATGCTTGTGCAGCTAGGGTGATTGTTCCTGCTGTATCAATCATGTCATCAATAATGATAGCGCGCTTACCTTTAACGTTACCAATGATATTCATTACCTCTGAAACATTGGCACGTGGGCGACGCTTATCAACAATTGCAATTGGTGTCTTTAAAAACTCTGCTAGCTTGCGGGCACGAGTCACACCACCATGGTCAGGTGAAACTACCACGGCATCTTTTTGCAAATTATTCCTTAAAAAGTAATCAGCAAGTAAAGGTGCACCCATTAAATTGTCAACTGGGATATCAAAGAATCCTTGAATTTGTGGGGCGTGAAGATCAAGTGACAAAACTCTAGTTGCACCAGCTTCTTGCAACATATCAGCTACTAGTTTAGCAGTGATTGGCTCACGGGGTCTTGTTTTACGATCTTGACGAGCATAACCATAGTAAGGAATTACAATATTAATCGTCTGTGCACTGGCACGGCGCACAGCGTCAATCATGATCAACAATTCCATTAAGTTATCATTAACCGGCACACTGGTTGACTGAATTAAATATACATCTTTACCCCGGACAGATTCATCAATATTAATTTGAATTTCGCCGTCACTAAAGCGTTGAACGCTGGACTTACTTAGGGGCACCCCAACACGTTCGGCAATTTTTTCTGCCAGCGGAACGTTTGAATTAAGGGCAAACAACATCATATTGTCTTTATAAGACATAATTTCCTCCGTATTAAAATTGTTAACAACTTATTATTTTACCAAAAGTTGTCTGAAAAAGTTACTTCCTATATTATTATTCAACTTTAATGAATGACATTCAAGCCTTGAATACTAGATTAAACCGTAAAATAGGACTTTTTAACAAAATAATTCATAATTTATCAAAGAAAAACCTTTCAGTTGGTTTAAATACCATCTGAAAGGTTAGCCAAAATTATTCGTAGCCAAACATTTTATTCTCCCTGTAATACACGGCTAACATTGCCATGATATCTTGTGAGCAACTTGCCAGCTGCATTTTTATCTTTTTTAGTTTTTGCCATTATTATCGCTAAATCAACTTTGTTATCGGCTTGTTTTAAGTAAGCTAAAGCCTCCTCAGTGGTAACACTTGTAGTCTCACTTATAATGCGACATGCACGGTCAACCAACTTCGCATTAGTCGGTTGCACATCAATCATCACATTCTGGTAAACTTTACCTTGTTTGATCATTACACCGGTTGAAATCATATTTAAAATCATTTTTTGTGCTGTACCGGCTTTCATGCGTGTTGACCCTGTGACCACCTCAGGTCCAACAACTGCCTCTATCGCAATCTCGGCTGCTTGACCAATAACTGAGTTTGGCACACAAGCTACTGCAATGGTTAAGGCACCCTTTTTCTTGGCATATTCCAGTCCGCCAACAACATAAGGTGTGCGACCGCTAGCAGCCAATCCAATAACCACGTCATTAATAGCTATTTTTATCTTGTTTAAATCAGTGCTGCCCAGTACAGTAGAATCTTCTGCACCTTCTACGGCAGAAAACATTGCACCTTTACCACCGGCAATTAAACCAACTGCTCTCTCCGGTTTAATACCATACGTAGGCATTAATTCTGCAGCGTCCAGTACGCCTAAACGGCCACTGGTGCCAGCACCCATATATACTAAACGGCCACCTTGCGCATATCTTTTTGCAGCTTCATCAATCGCAAGTGCAATTTGTTTTTCTGTAAGTGCAACAGCTTGAGCTACCTTTTGATCTTCTGCATTAATCGTCTTTACCATATTAAGTGTGGACATGGTATCAATGTGAGTCGTAGCTGGATTACGAGTTTCAGTCACTAAATTTTTTATTTCCATATTATTCCTAACTTATTTTTTAATTGACAGAGTTAAATCTTATTCTGGAAATAGTTCATTAATTCGGTTTTGATCAACACCAAAGAACCAAGTACAAATGAAACCACCTAAATATGCGATTAACATGGCAATCACAAATTGTAACTGTTGTCCTGGTTGAATTATTAGTAAACCAAAAATTCCTGAAACGCCCTGAGAAACAGTCCCTAAATGAAAGAGTGAGGCTGCTATACCGCCAAAGCCGGCACCCAAACACGCAGTAATAAAGGACCTGCCTAATGGAAGTGTGACAGCGTACATTAAAGGTTCGCCAACACCTAAAATCGCAACTGGAATTGAACTCATGACCAGTTTCTTAAACCTTTTGTTCTTACTCTTAAAGTATAAAGCAAGTCCAGCTCCAACTTGACCGCCACCGGCCATTGTTAAAATGGGTAATAAATAGTTAATTCCGTGAGTAGGTCCAGTAGGATCATTCAACATAACATGGATAGGAGTTAGAGCTTGATGCAATCCTACAGAAACCAAGCCTAAGAATGTTGAGGATAACAGATAACCACCGATCCAGCTTAATTTGGTATATAAGAAATCAAGGACTACATAAATAATATTTGTTAGCCAATTTCCGACAGGCTGCAGGAAAACTACTGAAATCAAGCAGCAAAAAATTAGTGTCAAAATCGGAGTGAAAAATGTATCGAATATATTAGGCATCCATGTTCTAATCCATCTTTCCGTCAGTGCGATAAAAATACCCATAAATAAAGCGGTCAGTAAGCCACCGACACCCGTAACATAAGGTTTATTTGTGAAGGGCATAGAAATTGCAAGCGAAGCCAAAGGAAATGTTGGTAAACCTAGACTTAAACAGAAGATGCCGCCAATACCACCAAGGATCGGACTGCCTTTAAATTCTTTGGCGGCGTACATCCCTACAAATACTGGTAAAAACGCAAATAGGCCCCAGCCAATTGTTTTAATAGCCATGTACCACCAGTTATTGGCAAATGCACTGCCAGTTTGGTAGTCAATAACATTGGTAATACCATTTACCAGACCTGCGGCAATAATACCTGGTAAGAGCGGTACAAAGACATTAGCAATATGATGTAACCCTCTTTGGAGTGGTTTGTCATGCTTAGCCTTTTGGGCAGCTTTATTTTCCTGGGCTTGTTTTTTCACCTCTGCTAAATCACTGTTACCATCTTCAGTAGTGAGGTTGATATCTGCTAAATTAGCCATTATTTGAGCTACTTTCGTAACTTTTCCGGGTCCTAAAACAATTTGCAGCGTTTCTGATTGTACAACTCCTAAAACACCAGCGACTTTTTTCAAAGCATCAATACTAACTAGTGAATTATCTTTGATAGTTAAGCGCAACCTTGTCATACAAGAAACAATTTCACTTATATTTGATTTACCACCGACTAATTCTAATATTTCTTGTGCTAAATCTTGATCAGATTTTTTTGTCATTTTGCTCACCTCACTAGTTCATTTCATCCAAAGCCCAATTATAGGCATTTGGTGCAGCTTTGGCCCAATAAGTCCAGTTGTGATTATCGCCACTGTCTTTGACATATTTAACACTGATATTGTTACTTTGCAGTTTTTTCACAAAGCGGTTAACATCTTTTACCGGTACAGTAGTATCTGATGATGTGGTTTCGACAAAAAACTTGCTTTTGGCTGATTGATCACCAAGGTAATTTGTCGGGAATAAAGACTGGTAAACTTTATCCGACCAGCTCTTTTTTCCATCAGTAAACGCGTGCATGCTCATTTTAATAGGGTTAGTGTTAGGCAGGTTATACCACACTGAAGGTGAAATCAAAACTGCCTTACCAAACAAGTTAGGATATTTCAGGACAAATCTGGCTGCTCCATAGCCACCCATTGAAATCCCACCAATTGCCGTGTGATCAGGATCTGTTTTAGTTTTATAAAGTTTATTAATTGTCGGCACCATGTCGTGAACGATGGCATCTTCCATTGGCAAGCCGTCTTTTTGATTAACGTAAAAACTGTTAAACCCATCTACAAAAACCACTATCATTTTCTTGTTCTTGCGGTGAACTAAACCATCCAAGATCTGTTGAGAATTAAACCTTTCAAGTAAGTTCCTGTGATTGCCGTTTACACCGTGCAGCATGTATAAAACAGGATATTTTTTACTGCCACTAGGGTCATAACCCGCTGGCAGATAGACATCATAATTCCAGTCCAAGTGCATTTTTTTGGAATACATCGTAGTAGTAACTACTTGACTCTGATTTGGCTTGACAGCAGGATTAGCTGCCTTCTTTTTACTGCCACAACCAGCTAAGAAGAAGACAATCGGAAGTAGCGTTAAAATTGCTAATCCGCATTTTTTAATTTTCATTTTCGACTCCTTTAATAAGATTACAGAAAAATAATTTAAGTGAATATTTTTATATCCTTCGAAAAAATATTTACTCAAAACCGTGTCAACACAAAGTAAGTATAGTATTAATTATACCAATTTTCAATATTATAAATATATTATCTAAATTTTAGGTAATTATTGCACTATACCAATTATAAGATTAATAGATTGCCTGCCCAAATATTTTAGCTGGAAAAATCAAGACATTCCTGCTAGATGGCTTTTTAATTTATACACAAATACTCCTAGTTTTTTTTAGCTCCACAAAATGAATTTTCTGACCTGCACCAATTTGATCTAAAAGCGGTAAGTCTTGAGGCACGACATGTCCTAAAACGTTAACTTTCTTATCTGCTGGTAAATCACGCTTAGTTATTTGTAATTCACCCTGATAACGCAGATATAATTTATTATCACAGGTAATTGTTCCCTTAGGACGTGCACTTACTTTTGTCTGTGGTTCTGTGTTAAAAAGCTGGCGGCTACGCCCCTCCGTCAACCTAATTACATCTCGCGCCACATCTGGACGATTGCTCCATTCATAATTGAATAATTCAGGCAGGTTCCCATCAACGTGAAGTGTAATAGTCTGCTGTTTGATGTAATTTTTAAAACAGTCAATCATATTCGTTGTTAGAGAACCATCACCAATAAAGACATGATCGCAACCAAGCTGTTTCAATTCCAATGCGGCAGCTAAAGGATTCTCACCCCTATGTTTTTCAAGAGTTGGCAGTCCAGCATGAATAGGTCCACGCAGAACATCATCGCCCGCAACAAACGCCATCGTTTCCAAATTCATTTGGTGTAACCAATTATTTTTTTGTTCCAACCAATTTGCATCTAGGCCAGTTTCTGGGCGCGGATAAAAGTTATGCCAAGCTTGTAAATTTTCGAAACTGGCGCCGTGTTCTCGTAAAGCTGTGATGTCATCTTCATTTATAGTGCTGGCATTCAGAGCAATGGGCATTTTCTGCGAAAGTTTAGCTATAGTAGCTGACGTCACACCATCATCTATTCTTAGTCCAGTTAACCCCAGACTTTCAATCTGCTTTTCGTTATCTAATGCAATACCTAATTGCTCTAATCCCTCCTCAGAAACGTCGGCAATTATGTCTGTTTCTAAATTCTGACACCACTTCGTTAACTCAGCTAATCTTTTCAAAACAACTTTTTGATCATCTTCTGGTATATGCAATGAGGTAAAGACAGTGGTTAAACCAGCATTACGCATTGCCAGCAAATAATTATAATCTGCAGCCGTTAAATCGCGGTTGAGATATATTGAAAAACCTAGCATGTGTTTCTATTTCTCCCTTTTTATGAAATCACTTACATTAATTATTATACTATTTTATTTATGGTAAAAAATGAGCAAATAAAAAAGCCGTGAACAATTTGTTCGCGGTTTTTAAAACAAAACTACGTATTAACTTTCTTGCAAAATGAATGTACTCCACGGCTCAATTTTCTGCAATAAGTCTAAATCATCTGCACATAAACGTCCAACCAAGTTACGTCTACCATCATTTGGAAAAGGTGTTAAGACAATCTGCAATTCACCTTTATAACGAGGATACTGGTCATTAACAACTACAATATCTCCGCGTTCAAAAGTTGGTTTATTATTATTGTGAGCTGGAATATCTTCCTTTGCATAAATAACACGTGGCTGAGTATCACGTAGTAAGAATTCTGAAGCATCGCCACGGTATAAATGTGGTTCTTTTAAGCAAATAGTTCTTTCAATTGGCTTAGTTCCCTCATCAAATTCCATTGTCAAAGTGGCAAAAGGACTCTTAAAAGCCTTAGCTGCAGCAGCTAATTCATCTTCACTAGCAAAAGCGTTACCAATAATTATATCATCAATCTTTTTGCTCAAACGTAAGTGAGTAACTTGACTAAAAATATTGCGTTGGCGATCGCTCTCCATAGTCGGAAGCCCTTCATGAACAGGCCACGGACCAAATTTCGCATTCTTTGATGAAATAAACGCAGCTGTATGTAATCCATAATCACGATATTTTTGCGAATACTCATTAAAAAATTTTTCACTTAATCCAGTGTACTCCTGAGGATAAAAGTTATGACAACCGATCAAATTATCAACTTCAGGATCATAAGCCATAATACTGTCAAGATAATTTGTACCCCGACTCATATTTAACTCTATCTTAAGCCCATAGGGATTATGAGTCATCGCAGCTTCTTCCATGCCGCTGAAGCCTTCATCTAACCTTAAGCCCCAAACACCTAAGTCCTTGAAAAAGACCAGATCGTTATAGTCAATTTTTAATTCTTTAAATAAAACAGGGTTAATATCTACTACAGTTTTAAAGCCTAGTTCATTAGCATAAGCTACATCTTTCTTTAACTTTGCGAGGATATCTTCTCCACTCGCACTTTTTAACTGCAAAAGTGATGTAAATATTCTGCTATAGCCATAATGATGGGCTAAATCCATATATTCTTTATCCTGTTCAAATGTACTTTGCTCAGGATAAAGTGAAATACCTAATTGCTTCATTTAAAACTCCTTAAAAGATTATTCAGCTGCAGGTTTAACATTGTTAGCGGCTTTAACAAATGGTACATAGATTAAGAAACCTATAACCATATTTACCGCCTGTAAAATGATTGAACGCCAATCCAATGTGCCGATAAACGCATTTAGAAATGGTGGCATACACCATGGCACATTAGCCTTAATTGGTGCTACCCAACCAAGATTTAGTGCCGCGTATGAAGTTGAAACCATTACAATCGGAGCTAGAATGAATGGAATAAAGTAAATCGGGTCCAAAACAATTGGCATACCAAACATTACTGGTTCGTTAATATTAAATAATCCTGGAACCAATGAAACTTTAGCAACTGCACGTTGATCTTCACGCTTAGAAAATGCCAGAATAGCCAAAATTAGAAGCAGAGTTGAACCTGCACCACCGATCCAGACATAAAAGTCAAAGTCAGTTCTAGTCCAAACGTAAGGTAGCGGTTTACCATTTTGACCAGCATTAATATTTGCAATCTGTGCTGTCATCCAAATAGTTTCGGTAATCGGCATAAGTACATTCGTACCGTGAATACCAAAGAACCAAAATACTTGGACCAAAATAGTGATAAGAAGCACACTACCATATCCTTGACCAATCTTAAGCAAAGGATCCTGAATAGTCTTAGAAATAAAGTCAATCACCGTTGTTTGGTTGAGACTAAATAGGTAATCAATTACGCCAACAGCGTACAAACCTACTGTTGCAGGAATAATGCCAGTAAAGGCATTAGAAACTGCAGGTGGGACACTATCAGGCATTTTAATAGTTATATGTTTCTTAACCAAGTAAATATATATTGTAACTGAAATAGCACCCATAATCATGACGGTAAAGAACCCGGCAGATCCAAAGTATTTATTAAAGTTAAAATAACCCCAAGCACTAACATTTTTACCAGTTACTGCAGTACCAGCGTCAGTTAAAGTTTTAATATCACCTTTAGTTAAGGCATTCTTCAAATCAACAGTGAAGTTTTGTGGTAATCCCATAATGAAAGTACCCAAACTGACTAGACCACCAGCGATTGGTTCAACTTTGTATTGCACACACAATTGATAACCAAAAGTGAACGAGAATAACAGACCCAAAATGGCCATAGTACCCGTCCAAACTAGTGAGTTGAGACTAATCAGCCACTGCATCGAATTGACAAAGCCAATCCAACCAAAATTAGTTGGGATGTCCCTGACTAAAGCATTAAGAACGGTAGCGAAAGAACCGGCTAATGTTAATGGCATAATTGCAATGAAAGCATCACGTAACGCCACAAGCCAGCGAATCGAACCAATCTTAGCAGCAATCGGAACGACATGCTTATTTAACCAGTTAATCAAAGCATTCATAATTATTTCCTCCTACTAAATTTTTACTCCACTTGTATTATACCACATTGTTTGGAAACGCTTTACTTTTTTCACCAAAATTGTTGCGGCCGTAGGTTTTTCGGCTTTGGTATACACCAAAATGTGCAGTACGCATAAAGTGTATTTTGATACAATATAAAAGTGGTATATACCATAATTTTTTTGCATTTTTATTTTAATAGATATACAAATTAAAATATAAACATAGTTAAACACAGCAAATGCAATTGAATACTAAATAATTCAAACAAAAGTGTCTGGGAAAAAAGTGCTCTTTGAAGTTAAATTAAAAAATTTACAATTTAAAAAGACCGACAAATCAACGTTTTATTGACGTGATTTGTCAGCCTTTTTAGTTAGGTTAGAGTTTTTTCCCAGACCCTTTTTTAAATTTGTTAAAAACTATTTATTAGTTGCAGCGTAGTCTGCAATATTTAAAATTTGCTGGAAACCGTTAGCACTTGTAACAGTTAGCATTGAATTATTATTAATAAACTGCACTGCACTCTTGTCTACACCATTCACGCTAGCTACCAAGTTAACAATTTCTTCGGACTCTGCAAAAGACAAATTCTTCAAGTCATTGACAATAACTTTTTTACCGTTTAAAGCAGCTTTTGTAGCGGTGATCTGATTTACAGAATCGGTAATATGAGCAACAGTGGAGATTGCACTGTTAACCTGATTGCCCGTTGCAATTGCACTATCATAAGCATCACGAGCTGATTTAGCAGAAAGCTTATAGGTATCACTTGCTTTTACTGCAGCATCCTGACTTAGTAAATCACTAAGTGCCTTTTTATCTGTGGCTGTGGCAGTGACAGTTTCACTCTTAGCAGTTTCTGGTGTGTTAACCGGAGTTAACTTGGCACCACTTACTAAGCTGATATCTTCTTCTTTAAGATACCCATTCTTATCGCTTTGCAGTTTATAGAATAATTCTGCCTTATTGTCAGCACTTACCCAAATATAACGAAGTTCAGTTACTCGTGCTCTATGTCCTTTAGCAAAAGTTTTGGTAGGTTGAACTACACCCTTGTTGTTATAAACATTTGTATTCCGTGCCAAAGTGACAGTAGTTATATCAGTATCATTTTCCGGCTTGGAATTTGAAGGCTTTAATTGCTTACCATTAACAATTCCTACATTATTCTTCTTTACCCATTGATCAGCACCCGGATAATTTGTGTCATTTAGGTGATAATACAATTTCTTGCCAATGTATTTCAGTTCATCAACTGTAACCTTTTGTCCTGTTCTGATTAAGACTTTAGTAGACTTACCATTACCATCATATATGTAAGCATTGTGGCTCAAGGTAATTACAGTTGGATCATTTTGGTTGTCACTCGGGGCATTATCATTTTTACCGGGCTTTTTATTAACAGGTTTTAATTTTGCACCAGTTGTTTTACCCACATTGGCTGCCTTAATAAACTGATTATTTTGACCATTTATTCTGTAGAAAAGCTTTTTACCAATGTAAATTAACTGATCAACAGTAACTGTTTGCCCTTTTTTAATCTTCTTCTTTTCTGTCTTACCTTTAGCGTCATAAATATAGGCATTGTGCTTAATCTTAGCTTTTGCTGTAGGTGCTGATTTAGTAACTTTTTTACCATTAACATAACCTACATTAGCTGCTTTAACGTAGGCATTGCCACCTATATCATAGTAATCTTTATTATTGATCGTAACTTTGGTATTAAAGTTTAGGGTAATTCCCTTGCCAATTTTGGTTCTTTTGGCACTACCCATATAGGTTTTTAACCTCTTACCATTTTTATCATAAACATAAGCATTATGATTTAACTTGATCGTATTTTGTTTGACATTGTTTTTCTTTGCTGCAGGCTTATCAGCAGCTTGCACTACGGCAACTTGATTGCCGCTTAATACTGGGCTGATACCAATTAACGCAGCAGCCGATACCATCATAAATTTATGACTAAATTTCATTTACTCTCTACCTCGTTATTATATTAAAAATCTATCAACATTGTTTATTGTATACTAAAAAATCGTTCGCAAGCCGTCAGTAAAGAATTGCTTACCTTTTCTTAATACAATTGCACAAATGTAAAAATACGGTAAAACTGATCTTTTTCAAGCAAGTTAAAACGCGAATTACTGGTAGCTTAATTATTTAGCTACTTCTTTACGCAGTTTATTTTCACTGATCGCTGTGTAAAACAGAAAGATTAAGGCTGCAAAGGAAGCAATATATAAGACCGAGTTGCTGGCAATCCAGCCAAACTTGTCAACCAGAATACCAATTAAGGCTGTTGCCAGAGTTTCACCAAAAATATACTGAAAGAAGCCCATGAAACCAGTCGAAGCACCTACAGCATATTTGGGAACAACCTCATTGATCATTAAACCTACAAGAGTCAATGGAGCATATATTAAATTACCCATAATAATCAGCGCAATAATAATTAAAGTATGATTATTACTGAAAAAGTAAAACGTTAAACAAATTAGGGTCCCAATCACGCATGCAATTGAAACTAGTGCGCGGCGTCCTTTGAGAGCGTCCGAAATAGCACCAATAATGATTACTCCGGGAACTGATGCCAATTCAAAAATACCAATAACCCATTTGGCAGCTGCAGGATCAAAACCTTTATTTTGAACTAAATATGATGGAATCCAGCTTTGAATCCCATAGCGAACAAGGTAAAGCGACATTGACGTCAGGGTAACAGCCCAAACTAACTTATTTTGTAAAATGTATTTGACAAAAATTTGACCAACACTTAAATCCGTTTGATCGGCAGTAGAAACCTGACCGTTATCCAAAATGACTTTATCACCTGTATAAGTAGAAATATCCGGTAAGCCTACAACTCTAGGCCTATCAGCTCCTAAAACCAAAATTAGGATACAAATTAGAAATGAAATTGCAGATGACGTATAAAAGACTGCGGGTATTGAGCCTGAAAACAAGAAAACAGCCAATTGAACAATCGCAACACAAATAAATGATCCGGCATTATGAGCGGAAGACCAAATGGAATACATTGTTCCTCTCATTCTAGGTCCCCACCACAACTGAATCATTTTTTGGCATGCGGCAGCACCCATTCCTTGTGTAACAGCCATTAAGAACATTAACAGCATCATTAAATACAGGTTACGTGTTGAACCTAAAAAGATATTTAATATTGCTGATAACAAAAGTCCCATCATTAAGTAACGGTTAGAATCACATTTATCCGCTAAAACGCCCATAAAAAGCTTTGCGACTCCATAGCCAATACCAAAACAAGATAAAATCAAACCAATATTAGCAGTAGTAAAATGATATTCTTTCATAATATCATTCTGTTCAGTTGTAAAAACCAAGCGAATAATGTAATAACCAATGTAACCTATACATGTTGCTAGCAAAACCCCGAATTGTCTCCACCTGTAGGTACTGGCAATTTTAGCTTGAGGAACCAACCTATCTGAGTCAGGTTGTTTCATAATCCATTTAAACATGATGTAACCTCCTTCTATTAAATTTATGATAGCACTTTCTTGTATTTTACAATAGTGTTGCAATATCAGACTCCTAACAAATCTGCTATTTTTGTTAATCATTTTGCTTAAATCAATTGCTAAATGAAAATTTTATTAAATTTATTTGGTTTTAGTTATAAAAACTTTGTTATCTAAATGATAAGTAGCATTGTATTTTTAAGTCCTGTTATGTATAAACTAATGATATTATAATCGCAATAATTGACATTTATATAGGCATCTACTAAATTGATAATTGTATAGTAGTTGAAAATAAGAAAGGACATTTGTATGTTAGGAAAGAATAATAACAATGAACGGGTGAAAAAAATGGCAATGCAAGCTAAGCAAGACCATTTCTCAATTCGTAAATTGAGTATTGGCGCTGCCTCAGTATTGCTTGGCTTTACTTACCTAGGACTTAGCAGTAAAGCAGTTAGTGCTGATACTGTTATTCCGCCCCAACAAATAAGCAAAAAGTCAAGAGTAACAGCAAAAATTGACGCTCAGGCAACTCCCACTCCTACTCCTACTCCTAGGGATAATGCTGCTCAAAATTCAACTACTGCTACTAATAATATGACCAAAACCACAAAGCCAGAAAGCGAACCAAATTTAGGAACGTTTTCTGGCTTAAGTTCTTTTTTAAGGGAAAATAGCAGCAACAATGAGCAAAGTAATGCAGGGGTCAAAACGGACGGCGAAGACACCAACGCGGTTAAAGATGACAAACAGAATTCTGTCACTGGCAATATGCAAAACGATAATGCGCAAAAAAGCCAAGATGAAATGGTTGATTCTACCGTAGTTAATACTGCAGATAGTGATCCAACCGAACAAAGGCAAGACAGCTTAACTAGTAAAATCACCAACAGAGATTTAAGAGATGTTGGCGAAAAAAGAAGCGTGGGTAACTGGAAGGATTTTATTAGCGCCCTAACCAATAGTAATGTAAGTGAAATTGATATTACCAATAATATTATTGCTGACAGAGAGACAGGTCATAATCGCCAGGCTTTTCAAGGTAGAAAATTATTAATTAAGTCTGCAGGTAATGCGAAATATACTCTTGATTTCAAGAGTAACCACCCTACTCTTACCGGTAATTCTTCTTTAGATATTACTTATGAAAACTTAATACTTAAAAGTACCGATTACTATGGTGTCGCGGATACCTATAATATGACTAGAGGACAAACAGCTAAAATCACTTTTAGAAATATTGATTTTTATGGTTCACAATTAACATATACCAAAAATAATACTGACATTATTTTTGAAGGTCAAATTCACGCGGAAACTGTCAAAATTCCAAGCAATATTGGCGGTTGGTTTGACGGTAATAATCAGCAACTTTTAGAATTTACCAATAGCAATAACAGCATTACTTTTAAAGCAGGTTGCCACTTTGACGGTTCAACATTTGGCGGAACTTTGATTGAAATGAGAGGAGAAGGCAACTCTTTAAATGTTGAACAAGGAGCAGTTGTTAACCTGACCCCACTTAAGACGTACGATGGCTCAAATGGTGCTAATAACAGTGAACACGGCAATCCAGTCAGTGCCATTTTCATTAGTGACGATGCGCAAGTAACTGTTCACGGTCAGGTGAACATTAACATCGGACAAAGTGAAGGAATTAAGTATGCGGGCAAGCAAAATAATGGCCAGGCCAGAGCCATTTATTTAAACAACGCCAATTCAAAGGTAAATATTAGCAAAAATGGTGCAATTACCGTTAACACGAATGGTAATATTTCAACTAAAAATAAGCAAAACCTGATTTATATTGGGGGCGATTTTGCCATTAACTCTGGCGGTGCTCTTAAGATTACCGGACAGAACATGGGTAATTATACTGGTTCGCTAGTGCAAATTGACGGTAAAGCTAACGTGCAAAACGGCGGCTTTGAAATTCAATTAGTAGGTGATGCCGGTACTGGTGCAATAAAATTGGTTGATGTGGCCAATACTGGGCAATTGATTGTTAATAACCCTACTTCTCTTGTGTTGGACGCCCATCTGAATAACAATGACCGCACCAGCATTATCGGCGATAATAAAATCACGGTCACAAATGTTCGCCAGTACTTAAACCTTGGTGAACTTTTAAATGGATCCGCTCTTGGCAGCAACTTAGTCTTGCCGCCTTTTCATGTTTTACAAGTCGAAAAAACTGCTAAAACTGTCGCAGTTAACAAACTGGAAGTATTAAACGGTCAAAGGATCTTCGACTTGGAAAAAGTCAAAAAAGATAGTCCCCAGCTTAGCGCTATTCTTAGTAAAGCACCTGAAAACTTCCAGGAATTGTTGCAAGCTTACAATCATCAAAGCTATGACCAACTTTTTCAGGCTATCGTGGAAGCAGCTTTTTCCAGTAAAAGCAACCCAGGCTACAATAACATCAGATTTACGCCAGCCAATCAAAGTGGCTTCTTAGACATTGACCCAGAAGATGTGACAGTAACTAATCAAGACGATGGTTCCAAGCTGGTCAAAGGCCATGTATTATACTATGATCCTGCAAAAGACGGCCCAAATAGTGACAGCTTTTTCAAAAACATCTTACCTGGTGGTACCGAAGCCTATGTTTTAGCCAGGTTTAAAGATAGTGGTGTATACAGAAATGGTCAAGCTGTTATTGATTCAACAATCGCTAATCCCTACGCTGAAACTGTTGATACTTATCGCGGTGAAGCAAATGATTTGGCAGCATTACCTACCAAGTTTGCCGCTAAAGTTGCTCCTGATGGCACCTTCACCATTACCATTCCTGCCGAAATTACTACCAGGATGGCTAAAGACGCCACAATTCAACTAACTCCACATGCAAACTTCATTGAATATAGTCCGTTAGACATTGCCAGTGGCGACCGACCTACTATAGTTAGTCTGGGAATTAAACCATTTAGTTCAATACAACAAGAAGCCGCTCAGGCAATTATAGCTGCTATTAATGCTGCTAAAACCAATAAGCCAAATAGTTTGACTGCAGATCAGGAAAAAGCATTCACTGACGCACTGAATGAAGCCGCTAAGTATGCTGCAAATAGTAGGGACAGCAATTATGATTCCGGCAAATCAGTTTACGGGGTGCAACCTTCCAAGACTGCAATTAGCGAAGTAAATAATAGAAAAATGACCGTTTTAGACTTGGTAGAAAAGGCTGTACAAACAGCCCAAAGTCAAGCAGAATATGAAAATGCCAAAAAGGATGCAAAAGATAAGTTAGCTAGCCAGGCTAATGAGCAAATTTCTAAGTTTCCTTCACAGACAGAAAAAATAAATGCAGCAAAAGATAAGGCAATAAGCACTGTTGATGCTCCGGAAACAAACGCTACCAACATCGATCAGGTTGTTAATGACGGTATTAATGCCATTAATCAAGCAGGAAAAGATTACCGAGATAATGTAAAAACTGATATTAACCAGTCAATTACAAAAGTCGAAAATGCTATTGACGCAGTCTCAAAGGATGAGAATGTTAAATCACCGGTAGACGAGTTAATTAACGGTATAAAAGACAAGCTCAAGCGGCCAAAAGAAATTGTTGCTCCTGACGGTGATCTTGATCAAGACGATAATGAAAAAGCTATTGATAACCATCAAAAAGAAGCCAAAGCTCTACTCCCAAGTGTGCAAGATACTATTGATGCAATTGCAGCATTAGAAGCTGCTGCTAAAAAGCAAATAGCACAGTATGGTGATGATCGACCTGAAATTCAAGCTGCTTTAAATCAAGCTATCAAAGATATTATTAACAGCAATAATCCTAAAGATAATCTTAACAATTGTATTGATAAGATTAATGGCACACATACGGATAAAGTAAAAGACCAGGCAGCAAAAGATATTAAAGAAGCAGCTGCCCAAGCTAAAGAGCGGATTCAAAACTCTGGTTTATCTGAGGATGAACAAAAACAATATCTTGATGAAATAGACCAAGTGGTTGCTGATACGACAACTACAACTGGTGATACCAGTAAATCTATTTACGGCACTGATGATGACGAAATTATCAATAAGAGAAAAGCTGCTGCTAAAAGTTTAATTAACAAAGCAGCTGCTAAAGCAGAAATTGTTGGTTATACTAAAGTCTATGAAAATGTCCTCGGTCAAGTTGGCAAAGCCGAAACCGCCATGACAGATGCCTTAGCGGCAATTGATAAAATTGAAGATAATGCTGCAAGTAGTCAAAATATTGTCCAAGCAAAAAAAGCAGCTAAAGAAAATATCTTAAACGCATTTAAAGAAAATGCTAAAGCACAAGTTAAACAAGATGCAGATACTGCTAAGACCAACTTAGGAGTATCT
>NZ_KQ034047.1:223622-565819 GCF_000970855.1 Lactobacillus helsingborgensis
AACGCGGTCACTAATGCTGCCAACACGATTGATAGCCATGACTCACTTACCGCTATTAACCAGGATATTATTGATGGTAAAAAGAATGTTTTAAATGCCTATAAGGCTGCTGCTAAAAAGCAAATTGAGCAAGATGCAACTGAAGCTAAAAACAATTTAGGAGTTGAGCAAGAGTCTAATATTGATAATGCGGTCACTAATGCTACCAACACGATTGCTAGCCATGACTCACTTACCGCTATTAACCAGGATATTATTGACGGTAAGCAGAACGTTTTGAGTGCTTATAAGGCTGCTGCTAAAAAGCAACTGGAAACAGTTAAACAAGACATTGTTAACAAAATTCAGAATAATCCTAATTTAACGGCCAAGAATAAAGACGATGCTGCCAATAAAGCCAGTGAATTGCTTACCGGAAGTCAAGGCTATAATAGCCGCATTGATAATGCCGAAACTATAGCTGATATTAATACAGCTACTAAAGAAGGCACTGCCGCATTAAACAATTTACTTGATGAGCAAAACTTAAGTGGTCGACGTAATCAAGCTATTGCAGCAATTCAGGATGCAAAAGACAAAGCCATTGCTACGATTACAAATAATAAAAATCTGAGTGACGAGGAAAAAACCAAATACCAAGAACTAATTAATACTGCAACTGCTGCAAGTGTTGCTAAAATCACTCAAGACGAAGATGAAAATGCAATTGAAACAGATCGAGACAATGCTATTAAAAATATTACTGGTTATCAAGAAAATGCTGCTAATACCGGCTCTAATAATTTAAATAAGCAGCGTCAAGATGCAATCAAGGAAGTTGAAGAAGCAGCTAATAACGCTTTAAGTACAATTGACGACTTTGACGATACTGTTTTAAGTCCAGAAGATAAACAACATTATCAAGAAACTATTAATAAAGACTTAGCTAACGCCAAAGCAGCAATTAATGCAGCTAAAGACAATGATGGTGTTAATTCCGCTAGACAAGCTGGTAAAACCAGTATCAATGAGGATTTGGCGGCTAGTCAATTAATAGTCGCAAAATCTCAGGCAAATATAGCGTTGCAAGATGAGAAGAAAAAAGACTTAGATACTATTAATCAGGCTTTTACCGATAATAAAATTAATAGCGAGCAAAAAGACGCACTAACAGACAAAATTAATGGCTTCTATGAAACGGCAACCAGCAAAGTATACAACGACTTGACTGCTGAACAAGTGGCTAAAGATAGGGATAACGGCATTGCTGCTATGGCCAGCGTTGCTAGCAGTATTGCCAGTGAAGAAGCAAAATACTTAGAGCAGCAAAAAGATGATGCTTTAACCAATAAAGACACTGGCTTAAATGCTCTAGCAGAGAAAATTCGGACAAGTATCGAAAAAGATCCTAACCTTTCCGGCAAAGAAAAAGGTGATTACTATGACGAAATTAGTTCTGCTTTAACTTCAGCCAAAACTGATATTCAAAATGCTCATTCTCAAGATGAAATTGCTACTGCAACAAACGCCGGTCGGGAAGCTTTAAATAAAATTCTTGCTAACGTTGTATTGCAATCAAGTAGAAGCGCTGCCCTTAAAGAATTGTTGAACACCTGCACCGATGTTTCTAATCAAATTACCAACTTACAAAATGTTAACAGCACTACTAAAGACGGATTAATTAAACAGTTAACTGATTACTATAATGATGCAGTTGCTAAAGTAAAGAATGTTCCTGCTGCTCAAGTCGATTCTGAAAAACAGCAAGGCATTGATAATATGAACACAGTTGTTAGGGATGCGCAAAGCCTTGATACCAATATTGATCATGCTAAGCAAGAAGTCGACAAGCAGGCTGATCAAGCAATTTCTACCATTAATCAATCTGCGATGTCTGACGCGGATAAAACTCAAACCATTGCAAAAATCAACGATGAAAGAACTAAAGCTAAGCAAAATATTGAATTGCAAAAAAATAATGATGCCGTAGACAAAGCCAAAAATGATGGTAAAGATGCTATTGGTCAGGTTGCAGCCACAGCTATGACAGCTGATTTGGAGAATGCTAAACATCACAGCGAAGAGGCTATTAACCAAGCTGCTCAAGAAGCAATTAGCAGATTAAAATCTTCATATGACACTCTAAGCGCTGAAGAAAAAGAAGAAGCTAGTTCCCAATATAATCAGGCAATCTCTGATATTAATCAGGCTGTTGCGGATGCCAAGAGTAAATTACAAAATGGCAAGACAAAAGATGGTATTAATAAAATCACTACTGATACCATTAATGCAATCAATAAAGCGGAAGCAAGTGGTAACTTAGCAATCACCAAAGCACAGGCCAGAAAAGCTATTAAAGATGTCGCAGACGAAATCAAAAACAACTTAAAAGATAAAAAGGATCAAGACAGTGTTGATTCTATTCTAGAGAATGCCACTTCAGCCATTACTGCTGCTGAGGATAGTAGCACTGTTTTGAACATTAGAGATTCTGCCATTAATCACATCAAAGGAATTAAGACTACAGCAGATTCTAATGACGCTGCCAAAATAAAAAATGCTAAAGACGAAGCAATTAAAGCATTGACAGCGGAACTAAACGGTCAAACTAATAATCCTGGTGCTCCGGGTATTTTAGCTCAAATTGATCAAATTACAGGCTTAAGTGCTGAAGAAAAAGCTCAGTATACGAGTCAGGCAACTGCTGCCAAAAATAAAGCCGTCAGTCAGGTTAACGGTCAGCAAACAACAGACGATATTGCATCCGCTAAGACTACTGGTATTATCAACATTGACAAAGCTTTAAGCGCTGCCCAATTACAAGCTGCTAAGAATAATGCCAATAAATATTTAGAAAATATTGCCCAAACAGCTGCAACTGATATCCAGAAGATCGAACAGTCAGCTCTAAGTGATACTGAGAAAGCCCAGCAAATTGACTTAATCAATTCAAATAAAGAGACAGCTATCCAAAATATTAACAAGGCGCAAAGTCCAGACGAGGTAGAAAAAGTCAAACAAGTCGCTGAAAATGCCATTACTGGCATTGTACAAAATGCTAAAGAAAACGCAGCTTTACTGCAGGAACAAAATGCCGCTTACAACTCACTGGTTGAGCAGGCTAAAAAGCTGAGCCAGCGCTTAAACGATGACCGTTTGCATAACAAAATTGATCAAAATCAATATGATGACTTAAGTAAGGCTATTAGTGACGCTTTAAGTGCAGCTAAAGCCGAAATTTCTGCCGCCACTCATCTGGATAAAATTAATGCTGCCAAAGGTAATGGTGAAACAGCTCTTAACAAGGTCAATAATGATATTGCTAACGAAGAAGCTCTAGCTCAAGCTCTAAACGATCTACAAACTGCTGCCACTAGCGCTAAAGCTAAAGCTGATAAAACTGAAGACAGCGCTGTCGCTGACCAAATGAAAGCCCAAATAGATCAGGAACAAAAGAAAGCTGCTGCTAATATTATTGCCGCTAGAAATAATAAGCAAAACACTATTACGCAAATTCAAGCAGCTGCAAATGAAGGTATTACCACAATTAGCAAATTAGGTGATGACTTTGATAATAAAAATCAAATAGTTAAGAGCCTGAAAGAATATTCTGCAAGTGCCAAAACTGATATTGATGGTTTAGACTTAGCCGGTAATGATGTCGCTAGCGGATATAATAATATTGAACGAGTTTTAAATAACTTTATTAGTTTAATTTATGCCGGTACAAGTGATAAGCTGTCGCAGTTAGAACAAGATGCCAAAACAAATATTGATCAGGCCAAGTTGCCTAGTCAACTGACTGCGGAAAAAAATAATCTGATTAACAAGTTTAAGGAATACCTTAAAAATAAAGGGGAAATTGCCAGTGTGGCAACTAATCTAGAGCAAGAGCAAATTGAAGAACTGCAAAAGCAACTTGATGAAGCCGTCAATAGAACCATAGATAAGATTGCGGGTGTTAAACTTGAGAATACTTACAAAAATGCACTAGCACAAGCTCAAAATGCCCAACAAGGTAAAGCTCAACAGGATGAAATTCCTAATTTCGGTAAAAAAGAAATCGACCGTATTTTCCAAGTTGCGCAAGAAAAAGCCGAAATAGTCAAAGCTAAACAAGAGGCAATCTCTCAAGTCGAACAAGCTCAAAAAGAAGCAAATGATGCAATAGAAAAATCAGGTTTGTCACCAGAGGATCAGCAAAAGCAGAAGGAACAAATTCAAAAACTTGTGGAAAAAGCAAAAACTGACATTAATTCTGTTCAACAATCTGAAACAGAGGCTAAAGACCAAATAAATGGCAAACGAGATCAAGCAGTTGACAAGTTCAATGCTATTAAGGATCAAGCTGCCCTAGCTGGTCAAAAGACAAAAGCTGAAGATATTCTAAAGGATAAACAGACTAAGGCCCATAATATAATTGATCAATCTCAGTTAACTGCCGAGCAGAAGAAGGCAGCTAAAGCTGCAATTGATGATGCTTATCAACAGAGTTTCCAAGATATAGAAAAGGCTACAGCAATTAGCGACATCCCAGATGAAGCAAACATTGGTCAAAATATTGATCGTCTGTTAACTAAACCTGAAACCGGCACTGAACCAGAATGGTTTAATGATGAACAAAAAAACGCTTTTGCAGGTGCTGATGGTGTGACTGGCATCAAAAACGCATACAAGACATTAAAAGACAGATTAAAAGATAAACTGGCTCAAGAAGTGCTAGATCGTATTGATGAACAAATAAAAGCTATTGATGAAGCTCAAAATATCCAGACTGTCAGTGCTGCTTATGATGAGGCTATGACTATTATCAATAAGGAAAATGCTAAAGCTGACATTGACGAAGAAGCTGATAAGGTTACTAAAGAAATTGACGGTAATAATAAATTATCAACTGAATCAAAAGACAGGCTAAAAGAGCAAATTAAAGATGATAGCCAAAAGGCCAAGGACAAAATTGATGCAGTTACTGCTCCTAAAGGTGATACATCAGGCAAAAAGAACCAAATTGATAAAATCACCGAAACTGCCAAAGATGATATTAACAGTGCCGGTAATGCTGCCAAAAATGAATCCATTAGTTTACTTAAAGTAGAGGCAAATAACGATTTGGCTGATAAACACCAAAAAGCGGTTGCTGAACTAAAAGACAAGTTTGGTAAAAATGCCGATACCACCAGCGTTGATCAAGCCTACCAGGAGCATTCACGCGTCAATGGTGATTCACCTGCAGATATCACAGCAGCTAAGATTGCAGCTGAAAAAGAAATAGCTAAAGGTGCCGTAATTGACACCGTCACTAACGCTAAAAACCAAGTTGATAAATTAAAACATCAGGATGGCAACGATTATACTGATACTGAAAAACAGGCAATTAAAGATTACATTGACCAAGAAGCAGCTAAAGCCAACTCGGATCAAACGGGTACTATTGCTCAAGCTCAAGATTCTAATGGAATAGAAACTGCCAGAAAGGATGCAGTTGAAAAGATAAGCAGTATTATTGTAAGTGATAGTAAAGAACTTGAGAATATTTTAAATAACGATAGTAAAGTACAAGAAGAAAGACTAACAGCTGCCTATGATTCCGCTGTTAAACTTCTCAAAGACAGATTTAAGGACAAAGCAAATACGACCAGCATTGATCAAGCTTACGAAAAAGCTAAAGATGCGCTCAATGATCCTGCCAACGCGGATAAACTCGCTGCAACAGAATTAGCTGGTGAAAAGGCAATTGCTGCTGGAGCTCTGGCAGACGCACAAAATGCAGCTACAAGTGAAATTCAGTCCACTGGCAAATACACTGAGCAAGAAAAGAAAGCTATTATTAACCAAATTAATACTGATCTGAATACTGCAAATAATGCGCTTAATCAGCCTGAGGTTAATGACAGTCAGACAATTACTAAACTGCGTGATGATGCTATTAACCAAATTTATCTTGATGCTACAGATTCTGCTACCATTGACCATATTCTTCATGATAATAGTCAGCACGAAAATAATCATAGCTCTACTACTCAATCTGTCCTTGCCCCAGTTGACAATAAACCTATTGATAATACTGGCAAGGAAGAAAAAGAAGAACCAGAACTTGATTTAAGCCATAGCGAAGAATTAACTTTAATGCATAACGCTTACCTTTACGATGAAAATGGCAAACGTGCTAACAAAGTTATTCTTGGTGCCGGCTCAATCATTACTTCATATGGCACTAAAGAAATTAACGGGAAACACTATTACATTCTGGTTGATAGAGGCAATAAGAACCAAGTCTACTATGTTGCTATTGGCAATGTAGTTTCAACCAGTCGAAAATTAAAACATAATGCTTATGTTTACAATAAACATGGCAAACGAATTAAGAAAGCGAGTGTGTTAAGAAAAGGCAATAATATTAATACGTATGGCAGTGCAGTAAATATTCGGGGCAAGAAGTACTTCATTATTGCTCAAAACCGTTTTGTTAAGGCTACAAATATTGCAATTCAAAAAACTGCAGTTACAGCCGTTACAGCAAGCCCGGTCAACGAACCTGTGACTGAAAAGCAGCAACCGGTGGTCGAAAAGACTATTATGCATAATTCATATCTGTATGATCAAAACGGCAAACGTGCTAATAAACTGATTATTCTTGCAGGCTCAACTGTTAATACGGTTAATTTCCAAATGATTAATAATAAAGGCTACTACATGTTAGACGATGGCTTATTCATTGCCGCTGCAAATATTGACGCTAAGAAACTTAAGCTGAAGCATAATGCTTATATTTACAGTCAACACGGTATTCGGATAAGTAAAAAAGTTTTGCATAAACATAAAGTTGTCAAAACATACGGCAGCGCAGTCAAAATCAACAATAAGAAATATTATATTGTTGCCAAAAATAAATATATTAAGCAAACTAACTTTAAATAGTTAATTTAGCTGAAACAAAATAGCCCTTGAGTTATTAAAACTCTGGGGCTATTTATTTTCTTAACAAAATTAAAAAAAGTTGGCAGATTTCATTAGCGTGATTAATTTTTCAGATTAACACATTTATTCCAACTCTTTTTATTTTAAATTATAGCTAACCTATTTCCATTCAGGATCGTTTGCAAGCGGCAATTTATGCCAATAATCAGGCTTATTCACTTGCCGGCCGCGTGCAATTGCCATTTCGTATTTAGCTACGTCTTTAGTAATTGTTGAGTCTGCTGCTACAAAAGCATGATCAGCAATATTAACCGGTGCCACTAAGGTAGCACCTGAACCAATAAACGCATGATCTCCAACGTTAGTGTGTTCTTTTTTAACGCCATCATAATTAGCAAAAATCGTACCACAACCAACATTAACGTCGCGACCTAAAGTCGCATCCCCAACATAAGTTAAATGACCAACTTTAGAATTCTCACCAATTTCAGCATTTTTAATTTCTACAAAATTGCCGATATGTACGCCCTTGCGAATAATTGCTTTAGGACGCAAATGGGAATTTGGACCAATATCGGAAAAATCAGCCATTTCTGCTTCTTCAATAGTAGATGAAGTAACAGTGACATGATTGCCTATTTTCGAATCAATTATGCGTGAGCCTGAAGCGATTATAGATCCTGACCCAATCTCTGAATTGCCTTTAATAACCACATTTCCTTCAATTTGAGTATCACAACCAATTTTAACATCTGCATCAATATAAGCTGTGGCAGGATCAATAAAGGTAACTCCATTTGCCATATGCTTTTCGTTAATTCGTTTTTGCATCAGCTGATTAGCTTGAGCTAAAGCAGAGCGATCATTGACACCAATGCTTTCGGTAAAGTCACGCATTTTGTAAGCACCAATTCTTTGTCCTTGACGGCGTAAAATTTCCAAAACATCAGTTAAATAATATTCACCTTGGGCATTATGGTTATTGACCTGTTTCAGGGCTTTGAAAAGCTGTTTATTGTCAAAGCAAAAAACACCAGTATTAATTTCGTTGATTTTTAATTCATCGAATGTCCCGTCTTTTTGCTCTACAATTCTTAAGACATTATCCTGTTCATCCCGGATAATACGGCCATAGCCATAAGGATCAGGAGCCTGAGCAGTTAATACTGTAGCTGCATTGCCCTTACTTTGGTGATAGTCAAATAATTTTTGAAAAGTTTGGCTTGTAAATAATGGCGTATCACCAGTTATTACTAATGTCGCACCATCTTGATCTGCCAGTTTATCTGCAGCAGTTAAGACAGCATCTCCTGTACCTAATTGTTTTTTTTGCAAAGCAAATTCAGACTTGCCAGCAAGAACTTTTTTTACTTCTTCCGCACCATTACCAACAATCGTAACTATTTTATCCGGTTTAATTGCCTTAGCTGCATCTACCACATATTCGACCATAGCCTTGCCGCATACTTGGTGTAAAACCTTATATAGTTTTGACTTCATGCGTGTTCCCTTGCCAGCCGCCAAAACAACTACGAATTTTTTCATTAACTTCAGCCTCTTTTATATTCTTGAATAATAATTATCATTTAGTATATCATTTCTTAAACTAAAAGCGGTCAAAATCCGTGTGTGCAACTAATGAACCAGGTTCTGCCATAATAACTTTTTTCTTGTCATCTACTCGTTTAATTTTAACTAAAGAAAGGTGCCCTTCAATTAATTTAACATCATCAAAATCTGCTTCGCATAATACACAAACTCCAGCAATGTTGCTATTAAATTCTTTGACTAATTGTTGCATACCAGTCAGGGTACCACCTGCCATCATAAAGTCATCTACTAGCAGAACATTGGAATTTTCTTTTAAAACCCTAGTCGGTAATTCCATTTTAGAAACACGATCAAGCGAAGAAGAAATATAATTTACAGATACGGTTGCCCCCTCAGTCACCTTTGAACGCTTGCGCGCAATAATAAAAGGAACATTTAAGTAACGAGCAACTGCTTGAGCTAGTGCAATTCCTTTAGTTTCGATAGTCATCACAATATCAATATTTGAATAAGCATAACGTGTTGCAATTAATTTGCCAATCTTATCCAAGTCTTCTGGATTACCCAAAATATCTGAGAGGTAGACAAACCCTCCAGCCAAAATACGATCTGGATCTTCAATCCGTGTTGCCAACTCATTTAAATAATTCTGAGCGTGCTTTTTGCCCCAAAAGGGAATGTAACGCACACCTCCTGCTGCTCCTGCTACAGTTTCCAATATGCCGTCTTGATTATTTGCTAATGTATGTTTTAAAATTGCAAGATCCTCTGAAATTGATGATTTTGCTGCACCATACCTTTTTGCAAAAAATGGCAGCGGAATTAAGTCATGTGGTCGTTCCATTAAATATTTAGTCATATCTACTAATCTCTCTGAACGTTTCATAGAATCTCCTTTCTATTGTTTGTCTTTTGCCAGTTACTACTATACACTCAACCGCAAAAAAAGGCACTAACATTTTACCAAATGTTAATGCCAAAAGATATAAATTTTAGACGGTCAGCTTTTAAGCTGATTAATCGAACTTTAAAGTAATGTTTTTGGTTAACAAATCCGTGTAACTGTATGAAACATGTTTAAAATTATTTGAATCTTGATCTAGGTCAACCACAAAAACTGCGGGAAAAGTTTCCTTTAAAACTCCTCGCCTTTTGGTAACCTTCTTACGTCCTGCTCTTGCAACTACAGTTAACGAATCACCTAAATGTGAATCCAGCTTACTCTTAATGGTCATAATAGATGTTGGCAATGAAAACAACTCCTTTGAGTTGTATTTTACCACTTTATTATTATTTTTTCAATTCTTTTTAAAAACAACCCCAGAATATTTTCGTCATTTTTTAACCGGCACATTGCGGGCAATTTCCACAAACTGCTTCAGTGTCAACTGTTCTGGTCGAACACGCTCATCAACTCCTAAGGAGCTAATTAGGCGCAACCGTTTTGTACTGTCAGGCAGAAGTGTTTTTAAATTATTATTTAATGTTTTGCGTCTTTGTGCAAAACACATTTTAACCACCCAGTTAAAATGAGCGGGATTAGCAATTTTTATTTTACTTTCTTCCGGCAGAGGCTTTAATACCACTACACTTGAATCAACCTTAGGTCTAGGAATAAAGGAGCTGCTTTTAACCGTCAAAAATGACTTTACGCTCATTTCCGCTTGAACCGCAATTGTCAACGGACCATAGTCCTTTGTTCCAGCATGTGCGCTCAAGCGCTCTGCTACTTCTTTTTGCATCATTAAAGTTAAGTTTGAAAATTGCAACGAAGAATTATTAAGGAAGAAAATGATGGGCGTCGTAATGTAATACGGTAAATTTGCGACTACTTTAATTGGCTTAGCGAGGTCAAAAAATCCTGCTAAATCTTCTGTAAAGTCAGCTTTTAAAATGTCTTTCATTTTTAATTTAAAAAGCTGATCAAGAGGCTGCCCGTTGACTTTAGCGGGTAATTCGTTATGCAAAATCTCTTTTAGATTCTCATCCACTTCATAGGCAAAAACTTTGGCCCCTGCAATTAGTAGTTGCTCAGTTAAAGAACCAATTCCTGGTCCTATTTCAATTACCTGATCACCAGGTTGAATTGCTGCTGCTTTTACTATGCCTTGCAGTGCAGCCATATCTACTAAAAAATTTTGACCCAAATTCTTTTTAGCACGCATGAAATAGCGGTTAATAATTGCCTGCGTTCTAATTGGAGAGCCAATAGGAATTTCATTGCTCATTTTTAGCCTCCTCAACTGCTTGTTCTAATGTAGAAAGCGAAATACCGAACGTTTGTAATCGTTGGTAAAACTGCTTAGCATTGCCGTAGCCAATTCGCAGTTTAATCCCCACTTGCTCACGCAATTTACGAGAATTTGCTCCACTAGTTAAACCAAGTTTTTGATATTTTTCTTTTGTCAAATCACTACTTGGCTGCTTGTTTTCGTGCAAATCCGATAAGGCTTTGGCAAGAGCTTCTTTAGAGGCATGTTCAACGCCTAAAGAGTTGCCCTTCTTCTGAGGCTCCCCTTCTTTGCGAGAAATAAACGCTTGTTTAGCAGTTGGCACTGCGGCAGTCACCAATCGTCTTATCCGTTCACCATTTAAATCAGGATCAGTCAAAACAATTATTTCTCTTTTGGTTGCTAATTCCCGTAATTGCGTTAGTACTGTTTCTGGCACATCCGACCCGTTTGTCTCAATTGTTTCAATTCCCGGAAAAAATTGCTTAAGACGAATGGTATCATCTTTTCCTTCAACTACAACCACGGCGTTAAAATGTTTTTTAGTTAAGACCATAGACCCTCATCGTATTTTCGTATGTTGCCTGCGCAACTTCATTTAGTGAAATTCCCTTTAATTCTGCTATTGCTTTTGCCACGTAATAGACATTTCCCGGTTCATTTTGTTTGCCGCGATAGGGCTTTGGTGTTAAATATGGCGCATCAGTTTCAACCAGCAAACGATCTAAAGGAGTTTTACGCGCTGCTTCATGAACTTCTACCGCCTTCGTAAACGATACAACTCCAGAATATGAAAAGTAGACATTTAGAGCTAAAAATTTATTCAACCAGGAAACGTCCCCATTGAAACTGTGTAAAATGGCACCGTATTCTAAGTTGCTATTTTTTAAAATAGCATAACAGTCTCCAAAAGCATCTCTGGTATGAATATCTACCGGCTTTTTTAGTTCATGGGCCACTTCAACCTGTCGGGCAAAAACTTCTTTTTGGATAGCGCGAGGTGACTCGTCCCAATAGTAATCTAAGCCAACTTCGCCCAGAGCCACTACACCAGGCATTTGCAGCTGCTCAATTAAAAGATCTTCTGCTTTTTGATCATAATTTTTAGCCACATCAGGGCAGTAGCCGACCATAGCATAGACTTGGTCAAAGCGCTGGCTTAAATCAATTGCTCTGAGATTAAAATCAGGATCTTGTCCTGCACAAATTACCTTGGTCACACCAAGCTTTTGAGCACGATCTAAATAAAATTCTTCTTTGCCACGAAATGGTTCATCTTGTAAATGAGTATGGTTATCAATTAATTCCATTAACTTAGTTGGGCCCCAATTTCATGTTCGTCTCCAACTAAAGCCAGTTTTACTTCACCATGTTTTTCACTGGAAAGCAGCATACCTTGGCTCAGATGACCTAACATTTTACGCGGCTTAAGATTAGTGACAGCCAGAACCTTCCTGCCCAGCAGCTCACTGGCATTCGGATAATATTGTCTGATACCACTTAAAATCTGTCTTTCATCGCCGTTGCCAAAATCAAGCTGGAACTGCAGCAACTTTTTAGAGCCTTGAACTGGTTCAACAGATAAGATCTTACCAATTTGGATCTTAACTTTATCAAAATCAGAAATGCTGATTTCTTTATCCTCACCTTGTTCACTGCGGCTTTGTTTCTTAGGCTTTGCCCTAGCCATTTCATCCTTAATGTATTTAATTTCTTCTTCTGGTTTTACTCGTGGAAAGATTGGCTTTGGATCAGCAACCACTTTTGTGTTCCATGCACAAGCGCCAAACTCAAGTTGTTTCAGTTCGTCATTATGCCAATCAAGTCCTAACTGACGGTACATTTCAACCGGTGTTCTTGTCATTATCGGAGCAATTAATAGGGCAATAATGCGCAGACTTTCTGCCAAGTTTGACATTACCCGCGCTAATTCGGCAGTTTTGCCTTCTTTATTTAGTATCCACGGTGTTGTTTCATCAATATATTTATTTGCGCGGTTAATAAACTTCCAGATATCTTCAATCGCCTGGGTAAAGTGCAGGATATCCATTTCTTTCTTGTAATTGGCAATCACTGTTTGGGCAGTCTGCATCAAGTCTTTACCAAAATCATCCTGATCTTGTGCTACTGGTTTTACTAAGCCATCTTGATATTGATTAATCATTGAAACGGTTCTATTAAGTAAATTACCCAAGTCATTAGCCAAGTCATAATTTACTCGTTCTACAAAATCTTCTGGTGTAAAGACACCATCGGAGCCAAATGGTAAGGCACGCATTAAGTAATAGCGCAAGGCGTCAACACCATAGCGGTTGATAATTGATTCAGGGTAGACCGCGTTACCCTTGGACTTAGACATTTTACCGTCTTTCATTAATACCCAGCCGTGACCAATAACATGCTTAGGTAATGGTAGTCCCAAAGCCATCAACATAATAGGCCAATAAATAGTGTGGAAACGAACAATTTCCTTACCGACTAAATGAATATCAGCAGGCCAATACTTTTTAAATAAAGAGTCATCATCTGACCCATAACCAAGCGCTGTAATATAGTTAGATAAGGCGTCTATCCAAACATAAACAACGTGTTTAGGATCACTAGGAACTGGAATACCCCAAGAAACTGTTGTTCTAGTAACAGACAAGTCTTCCAAACCAGGCTTAATAAAGTTATTAACCATTTCTTTCTCACGGGTGTGGGGCAAGATAAAGTCAGGGTGTTCTTGATAGTATTGGTAAAGCCGGTCAGCGTACTTACTCATTTTGAAAAAGTATGATGGTTCTTTAACTAGTTGGACGTCGTGACCTGAGGGCGCCTTACCGCCAATCACATTACCATCATCATCTTTATAAACTTCAGCCAGCTGGGATTCGGTAAAGTATTCCTCATCTTCTACTGAATACCACCCAGTATATTCACCAAGATAGATGTCGCCCTGTTTTAAAAGTTGTTCAAATATTTTTTGTACGCCTTTAACGTGTTCTTGATCAGTAGTACGAATAAATTTGTCATAAGAAATGTCAAGGCTTTTCCACAACTTTTTATAAGTAACAACCATTTTATCTACAAATTCTTGCGGTTTAATCCCCTGCTTTTCCGCTTTTTGCTCAATTTTTAATCCGTGCTCATCAGTACCAGTTAAAAAGAAGGTATCGTAGCCTTGGCTGCGCTTGTAGCGTGCCATCACATCAGCTGCGATTGTGGTATACGCATTACCGATAGTTAATCGGCCGGATGGATAGTAGATTGGTGTTGTGATATAAAAAGTTTTTTTATCAGCCATATTCATTTTCTCCTTAATTTTCGCTTAATTATACTATATTATACTACATCACTAAAAAAGGGAATTCCTCTCGGAGTCCTCTTTTTTGTAGTTATTTAGCAATCAAATTCAATTTTCTAAATTAAAAATCTTTCGCCCTTGAGGTAGAAATGCTTAACCAGCGTTGTCAACAAAATATACATTACGAGTATAGCAAAAACTACCCACATAAATGAGATTGGCATTTTGCCAAAGCCCAACTTTTGTGCCAAAAATGAAAATGGGATTAAGCTGCCAATAACACCTGCGCCAAATGTTGCCAGCGTGACTCCCGGTGCAGCGTGTTGCTTAATAAACGGCAGACGCGGATCACGTAAAGCATGAATGACCATTTCTTGTGTCCACAGTGATTCAATAAACCAACCTGTGTGAAATAGAGCTACGAAAGCAACCTTTTGTGTTTCACTGATTGCATTGTAATTTCCACCTACAAGTTGTGGACAAATTACAAAGAAAAGCAAAGCAAAGGTTAAGATATCAAATACTGATGATGTCGGACCAAAATAAAACATAAATTTAGGTAATTTTTTAGTAGACCATGTTCTTGGCTCTTTCAAAAACCTATCAGACATATCGTCAAACGGTAGTGCCAAGCAACTGGTTCCGTAAAGCAGGTCTAAGACTAAGAGCTGCAAAGGCAGCATCGGTAAAAACGGCAAGAAGGACGAAGCCACCATGATTGATAAGATATTACCAAAATTAGATGACAGGGTAATTTTAATATACTTCATGGTATTACCAAATACCTTACGGCCAATTCTTACGCCTTCTTCTAAGACGTTTAAATCTTTATGAAGCAGAATAATATCAGCTGATTCTTTGGCAATATCGACAGCCGTGTCAACAGAAATTGAAACATCGGCTGCTTTCATCGCCGGAGCATCATTAATGCCATCACCCATATAGCCTACAGTATGACCATTTTGCTTTAGTAAGTTAATAATTTTAGTTTTATCTTCTGGCGATAATTTAACAAAAATATTGCATTCTTCAACCATTTTTGCTAGTTCTTCAGGCTTTTTACCTTCAAGGTCTGCGCCTGAATAGACTGTGTCAACATTTAGTCCGACTTGTAAGCCAACAGTTCTAGTAACAGCTTCATTGTCTCCAGTTAAAATTTTAACGTTGATGCCATCATATTTAAGCCGTGCCAAAGCATCTTTCGCACTCTCTTTTGGCGGATCAAGAAAAGCCAGATAACCGCATAAGATTAGATCATTTTCATCTTTGACTGAAAATTCACCAACAGGAGCAGGGTTGCGCTTGTAACCCAGCATAATGACACGCAAACCGTCATCGTTCATATCGTTGACTTTAGCCATTACCCTCTGTTTACGCTCAGGAGTCAGCGGTAAAATTTGTCCGTCAACTTCCAGTTTAGTAGCAACAGCCATCATTTCTTCTGAAGCACCCTTAGTTACTAACAAGTGCTTACCGTGCTGCTCATCGGAATTTTCTACCACTACGCTCATTCGTCTTCTGGAAAAATCAAAGGGAATTTCGTCAATCTTATTGTAATCACGTTGGATCTCATTAATATCTAATTCATCCCCCGCAGCCTCAATAATAGCTTTATCTATCAAGTTCTTCATCCCTGTTTGATAGTAAGAGTTAAGGTAGCCTAATTCCAAAATGCGCGGGTTTTCTTGTAAATTCAAATCATAATGACGCTCTAGAACTACTTTGTCTTGTGTTAACGTACCAGTTTTATCAGTACACAAGATATCGGCAGACCCAAAATTTTGAATGGAATTCATCTTTTTAACAATGGTGCCCTTTTTCGACATCTCAATCGAACCCTTAACCAGATTGGTTGTTACAATCACAGGCAGCATTTCCGGCGTAAGTCCCACAGCAGTAGCAATTGAGAATATTAGCGCATTTATCCAATCGCCTTTAGTTATCCCGTTAATAATAAAAACTAAGGGAGCAATAATCGCGGTCATGATGATCAATAATTTCGAAACATTTTTGATACCAATGTCGAATGTTGTATTTTTCACATCATTATGTGAAATATCATGGGCCAATTTACCAAACATTGTTCTTTCGCCGGTGGCAAAAACAATTCCGAGCCCAGAACCTGAAACGATAGTTGTGCCTTCGTATAAAATGTTGGGATAATCTAAATAATCTCTATCAGACCCTAACTTGGGTTTTCTGGTAGCAATTTTTTCTACCGGATTAGACTCACCATTTAAGGAACTTGACGAGCAGAAAAGGTCCTTACTCGTCAAAAGCCTCATGTCAGCCGGCACCATATCACCAGCGGCTAGACGAATCACATCACCTACAACTACTTTACTGGTGTCAATTTCTTGATCTTTGCCATCACGAATAATATCCGTAGTTACAGAAACCATCTTAAGTAAAGAATCTACTGCATTTGACGATCTGACGTTTTGGACAAAACTGGTAATACCCGAAATAAGCACCATTGTCACCATAATAGCAACAGTAGTTAAATCCTTTTCTCCCGCTGGTACAAAAATATAATCAGTAAACAAAGAAAGAGTAGCTAAAACAAGTAACACTAAAGTGAAAGGAGTAATAAAAGCCTCCGCTAAAAAGCGTAACTTAGAATTATGTTTACTGGTGGCGATAGTATTTGAGCCATATTCTGCCCTATTTTTTTCAGCTTGCTCGCTAGACAAGCCATTACTGCTTGCATGCAACCGCGCTAAAGTTTCCGACCTGCTTTCTTTGGCAATTGCCTTGACCAGGGCCAGATCTTTGTTACCAGCTGTACCATTTGGTTTTCTCAGCATTTTCCCCACTCCTTTTCCTCACAAAACAAAATCAAACAAACTAAAAAAGGACCGCCCATGCTAACCGCTTGGCGAACCTTTTTCAACAGGTATTATTGTACTCATCGTTCAGTTTTAACACTACGTGACGTAAGCCTTGCTGCTAGCCATCTGGTTTTCGCCTTATATCGACGATAACTATTTGACCCGTTGGCATCTCTGGATGTTTCCGGGCGATAGCATTTGTTCACGTAGGAGTCTCACCTAACAGTTTATTTTGTTTTTATTCAATTTGCATTGTGAGTTTAATACATTAATCAGTAAAAAGTCAACTATTTTACCTTTTTCGGTAAAGATTATTTTTAAAGAAATAAATTAAACCTCCAACTACTAGGCCTAGAGCTAATGCAATCGGCAATGCCACCTTGTGCGGATGAGTAAGCTGGGCTCTTTCATTGCTGGACAAATCATACTTGTCTAATGAATACTGGTAACGCTGGTCAATTGTAGTTGCACAAGCCCTAAAAACGAAACGCAAACCTTCATTAAATTCTTTTTTATTAGTACTGCGCAACTTGTCGGATTGAGAACGAATTATATTTCCTCTAACATCAGCACTAAAAGCGCTGTGTAAGTCTTTACTGGAATAAATCTGCACATTGCGTTTTTTATTTTTGGTTCCTACTACAATAAAAACAGTGCGTTTATACTTATTCAATTTAGCAGGCGTTAGGTGATCGACGCGATTTACCGTTTTAACAATTATTTGTGGCTGTTCACTGGTCTGAAAATAACGATCATTTTTTGCTAAAATTAACTTGCTGGTTTCACGTTCAAGCAAATTGCTATTATCTTTAATGTTGGGACTAGTAAAACCAGTCGTTGTTAGAAAAACACCAATTAATGCTGTAAAAAAAACTAGTTTAGTTTTCAGCATCTTCCAGCTTATGTGCCAATTGCTCCACATATTCGCGATCGATGTTAATTTGTTCATAAGGAACCCCACAGTCTTTAAAAAGTTTGATTGCCAGCGGATTGTCATTATAATCAAAATAATAATTGATTTTTTTAATTCCAGCTTGCACTAATGCCTTAGCACAATTATAACAGGGAAAGTGTGTGACATAAATTTCTGTGTCATCTGTTGAAACACCATTGCGCGCACATTGAATAAGTGAGTTCATTTCAGAATGAATGGTGCGCACACAATGCCCGTCAACTAATTGATGACCCACATCATCACAATGCGGCTGACCAGTAACAGAACCATTATAACCGGTTCCGATTATACGATTCTTTTTCACTAAAACACTGCCGACTAAAGCCCGATCACAAGTTGACCTTTGGGCAATGACCAAAGCCTGCATCATAAAGTACTGTTTCCAAGGAATTCGCTTACGCATTTTAGTTACCTCTTAAAATAATTCAAACCGATGGCGTCCCGCACCTCTTGTAAGGTTTGGTTGGCCACCTCGTTTGCCTTTTTAGAGCCCTCAATCAACATATCATAGACAACAGATGTATCCTGTTCATATTGAGCACGACGCTCACGTATCGGTGCCAATTCTTTCTCCAACACCGTATTTAAGTAACGCTTAATTTTGACGTCACCCAAACCGCCTTTTTGGTAATCTTCCTTTAATTGCGCTACCTTATCCTTGTCAGGATCAAAAATATCAAGGTAGGTAAAGACAGTATTGCCTTCCACTTTGCCTGGATCTTCAACATGAATGTGCTGCGGATCAGTATACATTGACATTACTTTTTGTTCAACGGTCTTGGCATCATCAGACAGATAAATAGCATTATTTAAGGATTTGGACATTTTGGCGTTACCATCTAAGCCAGGTAAGCGTCCTTCGCCCTTTTCAGGGAAGTAGCCTTGGGGTTCAACTAAAACATTGCGGTTATAAACACGGTTAAAAGTCCGCACAATTTCACGTGCTTGTTCTAGCATTGGCTCCTGATCGTCTCCAACTGGTACTAAAGTTGCCTTAAAGGCTGTGATATCGGCTGCTTGCGACACTGGATAATTTAAGAACCCAACGGGAATAGAATCATTAAAACCTTTCTGCTTAATCTCAGCCTTGACAGTCGGATTACGCTCTAAACGGCTCACCGTAACTAAGTCCATATAATAGGCTGTCAGTTCAAACAAAGCTGGTATTTGTGATTGAATGAAAACTGTAGAAATTTCAGGATCTATACCTACTGCCAAATAGTCCAGTGCTACTTGGATTAAACTTTTGCGAATTTTTTCAGGATTACGCGCATTATCAGTTAAAGCCTGCGTGTCGGCAATCATGATAAATGGGTGATATTCACCTGAGTTTTGCAATTTAACCCTGTTTTTTAACGAGCCAATATAGTGTCCCACGTGCAATTTTCCTGTTGGTCGGTCACCTGTAAGGATAACTTTCTTTTTCATCATAATTTACCTTCCTTAAATAATTAAAATCTTTTTAATGTAATAATTATATTAATTCTACCAAAAATCATACAATGATTAAACACGGAGGAAAAAATGTGCAACCAATTTCAACTGCCAAGTTTAGCAGAAATTAAAAAATACTTAGTAAATGACTTAAATTTGCCTTTAGTAGAACCGGCAAGCAATTTGCCTCAAAACCAGAACATTTTTCCTAAAGGTCTTGCTCCCGTTTTGGTTTATGCTGATAACCAGTTGCAACTACTGCCCAAATCATGGGGTTATCCTAGTCCGTATGATCAAAACAAAGTCATATTTAATGCGCGAATTGAACGCTTTTTTGAAGAAAAACGGTCAATGTGGGATTCTTCTTTTGCCAAATCTCGTTGTATTATTGTTGCCAGCCAATTTTTTGAATCAGGACATAATACTTATTCTGCCGCAAATGGTCATACATACCATGAACGCTTCAGTTTCAAGAATAAAAATAGTACATTAACACTAATTGCCGGAATTTATCAAAAGGATCATTTTTCAATGGTTACTACTCAGCCAAATAAGACTTACGCTGAAATTCATAACCGGATGCCTTTAGTTCTCCAGGCTGCTGAACTGCGCCAATGGCTATTTCAGAACTTTTCATCTTTAGTTGATCGCAGCCAGTTAAGTCTTGATTCTGTTAGGTTACCACCTAAAAAGTAATAACAATAGCTCCAAATTAATTCAAACAGCTTCTCAATCCTATTTATTATTACGCAAATTGAGACTAGAGCTCTTAAAAAATGACATTACTTTAGGACATTTTTCTTCTCTTAGCAGCTTACTTGTAAAATTTTAAAAAACAAAACTTGGTTTCGAAAACGAAACATGGTAAACTGTTTGAGTAATGCGGGTATAGTTTAATGGTAAAATGTTAGCTTCCCAAGCTGAAGATGCGGGTTCGATTCACGCTATCCGCTTAATTAAAAAGCAATGACCATCAAAGTCATTGCTTTTTAGCTGCCGAATTATTAGTTACCAGCAATAAATTTAACTTTTAATTATAAGTTATTACAGCTATCTTTTTAAAAGGTAGTTGCACCTTTTCTTGTTAACTGGGTATAAAATGTGCAAGTAAATAGTCAAGATCTACGCTGCAGTCATTAGGATGCAATAACAGTTACCTTGTATTGCAAAAAACAATTTGTAGAACCTAACAGTGTGATAACAACTTTTGAAACGAAATTAGAAAAGCCAGGAAACATTATTTCCTGACTTTTCTAATTTCGATTACTTAAGTCATAATCATTAGGAGAACGCCATTTAATACTGCTAAATAAATTGGCATCCATAAAGTTTGCGTATAAAGGTATGACCAAGCAAAAAGGGCTCCAAAAATCACATTAATAAGTAGTAAAGGTAATGAATGCTGCCAATTAAGAAGACTGAATAAGATACCTGAAGTTAGTATCCCTAAAATTGCAGTTGAAACAGTGTTACTTCTAAAAGCATAGTTAAATAAAAAACCAGTGATTAAAAATTCCTGCAGTATCGGCAAAACTACACCAATGGCCACTACTAAAAACCAGTAAGTCGCTACTCCTTCATGGTGTAAATAGACAATTTGAAAATTATATAGTTTAAGCCTGCCATAAGATTGGAGCCATGAAACACTAATTCGCAATGCAGTTACCACAACAGTCAGGCTAATAATTAAGCCAAAGTTGCTAAGCCAAGAACCCGCAAAACTACGGTCAAAAAAACGTTGTTCCCTATTAAAGCGATAAATAAAAAACAATGAAACCATTAATGAGATAGTTGCAAATAAGATTAGATCCCAAATATGAATTGGTGAATTAGCAGTAACTAGCTTAATCACTCCGGCAACCATTAAATAGCTAATAAAATAAATAAGATAGCGTATTAAGTTGCCTTGCCTTGATGCTGGTGTATTCACAAAAATTACCTCTATAATATTATTTACTCTACAAGTTCCATATTATAGCAAAAAAAGTAGCCTAGATAAAATATCAAGGCAGATTTATTAATCTACACTAATATTATTTATATCCTCCAAAGCAATTTTTTGACCAGCAACAATAATGCCGTCTTCACTATAACCACTGACAAAGCCAACAATATCTGCCGGCAACTGATTGTCGTCATTCATAACCTTAAGCTGCAGGTGGACCATGCGGTGATTACCGTACGCCTTGAGTAGCTGCAAGCTTATATCTTCTATACTCATAGTATCTTTAGCAGGATGCTTTACGCTGCGTTCTTGCTTATCTTTATTAATTGCCATAGTATGATCGCTTAAAAAGAAGCCTTGCCACTTTTTCATTTTACGATCTTGGTAGTTTTTAAAAAAATCTTGGACAATTTTATCAAAATCATTCATAAGCATTTCCACCATTATGTCCGCCAACCAGACTGCTGCGTCTTATCGCCGTTGCCCCTTTAGACAGACTTGAGGCTTTGACCAAACTGGTAAAACCATATTTTTTCCTGATTTTGTCAACAGTTACATTTATTGTGTGCTTTTTAATTTGCTGCGTCGCGGGAACAAAAAAGGTTAATTGCTGACAATTATCTGGTGCCAAGCGGCTACAATTAACCCCTAAAGCACGTACCGTTTCACCACGCCAGTTTTTACGAAAAAGTGCCAGTATTTCTTCAACCAACAAATCATTATCATTAGTGGGACAAATTTTTTGCTGCACGTTAAAGCCCTTGCGACTACCATCTTGTTCATACTTAGAAAAGCCAACAAATAAGCTAAGACAGCCAGCTTGTAAACGATGAGCACGTATTCTGGCACCAACCTGTTCGCCAATTTCACGTAAAACTATTTCAATTTCTCGTTGATTTGTGTAATCACGGTTTAAAATCTGCGAATTGCCGTAATTCTTCATTATGGGATAATATTTTTCGCTAATAATGCTGCGATCAACTCCCCAGCTAATCGCAAATAGCTGTTCACCAATTACGCCAAACTCTTTTTTCAAAATTGCCGGATTAGTATGTGCCAGTTCATACATATTATTAATATGTAGGTGATGCAAGCGCCGAGCTATTCTTTTGCCAATCCCCCAAACTTCTTCCAAATCTTTAATTTGCCAAATAGTATCTGGCACATCAATATAATGCCAATAATCAATCATTGAACAGCGGTGCTTGGCTGATATGTCCATTGCCAGTTTAGCTAGCAGGGGATTCTCTCCAATGCCGCAAGTAGTATAAAGGCCTATCTTGTTTTTAATTTCTACCTGAATTTTACGCGCAACCAGATAAGGGTCATCTCCAAACAAACGCCAGGATTTAGTCATATCAATCATGCTTTCATCAATTGAGTAAACATGGATATCTTCATCAGCAGCATACTTTTGAAAAATTGCCAATACCTGCATGCTGCGCTTGATGTATAAATTCATATGTGGCTCTACCAAAATTAAATCTGGTGCTTCTTTTTTCGTAGGTAGATCCCGCACTCTCATGACGTTAGTCAACCCATACTTTTTCTTCGCTAAAGGTGAGGCCGCCATGATTAGCCCCGAGCCATAATTTGTATGCGGCTGATGCGAAACAACCGCTAATACAGCTTTCATCGGATTTAATCCTAATTGCAGGGCCTCACAGCTAGCAAAGAATGACTTGTTATCAATCATGAAAATCAAACGGTGCGGCTCATAACGATAATCATACATTGCTTTCACTTCCTATTGCAAACCTGTGTTCGCTAAAATAAATTATACAAACACAAGTTCGAATAATCAAGCGGAAAATTAGTCAATTCTTTCAATAGTAACTTGATATTCACCAGCCGGTGCAGCAACACTGACGGTTTTACCAACTTCTTTTTTCATGATTGCCTGCCCTAACGGCGAATCAAACGCAACTTTTCCAGCAGCAATATCAGCTTCCATACGACCGACAATTTGATATGTTTCAGTTTCTGGGTCATCAGCAAATTTCAGTGTGACTGTCTTGCCCAAATCTACTTTGCCATCAGCCTTTTTTTCAATGATTTCGGCATATTTCAATTGCTTTTCCAGATAACGCAGGCGACTTTGAAGGTGGCCTAAATCACGTTTTGCTTCCGTATACTCAGTATTTTCCGATAAGTCGCCTAGTGAGCGTGCTTCCTGCAAAATTTTAATTCTTCGAGGTCGGTCCTTTTTCAAATCAGCAATTTCATCTTTAATTTTTTGATAGCCCTGTGGTGTCATTTTTTGATAATAAACCAAAATATTTTTCTCCTATATTTTTGCTGCTAAAATTATCCACATGCTTAAAGCACTGTAATATTAGCTTTTTTATTTAATTTTTAGCACTCATAAAATAAGAGTGCTAATTATTTCCATTTTAAAAATCTGCATACTATAATAATAAGTGTCAGGAAGAAATGAAAGTCTTCTGATACAAATATATAAATTTTGAAAGGAAGTTTTTTACTATGGCAAATGATATGATGAATCGGCACAATGATTTATTCGATGCGATGAACGATTGGTTTGATCTTCCAAGAAAATTTTTTGACGATAACGAAGTAGCAAAATTAATGCAATCAGATGTTGTTGAAAACGACAAAGAATATGTAATTAAAGTTGATATGCCGGGAATGGATAAAGACAAGATCCACCTTAATTATAATAATGGTATTTTGAGTGTATCAGGCTCAAGAAAGTCTTTCAAAGATATGTCTAAGGACAATAGCATAATTCACCGTGAGAGAAGCGAAGGTCACATTTCACGCAGCTTCAGATTGCCAAATGTGGTTGCAAGTGACATTCACGCCAAATACGATAACGGTGTATTGACTATTACCCTGCCAAAGCAACAAGCTGGTGCAAGTGATAACTCAATTCAAATTGACTAATTGCTTTCAAGTCATCAAAATATATTAACTCATTGATATAAGAGAAAGTCTATTTAAATTTGTCTGAACTGTTTTTAAAATAAAATTTTTCAGAAACAATAAAATAAGCCAACCAGATTAAGTTCCGGTTGGCTTATTTTGTTTCCAACTGCTTTAAATAGTTTTAATCTAAGAATATCAATAATAATTTAACATAGTTATTCTTGCAGTTCGATTATTACTAATACGCAGTCCACTAGAGCAGAGACCACCTCACCTTTTAATCTTTTTCATTCTCAAGATTATTAACTGCTAAATTCAAATAACCAATGGCGCAACAAATATTTTTCTTAACGATTTAGATAAAACTGCCGCACCAATTTTAGCAGATGCTATTAAAAGCATGTCGCAGAATTACCAACAAAGTATTCAAAGTGCTCCAGTACAAAATGCACCAGAAAATACTCAAGATATGATTGCAGAGTTAAAGCAATTAAAAAAGTTAGTTGATGAAGGAATATTAACTGAAGAAGAATTTTCGGCTAAGAAGAAACAAGTTTTAGGATTATAAAGTCAAAGTGGGTTCAGCTATTGAACTCGCTTTTCTTTTAGCTTAAAATATAAAGTAATTTAAAAATAGATTAAAAAAGGAGAATATATTTTATGGCTCATAAACTAACTGTCCAAGAACTGGAAAAGTTTGCGGAAAACTTTAATAAAAATCCGCAAAATCAGGTTGTTGCTCGAGCTGCTCAAAAAAGTGGTGTTTTAACAGCTGCTTACAATGATCGCGTTCAAAGTGAATTGACCCGTGTATTTTCAACCGAACTTGACACAGAAAATGTTACTAATCAACGCCAATCAGGTCGTTGCTGGGAATTTGCTACTTTAAACATCTTACGCCACAATTTTGGCAAAAAATATCACTGCAAGAACTTTACCTTCTCTCAAAGTTATAACTTTTTCTGGGATAAAATCGAGCGCGCAAATATTTTTTATGACAATATTTTGGCTACTGCCGATGAGCCGCTTGATTCACGCACCGTTAAAGCTCATTTAGACGGTGCCGGTGAAGATGGTGGTCAATTCCACATGGGAGCTGCTTTGATTGAAAAATATGGCGTTGTGCCTTCTTATGCTATGCCTGAAAGCTTTAACGCCAATAATACTATGGGCTTTGCCAAGGCTTTGGGTGATAAGCTCAAAAAAGATGCGCTAGTCCTACGTAAATTAAAGCAAGACGGTAAAGACGATGAAGTCGAGAAAGCCCGTAAACAATTCCTAAGTGAAGTTTACCAAATGACGGCAATTGCAGTCGGTGAACCACCTAAGAAATTTGATTTGGAATACCGTGATGATGACAAGAAATATCATTTGGACAAAGATTTAACCCCACTAGAATTTTTGCATAAATACATGGGCGATGTTGACTTCAATGATTACGTTGTATTGTCTAATGCACCGGATCATGAATATGATAAGTTATATGGTCTGCCATTTGAAGATAACGTTGAAGGTTCTTATCGCATTAAATTCTTGAATGTGCCGATGGAATACTTGGAAACTGCAGCTGTTAACCAATTAAAAGATGGTGAGGCTGTTTGGTTTGGTAATGATGTTGGTGAACAAAGCGATCGTAAAAAGGGTTATCTTGATAGTGACCTCTATCAATTAAGCGACCTCTTTGGCGTAGACCTTAAGATGTCTAAGGCAGACCGCTTAAGAACTGGTGCCGGTGCCTCAACTCATGCTATGACTTTAGTCGGCGTGGATGAGGACGGCGGTCATGTTCGCCAATGGAAAGTTGAAAATTCTTGGGGTGAAAAGAACGGAGACAAAGGTTTCTTCGTCATGAACAACGACTGGTTTAAAGATTATGTTTACGAAGTTGTTGTCCACAAGAAGTACCTGACTCCAGAACAAGTAGCTATTGCCGAAGGTCCAATTACAGACTTACCAGCTTGGGACTCACTTGCTTAAGCTAAGCTATAACTAATAAAAAGACGAAATTCAAACACGAATTTCGTCTTTTTTGTTACAAATATTAATTACTTACTTCGTAGTAATAATTCGTCAAATTTCTTAAAGAATAGTTTTTTATCAGCTTTAGTAACCAAATTGATTTCCCGACCATTAGGATCATCTTCCATGCGGCCAGCAGCTAATCCTTCCGTAATTACTTTTATTTGGTGCTTTTTACTTTCTAAAATCACTTCAGGATAAAGGACACTAATTATAGTTAAAACGTCCCAGAAGTATAATTGGACACTCTTAGTTGGAGGATTAACTAAAAGGCAATAGCCTTGCGCAACTAAATCAGCAGCGGGATATTCACGTAAGCTGGCCCAATGCATTCTTATCTCATCTGTTAGTGGCAGTTCTTCACTGCTTTCAAGACCTACAATTTGTATTGGAATATTAGATTGCAATACTCTTTCAAGTGCAAATGGATCCCAAAAGGTATTCCAGTCTTGTGTACCATCAGCGTTAACTTGAATAACATTACCATGTCCATCAAGCGCTCCACCCATCCAATACAGTTTTTCAATGTTATCTGCAATTTTAGGATTAGTTTCTAAAGCGCGCGCCAAATCTGTTAACGGCCCAGTCATAACTAAAGTTACAGGTTGACTTGCCGCCATAATTTTTTCGACCATATCTAAATGGGCAGGCTTTTCTGCCATTTTAGTAATCATTTTGCCAGATTGATTTAATAATGGTAAAAAATCAAATGAATAAGCAGCTTTACGCCATTCTTCCGGAAATTGGTTTACAGCCCGTGAATTTGACTTGGCAATTTCTATTTGGTCACCGCGTAAGTTAAATCGGTCCGTCATTTTACGGCATACTTCAACAGCAGGATCAACATAACCGTCAGCATCAATTGCACTGACCCCAATTAATTTAATGTCTGGAGCCAATAAAAGTAACAAATATGACACTAAATCATCAATATTACCGTCATGATTAAAATATATTTCTTTCATTTTTCTACCTATTTCGACTTAATATAATTTTGACCATCCGCTGCTGGAGCAACAGATTTTCCAAAGAACAGGACTAAAACTAAAATGGTAATTACGTATGGGGCAATTTGCATATAAACAGCAGGAATGTGGCTAAAGAATGGTAATTGATTGCCAATAATGCTGATACTTTGAGCAAAACCAAAGAATAGTGACGCTAGCATTGCACCTAATGGATTCCACTTACCAAAAATCATAGCGGCTAGCGCCATAAAACCTTGCCCCACGATAGTAGAAACTGAAAAGTTGCCTGAAATTGCTTCTGCAAATACTGCACCGCCTATTCCACCTAAAAAGCCGGATATTAACACGCCGGCATAGCGCATTCCATAAACATTAATTCCTAAAGTATCTGCGGCTTGCGGATTTTCACCACAAGAGCGCAGGCGTAACCCAAAGCGGGTTTTATATAAAATCCACCATAACAAAATTGACACAATTATTGCCAACCACGCAGGCGCTGAAGTATTTTGAAAGAAGATAGGACCAATGACAGGGATATTAGCCAAGCCAGGAAAGCTAAAGTAACCGAAACTTTGAGTAATATTTTCAGTTTGCCCCTTATCATAAATTGCTTTGATTAAAAACACTCCTAGTGGTGGTGCCATGAGATTAAGCACGGTTCCGCTGATAATGTGATCAGCATGAAAATTAATGGTAGCAACCGCGTGCAGCAATGAAAAGAGCAAACCTACAATACCGCCGACAAAAAGACCAAGCCAAGGAGTTGCCTTACCAAAAGTAGAAGCAAATGTCAGGTTAAACACAATAGCGGAAAAAGCACCCATTGTCATTATTCCTTCAAGACCAATGTTGGTAATCCCCGAGTTTTCGCTATAAACGCCGCCTAAAGCTGTAAAGATCAGTGGTGCTGAATACACAAAAGTTGATGACACAATTAGCGCTAAAATTGAAACTAAATTCATTAATTTTGTCCTCCTTGAGCCTTAGTGGAACTCACCACCACATTTTCCGACTTTTTTTCTGTGCCCTCAGTTTGTTCTTGAATTGCTTTAGCCTTTTTGGTTTTAAATAAAAGACCAATGACATACTGAATTGCAACGAAGAAAATAATAGCAGCAATTACTATTGAAACAATCTCATAAGGAATACCAGCAATGGTCTGCATCCCTAAGCCACCAATTTTTAAAATAGAAAATAGTAATGATGCTAGAAGAATACCAATAGCCGTGCCCCCGCCAAGAAGAGCTACAGACAAACCGTCCCAACCAATATCCAGACTAGTTGTTTGGGTAAAGTAGTTTTGATAAGTACCAAGACCTTGCACAACACCACCTAGACCGGCAAAGCCGCCAGATAGTAACATAGACAGCATAATATTCTTTTTAGCAGACATACCAGCATAGCGACTGGCTGCAGCGTTCGTACCAACCGAACGAATTTCAAAACCAGTAGTAGTTTTTCTCATTAAATACCAGTATAAAAAGACGGCAACCAGAGCAATGAAAATTCCCGCATTAATCCGCGAATCACCAAACGTTGAACTGAGCCAATCAATTTTTAAGCTGCCATTAGCAGCAATTGTTTTTGTAGTATCAGTGTCAACCCTTAATTGACCCGGCATAACTTGCTGCATTAAGTACTGGCAAGAATATAGCACAATATAGTTGATCATTATTGTTGTAATTACTTCGTTGGTACCAAATTGAGCGCGCAACCAGCCGGCTACACCGGCAACAAGCGCACCGGCAAGAATACCAGTAAGCACAGCTAGCGGAAGCAAAATTACTTTAGGCATGTGCGGGTTGGCAAGAACTACCCAAATGGAAGATAGCCAACCAGCTTGAGCCTGACCGGGTAAACCAATATTGAAAAAGCCGGCAGTTGAAGCAATAGCAAAGCCGATAGCGGTAAAAATCAGTGGCGTAGCTTCACGAATGGTTTCACCAATACCGTTCATGTTGCCTAATGCACTAGAAAACATTGAAGCATAAGCTTGAAACGGATTATAGCTCCAGATCAGCATGATGACAGCACCAACAATAAAGCCTGCCAAAATGGAAACAATTGGGACTAGGATTTTCTTAGTTTTTAGTGTTACTTTAAGCAAGTGCGCTGCCTTCTTTCTTAACGCCAGTCATTAATAAACCTAACTCTTCATCACTGGTGTTTTCTGGCCTGACTTCGCCAGAAATACTGCCATCGTGAAGTACAATAATGCGATCGGACAACTGCATAATCTCATCAAGTTCATACGATATTAGCAAAATTGCTTTACCCTGAGCTCGTTCATTTAGAAGCTGATTATGAATGTATTCGATAGCACCAACATCAAGTCCGCGTGTCGGCTGAAAAGCAATAATTAAATTGCTGTTGCGGCTTAGTTCACGGGCAATAATCACTTTTTGCTGATTACCACCGGATAAATCACTGACAGGTACTCTTTCACTTGTGGTTCTAATATCAAATTGCTTAATTAATTTTTGAGCATGTTCATGAATGACATCATAATGCATGACATTGTGGCGTGAAAATGGTTCTTGATAGTAAGTTTGTAAAGCCAAGTTATCAGAAACAGAAAAAGGTAAAATTAAGCCATATTTTTGCCTGTCAGCAGGAATATATGACACGCCCTTTTCAGTAATTTGACGCACTTTATGGTTGGTCATATCTTCACCGTCGATGATAATTTTGCCAGAATGAACATGCTGCAAGCCTGTTAGCACCCTCGCCAGTTCATCTTGACCATTGCCATCAATACCGGCAACTCCCAAAATCTCACCAGCATGTATTTCAAAGGACATCCCTTTAATTACAGCAACGTTTTGTTTGTTTTTAACTTGTAAATTTTCAACTTGCAACATTGTCTTACCAACTTTTTCAGTTGGTTTATTAAGCTCCATGTTAACGTGGCGGCCAACCATCAATTCTGCCAACCGGTTATTATCAACGTTAGCGACATCAAAAGTCCCTACGCTGCGACCAGCCCGAATAACAGTCACACGGTCAGCTGAACGCTCAATTTCTTCTAATTTATGAGTAATTAAAATAATCGATTTACCCTCTTTAGCTAGCTCATGCAAAATTTGAATAAATTCAGTAATTTCCTGTGGAGTTAAAACCGCAGTGGGTTCATCAAAAATCATAATATCGGCACCACGATACAAAACTTTAAGTATTTCCACTCTCTGTTGCTGTGCCACAGTAATCTCACTTATTTTTTTCTGAGGATCAACATTTAAGTTATAACGTTCAGATAAAGCTTTAATCTGCTGCTGAGCCTTTTTTAAATCTAATTTGGGACCCTTAGTTGTTTCGTGACCCAAAATAATATTTTCTAATACGGTAAAAGATTCCATCAACATAAAATGTTGGTGAACCATGCCTATACCCAGATCTTTTGCGACAGTTGGATTTTTAATGTTAACTTTTTGTCCACGAACCAGAATAGAACCGGAAGTTGGGGTCATTAAGCCAGATAAAATACTCATTAAAGTTGACTTACCTGCGCCATTTTCCCCTAATAAAGCCAAAATCTCACCCTTTTTCAAAGTCAGATTAATATCGTTATTGGCTTTAAAACCATTGAAATCCTTAACAATATGGCGCATTTCTATTACGTTCGTCATATTTTCCATTTTATGTTAATTTCCTTTTTTGTAAAAAACTCTTTGCATAAGAATACACAAAGAGTTTTAATCAATAATTTACTTTATTTCTGCGCTACTTTTATTTTCCCTGAAACTACTTGCTGCTTGGCTTTTTCTACTGCAAGCCAAGCTTTTGATGTAAGATTACCCTTCATAATCGAAACACCGTTGTCCTTTAATGAATAGACAAGATGTTTCCCTCCAGGGAATTTGCCATCAGCAGCATCATCAGCTAAAGATTTGGTCACTACGTTTAAACCCTTTAGAACAGAAGTTAAAGTAAAGTTAGCCTTTTTACCATCTTTGGATTTATAGTTGCCTAAGTTTGTCTGGTCTACGTCAGCTCCAATTACCCAAACTTTCTTACTTTCCGGTTTAGTTTGATTAAGTGCTTTAGCTTCTTGGAAAACACCGTTACCCGCATTTCCGGCAGCTTGGAATATTACATCACATTTGTCGGCATACATTGATTGCGCGATCGACTTAGCCTTATCAGTTGAAGTAAAGTTACCGATATATTGGATGCTGACAGTTATTTTTTTATGTTGAGCTTTAGCAGCATCTTTTACGCCCTGTTTGAAACCTGCTTCAAAAGTATCAATGACAGCTGATTTAGCTCCACCAATGAAACCAACTTTATTAGTTTTGGTTGAATAAGCAGCAGCTACACCACCTAGATAAGATGATTCATTACTCTTGAAAGTAACAGATGCTACATTTTTTTGACCAGGTACTACATCGTCAACGATTACAAAATTTTTCTTAGGATTTTTCTTAGCAGCAGCCTTAACTGAATCTTTTAACATATAACCGATACCAAAAATAGTTTGGTAACCAGATTTGGCAGCTTGATTAAAGTTAGGTGTGTAGTCAGCTGCACTGCTTGATTGAAAATACTGATAGCCTTTGCCTTGCTTAAGGTTATGTTCCTTACCGTAATCCTTGAATCCAGCCCAAGCATTTTGGTTAAAAGATTGATCGTTAATACCATTACTATCTGTAATTAAAGCGATGCTATCCTTCTTATTTTGATTGCCTGTTCCCTGTTTTTTTCCCGAACAAGCATTCAAAAGCAAAGTGAACGAAGCCACCATTATTCCTAATGACAAAAATTTCGTAAATTTCTTACCCATGATATTACCCTCCACAAAATACGAACTTTTCAATACCAATATTATAATAAAATACGTATTAATTCAAGATATATTTTTTTGTGGTTGTTTATAGGTAAAAATGTTGGCATATTGCGAACTATTTACTTGGATGAAGCGGGACTTTGATATTACCCTTAATAATTTCAGTGCGTGCCTGACGCGAATATTGCCATGCTTTTTCACTAATTTGTCCGCGTTTGATGGAAACACCATTAGTTTTCAAACCGTAAACTAACTGTTGACCACCAGGGAATTTTCCGTTATATGCACGATTAGAAATGTCCCGTGTTGCTACATTTACACCTGTGATAACTGAAGTCAAAACAAAGTTATCTTTTTTACCGTCTTTAGCCTTGTAGTTGCCTAAATGAGATTGGTCAGAATCAACCCCGATAGCCCAAACCTTTTTGGCAGCTGTTCTCGTCTGGTTAATTGACTTAGCCTCTTGAAACAGACCATTACCAGCTAAACCAGAAGCATGGAAGATAATATCTGCCTTTTTGGCATACATCGACTGCGCAATTGCCTTTTCTTTATCGGCACTCTTGAAATCACCTACATATTGATTTAACAGCGTAATCTTTTTATGCAATCTTTTAGCTTGGTCATGAACGCCTTTAGTAAAACCGGCATCAAACAAGTCAATAATATTGCCGTGAGCGCCGCCAATGAAACCAATGACGTTAGTCTTTGTTTCCGTTGCTGCAACTACACCTGCCAAATAAGAAGCTTGCTCACTCTTGAAATTAGCTGAGGCCACATTCTTTTGCCCCTTAATTACTTCATCAACAATGACGTAGTTCTTTTTTGGGTTCTTTTTAGCCGCTGCTTTAACAGCATCTTTTAAACTATAGCCAATGCCAAATATTGTCTGGTAACCGGCTTTACTTGCCTGATCAAAATTGGGCTCAAAATCTGCTGCGCTACCGGATTGAAAGTACTGGTAACCATTACGCCCGCGATTAAGATGATGGTCTTTACCATATTCCTTAAAGCCTTCCCAAGCAGACTGATTAAAAGAATTATCGTTAACACCCGCGGTATCAGTAATTAAAGCAATTGAGTGCTTGGCACTACTACTTGAATTATTGCTGCCACCTTGTTTTTTTCCTGCACATGCTGTCAGTGCCAGACCAGCTGCAACTGCCGCTAGACTAATGGAAAAGATTTTTTTGATTTTTGACTTCATATTTTGACCTCCTGTAAATATCAACAGTAATAACATACCATATTTAGTGGTTATGTCAAAGACAGGCTACAATATGGAGTATTGATCTATCAACGTTCTCATTTTTCATGAAAATGAATGTAAACTACATGTTATTCTTTTTTGTATACAACAAAGAAAAAATCCAAAAATTTTCGTATAGAAATGTTTTAATCCATTGTTAATCTAATTTTTCTGAGAGATTATAATCTGCAATGCTATTTCTGATAGCAATTGCTTTTTTAAAATAATAATCCATATTTTTAATAAATTTATTCCACTCGACCACAGTTATATAACTACTATTTCCGTGATAGACTTTTTTACCGGATACAAAGTCGACCATTGGTTCTTTGAGATTAAACATATTCCGAGCAATGATTTTGAAAGTCCGATTAACTGATATGTTGCGTACTAGGTGTTGCTGGTTATTTTGGTCAATATATTTCCAATAGTTAACAAAGTAATTATATTTACCGGAAACATTAGGTAGTACAACTGCGATAATGGCGTTAGGCAAAGTCCTTTTACCTATTTTTGTCCGCGTTTTTAGTGACTGAGCAATCTCCCACGGTATCCACTGGTTTTTTTCTGCCTGCGCAAGATCAACCATATTGGGAGAAATCAAAACCAACGTAATTAACGAATCCCAAATCTTTTTTGCTAAACATTTTCTGATAGCTTCATCTGTGAGTCCACTGTAATCTTCATTGGCAATTTCTGCTTTATTTACGTCATCCCCACTGAAACTAATTTTTTGCAAATAATCAACATAATCTCTGGGGGTCTGATTTTTACCGCCTTCTAGTTTGGCAACATCATGATCCTGATATTTATAAGATACAAAAATTTTATAACCCAATTTTTATTTTTCCTTTTAAATTAATCATACAGACAATAATCGTTTAAACCTAAAATTATTATATAGTAATTGAGCGCAACTATCAGTACAATATGATATAGCTAATTTACGAAAATCGACTTTTGGTATATAACCATATTTAACAAGCGATCTCTTATATACTTAACAAAATAAAGGATTAAGAATGACACTATATAAAACTCTTTATCAATCTCAATTAGGCAGCATTACGCTATTAAGCAACCAGCATTATTTATTAGGACTATGGTTTAACGATCAAAAATATTTTGGCGCCAACTACCACTTAACCAGCGTTAAAAGTTCTGTTAATAAACCAATTAAACTAGCTTTAAATTGGCTTTCTGCATATTTTGCCGGTCAAAATCCTGACCCACAGACTGTTCCTATTAAGCCCAATGTGTCAGTGTTTTCCCAGCAAGTACTTATAGAATTACAAAAAGTGCCTTACGGTGAACTGGTTACTTATCAAGAATTATCCGAGCGCGTGCAAAAAGGACAAAAAGATAAAGTAAATAAAGCACGAGCTATCGGTGCTGCGATCAAACATAACCCCATTAGTTTAATTATCCCCTGTCATCGGGTAATCGGCAGCAATGGCTCTTTAACCGGTTACGCTGGCGGTTTAGACCGTAAAAGAGCGCTGCTAAAAATGGAAAATCCTCAAATTAAATTTTCTCAGCAATTGGCTTTTTTATAAAAACGCAAAAAAGCTGCATGAGGCTACACGCAGTTTAAACATTCCATTCAGCCATAAATTCTGTCACATAATTACGCATAAATTCTGTTCTTTTTTGTGCTTCTTTTTTTCCACTAGCAGTATTCATTAAGTCAGCCAAATGAAATAATTTTTCGTAGAAATGGTTAATTGTTGTTTCTGTGTGTTCACGGTACTGATCGTGACTTACAAGCTTCTGTGGTTTAATTTTCGGATCATAAATCACATTTCCATGAGCGCCGCCGTAAGTAAAAGCACGAGCAATACCAATTGCACCCAAACTCTCAATGCGGTCAGCATCTTGCACGTATTCTCCAGATACTGGTAACTGATAGTGGTGCTCGATATTAGCGGAAAATGACATATGTTGCATAGTAAATAAAATATCTTTAGTTTCTAACGAGGTAAAGCCTACTTGGGGAAGCAATTCTTTAATATCAGCTAAAACTTGGTCAGGGTTCGCACAAATTTTTTCGTCAATAGTGTCATGCAAATATCCTGCAGCTTGAATAATAGCAACCACGCGGCTATCTGTATGTGCATCGGGATTGTCCTGCAAATACATCTTGCTGGCCAAATGTGCTACCCGTTGACCATGATAAAAATCATGACCGGTTTTTTCATCTTGCAGCTGCTTTTTGACAAATTCAGTAACTTTAGTTAAATCCAAATTAATTTCCTTCCCAATCAATAAATTATTTTTATTAAAACTAGCAATAAAGAAGTTTATATTACAATTTTCTTATGCTCATTGCTTTTAAAATATCTCACTAGTTTTAACATTTTAGAATGCCACCATATTAATTCCTGCTTTAGAGTTGATTTAAAGCAACTATTTTTGTTTTTTTGACTACAAAAAAGATAGACCTAAAGTGTAGTAATCAATAGTACTTGCTTAATAGTCTATCCCTTTTTGTTAATTTGACCAAACTTTCTTTCATATTAGTCAAAATGCACTAACAAATCTTGGTATAAATAATAGTAGAATGTTACATTAATGTGATGTTTTATATCCAGTTTGGCTATTCACAAACTCTGTTACCTGATTCATACCTTCACTGAATTCAGGAGTTGATTTGGAATAAAACAACACTTTACTCCCTGAGAAATAATCTTCAACTGCATGAAAAATAATTAATCACTCGTCTAGATCTATGATTTTTTTATTTTTTGATCTTGTCCATCTATTTTCCTGCCAACTTTTACCCCATTCTGTAATACCACCAAACAGATCATTGTAATCAGTAACAAAAAGTAATTTATGTCTATCTATTTGTAAATTAATTAATCCAGTCATTGCTTGAATAATAGCTTCTAAAGTCATTCTATTTTGTGAAAATCCTTTTAACTCGGTATTGGAATGGTCTTCATATTGCTTATCAGGTGTTTTAATATAATACATCCAAGCAGATTTATCATCACTTTTAGCTTCACTATTTCCATTACTGCAGCCACCCTTAACATATATGATTGCCGCAAAATCTTCATTTTCACTACCGAAACCATCATATGGCTGTAACAAAAAATTTCTTAAACCAATTGATTTTTCGTCTAAGTCCTTTTTTATGACTATTTTCTCGTTCATGGCTTTTTCCTTCTGTTCTTGATAAAGTTCTTACTAAAATTAACTACATATCTAACTTTTTATGAGCCGGTTTAAATTTATGGCTCTTAGTAATTGTGCCCATGTGATCATATTTAACTGTTGCCCGTTTAAATTGATTCAAATCTTCGGTCTTAATATAACTCACAACTAATTCACCATTTGGCACGTAGTTGTACAGCGGATAATAATTTTCGTAGGTATCAGTGCCGTCAACTCTAAATTTTATTGGCGTAAGCCCAATCCAGAAGCCCTTATACTTACCACGTGTCTGCCCATCTTCTTTGAGGGTAACAGTAAAGGTGGCATCTTCTTTATTACTATAAATGACATTTTCTTCGGTAAATGCGCGACCATATTCATTATCTAATTCTGTGTAACCATTCCAGGCGTTTGCCAAAGAACCAAGATAATCATGGACTGTAGCATGACCTTTTTTAAACTTGTAGCCATAAGGCACATGACAATACTCTGCTGGAATCATGTACTTTGTTTTTCCATCTCTGTTTTCAATATTGCTAATGAAATAACGTTTACCAGCAATTGTTCCGGCACCTACAAAAATATCCCAGTCATCAACTCCTGGGTCAGACTTAGTTCCTGTCCTTTTATGTGATTTAAGATAGCGATATGCTTCAACATTATCGCCAGGAACAAAGCTTGCATACCACTTTCTTGCTTTAATATAATGAGCACCAGGTTTTTTAGATAGCTTCTGTAACTTGTTAAAATCCTTTGTCGTTGCAACTGGTAAAGGCGGTAGCGGCTTGGCAGCAACTGGATGAGAATTCAAGCCAACTAGCGCAGCAGAGCCTACGGACAGCATCACTCCCACAATTAACAGTTTCTTGATTGATTTGATCTTCTTCATAGCAGATAAACTTCCTTACTTTAAGATATAACTTAATTTTTCCTATATTAGATTACATACCTAACACTATTAGTTATATAATTAACTAGCAATTTAAGCAATATAAAAAAGCAATTAATCACATTTATTTGTACTTTGCCTAACGCATTGTTCATCAAAAGCATTGCTGGCTTTAATTCTACTAAAATTTTTTACAACTTAGTGAAGGACCTAAATAGTTTTGGATAAAGCAATTATTATTAATAAAAAATAACCTTCACTTATCTAAATCATAATTTGATAAATTAAGGTTATTAAAAATTAAGCCACTTCCCAGATTTGAACTGAGGACCTCCTCCTTACCACGGCGGTGCTCTACCTCCTGAGCTAAAGTGGCAAAATCAAACTCAACAAAAAAGTATTCACTCTCGTGAAGCGAATACTTCAAATAATACTATATCTAGTCATTATCTGCAATAAATCTCACAGCTGTACCATAAGCAACAACGGATTGCATGTCGCCGCCAATCGAGCCTGAGTCAAAACGCATCATTACGATTGCGTCTGCACCTACATCTGCAGCACTTTGCCGTAACCTTTCCAATGCCTGACTGCGTGAATCTTCAAGCATTTTGGTATAACTCCGAATTTCACCACCAACCATTGACTTGAGACCTGCGCCAAAGTCTTTAATTAAATTTTTAGACTGCGTAGTTAAACCAAATACCTCACCAATAATTTCATATTTTTTACCTGGTATATTTTCGGTAGTTGTTACTAAAATATCACTTCGAGCCATTTTTTACTCTCCTATCAAGATAATTTAAAGTGCTTTAATATCAGAAAAGTGTGAAGTTTTAGCACTTCTTTGTCAAATTGCCGTTATTATTTTAGCAGCAATTTCAGGTGGCATTAAATTAATTTGAGTTAAATCAGCACTTGCCACCCATTCTGGCTGATAAACGTTAGACTTACTTGAGCGTTCTTTTTCTTCGCCGCTGATTGCAGGTGCGACTATGTACGGTATTTCAGTGTAAAAGAATTCTTCTTTTGCTTCACTTGTAAAAAAATGCGTTAGAGCAGCTGGCTTTAATTGAAGATTCAATTCCTCTCCTATTTCCCTGATTGCAGTAGCCACTGGAGTTTCATTTTCTTCTGCGCCACCACCTGGAACCACCCAGTAATCACGCCCATTTTTAAACCTGTGGATCAATAAAAATGCTTTATGTTCTGGATTATAAAGTATTACCCGTGCACGCATTTTTCCCTCCTAAATTAAAAAATAATGTATTTCTTATTATACTCTCTTAATTGGAGTTAAAAAAGAGGCAGTTGCGAAAATAGCAACTGCCCCTTTTAGACTAATCTTTAATTGTAACTAAAGTGTATTTTCTTTTACCTTTTCTAATAATGACATATTTACCATCAAATGCCTTAGAAGGATCAACTTCAAAATCTACCGACTGCTCACGGTCTCCGTTCACATAAATTGCTCCATTAGTCACATCTTCACGAGCTTGACGCTTGGAAGATTCGATTTGGGTATCAACTAAGAAGTCCACAATATTTTGGCTCTGAGACGATGCCTCAGCCGCTGGTGCGCTCTTTAGCCCTTCCTCAATTTGCTTGACCGACAAATTCTTAATGTCACCGGAAAACAGTGCGTCGGTAATCATTTCTGCTTCTTTTAAGCCTTCTTCACCGTGAACAAATTTTGTTACTTCTCTGGCGAGTGTCTTTTGCGCTGTTCGCTTCCACGGCTCTGATTTGACTTGCTCTGCCAGATCGTCTATTTCTTCATGGCTAAGGAAAGTAAAGTACTTCAAATATTTAACTACATCCCGATCATCTTGATTGATCCAGAATTGATAAAATTCATAAGGGCTGGTTTTTTCAGGATCAAGCCAAACAGCTCCACCAGCAGATTTACCAAACTTGGTGCCGTCAGCTTTCAACATTAATGGGATCGTTAAGCCAAATGCCTGTCTCTCTGAACCCATCAACTTGTGAATTAGGTCAATTCCTGCTGTAATATTGCCCCATTGGTCACTACCACCAATTTGCATTTGGACACCATAGTTTTTATTCAATTGGTAAAAATCAATAGCCTGTAAAATTTGGTAAGAAAATTCGGTAAAAGAAATACCATTTTCCAAGCGGCTGGCAACTACATCCTTATTAATCATGTTGTTCACTTGGAAGTGTTTACCATATTCACGTAAAAATTCGATTAGACTTAATTTATCAAGCCATTCTGCGTTATTAACGATTTCAAAGTTTTCAGTACCAAACAATTTTTCCATTTGCTTGGTAAGGGCTACTTCGTTTTCATGCAATTTTTCAGCACTAAGAAGTACCCGCTCTGATTTGCGTCCTGAAGGATCACCAATTGTTCCTGTACCACCACCAATAACAATCACAGGGTGGTAACCTGCAAGTTGGAACCTTTTCAAAATCATGAAGGGAATAAGGTGACCAATATGAAGGGAATCACCTGTAGGATCGGTACCACAATATAGTGCCAAGTTATCATGTTCTTGCAAATATTTAGTCAGTCCAGCTTCATCAGTCTGCTGATTAATAGCTCCACGCCACTTTAAATCTTCTAAAATATCAAAGTTTGCCATCTTTTTCCTCCAACAAAAAAGTCCCTAGATTCAATTGATGAATCTAGGGACGACTAGTTATTTTTAGCCGTGGTACCACCCACATTTACACTATTACTAAGTGCCTTAATTGTGGTCTATATGGGAACCACCCTACTCGTATTTCGCCATGCACGACCTGTCTAGCTCTCACCAACCGCTAGTTCTCTGAACTCTGAATCGTGATACTACTTAAATTTGTTATAAACGATAATACTCATTTTTTCTTAATAAGTCAATATCAATTTGTTACTTGTAAAAGCCTTTAATCTTTAAACCATAAGCTTTACCAGCCGTCATATCATATTGAACAGCCTCATAATCAGCTAAAATTTCTTGCTGCTTTTTAGTCAGATATTTTGGTTCAATTACCTGACCTTTACGACCAATTAATTCGAAGCCTTTATCGCCTTTAAAGTTAATGGTAATTGCTGGCAGTCTCTTATGTACCTCAGTCAAAAGTGCCTGGTAAGGTGTCACTTTAGAATCAGTCTGTTCAAGCATCATAGCGATAAAGTCGCTGGAACTGACAAAATTATTTGCCTTACGCGGCAGTCTCTTTTTAGCACCATGTTGACGCGCATATTTGTTGGAATAGATAAAGTAGCGTGTTGAGTGCATTTGTACCGGGTATTTAGCAGTATAACTTTGAGAAAGGATACTTGGATAGTGGTCACCGTAAAAGACTAAAGTAATTGGTTTCTTAATTTGATCAATTTGCTGGATAAACTGCTTAACTGCCTTGTCAGTGTATTGCGTTCCCTTAACGTAAGTAGCCATTTGATCACGAACTGCTGGCGATTTGAACAACTCTCCTGAAATCTTGCCCATGTATTCGTTATTTGGATACCAATTGTTATATGGCATGTGGTTTTGAATTGAAATCAGGTTGATAAACTGTCCGCCATCGCGGGAATTGATTTCTTTTAGACCGTTAGCATAGGTAGTAAAGTCAGAGTTATAACCACTCTTACCCAATTTCTTTTGGTCAATAACTTTATATTTTGAACCAACATAGATAAACTTATCAAATTTAAACCTATGATAATCTTCTTGTCTTGAGTAATACGTACCAATAAATGGGTGGACAGCAGATTTATAATCGAAGTTCATCCCTATTGTTGGGTAGAAATCATAGTTCGGCACAATTTGAACATAAGGGGTCAAAGTAGACTTGAACATCCCCATATTCAAACCGGTTAGAGTTTCCCATTCCATGTTGGCAGTACCACCACCATAACCGGCACTCAGCATATTGCCGTATGTGGAACGTGACTTCATCGACTCGATAAACTTAACCGGATTTGGTACATCACGGTCAAACCTGATTGTTGGGAAAGTATTTGGATCAACAAAACTTTCACTCAAATTAAAGACAATGGTTTGGTCCTTAAGATCGTTTTTACGTTTCTTATTAATCTTAGCCGCTACTTTTTCGTATTTGGTGTTGAGCTGTTTAATACTTTTTTCCGAATAACCCTCGGGTTGATCCATAATTTGCAAGTCAATATAATTCAAGAAATTAAGAACAGGCCCATTTACTTGAATATCTCGTTCAGGGTTACGAAATCTTTGTTTATTATCAAAACCACGGTTGATGTGATAAATAACTCCGCCATCATGATTGAAGCGTAATGGCGTTACAAACAATAGTAAACTGAGCAATGCCCAAATTCCACGTCTCTTCCAAGAGCCGCGCTTTTTAATAGGAACTTTGCATTCCAAGAAAATATCAAGGGCAATTACAATAACTATAGCTACTAAAATCACAATGACAGTAGTCTTGCCAATCATTGGAATTAGGGTTTTCCAGTTAACAATTTCACTGATCTCAGTCGGGTAAATAGGTTCTCCCCGAAGTAGCAGCTTAATTTTATTTGCGACAGCCCAGCCAATGGCAATCAAACTTACTAAAATGTTTGAAGTCCAGTACCGCGTTGTTACAAAGTAAAATACGGAAAACAACGCATCAAGAAAGATAGTTGTCAAAATCATGGCAAAGAATTTAGTGCCAAGAAGGTAAACTATCGCATTAATTGTTGAAGCTGTACTTATTTGAATTCGTAAATTATCTGATTCAATTAGAAAAGAGCCGAAACTTAAAATATAGAACCAAGCCCAAGTAAGTAAGTTGACCCGATTGGAAATAACAAATTTGGTAAAAATCGACCAGATTTTTTCACAAATTTTGGCTAAATTAGGTTCATTATCTAAATAATTAATGATCTTAGCAAATGGCGTAATTTGGAATAAATAGCGTTTTAGCACCATATACCAGAGGACAACGATTACCAACATAACCACTATCATGATCAATTTATTGATAGTAGACGAGTCAGTAAAGCGGAATGCGTTCATAAATCTCGGAGAAATTGGCGCATCCATAATCATAATTACTGGAATAAAGTAGCGGGCTTGCGTTTTAGTAAAAGTTAAAATTACCTTTTTAAGTAATAAAAATGCCGCTACAACTAGTAAAAACATAAACGGCGAAGAAGGGTTGTTGAGAAATTCCCGGTTCCAGTCGCCCCCGCCATTACCTGAAATAATCTGCGACCAATAAACCGCATCAAAGCCTGAAACGCCAATCACCACAATGAAGAAGGAGAGAAAACCGCTGATTAAAGATAGAGTTAATATCTTCTTACTAATGTGGATATGAGCTAAAAACATGCCCCAGGCAAAGAACAAAACAAGATATAGGCCATAAAGTGAGTATTGGAAAGATAGGTTACCAGCACTTAGGGCAAAGCCTAATAATGTTAATAAACTTAGTACCAGCAGGTTTTGTTTAATATTTAATTTATGCAGTAAATCAAAAAGATACGGTTGAATTAACAAGCAAAAAAACAAACCGGAGAATAAAACCGAAGTACTGGTAATGATCGGGAATAACATGCCCCAAACGCGCCACATATTAAAGCGTGTAGGAACTATAAAGAAGAAAAAGATGTAATAAACAATCAAAGTTACACTGGCTAACAACCAATATTTGAAACTTTCACTAACACTCTCTTTTTTCTTGCTGTAAATAGCCCCAAAGACCATGGGTACCAACATTAACGTCGCATTATGCAACATATTAGGCATAAAACGGACAAATGAATAGTGTGCCCTAGCAGCAATACCTTTCAAACTGAACATTTGCACGAGCATGAATAGAGTTGCCACTAATATGCAAATTATCTGAATAGCTTTTAAAGATTTTTTGTTTTTACTCATATTTCTAGTTATATTCCTCACTAAAAATGTTGCTATTAATTATCGCGTTTAATACCCAATTTCTTTTTAATTGTGTATAAGACATCAACTTTTTTGCCGTTGCCAGTAAAAAAGTCACGTAGATCAGATCTGAATTTGAAAATCATAATCGACGTCATCAGCAATAATACTAATCCGGCTTCTTTGATCTTTATTAGTTCATATAAACTGAACAATATTATAAAAATTATCGGAGGAACCGTCAAATTTTGTAATGTTATTAAAAGAAACAGGGCAACTAATAATGTAATTGCAGCTGTTCTTGTGTCATAAACGGCAGCTACTAAAACAGCTACTGTTACGCCCTTGCCGCCTTTAAAATGCTCCCAAAAAGGAAAGCAATGGCCCAGCATTAAGCCTAAGCCGGCGTACACAAGAGCAATTTTGCTTGAAAAAATATGATGCACAATTAAAAGGCAAATAAGTGTTTTTAGAATATCACCTAAACAAGTGATTATGCCCCATTTTTTTCCAAACACGGCTCCCACATTTGCCGTTCCAGGATTGCCAGAACCTACTTGGGTAGGATCTTGGTTCAAAGCAAAACGACAAACTAGTACCGCAGCCAATAAGCAGCCAAACGCATAACCAATTATGATCGACCACAAACGCATTATTAATAGTCACCTTCTCCCCGAGAATTTTGGTTTTGATAATCATCATAAATCTGGTAATCTTGACTATCAGGATTTTTAAAATCAAAGCCCGCAATTTTATTACGCTTATTTTGATAAGTTTCATTATTGTTAACCGTGGTCAAAGGTAACCCTAATTCAGCACGTAAATAGTCGGAAACGCGTTGCAGTTCTCTAGTAGATTGCACTTGGTAAGAAGCACCATTTATCGTAGCATTGTGACCATGAAGGTAATCATTTTTGACGTTCTTAGTTGCATCTTGGTAATTAAAAACAATCTGTCTTAGTGCATCAAAGGGTAAGTTGGTTTTAACGCTGCCAGAGATTGATTCTAGGACTGAATCTAGTTTAGTAAGGGTGTTCAGCGACACTGCTTTTTTAATAATAGTTGTAATTACCTGTCGTTGACGTTTTTGGCGCCCATAATCGCCTGCCGGATCGTCATAGCGCATTCGCGCATAAGCTAAAGCACCACCACCACCCATATGAGTCAACTGGTTTTTCTTAAAAATATAGCCACCGTATTCAAAGCTAAGAGTTGGCCTGATATTGATACCACCAACATAACGGATCAGGCGCATAATACCTTTCATATTAACTAGAGCATAATATTTAATAGGTACATTTACCAACTTTGAAACACTTGCCATTGACATCGCAGCTCCGCCTATAGGATAGGCTGCATTTATTTTTTTTACTTGAAATTCATCTGCGCCCACCATTTCTGCCATTGTATCACGCGGTACAGACATCAATGTATAACGCTTTTTTTGCGGATTAACTACTGCAATAATAATTGTGTCAGTGTTACCATTTTTTTCTTCGCGGTTAAGAGCGCCTGTATCAGTGCCCATCAGCAATACCGCAAATTTTTTCTTTCCGTCAAACTCACCATTTTTAACTTGAACACGATTACTGCTGTCATAGGCATCATCGACAGCATTTTTTGTTCGAAAATAAATATACGCTGAATATACACCAATCGCCGTAATTAAAAGAGCTGTGATACTTAACACCCAGGCCAGAAGACGTCTCTTTTTATGGTAATCTCTCTCATGTAATTCAACCCGACTTTGACTCGGATGATTATCGTTGTGATCCATAACTTTTTATTACCCAAAATTTAATTACAATGAGTACATTATAGCAAAAAAACAAGCCGCTGTCGGTTTGTTACACATCTTATTAAAAATATTACAATGTTTAACTCAAGGTTAAGGTTAACACTAAATTCTCATCGCTATCACTAGTGAGAATTGAATTGCTGCGTACTGCAGTCACTTCGTTATTTTCTTTAGTAATAATAAAATCCGTTGAAGAAAAGGCTAATTTAGACTTATTTTTAACCACTTCAACCTCATTTGCATTAGCTTTGACAGACCAATCTTCAAAAAGAGGTACTGTAAATTTTACTGAAAATGGCATATCCTTATGTGAATTGTTTTTCAAATAAAATTTAATATCTACCTTGTTCCCATCAATAGCATAAGTTAAAATCACTTCAAAATGAAAAGGAAACTTTTTATAACTGGCAACATCGTCTATTAAGGCTAAGCTTACACGTGAATCTCCCTTATCAACAATAGTCCACGGCAATAATTCAGCCCAATTTTCTTTTTGGTCCGCTCCTTCAAAGCTGACGTTCAAAGCTTTTTGTTTTTCAGCATCTTTAAAAAAATCATTTTGATCGTTCTGCGGAATCAGGCTAACTAGCTTTGCACCCTTCTCAGAAATGGCAATCCGCAAAACTGAACTCTCAATTATTTGCATATTTTACTCCCAAACTTTTTCTTCTTCAAAAATAGCACTCAAATAATGCTGCTGTCAATTTGAGTTAAAATCTAAGGCGGTATAATTATGATAAATAAATATTTTATGAAAAAAGATTATACTGCCGCTGGCTTAATAGTGGTATAAAAAAGACTCTTTTTATTTACTTTTCATTTTGAGCTTATTTGAAAGCACTTTTTAATAAAAGAAGCTAAAATTATTAGCAAAATCAATTTAGATATATTATAATTAACTTGTTCCCGAAAATTATAAAAGTTTTTGGAACAAGTTAATAAAAAGAGCATCCCAAGGAATTGGGATGCTTTTTTTGTCTATTATATTTCGTAATTAATACGATCACGCGAGGCTTCAGTTAAGTCTGCAGAAACTGGTGCAACAAAGGAACCATCATCTGGTAATTCAATATCACTAATCTTGCTGACTTTAGGCAAAATCTGTTTGTTGTACAAACGGCTGGCAAGGGTGTCAGCAGCCATCTTCATTGATTCACGTAAACCCTGTCCTTCTGTTATTCCTCCTTTAACATCAGGAAATTTAATCACATATATATCATTTTCCAGTGGCTTAAAAATAGCCGGATACGTCACAACTTTATGGTTCATCCTAAACCTCCTCATTTGCGCTTTCTTCTATCATAATATACCCAAAATAGCCAAAAGAAGAAATAATTATGCAAAAATTATTCTTTTGCACAAAAAAACGCTGAAAAAATGTTCTTTTCAACGTTTTTTACATTTTATTTATTATTCTTTTTAAATAGTCTCCAGCCACTTAGGATGACCGTAATAAAGCAAATAATCATTGAAATATTAAAGACTACGTGCATACCATAAATGAAAATCTCCGGCTGCTTAGGCAAGTAAGTCGTGACCCGACTGCCTTTTGCCATACTCATTGCCGCAAATAATACCGTAGTAGCACTAGATATTCCGATAACCATACCTAAATTACGTGACAAGGAATTGATACTGCCGGCAACACCTAAATCTTTCTGCTCAACTGACCCCATTACCAACGAGTTATTGGGTGAACTGAATATTCCACTACCTAGCCCCATAATTGCAATACTTATTATAAAGAGCCAGATGGAAGATTTTAAGTTGCACAGCATGTAACCAATTTGACTGATTAACAGCAAAGCTAATCCGATAAAGGTAATTAATTTGGGCCCGATTTTATCAGAAAGAGAACCTGCCACTGGAGCCGCAAACAATTGTACTACAGGTAAAATCATTAAAATATAGCCGGTTTGACTTGGAGACAAATGCCGGGCACTTTCTAAGTAAAAAGGTGTAACCACATTAAAGAAAAAGTTCGTAATAAAAATTAACAACGCACAAAGCAGGCTAACAGAAAAATCTGGATTTTTAAACAACTTAAATTGTAATAAAGGGTTGGCTGCATGATTTTCGACATACACAAACCAGACAAAACTAACTAGTCCCACTAGCAGCATTATAATTACGGGCAGTGCGCCAAAACCCAGTTGCTGTCCTAAAAAGATGCCGCCAAACAGTGTAATCATGCCTAAAGCAAAACTGAAAGAACCGGTTTTATCCAGCGCGGTTTTGGTAAATGTAATGTCTTGGGGTAAAAAGATTGCACCAATAACTGCGGCAACCAATCCTACCGGAACATTTAGCCAGAAAATATAAGACCAAGACAGGCGACTCAATATCAATCCTCCTAGACCAGGACCTGCAATTGAACCCAGGGCTACAAAGGAGCCAATAGTTCCCAAAGCCTTGCCTCTTTCAGTACTTGGAAAAATTTCAGTAATAATGCCGTTGTTGGTTGCCATAGTCATGGCAGCTCCAAATGCTTGAATAGCTCTTGCTAGCAGCAAAAATAGCAAATTAATTCTGAAGCCTGATAATAACGAGCCAGCAATAAAGAAAATTGCTCCTAGGCGAAAGATCTTAATCTTACCGTATATGTCACCTAGCTTCCCAAAAAACAGGATAAAACTGCAAACCACAATTAAATATAAAGAAACAACCCATTCTGACTGACTCATTAGGATGTGCAGATCACTACTAATTACGGGTAAAGCAATATTCACAATTGTGCCGTCTAAAGTTGACATAAATGTAAAAAGCCCAACTGCAACTAGTATCCACCACCGATTTTTTTGTACCCTGATATCTGTTTGATAACTAATTTTTTGTGTCATTTATTTATCTCCATTTCAATTTAGTTAGGTACCTTAATAGTTTGAATTATACTCTTTTTTTCTCAGCTGCCAAGAAAAAACAACTGCATATATTATGCAGTTGTTTTTGTAAGATGAAGAATGTTTCAACTTACAGTCAAAATAAAGTTTGGACTAGATTTTGTAATATCTTATTTGGCTAAATAAATAGTTCAAATAAAATAATATTGGTTTAGAATCACTCAATTACAAACTTAAATTTTATTAATAGAATTTTAAAAATGATTATTTGTGCAATTATTATTTTTTACTACAAATTAGCACTAAAAACATTTGAAAACTAAGCAAAAATTAGCATTGACTTTAATTAACTACTAATCTATACTCAAAAACATTAGATATTAATTAGCAAATAATAATTATTCTAATAATACGGTGACTATATTGTTCATCATAAACTTATTGTTATTTTAGAAAGAGGAAGTCTATGGCGGAAAAAAATCATAATTCCACAGTTGAAGATACATATGATGACTACTCTACACAACGTTTCCCTAAAGACAAACGTGATCCGATGTGGAAAGTGTTAATGGTACAAATTGGAGGATTTGTAGCTTTAAGTCAGTTCATGCTTGGTGCAGAGCTAGGATACGGAATGACATTTCATGACGCTGTACTATCCACTATTTTGGGTAGTGTCATCTTACAATTCATTTCATTTGGTTTAGGTTTAGCCGGTCAAAGAGAGGGCCTGCCTACCAGTCTTTTGTCAAAATGGGCTGGATTTGGCACAGTTGGCTCAGCTATCGTTGGTTTAACCTTTGCAATTAGTTTAATTGGCTGGTTTGGCATTCAAAACTCTGTATTTGCCCAAGGCGTCGTGCAGATAATGAACACAATTACTCACAGTAATATTAATTATCAACTGGTTGCTACTATTACCGGGTTGCTAGTTACCTTTTCTGTTATTTTCGGCTTTAAGGGGCTAAGTTGGACCACCAACATTTCAATTCCAGCTTTTATTATTGTAATGGGCTTTGCCACTTACAATATGCTTAAAGGCAATAGCCTCAGTCATTTAGTAACGATGGCTGCTCCCGGTGCCGCAATGGGCATGGGTGCTGGGATCACAATGGTTACAGGTAATTTTATCGTTGGCGCCATCATCATGCCTGATATAACCAGACGTACTAAAAACGGTCGCGATGTTTTTTGGGTTTGTGTAATCGGTACGATTGTGGGTGAATTAGGCGTCAATGTCATTGGCGTGTTAATGGCTCACGCGATTGGCTCAAAAGAAATTATGCCTATTATTTACCAATTAACAGGAGCTTTGGGAATTGCTTTAATTGTGTTGTCATCAGTTAAAGTTAATGACATGAATCTTTATTCTGCCAGCTTAAATGTCGTTAACTTTTTTAGGCAAGTTTTTAAAGTGAGTTTGAACAGATCTGTTATGACTGTCATTACCGGTATATTAGGAACAATTCTTTCAGTTATTGGCTTAATTGATAAATTTCAAGGATTTTTGACTGTACTAGGCGTTGTTTTCCCACCAATAGCAGCCATTATGTTTGTTGACTACTGGCTTTTAAAAACCGACCGCAAAAATTTAGACGAAAGTCGGGCTAAAGGAGAGTTGCCCCAAACTTCTGCTAAATTACCTGTAATGACGGTTATCGCTTGGATAATAGGAATTTTAGTCGGTCAATTCGTTACATGGGGGGTGCAGTCTTTAAATGTTCTTATTAGTTCAGGGCTGGTCTATTACTTAGGTAGTCTTTTAGTTAGAAAAGTTGATCAGCGAATAGTTAAAAATAAAGGGATAGAGGAATAGATTTTGAGTAAAGAAATAGGAATTAAGGATGTAAAACAAATTGCTATTGGAGCTTCTTTGCTGGGCTCAGGTGGTGGAGGCAATCCGTTTATTGGCGAATTGATGGCAATTTCAGCCATTAAAAAACATGGTCCAGTGACTTTGCTTGCACCAGACGAATTTCCAGATGACGAATTATTTGTTTCAGCTTCAAATATTGGGGCCCCAGCAGTTTCAATGGAAAAATTTCCTAATGGAAATGAGTTCGTGAATGCTTTTAAAATTTTTGAGCAATATTATGGCAAAAAAATTTATGGTACCTTTCCGATTGAAGCAGGTGGCATCAATTCGATGATGCCAATCGTTGCAGCCGCCAATATGGACTTGCCGATTGCAGATGCTGACGGAATGGGACGGGCTTTCCCAGAATTACAGATGTCAACTTTTGTTTTAGCAGGACATTCAGTAACTCCTATGGTTTTGTCAGATGAGCGGGGGAATACTTCACTAATTAATACTCCTGATGCTTTCTGGGCTGAGCGTATCGGTCGTAACTTCACGGTGCAAGTGGGTGCTACTTCTTCAAGCGCCAGTGATTCATTAACTGGTAAACAGATACGTGAAGCTGGAGTTTTGAATATCGTTGATTTGAGTCAAAAAATTGGGCAGTTAATTCAACATGCCAATGATTACGACTCCGTTGACAGTGCGTTAAGTGAATTATTGCATTTGACTCATGGTTATAAACTGATGACAGCTAAAATCACGGATATTTCCCATGTCACTAAGGGTGGATTTAACTTTGGTGAAATTACTTTGGGTGGTCTTAATGAAAATGAGGGGCAAACTGGTAAGATTTCTTTCCAGAACGAAAATATTATTATGCAGCTTGACGGCAAAATTTTGGCAACCGTTCCCGATTTAATCACTATGGTTGATATTGACACTTTGCTTCCTATTACAAATGAAGAAGTCCGTTATGGTAAACGGATTATGGTTCTGGGCTTGCCAGCCAATGAAAAATGGCGCACCGAAGCCGGTATAAAACTCGTGGGACCGCGGTATTTCAAGTACGATGTTGATTATGTCCCAATTGAAAAACGTTACGCAGAATACAACAATTAATAGGAGGAAAATTAGGTGTATAAATTAGGAATTGATGTCGGCGGTACAAATACTGATGCCGTAATATTGGATGACAAATTAAACGTACTTGTTTCAGCTAAGACCCATACTACCAAAGATATTGAAACTGGCATTAAAAATGCTATTCATAAAGTTGTTAATGGCAAAAATATTGATGTTCAGCAAATAAAACAGGCAATGCTGGGGACAACTCAAGCCACTAATGCAATTGTTGAACGTAAAAATCTCGGTAAAGTCGGTATCCTGCGAATTGGCTATCCCGCAACCGCATCTGTCTTGCCTTATACAGAATGGCCTGAAGATATTACGCAAATTCTGTCGAACAAATATGCTTTAATACATGGCGGTTATGAGTTTAACGGCGATCCAATTGTGCCTTTTTCAGAAGAAGAAGTGCGTACTAAGCTTAATGAATGGCAAGGTCAAATAGATGGATTAGCCGTAGTTGGAGTTTTCTCATCAATTAACGATGATCAGGAAAAACGTGTCAGTGCAATAGCTCACGAAATCTTAGGCTCTGACTTTCCCGTTTCTATCTCATCTTCAATTGGCTCCATCGGCTTGATCGGACGAGAAAATGCTACTATTTTGAATGCTGCTTTAAACAAAGTTATCAAAAACGTTACTCATGGTTTTTCACACGCATTGGCAGATGAAAAAATTACTAACGCTACTGTTTACTTATGTCAAAATGATGGTACGTTGATGTCATTAGAATATGCTGCTAAGTATCCTATTTTAACAATCGGTAGCGGACCAACCAACAGTATTCGCGGTGCAGCTTATTTATCTAAAATTAAAAATGCTTTAACAGTTGATATTGGCGGGACCACTTCTGATATTGGCGTGTTAACAAACGGCTTCCCCCGTGAATCTTCAAAGGCTGTAACTGTAGGTGGCGTTCGTACTAACTTTAGAATGCCTGACGTATTATCTGTTGGACTTGGTGGTGGTACAATTGTGCGCGTCAGTGATGATGGATCAGTTACTGTCGGTCCTGATAGCGTGGGTTATGCTATTACCGAAAAGGCCCTCGTTTTTGGCGGAGACACGTTAACAACAACTGATATTGCTGTTCGTCTTGGGCTATGTCAAATTGGTGATCCTAAGTTAGTAGAGTCAATTGATGAAGATACTGCACAAAAAGCTATGAGGAAGATCGCTGCAATCTTAGAAGATGGTATTGATCAGATGAAAACAAGTGCCGAAGATGTGGAAGTAGTCTTAGTTGGCGGAGGGTCAATTATTGCACCTGAAACTCTCAAAGGAGTTAAACACATTACAAAAAGTGATTTTGGCGGTGTTGCGAACGCTATTGGTGCCACAATTGCCAGCATTGGTGGTGAATATGAAAAAGTTTATCAGTATGCTCATGTTAAACGCTCAGATGCATTATCTGATGTAGAAAAACAGGCAGGGCAACAAGCAATAATGGCTGGTGCAAAAGCCGATACTATTAAAGTAGTTGAAGTGACCGAGGTGCCACTTGCCTATGCTCCAGGAGAAACAACTAGGGTTAAAGCTAAAGTCATCGGTGAAATTGATAATGCAAAAGAAGCCTAGACTGTAGTCATAAAAATTTTTATTTTAAGCTGAATGGTTTTTAAAATCACTCAGCTTTCTTTTTAGCCTATTTTTGCTATTTGCCTATCTTCAGTGCCCACTAGAAAGTTTGGTTAAGCAGCTATTTTGTATTAAAATTAAACTAATAAATGAGCGAAAGAAGAATGAACTATGTGGATTTTTGAATTTTAAAATAAATTTTCCCGTAACTATTTATTAATATAGAAAGAGAATTAAATGATTGAAAACACTCCACGTAAAAATAAAGCTTTTATTGCCGGGGTTAACTTAAATGATTCTAATTTTGATTATTATATGACTGAACTTGCTAATTTGACTGAAGCTGCCAATATGGAAGTAGTGGGACAAGCACGGCAAAATGCAGAGCATATAGTAGCTGGAACATATTTTGGTCTGGGTAAAATTAATGAAATAAAAGATATGGCACGCGGCTTAAAGGCAAAAGTACTTATCCTTAATGATGAATTGACTCCAGTTCAAATTCGCAATTTAGAAAAATTGACTAAACTACGTGTAATTGACCGCACCGAACTAATTTTAGAAATATTTTCAAAGCGAGCTCGCACTAAACAAGCAAAATTACAAGTGCAGCTGGCACGGTTGCAATATGAACTGCCTCGGTTGCATCCGTCTGAAAATAATCTAGACCAACAAAGAGGAAACGGCGGTTCCACTGGCGGTGGATTTGCCAACCGGGGTGCGGGCGAATCAAAACTAGAGTTAAACCGAAGAACTATCGGTAAACAAATTGCCATCATCAAGAATGAATTAAAAGAAATTTCCCAGCAGGAAGAAATAAAAGCCAAAAGACGTAATCAAAATAATATTCCCAAAGTCGCTTTGGTTGGTTATACGAATGCTGGTAAATCAACCACGATGAATGGGCTTTTACAAGAGTTTTCTAAACATAGCGACAAGCAGGTTTTTGTTAAAAATATGCTATTTGCTACATTAGATACTAATGTCAGGCGCATAGAGTTAGATAACAATTTTAGCTTTATTCTCTCTGATACAGTAGGGTTTATTTCAAAGCTGCCTCATAACTTAGTTGAGTCTTTTAAGGCTACTTTGCAAGAAGTAAGGGATGCCGATTTACTGATAAATGTTGTAGATGCATCTGATCCAAATATGATTCAAATGATCCGCACTACACAAAATGTTCTGAATGAAATTGGCATCAAAAACACCCCTATGATTACTGCTTACAATAAAGCTGATAAGTCAGAAAGAAATTATCCGCAAATTGAGGGCAGTAATATTCTATATTCCGCAACTGATCCTAAGTCGATTACTACTTTAGCCAATCTAATTACTAAAAGAATATTCGTTAATTACAAAAGAACCAGGTTGCTATTGCCACTGTCAGATGGTAAAACACTGTCTTATCTACATGAAAATGCACAAGTAATCAGTGAAAATTTTCAAAACGACGGCATTCATGTGACTGTTCGTTTAGCTCCAGAACAACAGAATAGATTTTCAAATTATATTGTCTAAATTAAAAAACTTCTTACACACTGTAAGAAGTTTTTTGTTTTAACGACACGTACTGCCAAAGTTATGGTAACTTCTCTTCTAAGCAATTACCCTTTTAGCAACACAAGGATAAAAGTAAGAGCTTATTGTTTGCAAAACCACACCCTGCTCCGGTGTCGCAGCACAGACATATTGATTATTGCCGACATAAATACCGACATGGTAAGGCGCGTCAGCCGATCCCCAATATAGCAAATCACCAGGTTGCAATTGATCCATAGGCACTGTTACGCCTACTTTGACCTGATCAGTTGTCACCCGCGGTAAACTAACGCCACCAACTTGGTTATAAACATACTGCACTAAACCGGAACAATCAAAATTGTCCGGTCCATTGCCGCCCCAAACATAGCCTTTGCCGACCTGGCTTTCTGCCAAGTTGACCACCGCCTGCGTCCTTTTAGAAATATTAGGAGAAGCAGTCTTATTGCTCAAATGCGTAATGGTTGGAGCTGCAGTAGTTTTGTTACTTTTCTTTTTTACAACATTACTAAGCTGAGGTACTACTACTTTTTGTTTTTGTACTTTTTGCTTTGGTACCTTCTTCACTACCTTCTTAGCTTTAACCTTAAGCTTAGATTTTTTAATTTTCTTTTTGGTAGCAGTTTTTCTTACTTGTTCTTGAGCAGTTTTCATATTAGATTGTTCTTCTAAGTCTTTGGTATAGCGCGCTTCAATCCACTCACTATCACCAATCATGTACCATAATTTGCCTTTACGATCCACTGCCGTTTTAGCAACATTCCACTTACTTTTATTTTTAGCGCGAAAGTTAATTAACTGTCCACCCTCATAATTAGTCCAAATTTTGACGCTTTTACTTGGTAAGCAATTTATTTCTATTCTTTTAACTGGAGTTTTTAGTGTAGCAGCATCCACAATTTTCTGTGGTGAAGCCACACCAATTCCGGTGAGTGTCAATGCTGCTGCAAGACCCATTTTCCAAAAATTACGCTTCATCAAATTAATTCTCCTTCAGGTAGTATAATGTGATCAAAAATTAGTATTCAATTTTATTTTAACCGCTTCAGATATTTAATCAAGTTACACTAATCAAACTGCAATAAAAAAACACTTAGAAATTTTCTAAGTGTTTTTTCTCAAATCGTATTCTTAGTCAAGAACACGCTTAGCAACTGATGGATAGAAGTATGAACTCAAATTTTCTTTAACAACTCCTTGAGTTGGAGTTGCTGCATGAACATATTGGTTATTGCCAACATAAATTCCCACATGATAAGGGGCGGTCGATGAACCCCAGAACAAGAGATCTCCCGGCTTCAAGTTCTGCAATGAAACTTTTTTACCTTCCTTAACTTGAGAATAAGTAGTGCGACTCAAATTCATGCCAGCAGCTTTACTATAAACATATTGAGCTAGTCCTGAGCAATCGAATCCTTGAGGACCATTGCCACCCCAAGCGTAAGCTTTACCCACTTCAGCGTTAGCCAAGTCAACAACTTTTTCAGCTTGTTTGACAGATTTTTTCTGAGGAGAAACTGCCTTGATTTTGGTACCAGGTTTAACTGTGTAACGAGCCTGAATCCATTGATTTTCGCCAATTTGATACCAAGTATTGCCTTTTTGGTCAATAGCGCTGCTCAAAACGGCAACAGTTTTTCCGTGTTTAATCCGCTCGCCAGTAAAGTTAGGATTTTCATAATTATCCCATATATTAATGCCATAACCAGGGACATAATTGATTTTTACTTTTTTCGTAGCCGCTTTAACAGTCGCAGCTGTCGCATTAGAATTAGCTAAATTGGCAACGCCAAATCCAGTAACTGCTAAAGCTGCTGCAGTAGTAAATTTTACCCAATTACTTTTTACTTTCAAAATCAATATCCTCCCGTCATCACATTAAATGTTTAAGACAATTCAATTCTACTTCTATGTTACAAAATCAATTTTACTCGTAGATTATTACAAGAAGGTTACAATAATAATACTAGTAAGTAAAAAAGCCCTTCCATCGAATTTATATGATAAAGGACCTCATTTAAAATGTTCTTGTTATTTATAGAAGTAAATATGAATTATTGGTCGAACGGGAAAATTATTAAATTTCTACTCTAGAATTCTTTTAGCAGCCGATGGATAAAAGTACGCACTTAATGATTGCTTTAAAACGCCTTGACTTGGTGTTGCAGCATGAACGAATTGATTATCGCCAACATAAATTCCGACATGATACGGAGAAACAGAAGAACCCCAGAAAAGTAAATCGCCCTTCTTTAACTTTTTAAGTGAAACTTTTTTGCCTTGAGTTACTTGTGAATAAGTGGTTCTTGGTAAAACTTTATTACCAGCCTTTTTGTAAACATATTGCACCAGACCAGAGCAGTCAAATGAATACGGGCCGGTAGCACCATACACATAACCTTTGCCAACTTGCTTTTTGGCAAGTGTGGCCACAGCTGTCCTTTTTTTAGTTACCGCACTGGCACTGACGTCTTTGGCTGTAGTAGCAGTCACTACAGTAGCGCCAGCAGCACTTGTAAAAAATAAAACTATAACAGTTATAAGCTTGATTAAGCTCTTTTGGTGTCCGTGTTTCAAAATTAGGCTCTTTTCTAGACAAATTTCTCCGTACTGAGCAAGTCGTATATAAAATTACTCACTCTTTTTATTCGACATTTTCTATCTTAAACATTTAATGTTACACATTCGTGTCAAACGAGCTACAAAATGTTAAGAATTATATTTTGAAACACAAATATTTTTTACAAAGTGTAATTAAATTCTCCTTAGCTATTTTTTAAGCTATGAACTATTGTTGCAAGTTCGTTTTTGGTTTCATTCCAATCATCATTAACCAGTATGTGCGCGCTTCCTTTTAAAGAATCAGGTAAGGTATTTAGTTCACTGCCACTTAAACGTTCTTTAATTTTATTCGGATCGTCACCCCGTTTAAGCAAACGCTCTGCCAATATTCTTTGAGAACTGGTTGTAATGTATAAAAAGAAAACTTGTTCTCTAATTGCGGCTAAATATGATGCTGCTCCTTTAATATCAACTATAAGCGACACTATATCGTGATGTTCCCAGGCATTGGTCAATGCTTCTTGACTTGAGCCATATTGATAAGAACCATATTGGACATGTTCAAAAAAATGTAACTGACTAAAACTCTCCTCGCTTTCAAAATGATATGACTTATTGGGAATTTCACCCGGTCTAATTGGCCTAGTAGTATGTGTCAGTACACGCGGAATAGCAAACTTTTGCGCTAAATATTCTGAAACAGTCGTTTTACCAGCGCCACTAGGACCGGCAATTAAAATTAATTTTTGCAAAACCCGAGCTTCCTTTACTTGAAAACAATTCACTTTTATAATAATATCTTTCTATTATAATGAAACATGGTTGAGAGAGGAAGTAAATAATATTATGAAAAAAGCAGACGTAAAAGCAAATGACATTCTCAGCGCCAAGTCTGAAGAAGAACTAACAAAGCCTTTTTTAGGTAAAGTCGAAAAAATTTACGAAAATTCTGCTCTCCTATCAATTATTGATTTTGATCCTACTGACAAAACTGCAGTTAGCGACCTTAATCATAAAATAGTAGTCAACTTCAAGAATTTAAAGAGTGTTCCTAAAAAGAAAATCAAGGAAATTCAAGCTTTAGCTAAAAGTGATGTTAAGGTAGAAAAAATTGCCAAATCTGATCAAGATGCTGCAAATGATGCCACTAAAAAGGATTAGCAACAAATTTTAATTAAGAAACAGTGAATATGGTTCACTGCTCTTTTTTTTTGTCTTATTTTTGCCTAAAATTAAATCATGAAAATATTTATGATATGGAGACAAAAGTGAAAGAAAAAGCAAGAACCGTTTTATTCTGGTTTATTCTAATCCAGCCATTTTTAGACTTATATTGGTTTTATCATGGAACTTTAGCCAAAATTTTACCCTTTACTCTACCAACAATTATTCGTATCCTAGCCGTTTTTACATTAATTTGTCTTTACTTTAGTGCTAAAAATTCTTGGCAAAGATTATCACGCCAAAAATGGTTGCTAATTTATATAGTGCTATTAATTCTATATTCAGGTTTGCATTTAGTACATGTGCAACAATTTAACAGTGTTAGTCCCAATGGTTATGGTTACACACCAACTGGTGAAATCTTTTACCTCATCAGAATGGTGCTGCCATTAACAGTTCTTTATTTAACTAATGAATTAGGCTTTAAAGAAAAGCAGCTGCAACATGTTATCGAAGGCATTTCTGGACTTTTTTCCGGGACTATCGTCTTATCTAATTTATTCATAATTTCGCTTAAATCGTATGAAACTGGCACCATTAGCGCCAATATTTTTGAATGGTTTTTTAATCCCAATATTGGTTATTCCCATATGGCGTCTAAGGGCTTCTTTAATTTTACCAATATGATTTCAGCTGTACTATTTATGTTGCTGCCGCTGATGCTTTATTACCTTTTTACTTCATTTAATTGGTTTACTGTCCTACTCAATATTGTACAGGCATTAGCAATGATTGAGATTGGTACCAAAGTAGCAGCGATTGGTTTAATTGGCGGAATAATCGTCAGCGTAATTGTTTTTGCAATCCATAAGTTTTTAATAAAGGACGTTAAAAACGGGGGCAAGGCTTTTCTAGTTGCCGTTATAATTGAAGCAGGCTCTTTAGTTATTTTGCCTTTTGGACCTGCAATTCAAAGATATAACTATGAAATTTATTTAGCCCAGCAATCTGATCATGACCTGACAGATGAAAAGCAGGAATTAGCTGCTGGTTTAAGAAAATATCCTACAGGAGAAAAAAGAGCGGAATTTCTTCGCTCCTTTATTAAGCAAAATTATCAAGAATATGCACTAAATCCAAAATTTGTTTTAAAAAGCTATCCTTATCAATATGATCCTGAATTTTGGCTAAAAATCATTCGTGAACCCGGTCAATCCCGTATGGAAAACCGCCACATTGAAAAAGCCATGCTTAATCAGGTTGTGAAGACAAACAATAATCCTTTAGACAAGTTTTTCGGTATTTCCTATATAAGAGAAAACAATATTTTTAATTTAGAACGTGATTTTGCCTCACAAATATATTCATTAGGCTGGTTGGGTATGCTGCTATTTGTCGGTCCTTACCTTGCGGTATTGCTTTATAGTGCATGTAGGTGGCTCAAATATAAAACTGCACGCACATACCTGGTAAGTTCTTTAATAGTTTCCAGCGGTTTTATCTTATTAGCTGCCTTTTCATCTGGCAATGTAGTCGACTTTTTAACTGCCAGCTTTATTTTGGCATTTATCGAAGGCAATTTATTAGTACAGGTCAATAAAAAAGAATAACAAAAAAGCGTAAATGAAACTGAATTGCTGCACAATGGTTTGCTTAAACCAATAGTTGTGCAAGCTTTTCCCAAATTCCCAGCTGTTTCATTTACGTTTTTATTTTTCCTTAATAAAAGAAGCATCAGGTATCCTGATTAAGTAGTAACGTGTGGCATTATGACCAGCATGCATCCCTATTCCATTTTGCCAAACTTTTTTATAAGTAGCCGTATAAATCGCGACATACGCACGCTGATATTTACGATCCATTTTAGTTAATTGTTTTTTGTCATAAGGAATTCTGGCAGCATTTAAGTCTAGCGGGCTTTTGCCGTAAGCCACAGTGGCAAAGTCACTAGATACTTTGATTTTCTTGCCTGGTCGATAATATGTAAAGGTCTGTGTGCTAATCTTTTTCTTTTTAGAATTAATTGTTACATAACTTGAATTACCTTCACCAGTATTCATGACGATGGGCTGGTATGTGATATTCGAGGTAATCTTACTGGTATCATCAAGAGCGGGGTTATCTAACATGGTTTTACCGAACAGCCAAACAATACCTACTAATAGAATTGCCACCTCTATTAAATCTATCAAAAAATTAGGCCAGCTAAACTGTCTGTGCTTTTTGATAATCATGGTAATACGGCGCTTGCGAATATTTTGCACAACAAAAACCAGGTACAAAATAATAACTACCCATAACAAAACTCCAAGTAGATTCCAGCTAATCATGACGGACCCCCTACACTTTTCTCCATTATATTGTAAAAAGCATCTTTTGAATAGTTGAGTTCTTATATAGTTTAACAAATTAAAGATATTGTAACCATCACAGCTACACTAACTAGAGCAAATTATCTTTTAGTTAGTACCTTTAGTTTTAGCTGCCGTTTTGGTTTTATTTGAACTCGTTTTAGTCGTTGCTCTTTTTTTAGTTACTGTTTTCTTTTTAGCGACTGGTACCGGCTTTTGGTATTCACGAACCTGTTTAATTTTTTCCTGCATAGCTTCTGTCAATTCAGCAATTACAGTATCTTCTTTTTGCTTAATATCAGTTTCTGTTGCGACTTGATCAATTCTAAAACCCGACGCATTTAAATACTCCGATTGAGTTTCAAAATAGACGTTAACAGGGTACTCTTTCTGCTCTTCAAAAAAGTTGGCAATCTTTTTATAGTTGGCATAGGGCAAATTAATAATATTGCTTTCTAATGCAAAAGTAAGCGGTCTTTGCCCCGTTACTTCAACAGCTACATGACTTAAAGAATTATGTTTAAGAGCGGCCGCAGTTTCTTTAACTAATTTTGCTGCCAATTCATGCACTTTAGCTTTAGACTTACTAATATCAGCATATTTTACAGTTTCTAAGTCCTCAATATAATCTTTTTGTTCTATTTTTGTAGTTAAATCTGTTAAGTTAATTTTCAAAGTAAAAACCCTTATCTAAATTTATTAATTTTTATCAGTCTTATATACGATACTCAAATTTGCGATTAAAAACAATTTATTTTATTTCTTTTAAAAATATTTTTTAAAAAACATTTATACTAGTGAAATTTGCTTTAAAATACTAAAAACTTGTTTTTAATACTAAAATCCTACTTCTTGCGCGCTATTCTTACTATTATTAAATAACATTTTGCTCTTCACAAACTTAAAAAAGCTCTTTTTTATATTAATACTTTAAAAACATGGCTTTATCTACTTTACAAGCGTTTTCACATAGAGTAAATTTAACATGTAACTAAAAATTTTTCACTAAATTTTTTAACTGAAAGGTAGACGAATATGTCAGATAAAGTTTACACAGATTATTTCTATAATTCCGAAGATTTTGATAAAAATCACGAAATGGGATACAAGGATCTCCACATTCCTGAAGGTGTTGAAGCTCAACCTTTAATTGTTCCACCAGTATTAGAGCCTGATAAACAAGAAAACAATGATGTTTGGTTCACAATTGATTCCCAGGAAGGTGACTTCCAATTTTTGCCAGGTAAAAAGACTCATACTTGGGGCTACAACTTCCCAGTTCTTGGTAAAACTATGGTTTTGACCAGAGGGCAACACGTTCACGTAACTTTGAAGAACAGCTTGCCAGAATTAACTACATACCACTGGCATGGTATGGAACTTCAAGGTCCTGGTAATGATGGTGCTTGCCACTCACCAGTTTATCCAGGTGAAGAAAAGCATATTGACTTTACTGTTAAGCAACCGGCAGCCTTAACATGGCTTCACGCTCACCCATGTCCATCAACTGCTATGCAAGTTTGGATGGGACTAGCAATGGGTGTTGTCATTACTGACGCCAACGAAGCTAAGTTGCCAATTCCTAAGACTTACGGTAAGGACGAGTTCCCAATTATTTTGCAAGACCGTATTTTCCACGAAGATAACCAATTTGACTACAAGGCAGACTACAACGCAATGGGTATCTTTGGTGACACTCCAATTATCAATGGTGTTGTCCGTCCATACGTTGATGTCACTACTCAAAAAGTACGTTTGCTCTTCTTAGGTGGTTCTAACCGTCGTGAATGGCGTCTGCACTTTAGCGATGACTTGGTAATGACCCAAATCGCCGGTGATGACTCATTCTTGGAGCACCCAGTTAAATTAACTAAAGTCTTAATCGGACCAGGTGAGCGTCAACAAGTAGTTGTTGATTTCAGTAATTACAAAGAAGGCGATGTTGTCAACCTTTACACTGACGACTTCAAGTTGGTTGAGTTTAGAATTCACAGCTATGAAAAAGATGACAGCGTAATTCCTGACACATTGTTCAAACCATACGATCCAGTTGTTAACCCTAACTCACCAGTTCCTCATGTTACTATGGATAACCACAACATGATCAACGGTAAGTTGTTCTCAATGGAAAGAATTGATATGAAGCAGGAATTGATGAATGCTGAATACTGGGATGTAACTAACACTAACGATAAAGTTAACGGCATGTTGCACCCATTCCACACTCATGGTGCCCACTTCTTGGTTGTATCACGTAACGGTAAAGAACCATATCCAAACGAAAGAGGCGTATACAAGGACACTATCGAAGTAGCACCTCAAGAAACGGTTCGCATAAAGGTTTACTTCCAAAACACTGGTGTCTTCATGTACCACTGCCACATTATCGAGCACGAAGATGCCGGTATGATGGCGCAAATTCAAATTGTTGATCCAAAAGAACCAGACAAGAAATATCATTTGATGGACATGGAAACTTTGACTAAGGCATTTGCTGAAGAAAGAGGAGTACCTGAAGACGAAGTCTTCTGCCCAGGAATGGACGTTGAAGGTATGGCAGTTAAAGGTGAAGATCATAGTCTTGATGCTTTATCAAGCGCAACTCATCATTAATCCCTACTTTTACTCAATAAAAAATAAAATTTAGCAAAGTCGCTCATTAATTTGAGCGATTTTTTGCTTTTATCAATCGACCTATGTTTAAATAGCTTTATGAAAAAGAACAGATTTTCCTTTAAAGCTATTTTGATTTTATTCTTTGGGGTCTTTTTACTCGGATTAGTTTTTGCCTTCTGTAACTCGTCTGGTTTTAAAGACCGCTATGATTGGTTAACACTGAAGTCTACTCAAAAATTAGACGTACCGTTAGAGAATCAATATCCTGACCTGCCTAATGGCTGTGAAGTTACCTCTTTATCAATGCTTTTGCGTTACTATGGAATTAAAGTTAATAAACTTGACCTCTCAGAAAACATTAAACACGTGTCTTCATACACTGATAATGGCAAGTACCGCGGTAATCCTCATGTGGGTTTTGTTGGTTATATGAGTCAGGCAAATGCAGGCTGGTGTGTTTATAATGAACCGTTAGAACAAGTTGGACTTAAATATACAAACCGCATTAGAAATTTCACTAACCATGACTTTATCCAAGTAATAAAATTAGTCTCTGATGGTCATCCAGTTTTAATCATTACAACGACCAATTTTAACCATGTAGGCGACATGCAAACTTGGCAAACAGCTCAAGGGGAAGTACACGTCACTCCTTCTTCGCATGCTTGTGTCATCACGGGCTTTGATAAAAAAGCACGTATTGTTTACGTAAATGATCCTTTTGGTCATAAAAATAAAGCAATTCCGTGGAAAAACTTGGAAAGAAGTTTTAATCAACAAGGAAAGCAAGCCTTATATTTAGAGTAAAAAAGAGCAGATTCAATTAAGAATCTGCTCTTTTTAAATCGAGGCCCATTAATAAAATAATAGGTGACTACTTCTGTTCACATCAGGTTGGTCAACCACCAGCACTTCCCGTGCCTGCCACTTAAGACGGGTGTCCTCATACAAATACGCATCTCGCGTTTTTGTCGACTCGCATTAATTATTATACTTATTTGATTTGTTTTTGTAAAATTTTTTTATCCTAAAAAAGATTTCGACACACATACTGGACAAAAGCATGCCCAAAGCTATTGAGCCGGTTACAATTATTACACGCAAAACCGCATCATTAGCGCCCCTAAGATTGCCTGAAGTCAATTCACGTACTGCTTGATAAGCAGGAACTCCCGGTACAAGAGGAACAATCGCGGGAATGTAAAAAACTGTAGCTGGGCATTTTTTCATTCGCGCAAAAACTATGCCTAAAATACCAATAGCAAATGAGCCTAGCAGATTTGACAAAAGGCGGCCCATCGAAGCGCGCATCGCCAACCAGTAAATTATCCAACTGGTGACACCACTGATACCGGCAAGATTAATTACGCGCCGGGGTACATTGATTGTCAAAGCAAATCCCGCGGAAGCTAAATAGGCAAATGCAATATTAATTAATAATTCAATTCCAAATGACATTTTTATGCTCCCAAAAATTTTAAAACAATACCGACGCCGCCACCTAGTGCAAATGCAGTTAAAAGGGCTTCACAAATTTTGACCATACCCGAAAGAATATCACCTTTAAATAAATCCCGTAGTGCATTCGTTAAGGCTAAGCCAGGAACTAGCGGCATTAGCGCTCCCGTTAAAATATGGTCGATGATCATTTGCGGAAAGATATGGACTAACCCTGCCGCTAACACTGTCATAATTACCGCTGCCACCAATTCAGACAAGAATTTAACATTCGTAAATCGTTTAAAATAATAAAAAGAAATAAAACCGGTTGCACCAACTATTGCGGCCGCCGGAAAGTCAATCCAGTCATAATTATTCATAAACATAACCATGAGAGTAGCACTCAAAATTGCTGCCCCAATAGTTTGCAACCAGACAGGAAAAGTAGGAAAACCACCACTGGCTATATTATTAACTTCGCGTTTAACTTCCTGCAAGGTGATTTTTTGTTCAGCAAATGCCCGTGATAAAGAATTAATCCGATCAACTAGCTCAAGATTGATATTGCGTTCATGAACTAGTAGTGTTTGACAATAATTGCCATGGTCTAAACTCATGAAAACACCGGTAGGCACAACAAACACACGTGGGTCAGGCTCACCCGCACTCTTAGCAATTCGCATCATTGTATCTTCGACCCGGTACATTTCACTGCCGCCCTCAATCATTAATTCTCCAGCGGTTAGGCAGGTATCAAGCAAATCTTGATAAAAGGTCTCACCTCGTTTAGTAGCATCCATCTTGTTACCTCAAATTTTATTCATAGTTTCAATATCAATAGTTTTATCAATCCAATTGCCCTGGAAAAAGTCGCGTTCATGGCTAACGATAATAACTCCTCCTGGGAATTTGACAATCGCTTGTCGCAAGGCATCTTTAGAATCACGGTCCAAATGATTGGTGGGCTCATCTAAAAATAATAAATTAGCAGGTTCAAACTGCATTTTAGCTAATTTTACCTTTTCCTGCTCTCCTCCAGATAATTTTTTTAAAGGACTCATAGCTTGCTGAGCGCTAACTCCCAACCTTGCTAAAGCACCTCTTAATTCCTTAGGCTTGATGCGGTTAAAATTTTCCTGTAAATATTGCAGCGGCGTCATATTATTGTTAGGCCAGGTCAAATCCTGTTTAAAATAAGCAATTTTGGCGGTTTCAGATAATTTAAATGTACCAAATATCGGATCAATTTGATCAAGTAGAGTTTTTAACAAAGTCGTCTTACCAATACCGTTAAAACCAGTAATAGCAACTTTTTCATTGCCGCCCACTGAAAAGTTAAACGCCTCTTTGACAAGAGCATGATCATAACCGATTACTAAATCTTGTGTCTGCAAAAGTAAATTAGCAGCTGTCGCAACATAAGGAAACGTAAAGTGAGGCTTATGGTTTCCTTTAGGGGGGTTTAATACTTCCATTTTAGCAAGCTGTCTTGCACGCGATTTTGCACTTTTAGAACGGGTACCTGCCTTATTTTTACGGATATATGCCTCGGTTTTAGCAATTTTGCGCTGCTGGTTGCTATAGGCTTTCATGTATGTCTCACGGTTAGCCTCTTTTTGGCGCATTGCTTGCTTAAGCGAGCCAGTATAACGAGTGATTGTCCCCAGATCGATATCAATAATACAATTCGCAATCCTGCCTAAAAAATCATAGTCATGACTCACAACAATAAAAGCACCAGTGAAGTCATTGAGATAATCAACTAGCCAATCTATATGAGAAACATCTAGGTAATTGGTAGGTTCGTCTAAAAGTAAAACCTCCGGCTTTTGTAATAATAACTTAGCCAGAATAATTTTCGACCTTTGACCACCAGAAAGCTCACTGACATCATGGTCATATCCTAGTTCTGCTAACCCCAATCCAGAAGCAACACGCTCTATTTCAGTGTCTATGCCGTAAAAATCATTTTCTTCCAAGAAAGTCTGTACTTTGCCTGCCTTTTCAAGCAAAGAATCATCACCAGTTACCGCATATTTTTCATATAAAGCATTAAGCTCTTTCTCTTTATGATAAAGTTGTGCAAAAGCTGTGCGCAAAAATTGGCGGATAGTTACACCCTGCTTTAATTTAGCATATTGATCGAGATAGCCAACCGTTACCTTATTTTGCCATTTTACCTGTCCTTCGTCAGGAAGTATTTCGCCAGTTAAAATTTTAATCAAGGTAGATTTACCAACACCGTTTTGACCAGTAACTCCCATGTGATCTTCTTTATTGAGAACAAAACTGCTGTTTTCGTATAATGTCTTGTCTTCAAAACCCTGTCCCAAATTTTTAACTGTGAGTAAACTCATCCTACATCTCCCTTGGTTTATTTAAAATATCTCACTTATATTATAGCTAACCTACCATTGCCCTATGTGTGTGCAAATTAAAAAAGACGGGCGATTTACCCATCTTTTACTTTCTTTCTTGTTCATATTTTTGCAAAGCATCCAAGATTTTAGGCCAATAACGTTTAGGCAAAATTAATTGCAGTTTATTATTGTAAATTGGAAAGTCGCTTGCTTTCATTCCAGTAATATTAGCTAAATCTTCATTAGTTAAATGAAATTCACGTGTAATCCGTTTGATTTCAGCAGAAGCATGTCCCCGAAACCATGAAAGAACAAAGAAAAATAAGGCAAATACGCTTGCAACCAAAATAGAGATTGACAAATTCCAGTGCAACGTGCGTAAGCAAATGAATATTACAGCAATAAACGCAATAAGTGCTGATATTGCCCCATAAGCAATTAAAAACGCTGATTGCTTACGCATATTTATTTTCCCCCTTCTTTAAGAAATAACTATTGACCAGTAGTATTATTGCCACCGGTATTTCCCGTAGAATTATTATTTGTTTCATCAGTTATTACTGAATGATAAATTTGATAATTCGTAAACGGATTAGGGTCCTTCCACTTAATATGGTTATTTTGCTCGTTTAGCTTGTTGAGCTTCGTTTCATCATTATCCAATACTTTCTTTTCCAAGTCAAGATTGGCACGTATCTTGTCAGATGCCTTTTGTAATTGCTGAGTAGAGGCAACTTGAATGGAAGAACCATTGATCCAGGCATCGTGACCTTGAATATAACCGCTAGCAATATTTTCAGAGCAGCCACGGTAAGTGAGCGCTAGAGCCAACATGTCATTGAAAGTCAGGTTTGTTTTGACATACTTAGAAAAAATATTAACTAGTTTACGGTAATTAGCAATTGAGTCAACAGAAATTGCCTTATGAACGACCGCTGTAATGACTTGCCTCTGGCGCATCTGTCTACCATAATCACCTCGAGGATCATCATGACGCATTCTGACATAAGCAACTGCGTGACGCCCGTTTAAATGTTGTTTTCCTTTATGAAAATCGCACCAATCATAAGAAAAACTAAATGGTACTTTAACATCGACTCCCCCAACCGCATTAACCAAGCTCTTTAACGCCTTCATATTAACTTCAACATAATAATGAATTGGTACGCCAATTAAAGCAGAAACTGTTCTCATAGAAGCAGAACTGCCGCCAACGCCATAAGCTGAATTAATCCTAAACATGTTGTACTTATTTCCCGGATCACCTAAAATGTTAGCAAGGGTATCACGAGGAATAGAAGTCATTGTCGCTTTATTCTTACTAGGATTGGCAGTAGCTAAAATAATAGTGTCCGAATTGCCTTTATCGTGGCGACCCTCTAGTCCCTGATCGACGCCAAGAATCAAAACAGAAATCGGCTGCTTGTTGGCAATTCTAGCAGAAGTGGCATAGTTACCACCATTACCATCTATTGCGCTATGTAAGGCAAAATACATATGAGCTGCCCAAGCTAAACCAAAGCTGACACATAGAACTAATATAATACCAACTATTCGGGCACAAACACTACCTTTAAAAACCTTAGACGGTGCTGCTAAAGCAAGATTACGATGAAGATTCAGAGAAGAACGTCTTTTATGATAATCCTCTCTGCGTTTTGAGTTTGAATTCATTACTCTATTTAATCCCTTTCGTAGTTTTCCATGTTATATTTTTATCACTTTCAAACTTGAATTAAAATAATATCACTTATAATTAATAATATCTTATTTTTTATTCTTTAGTATAATTTACTTAAATAGATCAAAAAAGGAGAATTTATATGACAATTCCTAAAAGAAAAGACGTCCCTGAAAATCTTAAATGGGACTTAACCAGAATATTCAAATCTGATGAAGACTGGGAAGATGAATATACACGTGTTAAAAAAGAAATACCAGCTTTAAGCACTATCAAAGACAATTTTACTACTTCGGGAACCTCCTTATATGACGGGATTACGCAAATATTTGCAGTTACTCGCCACTTGGAAAAAGTTTATACTTATGCCAGTTTGTCCAGTGATGTCGATACCAAAGATGCCCACTATTTGGGTTTAGTTTCTCAAGTACAAGGACTAGCCAATCAATTTGATGCCGCTACCGCTTTTATGGCTCCTGCAATTTTAAGCCTTTCCCCTGAGAAATTAGCCGCCTTTAAACGCGAAGAACCAAGACTAGCTGATTACAATCATTTATTGGAGCAGATTACCAGAATGCGACCATATACTTTGTCTGCTCAAGAAGAAAAATTAGTTGCCGATGCTGGAGATGCAATGTCTGCTTCTGAAAATACCTATAATGTGCTGACTAATTCGGACATGGAATTTGGTTATACGCAAAATGATGACGGCGAAATGGTGCAATTATCGGAAGGATTATATTCCTTACTAATCCAATCGCAAAACAGAACTATCCGCAAGGAAGCTTTTGATGTCATGTATGCCACATACGGTCAATACCAAAACTCATTGGCGGCCACTCTTTCTGGAGTAGTCAAAAAGCATAACTATTATGCGCGCGTTCATCATTATAAGTCAGCCCGCGATTGCGCGATCAATGAAAATAATGTACCGGCAGCCGTTTACGATACCTTAATTGCAGAGGTAAACAAGCATATAGACTTACTACATGAATATGTGGCTCTGCGTAAACAAATTTTAGGTTTAAAAGACCTGCAAATGTGGGACATCTATGTTCCTCTAACAGGCAAACCGTCTTTAAGCTATACATTTGACGCAGCCAAAGCGGAAGCGCAAAAGGCTTTGAAACCACTTGGAGCAGATTATTTAAAGCAGGTAGACTATATTTTCAATAATCGGGTAATTGATGTGGTTGAATCAAAAAATAAAGTTACAGGGGCTTATTCTGGTGGCTGTTATGATACGGACGCTTACGAACTCCTTAACTGGGAGGATAATATTGATTCTCTGTATACTTTAGTACACGAAACGGGGCATTCAGTTCACAGTATGTATACGAGACAAAATCAGCCTTACGTTTATGGTAATTATCCTATATTTGTTGCCGAAATTGCCTCAACTACTAACGAAAACATCCTGACCGAATACTTTTTAGCCCATGTAAAAGATCCTAAAACACGTGCATTTGTTCTTAATTACTACTTGGACTCATTTAAAGGGACTTTATTCAGACAAGCTCAATTCGCCGAATTTGAACAAAAAATTCACGAAATGGATGCTCAGGGTGAGCCTTTAACTGCTGACCGGCTAAATAAATGCTATGGTGAACTTAACCAGCGCTACTATGGCGATTGCGTTGAACCGGGTGGAGAAATTGCCAAAGAGTGGACCAGAATTCCCCACTTTTACTACAATTTCTACGTCTACCAGTATGCTACAGGTTTTGCTGCAGCTACAGCTCTAGCTAATAACGTTGTTCATGGCACCGAAGAACAAACAACAGCTTACGTTAACTTTTTAAAATCTGGTTCAAGTGACTATCCGGTTGAAATTATGAAAAAAGCAGGCGTCGACATGACTCAACCTGAATATTTGGAAGAAGCATTTGCAACTTTTGCCAAACGCTTAGCTGAATTTAAGCAAATTGTTCAAAATAATTTCAATTAATACTTGCAACTTTTAACAACAAATAATATAACAAGTATGTAAATTATAATTTCTTACATCAAAACCCACTTCTGACTTATTTAAGAAGCGGGTTTTATTTTTATATATTTGAATTCCAGAATTCCCATGCCAATTCTTGATAAAGACGGCACCCATCTAAATATGCTGCTATTTCAACAAATTCATTTGGTTCATGGTCCGTTGTTCCTGCTGCAGGTCCTAGAATAATAATAGGAAAATCTCCTGCTTGAATATATTCCGAAGCATCTGTCGCACCGGTTCCAGCTGTAAATTGGCTCGGCCGCCCGATTTTCTGCTCCACCACTTGCCGTGCCAGTTTAGCTAATTTACTTCCGGATTGGTCAGGAAGTGGCACTTCAGGAAAGCTGTAGCGGATATTAAGCTGAGCTCCTTGTTCATTGAGATCAGCAACAATACGTTCAAGTTCAGCGTAAATTTGCTGGTTAGGATATAAAGGTGTCGTTCTAATATTGCCTGATAACCACGCTCTGTCAGGCACTGAATTAATTTGACTGCCACCATGAATTTGACTAATTACGTGTGTTAAAGATCCTAAAACGGGATCTTGCTTTTGGTGACTAGACATTAATTGCTGAGCTGCTTGAGCAAAAGAAATAAGAGGCATAATGGCATTTTTACCCTTTTCAGGAGTTGAAGAATGAACGCACACTCCTTGAGAGTAGACATAATAATCAATCACTCCCTTATGTGTAACGCGAACATCAAAGTTCGAGGGCTCGCCAATTACCAGTCCGTCTAAATCAGAGGCGTAACCCTCTTTAACCAGTTGGGCTGCACCGTATTCTCCGGTTTCTTCTCCCACAGAAGCTAACAGTCTAATACGCCCCGGCAAATCCTTACCACTTTCAAGTAAGTCCAGCATTGCCACTACCATCGCTGCCAGACCAGATTTCATATCACTTGCGCCCCGACCATAAATTTTGTCATCTTTAAAAGTGGGTGTAAACGGCGGTGTTTGCCAGTTAGACAATTCTCCTGCAGAAACCACATCTTCATGTCCAGAAAAGCCCAGAAGCGGACCATGATCACCAATCGTAATAACCAGATTATCTCTACCAGCAGAATAAGTCACTCTAACAATCTGAACAGAATACTGCTTAAACAATGAAGTCAGATAGTCGGCAACCACACCTTCATGGTCATTAGCTGAATTTATCGCCATTAAGTCCGTCAGAATTTTAAGTGCACGCGCTTTTTCCATATCTATCTCCTTTTTATGCTTCTAGCACTCTTGCTAAAAAGTCCTGAGCGCGCTGAGTCTGTGGCTGAGTAAAAAATTGTTGGGGAGCAGCTTTTTCTTGAATATACCCATCCGCCATAAACCATACTTCATCTGCCACATTTTTAGCAAAACCCATTTCGTGAGTTACTACTACCATAGTCATCCCTTTTTGCGCCAAATCCTGCATGACTTTAAGTACTTCTCCTACCATTTCCGGATCAAGAGCAGATGTCGGCTCATCAAAAAGCATCACTTCTGGATCCATTGCTAGGGCACGTGCTATAGCAACACGCTGCTGCTGCCCTCCTGACAGACTAGCTGGAAAAGTGTCGGCTTTATCTTCCAAGCCTACTTGCCGCAAAAGCTCAAGTCCCTTAGCTTCAGCATCTTTACTGGACATACCTTTTACTTTCATTGGCGCTAGCTTGATATTTTCAATAATACTCATATGCGGGAACAAGTTAAACTGCTGAAACACCATCCCCATTTTTTCACGTAACTGATCAAGTTGATCTTCACTCAGTGCGGTCAATTCCTTATTTTCAAAAATGACTTTGCCAGACGAAGGTTGATCTAACAAGTTCAAGCAACGCAAAAAAGTACTTTTCCCAGCACCAGATGGACCAATTAAGCAGATAACCTGCCCCTCATTGACCTCTGCATTAATATCTTTGAGGACTTTATTATTGCCAAAGTTTTTTTGCAAATGTTCAACTTTTATTACCGGTAATTTATCAGTCATGATTCATTTTCCTTTCAAATACTTTCATTAAGCTAGATAGGCCAAAAGTTATGATGAAATATAAAATCATTGTAATTACCAATGGCATAACCCCGCGGTATGTATCGGCTTGAACTATCCGTGATTGATAAATTAAATCTTTAACACCAATTACAGAAACAATGGAACTTTCCTTAATCAGCGACACAAATTCATTCCCCAGAGCCGGCCAAATATTTTTCATTGCCTGGGGCATTATGACATAACGCATAGTGGCAGTGCGAGAAAGCCCGAGAGAGCGGGAAGCTTCTGTCTGACCAACAGCAATTGAGCTAATTCCCGAACGAATAACTTCTGCCACATAGGCAGCTGAATTAAGGGAAACCGCAATAATACCAGATAGTAAGGCTGGAATATTGATGATTAAGCCTAGTCCAAAATAAATAAATAATAGTTGTACCATCAAAGGCGTCCCGCGGACAAATTCAACGTATGCAGTGGCAACAGACCGTGCTATTTGGTTACGACCTAGGCGCATAAATGCCAATATTGCCCCTAGTAAAAAGCCAAAAAATACTGAAATAGCAGAAATAAACAAGGTATACCCTACACCAGCAATAAAGAAGTCTTTATATGCCCACATGGAGTTAGAAGCCTTGACCTCTTTTTTGCTTTTGCCTCCAGCTAAATACTTACCTGCCTTAGGTAAATATTTTTGGTTAATTAAATCTTTTTGCTTAATTTCAGCAATTGATTTATTAGCTTGTCTAACTAAACTCTTAGCTCCTTTATGAAAAGCAATTGCGGAGCCAGCAGAATCAACCTTAAAGCCAGACGGAATGACCATAATCCCCGAAGTATTTTTGGCAAAAGCTTCTGCCGTAGCCTTATCAACAGCTACGGCGTCAAACTTGTGCGTTTTTAAACCAAGAACCAAATCATTATCTTTATCCATGGTTTTCAACTTAGATTTCTTAGCCTGCTGCTTAATTAAAGTAGCTTGCATACTACCAGTTTGGGCACCTATTGCCTTACCAGCAAAAGATTTATAATCGTGATAGTTATCCTTATCTTCAGTCCTGATCAACAGGTTTTGACCACTTTTATAATATGCACGGCTAAAATCTACACTTTGTGCTCTTTTGGGTGTTGCGTCCATTCCTGAAATAACCATGTCTACTTTTCCAGTTTCAAGAGCTACTAATAGAGAGTCAAAATCCATTGTCCGCACAACAAGTTTCACGCCCATATCGCGGGCAACTTTTTTGCCGACTTCAATATCCATGCCCACAACTTTAGATTTGCCATTAACGTTTTTGACAAATTCGTAAGGAGGAAAATCGGGACTAGTTCCCATCACCAATTCACCCTTGCGCTTGACATTTCGCAGATAATTATCAGTTCTTGCTTCCTGCTTGTCAGCTGCACTTGTTTTTTGAGGCACTATAGTTAACATTAAAACTGTCACAAGCAGTGCTTCAATCAATCTCCACGCTTTCTTCATATTTTTCCTCCACATTTATTTTTATGATAGCAATTATAAAGATATAAAAATAAAATTACAAATATTACTTAATAGCTATACTTTTTTAAGCAATAAAAAACCACTCCCTATTCTAGTTTAAAAAGCTAAAATATGTGGAGTGGTTTTATTATTTATTTTAATTAAGCTTGTGAAGCACCAGTGACAGCGTCTGAATCATTTTCTTTTAATTGATTTTCAGCAGTTACTGGATAAGGCTTAACTCTTGAAGGATCAGTATTTGACTTCAAGTTGTCAGCAGTGTAATTGATATGAGTAATCTTAGCGTGCTTGACATCTTCAATTGTCTTGCAGCCGGTTAATTGCATATCAATTAATAATTCTTGGTTGAGTTGTTCAATAACTGATTGAACACCTTTAGCACCACCTAATGCTAAACCATAGAGATATGGACGACCAATACCGACCATATCGGCACCAAGAGCTAATGCCTTAAAGACATGAGAACCACGACGAACACCGGAATCAAAGACGATTGGTACACGGTGGTTAACAGCTTTAGCGATTTCAGGCAACATATCAATTGTTGCAGGACCACAGTCAACTTCACGGCCACCATGGTTAGTCACATAAATACCATCGGCACCGGCACCCATAGCCAAGTAGGCATCTTCAGCACAAACAACACCTTTCACAAATACTGGCAAACCAGACATTTCCTTAATGCGTTTAATGTCTTCTGGACCGATCTTTTGTGCAGAAGAAGCATACATTTGAGCAACAGTTTGACCCTCACCCTTTGCTCCTTGATAACGAGTAAAGAAGTCTAGTGGAACAGGGTAAGCAAACTTAGTTCTAAGGTTAGCTTCACGAAAGCCTGATACCAAAGCGTCTACAGTAAGGAAAATTCCCTTGTAGCCAGCTTTTTTAACTGCATCAAAAACCATCTTGTTAAAGCCCCAGTCTTTACTAAGGTAAAGCTGGAAGAAACGCGGAGCATCTGGTGCAGCAGCTGCTATATCCTCAACGCTCTTGTTAGCGTATGTACTTGATGAGAATAATGCACCTGCTGCAGCAGCACCCTTCTGAGTGGCAATCTCCGCATCCTTGTGAGCGATGCCGTGACAAGCAATTGGTGAAATCATCACTGGTGTTTTTAACTTCATACCCATAAACTCAGTATCAAGTTGTGGGTGATCCATATTAGTCAAAGCACGTGGGACAATTTGAAAATGATTAAAGGCAGAGATGTTATTACGCCATGTCCATTCATTTTCAGAACCAGAAGCAATGTAATAATATGCCCCTTCCGGCATGACCTTCTTTGCACGTTCCTCGAGTTCATCGAGATTAATCATATCGATTGCTTCATCACGATCGCTTTGGGGAAAACCGTTATAATATGATGTCATTTTAAAAACTCCTTTTTCTATAATATTTCCACTTCCTATTATACATGTAAATGCTTACAAAAGTTAGTGAAATTTAAAAAGAAATGTTCAAATAACGGCGTTATAACTGTATAATTTTTTCACAAGATAGTGAAAAGCAAACTTTTAAATGAAAATTACTTAGATGCCCTATAGTTTATGCTTGATAATATGTGTGAAATAGGTAACAAGGTATACTGCAACTTCGAAAACCGCTATAAAAAATGTAACGGGTAAATTAGTAATATAGCCTAAATATAGTCCCAGCCATACGCCAATCAACGCAAAAAAGACGGACCAAGCGATCATTGCTGGAATGGTTTTGCCAAGATAATTGGCAGTTGCCGGCGGTAGAGTTAACAAAATAAAAACTAACAGTGAGCCAACAATTTGGGCACCAATTGAAACAGACATTGCCAAAGCAATTAAAAAAATCACACTGACGAAATTAGTTTTTATTCCATGTGCAAGAGCACCAATATGGTCAAAAGAATCAAAGTTTAATTGCCGCTGAATGCTAAAAATTAAGAGCAGCACAATAATCGATAAGATTACCAGTTGCATTACACCCTGATGATCTACTCCAATGATGCTGCCAAACAAAATATTGGTGGCGTAATTACTATTTGCGCCGGAAATTGCTAGAAAAAGCACGCCTAAACCAGTAAATAATGCTGAAATTGCACTAATTGATGATTCTTTTTGCTCACTGTGCAGGGACAACTCGCCAACGCCAATTGAACCAAGCAAGGTAAATAAAAGCATGCCCCATAAAGGCCCAATTCCTAGCCAAACGGCAAATGCTGCTCCGGCAAAACCAATTTCTGACAGCGTATGCGCCAGAAAACTAAAATTACGTGCAACAACATAGACACCGACAGTACCACAAGTTATTGCAATAAACGTACTTGCCAAAAAGGCATTTCTCATAAATCCGTATGCAAACATTATTCGTATGCCTCCTTAAATTGAGACATTTCACCTTGCTCAATTTGACCGTGATTTAAATACAAATAATTTTGCATATACTTACGCGCTAATGAAACATCATGAGTGACAAACAAAACAGTAATTTTATGTTTGCCATTTAAATGCTTGATTAACTTCATTAACTCATCCTTAGCCATAGGATCAAGACTTGCGGTGGCTTCATCCAAAATAATAACATTAGGATTATCAAGTAGGGCCTGTGCTAGATATGCACGCTGCTTTTGCCCGCCAGATGCTTCACCCATACGTGTATTCCTAATTTGATATAAATTAGTTTCCTCTAACTGCTTTTTAATCGCCTGTTTTGTAGCACTATTTTTGATAACCGGAGCATTCAAACCGATAAAAGCTTCAATTGATAACGGATATTCTGCGTCAATATTGCGAAATTGCGGCACGTATCCTAAACGAACTGCATCAGCAAATTTAAATGTACCCGCACTTGGTGTGAGCATATTCATCAGAATATTGATTAAAGTTGTTTTCCCTGTTCCGTTAGGCCCTAAAAGCGCGGTCATTGAACCCTTTTTTAACTTAAAATTCAAGTCTTTAAAAACAGTATACTTGTCAAATCTCATAGTGAGATTTGTAACTTCTAAAACATCTGACAATTTATATTCCTTACTTTTTACTTAAAATTGCCCACTTTGATAAATTGATTAACATCAATTGGGTAATACTTACGACCCTTAATTTTTACTCGTCCACCATAGGTGCGGACATAATTGCCACGATATAATTTACCCGTGCCAATTCGTTGACCAGTACCATCATAAATAAACGCATTGTGACTCAAGCGCTGCAATTTGCCTTCTACGTTGCTGGCAACTACATATTGGTTAATGCCGATCTGCAGATATTTTCTCTTTTTAATGGTCTGATTGCCGTAAATAGTTAATTTGGTCCCTGCTTTTTTAGTTGGTAATTTAGTTGCCACGCCATTTTCATCATATACCAATGCATTATGGATCAGAATTTTTGTACCAACCGGCTTTGGTAGAATAGTTGAAACTGGCTTCTTAGTTGGCTTATTGGTTTCAACAGGCTTAGTAACCACCGGATCAGAAGCAGCAATACCAGTATTAGTAGTTGAAGACCCTTGATCATAATAGTATTTAACCAAATCGAAGAAATCATCCATCGAATAACCCCATTTAGCAAAATAGCCATCAGGGTCGGTATGATCTGTTCCTCCTAAGAATGTAGACACAGCATGGTGCGACCATATTGTTCCTTGACCATCATGAACAGCATTATCAGGGACTAAATTGTACCGGTGTAAAATTTGCGCAACATAAATGGCATCATTATTGACGCCTTTAGCAAAATCTGCGAGATTGTTTTCCTCACATAATTCAACCTGAACAAAGCGGTTGTTTGCTACAGGACCAGCACCCCAAACACCATAGTCTGGACTAGTCATTTGTATAACGCCTGTTTTATCTACAAAAGCATGAACGTAAGCATAAATATTCATCCACTCTCTATTAAAGTAGATAGCTTCGTTATGCGCTGTAGCATTAGGCGTGGCAGTTTCATGAATAACTACGCCCTCAGGCTTGCCATTACGATAATTAATAGGGTTGGCAGAAGAAAAATCATTATATTGCACGCCTTCTTGAGCCAACATTTGGTCCAAATATGTCACGCCACCATAAGAATTTTGTTTTGCAGTATCATTGATTGTACTTGCTTGGACTACCAATGACTCTGGAGCTGCTACAGTTGCAATACTTGCACCCAATGCCAAAGCAGCAATTAACTTTTTCATTTTTCTTCCCCCTTATAACTTTATTTTTGAGCGACCTTAATTAAATCTTGGTAGCTATCTTTCATCCAATCGAGATAATTAGTATTATCTGGGATAGTTTCTCTTACCTTTAAAATACGAATATTATTCTTTTCTGCTAACTTAATAAAATTATCAACCGTAGAACTTGAAGTCTGTTCATTAACTACAAAAAATGCAATTTGTTGTTTTTTAAGACCCTCAGACATTTTCTGAACGGCTGCTGGACTAGGATCAGTGTTATTTTGAATTGCCTTTTCGAAATCTTTATTTGCGACTTTAATATTGACGGAAGCCAAAGCATAATCAAACACGGGCTCACTAACGTAAACAGGCTTTTTAACGTGATGGGTTAATTTAGCAGAAGACCTTTGCACGCGAGCTATCTCAGCTAAATACTTCTTACCATTATTACGGTAATAACGTGCATGTTTAGGATCCTTTTGACTGAGCCTCTTAACTAAGTAATTAACATACTTTGTAGGCATAGTCAAATCAAACCAAATATGAGGATTAGCGCCCTTTTCAAGGCCCATCAAATCTTCGCCCACTCTAATTGGCTTTTTGTCAACTGAAGAAGCAAGTTTATCCATCCAGCCGTCATAGCCTAAACCATTTTCTACAACGATATCCGCATTAGATAATCTTTTGGCATCATTAGTCGTAGGCTCAAAGTCATGTGGGTCAGCTGCTGACTTCTTAATAATAGCTTCTGCTTTACCATATTTACCGACTATGTTTTGCGCAATATCTGAATAAACATTCGTCGTAGTCATAATTGAGATTTTGTTACTTTTATGTGGCTTTGGTGAACATGCACTTAACGTTAAAAGAACTAAGCCTAATAAGGTTGTTACAGCAAATAATTTTTTCAATTTAACAAATTTCATTATTGTTGTCATTCCTCTTCATTTTAAAGTGTAGTTTCTTTGGATGACAGCACCCTCATCAATTGAGGTACAGCCGAAAGTTACTTACAATTAATAACCATTATACACTAAAAACAGATTGCTTTGAAAGCGACACATTAAATACTTATATTACAGTTTTATTAATCATATAAATAAAAAGACTATTTTGTTACTGTGATTAATTCAAATTAAGTCGAGATAATCTAAAAAGCGTGCGATCAATTCGCACGCTTTAGAGTAAGTAAACAGAATATCATAAAACTATTAATTATTAACTTATAACCCAATTACATGAGCAAAAACAGGAACTAACAAATTGTCAACTAAAGCCGTTGCCACAACTGCCACAGCAGCAGTTGCTCCTTGAATGGAACCCATTTCCAAGGCAAAAGCCGAACCAATAGTGTGTCCAGCAGCACCAAGTCCCAGACCAGTTCCCAGTGGATCACTATTTAAATTAAACCACTTAACCAGCTGTTTACCTAAAGCGTAGATAACTACGGCATTAAGTATACATGCCATGGCAGTAACCGATGCGTTACCACCAATAGCTTTTGTCAGAGGCATTGCAACTGCAGTAGTAGCTGACTGGCTAAGCATTGATTTGATACCCACGGCGTCTAGACCAACTGCTTTAGCAACAAGTGTTATCAAGACCATTGAGAAAAGTGTACCGAAAACCAAGCCTAGAAGAATAACCAACCAATTCTTCTTTACAACATCGTTACGCTTATACAATGGCACTGCGAAAGCAATTGTAGCTGGCGTGATAAACCAGAAAATGATGTCACCACCAGGTTTATAGGCTTTAGCATAAACGGTAGCCGTTGTTACGTCAAAGCACTTAGCTAAGATAATTAGAATTGCTATTCCTAAGACCATAGCCACAAATAATGGTTGAAAAAGGAAAAAACCTTTAGATTTTTTAAATAGCCATTGACCAATTAAAAATACAATCAGCGATAAAAATACGCCAAATAATGGATTAGTAATATATTGCATTACTTAACATCTCCTACTTTTTTATGATCGACTACATGCAATTGGCTATTAGTAACTTTGCTAATAACCCAACTAAAGAATCTTGTAGTGTAGGCAGTAACAACTAATAAAATGATTGTAGATGCAATTACTACTATGATTAGTTGCAATCCCTGCGTTTGCATAATCTTCAAATTTGCAGCTAATGAAATTCCAGATGGAACAAACATAAAACCAATCAGTGAGATTAATGCACTACCAAAAGAATCAACCCATTCAACTTTAATAACATGAAAGGTTAATAAAACATATAGCAAAACTAACCCAATTACTGGAGTTGGGACGGGAAAAGACTTTGGCATTAAGTCAGAAATTATTTGTGCTACAAACAAAATTGCAGCATAGATAAACATCTGAACTAAAATTGGAGCTGATTTTGTTTTTTCTTTCTTCATAAAATCAATTTCCTTTCTCATTTAAGCTTTCTTGCTTTCACATAATACGATACTGGTAAAAGTGATTTTTGTAAGCGATTTACTGGCGAATTGCAAAAAATGGCTGGTGAACTGCATTTAGACAATTTCACCAGCCATTTTAAATATTTTTACATTCCTAAGCGCTCATTTAACTCTTTGCGGTATGACCGCCCCACTTGTATTTTGGCATCATTAACCATGATTAGCAACAAAGTATGATTAAACCAAGGCTGAATTTCCTTAATATCTTCAATATTGACGATCGCATTCCTATGAACTTGCATAAAACATGAATCTGTTAAACGCTCTTTTAGCCAAGCCAAAGTTTTTCGTGTTTCATATTTTTGCGTATTTGTTTCAATGGTCAAAATGCCATTGTTAACTGTTGCTGCTACTATTTCCAGCTTTTTAACAATCACATTACGATCTTCGAGTTCGATACTTAAAACATCGCTTTTCTTTTGTTCACGCTGCTTTAAGTTATTATCTTCAGTATTTAAAATCTTTGCCGCCTTAGTTAACGCTTGATCAATCCGCTCTTGTTCAAAAGGCTTTAACACATAATCAAGCGCGCCAACATCAAACGCTTTAACAGCATAATCATCGTATGCCGTGGCAAAAACAATCATCGGAGAATAACTCAGTTGTTTCAGCTCATCTGCTAATTCAAAACCGTTTTCTTCGTTAAGCGAAATATCTAAAAACAATAAATCTACCTTATATTTCAGTAAAATTCCCTGTGCTTCTTTGATATCTTCTGCTTGATAGAGTTTTATCTTCTGCTTTTTTAAAACAGGACTTTTTTTAATTAGATATGACAATTCAGTCCGCGCTAATGGTTCATCGTCAACCACTAAAATTTTCATTTACGTTTCCCCTAACTTTCAAAATTACTTTTTTCCGCTTGGTTTAATGGAATTTCAGTTATAAAAGTTGTTCCTCTGTCACTGGTTTGAATATGCAACTGGCTATTTGTACCATATAAACCTATCAGTCGTTTATTCAAATTATACAATGCCGTTCCGCTACCAGTTGTTTCACTAATCGGCTTTTGACCTAGTCTTTTTAAAATAGCTGGCTTAATGCCCATACCATTATCACTGACTAAAATCTGTAAATAGTCCTCTTTTTTACTTAACTTAATATTGATCTGATTACCGGTTTTTCGACCCTTAAAAGCATGCTTGATGGCATTTTCCACAAAAATTTGCAAGCAAAAAGAAGGCAGCAGGGTATCATCGGGAACATCAATTTCGTAGTTTATCGTAAATTTATGCGGAAAGCGCAATTCCTCAATTTCAGTATACGCACTAACGTAGCGCTTTTCTTGTTCGACAGTAATCTCTTTTGCCTGACCATTTTTCAAACTCAGTCTAAAAAATGTACTCAATTCCATCAAGGCTCTGTGGGCCTCATCAACATTTACCCTCATCAACGCACCAATCGTATTAATAGCGTTAAAGAAGAAGTGGGGATTAATTTGGACTTGCAATGCCCGAATTTCAGCCTCGTTGACTAAACTAGTTTGCTGTTCCGCAATACCAATTGCGAGTTGACCTGAAAAAATCATGGCTAACCCGCGAACCAAGTTTTCTTCAACAACAGTCATTTCTTGTTCAGCACAAAAATATAATTTTAAAGCGCCAATTGTTTTTTCATTCACCTGCAAAGGGCAAACAATTGCAGATGAAAGTGGGCAGCCTTCATGGGGGCAGCCAATTTCTTTTTTAGAACGGGCCAATTTTTCCTTACCGCTGGCAATCACAGTTTTAGATAAATCAGTTATGACTGGTTCCCCTGCAATGTGGTGGTCTTGCCCTGCACCCACATGAGCCAAGACGTTAACACGATCAGTTAAACCTACTGCGTCGAAATTAGTATACTTTTTGATAATTTTACAAACATGTTCAGCAGAATCGTTATCAAGGCCGTGACGAAAGTAGGGTAATGTTTTATTAGCCAGCTCCAAGACATCTTTAGTTTGCACGGCTCGTAATTGCCGTTCATTAGATAAATAAGTCTTCAAGATTTCTATAAATAAGCAAGACCCAACTGTATTTAATAAAATCATGGGAATAAAAATTAACTTAATTAAGCCAAAACCATGAAACGCAAAAATAAATGCCATTTGAATTAGTTCTGCTAAAAAAGATAAAACTGCTACCCAAAAAGTTGACGGGTATAAATTATTTTTCTTAACTTTATCTCCTAAAACACCGATTAAATAGCCAATTAAAACTGAACTGACGATATAAAAATAATCTGAAAAACCACCGAAAATTACCCGATGCAGACCACCTACCAAACCAACTAATAACCCCACATACGGTCCTGCGGTCAAACTGGCGGTTGTAATGACCAGCATACGTGTATTCGCAATTGAATCCGATTGTGGTAATCCAGTGATAATTAAAGGTGTAAAAATTTCTTTTGAGCTTGAAATTTCTACCCCAGTCAAGTTTGCGATCACTACAAATAGTGAAAAAATAATAAACAGCCAAATTTGTGATTTAAGAGTCCGTTTTTCAATTAAATCTCTGAAAAAGCGCATGTTAACAAGGAGAAACGCTAGAACCATTATGATTCCTAAACGCTCTGATAGTAAGACAAATAAATTAAACACGTTATTCTCCAATTCTAAACTAAGTTGGAATGCACCACTTATACCATATAAGTATCGCAAATTTTTCAACATAAGCAATAGAAATCGTATTCAACTGCGCAAAATAATATTTTAAATGGTAAAAATAGGCTTTCAAATTCACGAACTGAAAAAATCTAAGCAAAAAAATAAAGTAAACAAAAAAGCACTAAGCTAGCGAGCAGCTTAGTGCAAATTTTTAAAAATAATTGAATTGATTATTTATTATCTTGTTGATCGATCGGTTTTTTCCACAGGCCTAAAATTACGCCTGCAACAATGGAGCCAATAATTGTAGCAACAAAGTAAAGTAAAATGTGGTTGGCAAGTGGAGAAACCCAGAGTCCACCGTGAGGTGCTGGAACGCCAATGTGCCACAAGCCCACTAAGGCACCACCAACAGCAGAGCCAATGATGCATGAAGGCAGTACGTGTCCAGGATCAGCTGCAGCAAACGGAATTGCACCTTCAGTAATGAAGGAAAAACCTAAAATCCAGTTGGTTAAACCTGCACGGCGTTCATCTAAAGTATATTTATTCTTAAAGAAAGTCGTACCAATTGCAGTCGCAAATGGTGGTACCATACCGCCAACCATTACGGCAGCCATCATTACAGCAGCAACAGTTGAATGTGGGTCGTTGGCAAAAGCACCAGAGGCAAAGACGTAAGCAGCCTTGTTGAAAGGTCCACCCATATCAATTGACATCATGGCAGCTAAAATAGTTGTCAAAACAGCTAAGTTGCCCGTACCCATTTGGTTTAAGAAGTTAGTAATGGCGAAGTTAACTGCACTAAAGATTGGGTTAACAATGTAATACATGATCAGGGCAATGAAGAGCAGACTCAAGATTGGATAAATGAGCATTGGCTTCATTCCTTCAAGTGATTTTGGCAACTTGGCAAATAATTTCTTTAAGCCGACCACTAGATAACCAGCAATAAATCCAGAAGCCAGACCACCTAAGAAGCCCGCAGGTGATTTTGCATTGGTTACCACATTAGCAACATAAGCACCACCGTAAGCGCCACTATAAACTGTCGCCATAAATCCGCCGACAAAACCAGGCATTAAAGCCGGTAAGTCACCGATTGATTCCGCGATGTAACCTGATAGAATTGGCACCATGAACGCAAAAGCCATGTTACCGGCATTGTTCAAGAAAATAAAAGCAGGAGATTTTGGTCCACCAGCATAGTTTTCCACAATAAAGGAAATTGCCATTAAGATACCGCCGCCGATAACAAAAGGCAACATGTGAGAAACGCCGTTCATAAGGTTCTTATAAATTGAACCCCAAACGCCCTCTTTAGAGTTGTCACTATCGTCACTGCTCTTTTCACCGTTTGAATGGTAAACGCTGGCTTTTGATTCTAAAATGTTGTCAATCAATTCATCAGGCTTGTTGATACCGTCAACAACTGGACGAGAAATTAGTGGCTTGCCATCAAAACGAGGCATGTCAACTTTTTTATCCGATGCAATAACAACTCCTTGAGCACGGCTAATCTCATCAGCGGTCAATTTATCCTTGACACCTTCAGAACCATTGGTTTCAATGCGTACATCAACGCCACGTTTTTTGCCGGCTTTAATCAAAGCTTCTTGAGCCATGTAAGTGTGGGCAATGCCGTTAATACATGCAGTAACGCCGACAATTAAAGGTTTTTCTCCCTTCTTACTGTCACTGGTACTTGCAGCTTGTTCTTTCTCAGCTTGTTTAGCGGCATCTTTTTGTTTTTCAGCGTCTTCAAAAAGCTGGATTACTTCTTCAGGGGTTTGCGCTTTTTTAAGAGCGTTAACCAGATCAGGATCAATTAATAACCCGGACAATTTAGCTAAGGCTTCAAGGTGAGTATTATCAGCACCGTCTGGCGCGGTAATCATAAAGAATAAATGAACCGGTTGACCATCAAGTGAATTGTAGTCAATTCCCTTTTCGCTTTTAGCAAAAAGTACACGCGCCTTATTGATTGTTTTATTGCGGGCATGTGGCATTGCAATACCTTCGCCAATCCCGGTAGTAGATTCATTTTCGCGCGCCCAAATTGACTTAATGAATTCATCTTCGTCATTGACGATGCCTGTTTTGACTTCCAAGTCTGCCATTTCCTTAACAGCATCTTCCTTATTAGTCGCTTTAAGCGCCATAATCATGGATTCAGGAGCCAAAATATCTTTAATTTTCATTTTAAATTCTCCTCAAATTACGAAATTTCTTCAACATTAATTTGCGGCAAAACCGCATCAATCTGACTTTTAACTGCAATATCCTTAGTAAAGGCTGTGGCAGCACCGCAGGCCATACCAATACGGAAGCTTTGAGCCGGGTCCTTTGTTTTTACATAAGTACCAACAAAGCCAGCTATCATTGAGTCACCTGCTCCAACAGAATTAACTGCAGTTCCAACAGCCGCTTTGGCATGATAAAAATGTTTTGGCGTAATCAGATACCCACCTTTACCAGCCATGGAGACCATAACATTTTGCGCGCCCATGTCAAGCAATTTGCGTGCGCACTCAAGCATCTCTTTATCTGAAGCAAAAGTGGTATTAAACAGATCGGCCAGCTCATGATGATTGGGTTTAATTACCAACGGCTTATAGCTCAAAGTATCAAGCAAAGCTTGACCAGTGGTATCAATTACAAAGTCTGCTCCTGCTTTCTTAATAGTAGGCAAAAGTTCTTTGTAAAAATCTACTGGCAAACTAGGAGCTAACGAACCGCTTAAAACGACAATATCGCCCTTTTGTAAATCGCTAAGATGAGCTTTAAAAGCAGTTATTTCTTGAGCAGTAATATTCGGCCCAGCTGCATTAATTTCAGATTCTTCTTCAGCATGAACTTTTACATTAACACGAGTCACATCAGAAATGGTCACAAAATCATTAACAATGTGCCGCTGATTAAGTTGACGTACCAGCTCTTTACCAGTAAAACCACCGACAAAACCCCAGGCTGTATTGTCAATATCCAGCTGATTAAGAATTTGGGAAACATTAATTCCCTTACCACCAGCTAGAAACGAGCAGTTGTCTGCGCGATTAACTTCACCACGGTTAACCTGTTTTAATTGAATTACGTAATCCAAAGCCGGATTAACTGTAACCGTATAAATCATTAGCAAATCTCCTTCAAATTAATTTTGGCTGGCAGTAGTTCTTTGTCTTTTGCGCTTAATGCGGTAGTAACGATGGTAACATCCCCAGCTTGTGCAAAAGTCGCAAAACTGCGCTCCCCAATTTTAGAAGTATCGGTCAAAATGTATGCCTGATCGGCCTGAGTAATTTCAATTTTTTTAATAGCTGCTTCTTCAGTATCGGGCGTGGTCAAATTGCCGTTAGAGTCAAGTCCGTTAGTCCCAACAAAACTGGCGGAAAAATTCATTTCCTGCAGTTGCTTTAGAGCTGTTTGACCCACTACAGCGTGCGTATTTTCCTTAATACGTCCACCTAAAAGAATAGCTTCAATCCCATGATTAAGAGCACATAGTGCTGTTTCTAAACCATTAGTAACAATCGTCACTCCTGGAATCAGAGCAATAAAAGGAACCATCTCATACGTTGTCGTACCTGCATCAATAAAAATGTAATCATCTTTATGGACAAAGTTTTTAGCAGCATATTGAGCAATTAGCTTTTTATCACTATGATTCATAGAAAAACGAATGTGTTGTGATACATCATGGGTAAAGCTTTTAACTGATTGCGCGCCACCATGCACTCTTTTGATTAAGCCTTGTTCTTCCATCTGATTAAGATCACGCCTAATCGTTGATTCAGATGTTGAAGTCATTGAGCAAAGATCACTCACTCGGCACAGTCCATGCTGGTTCACGTAGTCTTCAATTACTTTTTGTCTCTCTGGCGTTAACATACATTTAACCTCCAGACAGTATTTTATGCGGTTTAATAATTAAAAGCAATCATTTTCAATCATAACTTGTCATTTTCTTGCAAAAGCGAGCAAACTTAACATTTATTAGCCATATAAATTAAAAAAGACAACTGATAATTCAAGTTTAACTAATACTGAATTATTAGTTGACAATACTTAAAAACAAGCAATAATGCAATCTTAACTAGTTTTGCCCTATTAGTGGTTAATTCAACAAATTTTTTAATTTTCTTTTTCAGACAAGAATAAAGAACCCAAAAATCCAATTATTGCAAAAGTCAGCATTAGGATAAAACCCCAGCGATAACCAACTGTCAAATTTGTAGTCTTAGCATTTGAAACACCATTTGCACACAAGCTAATTACTAACATTGATAACGCAGTTCCGAGTGAGCCACCAATTTGTCTTACTGTAGAGGAACCTGCATTAGCATGTGCAGTCATTTGAGGTTCTACCACATTAATACCTGCAGTAAACGTGGTCATCATGGTAAAAGATATGCCTACCATACGTATGGCATAACACAGACTAATTAAAACTAAACTGGTTTTACTATTAAAAACAGTCATTGGGAAAGTACCCAATAAAAGCATAGAAAATCCGAAAAGTGCTAATTTTTTAATGCCAAATTTATCAAATAAAGAACCTGAAACTGGATTGCAAACGATCATTAACAATGCTCCTGGCATCATTACTAAACCAGAAGTTAATGCGCTTTCTTGTCTAGTAGTTTGTAAATACAAAGGTAGCACCAATTCAATCCCTACCATTGAAATATTGCTGATAGTGCTCAATAAAGTACACAAGTCAAATTTTAGATTATGAAAAACACGAATATTAAGCAAAGGATTTTTCATACGCAACTGACGACGACAAAATAACAAAATAATTAGTGTACCAATTGTAAAGAACGCAGCTATTGCAATTGTAATTTTGCCAGTGTTCCCAATATCAGACAGGGAATACAAGATTAAACCAAAGCCAAAAAAAGACCCAACAAATGATACTAGGTCTGTGGTGCTTTTACGAGGTTCAGTGATGTTTTGAATACTAAAAACTGCACAAATGGCAACTATACCACTGGCAATACTTAAAATGATAAAAAGCATTTGCCAGTCTGCATACCTTAAGATTAATCCTGAAATTGTGGGGCCAACAGCTGGTCCAAAACCAATTACTAAGCCAGTGATTCCCATCGCCATACCTCTTTTTTCAGGAGGAAACATAAGCAAAATGACATTTTGAATAAAAGGCATTAAACTACCAGCCGCAACTGCTTCAATAATTCTGCCTAACAGCAACACTGGAAAATTAGGCGCAAAAACACAAATAAGTGAACCTGCTAAAAAAATTAGCATCATTGTTAAAAAGTTTTGTCTTAAATTAAATGATTCAAAGATCCACGCTGACATGGGAATCATTAGCCCTACGACCAATAAATAAGAAGTAGTAAGCCATTGAGCAGTAGCCTGATTAACTTTAAAAATAGTCATTATTGTTGGCAGAGCATTATTAAGAAAAGTTTCGGCCAACAGCGAAACAAATGCTCCAAATAGTAAAACAGCCATCATTAAAGTTCTTTTTTTACTAGAAATATTTTTAATCATTTTTATCCTTTCATTATTGTAGCATGCTACACTTTTGCTAATGATAATTAAAAGTTAGCCGAAATCTTGCTCAGAACTTGTTCCAATTCTGAAATTTCACGATCTGATAAACCTTTAGTAATGCGAGTATTAACATTAGTCATAATCGAACGAATCTTGACAATATTTTTGTCAATTAAATTAAAACCTTTATCCGAAAGCTTCAAAACAATTTGCCTTTGATCATTTTCTAAACGCGAAGTAGCAATTAACTTATTTGCTTCTAAGCGTTTAACTATTCCTCTAATTGTAGGATGACTCAGCACAAAAGCATCTGCCACTTCTTTTTGGGTGATTTGTCGCGCTTTTGATTCATATAAATAAATCATCAAAGAAATTTGGGCACCTGTTAAAGAATAATCTCTAAAGATTTCTGCAAACTGCTTGTTTAATTCCTTTTCAATCAAAGTATTTGCAATTTTAATTTTGGGACCAATTCGATTTAAAAAAGCTGTCATACTATTTCCTTTTGTCACAAACCGTAATACTATTGTTTTATCATACTGTAGTATACTACACTTTTTGATGATTAACATGATTTTAAAAACGAATCCTACAAAATTGACCCAACCATGTGTATGGTAAAATTAAAATATTATAAAAAGAAAGGTGATCAATTCAATTATGAAAAACAGCCAGTCTCCAGCATCATATCCGAAGATTTCTAATAAACACCACATGAGAATTCACTGGAAACAATTTTTCAAAAGTCCAGATGATACTTTAGTCAAAGATATCACCTTAGTAGAAAAAGGATCTTTAGTCGGCAGAATTGGCATAATGCTACTTCAATGTGGTACTGGGGCTTGGCGCGTACGGGATTCTATGAATACCATTGCACGTGCACTTAAAATCACTTGTTCAGCAGACATTGGTCTAGTAAATATTAGTTATACCTGTTTCGACGTTGACAACAAGTCTTACTCACAAACCCTTTCCTTACCGGCTACGGAAGTAAATATGAACAAGCTTAATGAAATGGAAGAATTTGTCAGAAAATTTGAAACTGAAAATGATTATTGGACAATTGGTGCAGTTCACCACCAGTTGAATCAAATTGAGCGCCATACTCAAAATTATCCTTTAATCATTTCTGCCTTGAGTGCCGGCTTAGCCTGTGCCAGTTTTATTTTTCTCCTTGGTGGTGGAATACCGGAAATGTTATGTACATTTTTTGGAGCGCTCATTGGTAACTACCTGCAGCAATTATTAGGACAGAAAAAAATCACTCTAGTTGCCAAAATAACTGTTGGTGTGGCTATTTCCTGCGCGGTCTACTTCATCTGCTTTAAAGTAGGGACAATACTTTGTGGTTGGGGAAATAATCATGCGTATGGCTACATTGGGTCAATGCTTTATGTCATACCCGGATTTCCCTTTATTACTTCTGGTCTTGATATGTCAAAACTTGATATGCGATCAGGGCTGGAGAGACTAGCCTACGCAATACTTGTTGTCATGATTGCATCAATGGTGGGCTGGGGTACGGCTACTATGCTCAACTTATCACCCGGTACAATGCCTAAAATTGCTCTTAGTCCAGTGCTATTAACAACTTTAAGAATGATCGCCAGTTTCTGTGGTGTTTTTGGCTTTTCAATCTTGTTTAATGCTAAAGTATCAATGGCGACTGTAGCAGCAGTTATTGGAGCGTTGGCAAATACATTGCGTTTAAGTCTAGTTGAATTTAATCATGTTCCGGCCGCCTTAGCAGCATTCATCGGAGCATTGTTAGCAGGACTAATTGCCAGTTTTGTCCGTGATAAAGTTGGTTTCCCTCGTATTGCAATCACTGTACCTGCAATCGTCATAATGGTTCCCGGTTTATACATGTATCGTGCTGTCTTTAATTTTGGTATTACTAACATTAATGTTGGTGCTTATTGGATTATGGATGCTTTAATGATTATTACTGCCCTGCCAATCGGTTTACTAACCGCTCGGATTTTAACAGATGCAAAGTGGCGGCATGCAGATTAAGTTTATTCAAGGATGATTCTTTTTACCTAGCTATATTTTTAGTTAGGTATTTTATTTGCACTCAGTTATTATAGGAACGTATATTTTAATTTACTTAAATTTGTTCGTATTTTACTCTATTTTTATGATAAAAATTATGCTAAACTAAGATAATAGTTTAAAAATAAGAACATTATTAAGGAGGATTATATGAGTTCAGTCGTTACACCAGAATTTACCCGTGGCTTGCCTAAAGCCGAATTGCACTTGCATATTGAAGGCACTTTAGAGCCAGAACTGAAGCTAAAGTTAGCTAAACGCAATCATGTCGATATAGGTCAAACGACCATTGCCGATGTCCAAAAAACATATAATTATCATGACTTAGCATCATTTTTAGCTGTGTATTATCCAGCAATGAATGTTTTACAAACTGAAGAAGACTTTTACGACTTGGCTTGGGACTACTTAACTAAGGCAGCTGCCAATAATGTACGGCATGTTGAACTCTTTTTTGATCCCCAAGCCCATACTAGCCGTGGCATCCCCTTTGAAGTTGTTCTAAATGGACTTTATCAAGCTACAGTTGATGCCCGTGCTTTAAATGTCGATGCTCATCTGATCATGTGCTTTTTACGTGATTTTTCAAAGGAATCAGCTAGAAAAACACTGCAGGAAGGTCTGAAATACCGGGATAAAATTATTGGCATTGGACTTGATTCTGATGAACATAATAATCCTCCGCTAAAATTTGCCCGTCAATTTGAAGAAGCAGCTTCTGCTGGACTTCATATCACCACTCACTGTGATATTGATCAAAAAGATTCAATCGAACATATCCGTCAGGCATTAGAAATAATGGAAGTTGAACGTCTTGATCACGGTACCAACATTGTGGAAGATCCAGATTTGGTAGAATTAGCAGCCAAAAGAAAGATCGGCTTAACGTCTTGCCCACTGTCTAATAGCTTTGTATCACCAGAGATGAAAGGTCAAGAGGTTATTGAGCTATTAAATGCCGGTGTCAAAGTATCTATTAACTCGGATGACCCTGCCTATTTTAAGGGCTATATTAGTGACAATTACTATGCTCTAGCACAAAAATATGATCTTACCAAAGACCAAATAGTGCAGCTTGCTAAGAATTCTTTTGAAACTTCTTGGATAAGCCAACGTCAAAAACAATTATATTTAGATGAAATTGATCACTTTGTAACAGCAAACGCATAATTTAAAATTTACACAAAAAGGCCAGCTCATATTAAATGAGTTGGCTTTTTCGCTGGTATAATGTTTTATTTTGAAATTATTTTTTTACTATTTTATTTATGAGCTGCAATTGCTTTAATTGCGTTGCGTCCAGAAAAGATGCAATATCCTGCATGCGTGCCAGGAATATTAACACCATAGGTGTCACCATATAAAACGGCTGAACCATCGCCACCAATAGCATACAAGCCCTTAATTGGTCTACCTTTAGTATCCAATACTTCATTATTAGTGTTAACCCGCAGACCGTCACCGGTAGTATAGGCCCCAACGCCTAATTCAATTGCGTAAAATGGACCATCACCATCAACTGGCAACATGTATTTAGCCGGCTTATGGAAATCAGTATCTTCACCGTTGGCAGCCATTTCATTATAGTGTTTGACATAATCAACTAAGTTAGGAGTTTCAATTTCTTGAGCCAATTCTTCCAGCGTTGCAGCTTTATGCAGGTATTCGCGACCTTCTTTTTCAGCTTTGGCAATATCATCACGCAAAGTTGGGTATCTGTCTTCCGGAACAAACGGTTTCATAGACCTTGGATATGACTTATCAGTAAAGTCATCCAAAATCTTTTGGCTAAAGATACAGAAAACCCGGTCTTGACGGTTCATTGAGTTGCCTTCGTTTGCCCAGTTCACTACAGCTGCGCTTTCATCGACAAAACGTTCACCGAGCTCATTGACCCACATTTGTGGTTGATCACAAACTGAACTCCAGATGGCTGTGCCCCAGAGCTTGAATGAAGGGACAGTCTTATCTTTCAATTGGCCGCCAAACATCATCGCCATTCCCGTAAAGTACTTCTTAGCGCCCAACTTCCAGGCCAATCTCAAACCGTCTCCCGTATTTTTACCAGAGTTAACTGGGATAATGTTATCAGGATTTTGGTGTGGTGTATTTTCTAATAATTTTTGATCATTTAAGTATCCACCTGTTGCCAAAACAACGTTTTTGGCATTAACCACTTTCGTCACTTTTTCAATGACGTCAGTTAAAGTAACATCATAAGTGCCGTCTGCATTTTTCTTTAAGTCAGTCACTCTCGTTAATGTGGCAATGGTTATGCCCTTCTTTTTAGCATACGGTTCCAGGCCATTATGAATAGCATCATGCCCCCTGCCTTTAAACAAATGCCAAGTTCTAGCACCAGAACCCAAATTGGCAACCATTCCAATTTCAGCGCCATGGTCCTCAAGCCAAGAAACATTTTTACCAGCATTTGCAATATACTTTTGCCACATTTTGCCGTCAGCCTTGTAATGCGAATAAGTTAATTCCTCTTTAAGTAATTCTTCCTTATTAAGTGTGGCATTATCCTTTTTTTGCAATTCAGAGTCGGCGGCAAAAACACCTTCTACATAATTGCCAGTTCCGCCAGTCGTTTTACCTTTTTCAACCAGCAAAGTCTTTAGGTTATTGTCAACAGCTTCATCTGCAGCGGCAAAGCCGGCAAGACCTGCTCCCACAATGACTACATCATATTTTTCTTGTGTCATAATCTATTCCTCAAATTAAAGCTATGCTGTTATTTTTCTTACATAGTCTTGAACATATCTATTCTATTTTCCAGCTTTGGCAGTTTCAGCCGCATCAATTCCGGCCAGTCTACCCGAAATATAAGCAAATCCTAAAGTACCACCTTCAAAATCGACATATGCTTTGCCATACATGCCAGAAGCATCTGCACCTGCTACGTACAGGTTAGGTACAGGTTCACCATTTGGTGCTAATGCGTGCATTTTTTCATCAATTGTTGCTCCGCCAAGGGTACCGAGGTTGCGGGCAATAAACTTAACGGCATAAAATGGACCCTGCTCTACCGGTATCATTCTCTTGGTATCTGAGAAGAAGAGATCATCCTCACCTTTCTTCTTAGCATCATTGTATTGCGCAACTGATTTTTGCAAATTAGATTTGTCTACACCCATTTTTTCAGCTAATTCAGCAATTGTATCTGCAATAAATACCACATTGGTTGATGCAAGCTTATTTAAAAGTGCAGTAAAATCTGTCTTTTCGTGTTCATGCTTGATGTTTTCAGCAGTATCAGTTGGGAAATTAAATTCCATGTAAAATTCACGGTGGTTCTTCCACTTGCCATAGTGATCTTCGATTGCGACAGTTCCGCCTTCTTTGATCTTATCCAGCATTGCCTGATCTAAGATGACAAATTCTGTTTGTTGCGGTTGTTCTGATAATTCAGCACCGTGTACGGCAAAGTCTAAGGCGTGTGTTTCACTAGCATAACGTTGACCGCGATTATTTACGCGCAAGTTAGGGAAGTTTGACAAAGCGTTAACAGGCATCCAATTTGGACCAACAAGTTTTGCCATGTCACCAACGTCTTTATTACTGAAAGTTTGCCAGAAGTAGTGCGTTGAGCCGTTAATATGGTGAGCAGTACCAGCGTCCCAAGCCATGTTCAAGCCGTCACCAGTGTTTTGTAAAACCTGTCCTTGTGTGTTGACATCGCCCAAATATTTTTTACGCATTTCAGGATTGCCGCCAAAGCCACCAGTAGCAATGACAACTTTTTTAGCATTAACATGTAGTGATTTGTCATCACCTTCGGCAATTAAGCCGGTAACTTTGCCTGCATCATCTTGCAGTAATTTTTTACCAGCAAAACCGAAGTACATCTTGCCACCGATTGACTTGAATTTTTCAATCAATTTAGTTACTGCCTTAGTGCCGCCTTCTTGATAACCATGAAGAGTAGCCGGCATGCCAATGTGATCGTAACTGCCACCAGTACCAGCGTCAACTAATTTCATAATAGCGCCGTTTTCATTTAACCAATCAACAGTCTTTCCTGATTCGTCAATAATGCGGCGAACCAAAATTGAATTCATATAGCCTTGAGAAGCATCCATGTATTCGTCATAAAGCCACTTCTTGGAAACCACTGCATCTTGGTCTTTTTGTTGTTGACTATCTCCGGCAAACATACCACCGGCAAAAGTACTTGCACCGAGTGGTGAAATGGTCTTTTCAAATAAAGCAACGCTTGCGCCATGTTGACGAGCAGCTAAAGCAGCTGCCACGCCGGCACCACCGGCACCGACTACAGCAACATCAACATTGATTGTTTCTTCTTTCTTGCCAGCGGTTTGTCCACCATTTTCTTTCAGAGCGTTGAAGTCAACTCCTGCTTTATTCAGAGCCTCTTTGACTCCTTCAATGATACCGCGTGAAGTTTCAGATGCACCAGAAACCACATCAACATCAACTGATTGTTGGTCAACAATCTTTTGCGCCATTTTCTTAAATGCGTTATCAGCTAAGCTGTCGGGCGCATATTTATCTAGTGGTTTAACGTTAACGATTTTATCCGTGTCAACCTCAACTTCAAGGTTAATCCGGCTCTCTTTACCTTGACCTGAGCCGGTATATTTACCTGGATTTGTAGTTATCTTTTTTGCCATATCTAATAATTCCTTTCATTTATTTGCGTGGGCGACCACCGTTTGCGTCTGGTAAGATTCCAATGATAATAGCGGTGATTGCGAAGAACATGCCTTGAATAATAAAGGTCATTTCATAGTTTCTACCTGCAATTAAACCAATTACAGTTGGAAGACATGACGAAAGAAGCAGTGAAACTGTACTTACAAGTCCTCCGGCACTACCGGCATATTTAGGACCAACTTCAGGGAACTGAATTGGCATTGAGTTCATAATTGGGCCGGTCATAGCACCGAACAAACCACCAAGAATTAAAGCAATAGTTAGCGGCAATCCCAAAGGTATATACCATGTAAGTGCCATTAAGCCACCACCAATCAAAGTAAAGACAATCATCACTGGCTTAGCTTTTTTAGCCTTATTGATAAGACCTGGTCCAAATAAAGAACCACATAAGCTACCAATAGTAGCAATAGCAGCTATCATACTACCTGCAGCAGGTGTCATACCACGAGCGGCAAATGCTTGAGGCAAAATGCCTGAAAAACTTTCACTAGCAGCAACACCTAAACCACCAGCAAGACCAACTAACCAAGTTTTCCCACTACGAGCTACAACTTTAAAGTATTTCATTGCTGATTCAGGTTTAGCTTGTTGAGCCTGTGCTGGCGGAATTTCTTCACCTTCAGGTTTTTCTTTAACAAACAAAATCCAGCAAACAGTTAAGATTAATAACAATGTAGATGAGAAAATGTAAGCTGCCTTAACACTTGGGAACATGTGAGAAGTTAATTGTGTTAGCATGATACCAATACTTGCTGATGCGAAAAATACACCCATGGCTAGTTTAGTATCCTGCTTAAACCAAGACCCAAAAATTTTCAGTGCGTTGGCGTTCAAAAGAGCCATGTAAACACCAAAAAGTAATAGCATAATCATCATCGTAGCAAAATTAGTAGCGAATAAACGACCATAAGCGCCTATTATTGAAACAAAGCAACCAACACTGACAATTTTCTTAGCACCATATTTGTCTCCAAGTGAGCCAGCAGGAATGCTCAGAAAAACAGCAATAAACATTGGCGCCATGAGCAAACTCTGAAATTGCGCCGGTGCAATATGTAAAGCCGGCATGACTTGGGTTGCCAAAGCAGAAATCTGATATTGGATATAACTGCTAGTGGCATCCATCAAAGAGATGATGGCTAAAATTACCCACCTATAACTTGAAAGTTTAGGTAACTGTTTTTGATCCATAATTTTATAAAGCTCCTTTTAAATAAAAACTAATTTTCAGCAGCGTTTTGTCCCGCTAAACGACCAAATGTTTGAGCGTGACTGCAAGTGAGACCTGGAACACGATCTGGGTAACTACCCCAGAAGAACCCGCCACTGGCGTTACCAGCCGCATACAAATGAGGAATTGGCTGACCCTTCTTGTCAATGACTTCCATCTTAGGATTAATGCGTAACCCATCAAGCGTTGCCAGAAGTCGTCCGCCCATAATGACACCGTAATATGGCGGCTTATCAACTGGGAACAATCTGAACTTTTCTTTACCGAAATCAGTATCAACGCCTGTGGCACACATTTCGTTATAACGTTTAACACTGTTAACTAAATTATCTTTTGGCAAATCTAGTTTTTCAGCTAATTCTTCAATGGTATCTGCTTTTTGCACCATGCCATCATCAATTCTGCGTTGAATTTCAGCCTTGTTTTGTTCAGTATTGTAAATACCAGGCCAGCCCAAACGAGAGCAACCTTGAGTCCTAAATTGTGCCAAGTGATCCATAGTATCTTCTGACCAAATTTGTGCTTCCAAATAGCCAGGCTGTTTAGCCATAGCGTTAATATCAAATTGATAAGGAACACTCTCGTTGCCAAAACGTTCACCGTTCAGGTTAACTTTAAGCATAGGATAGGCACCCATCCAGAAATAGCCGGGACCCTTAAAGTCAATTTGATAATGTTCTTCAGCATTGGTGCCAACCGGAACAGCACCACGGTCAAAAATGATTTCAGCTGGTTCTTCGTCACGGGCAGCCCCCACTTTAAGTCCTGCCAGAATACCGGAACCATCATCACGCGGACCATCTGAATAAACATTCTTCTTGTAGCCGAGCGGATCCCATTTCTTCATTAGCTCAACGTTGCCACCGTAGCCACCAGTACAAATAATGACACCCTTGTTAGCTTTATATTCTGTTTTTTCACCACTTGAGCGATCACTGGTAATCACACCGGTTACTGCACCACTATCATCTGTAACCAGTTCTTCAAGTTTAGTGTTGTATTTCAGGGTAACTCCTAATTCTTTGACTTTATCAATTACCCAGTCACCATAATGAGCCCAGCCATTATCAGGTGTAGCAATTGCAAGTTCAGTATTAAAAGCGGTGTTAACGACTGTTTCATAGTGAGCATCCTTTTGCGGTCTTAAGACACCGCCATTAGGCTTCAAGATATTATCTTCCAGCCAGTTAGCTGTTTCATCTGCGTGGTTTGCCCAGGTCCAAAGTAGACGCTCATCAACGTTGTCCTGGAAAAATAAGGTCAAGAAGTTCATTAATTTGGCTTTATCAACCTTTATCCCAGCCCGCTTTTGAGCATTGCTGTTTAAAGCGGCAAAGAAAGACCGGTACAGAAATTGTGAACTGCCCTGTTTATCAATTAACAGGACTTTAGCTCCTTTTTCTGCCGCTGCACATGCTGCCATACCACCGGAGTTGCTGGCACCAGCGATAATTACATCATACGTATTTTCCATTTTTATCCCTCACTTTTAAATAAAACCTTTAACCGCTTTCATAATACTATGAAAGAGGGAAATCTCTGCACGCATTTAAGAATTGAGGATTACCAAATGGAATACATAACAATATCTTCAACATAAATATGCAATAAAAAATACTTGCAATATTAGCAAAGTCGCCTTTACTGCAAGTATTTTTAAATAACAATAATTTTAATTGATAAAATTAATTTTTATCTGGAGCAAACTCTTTGATTGTTTCTCTTAAAATGCTAACAACCTTTTTTAACACTGATTCATTGGTAAATGACTCCATATAAGCAATGCCATAAGGTGAAATATCATGATAATCAATTGGAATGTACGTAACTTCTTTTGCACTGCCATCAACAATGAAATTAGGTAATACGCCGTAACCCCAACCGGCTTTAACATAAATATCCATTGCTAAAAAATCTTGCACAAATTTAATGTGATCCATTCCCATATTATTAATCAGAATGTCCTGATACCTCATCTGGACATTTAAGGAACTATTAGGATCCAATAAAAAGATATTGGTATCTTTGAGATCTTTTAAAGATATTAAACTTTTTTCAGCTAGCGGCGAACCTTTAGGGCAAGCTAGCACAAACTGCCCTTTAATCAGCGGTTTAAACTTTACGTCAGCTACTACATTAACATCGTCCCGGGCAATAGCGCACAAGTCTACATGATGATTAAGCAGTTCTCCGATAGAATTGTTAAGTACAAAAATAAACTGCACATTAAGGTTACTACCAGACTCTCTCAATTTTCTTAAAAAGATTGGCAAAATTTTTTGTTCCAAAGGTGTATCACAAACACCTATCCGTAAAAGAGTCTCAGGATCATTTTTCTGGCTCTGCAAATAAGCAACCGTATAATCCATATCATCCACAACATTGCGTGCAACATGATAGAAGTGTTTACCGGCACTGGTTAACGAAATACGATGATGCGCACGGTTAATTAAAGTGACACCGATAGTATTCTCAAGGTCCTTAATATTTTTAGAAACTGCAGACTGGGAAAAATTTAAGCGCTCAGCTGCAATAGTAAAACTGGAATTATCTATTGCCTTGATAAAACAGCGTAATTGAGTAAAATTCATTTTATTACCTCACCAAAAGTAGTAATTGTTACTATGTATATTATACTAAAAAACAGGTAATATAAAAATAGCATTTTAAATCTATATATTTTGTTTTGGCGTATACAAAAGAGCCATTTAATTAAAATGACCCTTTTTATTAACAATAATCTACTTAGCAATTTTACTTAAGGCATCTCTAACAGCGTCTTTGAGACCACGAGACGAGCTTGAAGCACCACTGACTGCATCAACGTCAACGGTATTTGCCTGTACCATTTTTGCAGGCAAAGCCTTGATAGCTTTCAACCCATAGTCGTCTGATTCAGCTTGTTTCAAAACTTCAATATTCTTTAAGTTCTTTTGTTCATCAACAGTTACCCGCACAACTATTTCATCACCCATACCTTTAGTAGATTTACCAATGTACTGGTTTTTCCCTGCTTCATAGGTTTCATGCTTAAGGTCGGAGGTTAAATGCTTTTCATGCATAGTAGCCCCACTTGCTGCATCGGTTGTTTCATCAACTTTGGGCTTAGCCGCATTTTCTCCAGCAATCTTGCCCCAAATCAAACATTCTGCCAAGTTATTGCCGCCTTGGTATTGGTTAGCACAGATACCGCCAAGTTCACCAGCAGAATAAAGGTTAGGGATGGCTTTTCCTCTGGTATCCAAAATTTCCGCATTTTTATTTCTTCTTGGACCACCCTGAGTGTTAAGCATCGTTTGTTCCAGTTTGACGGCATAAATCGTATTACCGGCAAATGTGCGCAAAGTAGCCGGATCCCTTCTAAATTCAGGATCCTCTTGTTCTTGACATGCTTTATTGAAACGATTAAGAGTATCAGACAAAACTGCCGGTTCAACCCCAATTTTTGCAGCTAGTTCTGAAACAGAATCAGCCCGAATGACATTTTCTGTGTATGGCTTGTAATCACCAATAATCTTATCATTATCTAACTCCTGCTTTTTGGTTTCGTCAAAAATTAAGTATGGGTGCTCTTGGTTTAGTGGCACTTTCCACTGACCATGGTTCTTGATGTGACCATGACGATTTTCTTCTGCCTCATTGAAGTATCTAGTACCATCATCTCCTATTACAAAGACACTGCCGCTAGAAACAGCTTTATTTTGTGCTCCCAGCATTAAACGACCACGCTGTCCTTTCGGTACTGCAAAAGCCATACCATGAAGTAGCCCCAAAGACTCAAAGTTGTGCAAATGCCAAAAGTCGGCGCCAACTTCCTGCGCCATTCTCAAACCGTCACCTTTGTTATAAAGAGTACCTAAAGGAGCCAATCTTTTTGCTCCGATGAAGTCTTCAATCATTCTTTGGTTGTTTTCAAAACCACCGGTAGTCATGACGACACCATTTTTAGCTTGAACCTTTAATAGTTTGCCGTCGCGTTTAATGACCACACCGTAGATCTTTTTGCTTTCCGGATCCTGAATTAGTTCTACAGCAGGTGTGCCATATAAAACATCAATTTGGTCTTGCCGCTTAACTACCTGCTCTTTCAAAATTTGCCATAAAGAAGCGTCAAACCAATGTTTAGTAACAGTGGTGAAATCATAAGATTCTGATCCTTCAAACTCAGGAAATTCCCTAAAAGCATAACTTTTATCTGGTGCATATTCTTTAGCACTATTTGGTTTGACACCTAAGTACTGGGAAACATATTGCGGAGTATTAACCATCCCTTGAACATAGGTATCAATCATATCTTCATCAAGTTCCATTGGGGCGGTTAGTTTCTGATAATACTTTTTCAATTCCTTAAAATCATTTCCCGTACCAATTAATTGAGCGGAATAACGAGTATTACCTCCTTCATGTCCTTCTGGAGCAGAATCTACCAGCAGGACCTTAGCGTTATTATCTGCCGCAAACCGGGCGGCAGTGGCACCAGCACCACCAAATCCTAATACAACAACATCATAATTAGCATCCCATGCAAAATTTTTATGATAAATCATGATAGTCTCCTTAATATAAATCGCTTTCATTTAATAAGTTAATTTTATCACATTGTTTCCTATAAAATACGGCAGTCAAAAAACAATTCCTAATTATTAATAAAATTCATATATTGCTATTTTTAACCGGTAGAGCACTTGACTTAAACTGCACATTAAGGATTAAAGTAACAATAATAAATTATAAAAAAGGAGTGTAAAAAATGAACGATCATAAAAGTGATGTGCAAGATGGTATTTTTGCTTTAGGTGAAAAAAATACTGCTTATCAAAAATATTTTAAAGGTCAAAGCTATCTGCAGAGTTTAGTCAGTGATCCTAATATTAATGTCAGCGTTTCAAATGTCAGTTTTGAACCCGGTTGTCGCAACAACTGGCATCAGCATATCGGTGGCTTTCAAATTTTACTGGCTACTGCCGGTGTAGGCTGGTATCAAGAAGAAGGCAAAGCTCCTCGTAAATTGCGCCCTGGTGATGTAGTGGTAGTTCATGACAGTGTTAAACATTGGCATGGCGCAACCAAAGACAGCTGGTTTGCCCACATTGCCATTACTGCTGGAACTCCCAAGTGGCTTGAACCAGTGACAGATGAAGAATATCAGAAATTGGAGGATTAAAAATGAAGAAACAAACTGCTGGCAGAGATAATTTAGGTGATTTTGCTCCTAAATTTGCAGAATTAAATGATGATGTTTTATTTGGTGAAGTTTGGTCAAGAGAAGACAAACTATCTGCACGTGACCGTAGTTTAATTACTTGTGCTGCCTTAATGGCACAAGGGGCTTTTCCCCAGCTCAAGTCACATATGGTTATCGGCAAGAAAAACGGCATTACTAAAGATGAAATAGTTGAATTAATTACCCACCTTGCTTTTTATTGCGGTTGGCCCAAAGCATGGTCTGCGTTCGGTATAGCACAAGAAGTCTTTACGGATTAAAGTTTTTAAGTTAAGACAGCTGGTCTTTTTAACCAGCTTTTTTGTTCCAAAACCGAAAGCCTTTAAGGGTATCTGCACCCTGCAAATTATGCTAACCTTTAGAAGAACAATCAAATAAAAAACAGGAGTAAACTAATATGAGTAAAAAGATTTTAATTTTACACACAGGTGGCACCATCTCAATGTCAGAGGACGAAACAGGGAAAATTAAGCCTAACAGCCAAAACCCTCTGACTGATCTATCTTTAAACGTTAACGATGATGTCCAATTAGTTACTGAGGAAATTTTCAATTTACCTTCACCACACATCACTCCGGCGCGTATGTTGCAGATTTCTTTACGGATACGCCAAGCTGAAGCAGAAGGCTTTTTCGGTGCTGTTGTTACCCACGGCACCGATACTTTAGAAGAAACAGCATTATTTTTAGATTTAACCATCTCCAGCAAAATGCCTGTGGTAGTTACGGGAGCTATGCGTTCTTCAAACGAGATTGGCAGTGACGGTCTGTATAATTTTAAAACTGCAATAATGGTTGCCAGTTCAGATGCTTCTATTGGTAAAGGGGTGGTGGTCGTCATGAACGATGAGATTCATCCTGCCCGCTATGTGACCAAGACCCATACTACCAATGTCGCTACATTTAGGACGGCCACATTTGGTCCGATCGGAATTGTTTCGGAAGGACACGTTAATTATGTCCAAACTATTAATCCACAGCAGCATTTGCCAATTGACCATGTAGTTTCAAATGTCTATTTGGTTAAAGCTTATGCCGGCATGGGACCAGAAATTTTTCAAGCTTTAAATAAACCGACTACTAATGGAATTGTGATTGAAGCTTTAGGAGCCGGCAATATGCCCCCGCAAACACTGCCGGAATTGCAAAAACTGCTTGATAACAATATTCCCCTTGTCCTAGTTTCACGCTGTTTTAATGGTATCGCAGAACCAGTTTATGATTATCAGGGTGGCGGTGTCAGTTTAGCTAAAATGGGCATCATTTTCTGCCGCGGACTAAATGGGCAAAAAGCCAGAATTAAGCTCTTAGTAGGTTTAAGTGCTGGCTTTAAAGGACAACAATTAAAGAAATATATTAATAATTAATTCATATGTAAAACCACCTTCTCTTGAGGTGGTTTTTTCTTGCAAAAATTTGTAATTATTTGTAAAATGACCGTTGGTCATTGTTGAATAAAAGGAGTATAAAATAATTATGTATGTCTTATCTCCCCAAGAAAAAGAAGCTAAAAAACAACTGATTGCGGCGGCTGCCAGCAAATTATTTCAAAAAAATGATTTTAACAAAATATCCATGGCCCGCATTGCCCGCGAATCCGGCGTAGCCAAAGGAACGCTGTTTAATTATTTCAAAACTAAAGAAAGCATCTTCATGTACCTGCTGCTTTCTGGATACCAAGACTATCTAAAAGACGTTCTGCTTCGTTTTCAAGCAGCCGAAAATATTACTACTTGGTCAGCATTTTCTTCTTTTTTACTAGAGCAAAATCATTTGTTAATTAGTAAAAGACCTGATCTCTTACGTCTTAACGCTTTGCGTGGTCCAATTTTAGAAACAGCCGCCGACAAAGAACAAACTTTACTCGGTCGCAAAAAATTATATCAGGTAAATCATCAATTAGGGCAAGCCATTGCTAAGCGCATTAATATCTTAGACGATAAGCAAGCCAGTCACCTTTTCATTATTCAAAGTGCCATCATTAGCGGCTTAATGAATATGATGAACTTGGATGAATTTCACCACGATCAATTGCCCGTAGACTTTAAAGGTTTTCAAATCGACCTTGAACAAGAAGCCAATCAATTAATGCTATTTTATTTACAAGGATTAGCACAAAAACTGGGAGGAGCTAAATAGAATGAAACTTGCTAATATTAGAAATTTTGCCATAATTGCCCATATTGATCACGGCAAATCAACGTTAGCCGACAGAATTATGGAACAAACTGATACTGTCAGCAAAAGACAATTAAGTGACCAACTGCTCGACAGCATGGAAGTAGAACAAGCGCATGGAGTAACCGTTAAATCAAGATCTGTCCGCAATTTTTATCAAGCAGACAATGGTCAGGAATACGAATACAATTTAATCGATACTCCGGGACACGTTGATTTTTCTTACGAAGTTTCTAAAAGTCTGGCTGCCAGTGACGGTGCTATTTTATTAGTTGATGCAACCCAGGGCGTACAAGCACAAACGGTAGCTAATTTACGTTTGGCTTTAAAGCACAATCTGACTATCATTCCAGTGATTAATAAGATTGATAACGCAGCTGCTGACGTAGCGGCAATAGAAGCCCAAATACGTGCACTGCGCCCCGAATTTGCTGATGTGGCTATTTTAAAAATCTCTGCTAAAACCGGCGAAAATGTGCACCAAGTCTTAGAAGCAATTTACCAAAAAATCCCAGCTCCTCAGGGAAACCCAGATGAACCTCTTAAGGCGTTAATTTTTGACTCGCAGTATGATTCTTATCAGGGAATTATTGCGGATGTCAGACTAATTGACGGTCAGCTGCAAAGTGAGCAAAAACTACAGTTAATGCAAGGCGGCAGTATATTTAACGCACAAGCAATAGGAATTTTCACACCCAACATGCAGCCAGTGAAAGCCCTGAATGCTGGAGAAGTTGGTTACGTGGTGACAGGAATTAAAGATGTCGCCAGCGTCCAGGTGGGCGATACCCTAACTGCTGCAGACAATCCGACTAAAAATGCGATTCCGCACTTCAAACCCGCACAATCAATGGTTTATGCTGGTCTTTATCCTAAAGGAAAAACCAGCTATGAGGCGTTAAAGCAGGCTATTAGTAAGTTGGCACTTAATGATTCAGCTTTTCATTACACGCCAGAGCAATCTGAAGCCCTCGATGCCGGTTTTCGTTGCGGCTTTTTAGGCATCTTTCACTTGCAAATTATCCAAGAACGTTTGCGTGATGAATACCACGTGGAAGTGCTGACAACTGCTCCCAACGCCACCTACCATGTTTATCTCAAGCAGCCTGAGCCAAAGCAAGAATACGTCACAATTACCAATCCGGCTAAATTCCCTGATTTTTCCGAAATTGACTACGTCACAGAATCTTACGTTAAAGCAGTAATTACTACGCCCAATGACTATTTGGGTGCAGTCATGAAATTGTGTGACCAGCATTTTGGGGAAATGGTTAATTTAGATAATCAACAAGATTTAGTCACATTAACATATAAACTGCCGGTTTCCGAAATTGCCTATGACTTTTTCAATAGTTTAAAATCAATTACTCATGGTTTTGCGACTCTTGATACTGAATTTCTGGATTATGAACTTGTAGATGTAGTCAAAATTCAAATTCAAATTAACTACGCCGCTGTTGATGCTCTAGATATTATTGTGCCCCGCCAAAAAGCAGATTTGATCGCTCACAAATTAGTTAAAAAATTGAAGTATACTGTGCCGCGGCGCCTGTATCCGATGCCTGTGCAAGCAATGGTGGAAAACAAGTCAATTGCAAGAGTCGACGTGCCGCCTTTGCGCAAGAATGCGGCAGTTAATGGTGAAAAACGGAGTATTTCAAAGAAACAGCAACTTTTGCGGAGACAAAGTCTAAATAAGAGACAAGCTGTTAAAAGTGATATCAAGTTGCCCCAAAGCGTCTTCGATGCTATTTTAAATATTAACGAACCAGATTAAAAACTAAAGCAAACTAAAAGCGTGAAAAACGAGATTTTTCACGCTTTAGTTTATTTAATTCACTTATTTATTTTCTTTTTGCACGGTTAGCATCTGGCAGTGCTAAAACAAAAAATGCTGTTGTGAAGGACAAAGCAGCTTGAATCATAAATGTTAAGGCATAATTTTGTCCGGCAATTGAAGAAATCACAACTGGTAAAATATAAGATAGTAAAGTAGATGTCATACCAACAATACCACCAGCGCTACCAGCATATTTAGGTCCTATTTCGGGAAATGAAATAATCATTGACTGCAAAATTGGACCAGCTGAAGCACCAAACAATCCACCAAGTACTAGGTCTATAACTAAAAGACCACTACCGGATAAGTATGCGACCATGAACATCGCTAATGCCGAAATGGTCACAAAGACTACCATTATTGGCTTAGCTTTTTTCATCTTGCCAATAATTGCAGGCCCTAACATTGCCCCAATCAGACTACCAATTTCTGCAGCAGATGCAATTGCATTAGCTCCGGCTGGTGTCATTGCTTTGCCATTAATTAAAGCTTGTGGCAAAATCCCTGTAAATGACATTGAAGCAGCTTGACCAATACCACCGGCAATCGCAACTAACCAAGTCTTTTTACTTTTAACAGCAATATTGATATATTTTGTTACTGGTTCTGAAGGAGGAACTTTTTCTCCTTTAGGGGCGTCTTTAATAAAAAGGACCCAACAAATTGACAAAACAAGTAGCAGTGTTGAGGAAACATATAAGCTGCCTTAACACTAGAGAATAACGGTCCCGTTAATTGTGAAAGAATAATTCCAATGCTGGCTGAAGCAAAGAACATGCCCATTGCTAAATTAGTATCTTGTTTAAACCAAATACCAAAAATTTTAATTGTATTGGTACTTAAAATTGACATATAAACGCCAAACAACAACAGCATAACCATCATCATAGCAAAATTAGTTGCTATTAAACGACCATAGGCACCAATAATTGAAATAATGCATCCTACAGTTACAACCTTTTTAGCACCAAATTTATCTGCCAAAGATCCTGCTGGTAAACTTAAAACTACAGCCACCAACATGGGAGCCATTAGCAAACTTGAAAATTGAGCAGTTGAAATGTGTAAAGCTGGCATAATTTGTGTTGCCAGTACAGAAACCTGAAATTGAATATAGTTACTAGCCACGTCCATTAAGCATACTATTGCTAGAATAACCCAACGATAACTTGAAAGACGAGGCATTTGTTTTTCTTCCATATTTACTTTCTCCTTCTAAAAGCAAATTAGTTATCAGCAGCGTTTTTGCCGGCTAGTCGCCCAAAAGTTTGAGCCCTGCTGCATGCTAGACCTGGGACACGATCAGGATAACTACCCCAGAAAAAGCCACCACTGGCATTACCTGCCGCATATAAATGTGGAATTGCATTACCCTTTTTATCAATAACTTGCATGTTAGTGTTAATCCGTAATCCATCAAGAGTAGCTAATAAGCGACCGCCCAAAATTATGCCATAGTATGGACCCTTTTCAATTGGAAACATTCGATAAGGTTCTTTACCAAAATCGCTATCTTCTTTGTTTTGGCATAGCTGATTGTAGCGCTCAACACTTCTGACTAAGTTCCTTTCTGGTAATTGCAGTTTAGCGGCCAATTTTTCAATACTATCTGCTTTTTGTGCTGTCCCATCATCAAGTCGGCGCTGAACTTCAGCTTTAGCACCTTCTGTATCATATATTCCTGGCCAATTTAGTCTTGAACAGCCTAATGTATGAAACTGTTCTAAATGATTCATTATTTCTTCATTCCAAATAACAGCTTCTAAATAACCAGGTTGTTTCGCTGCACTATTGATGTCAAACTGATATGGTTCACTTTCATTTCCGAATCTTTCCCCTTGTAAGTTAACCTTTAAAAACGGGTATGATCCGAGCCAAAAGTAGCCAAACCCGCGATAATCCACTACATAGTGATCTTCTGCATTTGTACCTACTTTGACACCGCCCCGATCGAAAATGGTTTCTGCTGGTTCTTCATCACGAGCTGCTCCAACTCTAAGACCAGCCAGAATACCTGACCCATCATCACGCGGGCCATCAGAATAAACATTCTTTTTTAGACCGAATGGATTCCATTTCGCCATCAGACTCTTGTTTCCGCCATATCCGCCAGTACAGATAATAACGCCTTTATTTGCATAATATTTCGTTTTTTGTCCGCTTTGACGATCACTGGCAACAATGCCTATAACTTTGCCTTCATCATCAGTAATCAAATCTTCCAACTTGGTATTATATTGTAAAGTCACTCCTAATTCTTGAGCTTTATTAATTACCCAAGAACCATAGTGAGCCCAATCAGTATCATCCGCATTTGCAATCACATTTTCGACTGGAAAAGCAGTATTGATAAGAGTTTCATAACCTGCATCTGGTTGAGCCATAATGTGACCACCATTAGGTTTTAAAATATTATCTTCAAGCCAATTTACAGTTTCAGCACTATTATTAACCCATTTCCATAAAAGGCGCTGGTCAACATTAGACTGAGCAAATAAAGTTAAAAAATTAATCAATTTTGCTTTATCTATTTTTATTCCAGCCTTTTTTTGTGCGTTACTGTTTACTGCCGCAATTGATGAGCGATACAAATATTTTGAATCACCCATTTTATCAATTAACAAAACTTTTGCACCCTTTTCAGCCGCAGCACAAGCAGCCATTCCACCAGAATTGCTTGCTCCCGCTATAATTACGTCATAATTGCTTTCCATTTTTACCAACTCTTTCTTTAGTTATATTTTGTGCACACTCTTAAAGTAGCATGTTAATTTGGTATTTAGGCAAGCACATTAAAATGTAAAATAACAAACTGGAATGCTTGAAATATTTTGTATTTTAGCAGCAAAAAAGCTTGTCAATCTCTTGCAAACAGATTAACGAGCTCCTTTTAATTCTTAAAACTATTTATGAAATTAAGCAGTCCTTTTTATCGCACTTTTAAAAACCTGAATTACTTTGTCAATATCAATATCTCTGACAGCGGACTTCATATAAGCAATGCCATAAGGCGGTATTTTGCGACACTCAAGTGGTAAATATTTAACTTCTTTTGCATTATAATCTGCAATAAAATTGGGTAAGATACCATATCCCCAATTAGCTTTAACATATATGCCCATTTTAAAGAAATCACTGACAAACCTTATATGCTTCACATTCATATTTGCAATTAATTCATTTTGAGTTTGAAAGCTTAACGAATTTGTCGGATTAAATAAGAATATAGTTTGTTGTTGTAAATCTTTTAAAGTAACTTTTTCTTTTTTACTTAGTATAGAATTTGAAGGACACATCACAACAAAATGTCCCTCAATTAAGGGCTCAAAACTAATATTCTTAATTGCCTCTACACTATCACGCGAAACAAGACAAATGTCGACATGATGATTTAAAATTTCAGAAATTGAATAATTTAATACATCACTAAAGCGTATATCCAGGCTTTTGTCAATTTTATGCAATTCATGCAAAACAATTGGCATTAATTCTTCTTCTAACGGAATATTACAAACTCCTATTCTTAAAGAGTTTCCAATTTTACTTTTATTGCTTCTAAGATAATCCTTGGCATAATCCATGTCATTCACCACATTACGGGCTACTTTATAAAAATATCTGCCCGCATCTGTCAGCGAAATTCGATGGTGCTCACGAACTATTAATGTCACCTCAAGCTCGTTTTCTAGATCCTTAATATTTTTTGAAACAGCTGGCTGAGTGAAATTCAGAGCCTCTGCAGCAATAGTAAAACTTGAGTTATCCACCGCTTCAACAAAACAATGTAATTGTGTAAAATTCATTTTATAATCCTGCTCATAACTATATTTGAACTAATTATATAACTATTGCAAGGCTTTTCAAAAAGAATCTTGTGTTTATAAAACGAGTTATTAATTCGTCAGATATATTGATGAATTTTTATTTTTACCTAATTTGCGATTCTTTAATTAACATCACTTTCATGTTTCAAAAATATGTGAAAGCTAGACTGATATAAATCAAGTAAAACATGGAAGCATACATGCCATCATACTGATAAAAATGATTTAAAATTACGAGAATATACTGAACAAGATGGGCGGCAACTTGACGATTTAATCACAAGTGACAAATAAGTCGCAGATACTAAAAAATTCCTAACCGATGGTTAGGAATTTTATTTTTAGGTTCTAAATTAGTCGTCTAACTTTTCTTTGTTAGTGACATTCAACTTTTCATCAAAGGTGTAAACTACTGGTTCACCAGTCTTCATTTCCAAGTTCATAATATCAGCGTCAGAAATGTTTTCGATGTATTTAGTCAAGGCACGAAGTGAGTTACCATGAGCGGCAATAATGACATTCTTACCAGCTAATAAGTCTGGAGCAATGTGGTCTTCCCAAAATGGCATAACTCTTTCCAAACAAACTTTTAAGTTCTCAGTCCGTGGAATAATGTGTGGGTCAAGATCGGCGTAACGACGATCATGAACTTGGCTGTATTTTGAGTCATCCTCAATCTTTGGTGGCAAAACATCGTATGAACGACGCCAAATGTGAACTTGTTCATCACCGTACTTATCGGCAGTAGCCTTCTTATTTAAACCTTGTAAACCGCCGTAATGACGTTCGTTTAATCTCCAGCTCTTAGTTTCGGGAACCCAAAGTTGGTCGCTTTCTGCCAAAGCATAGTGTAAAGTCTTAATAGCACGAGTCAAAACTGAAGTATAGGCTTGGTCAAATTTAAGACCGTGTTCTTTAATTAACTTACCTGCATTCTTTGCTTCTTCAACGCCTTTTTCTGATAAATCTACATCAATCCAACCAGTAAATTTATTTTCAAGGTTCCATTCACTTTGTCCGTGACGGATCAAAACTAATTTTGACATGAAATATCTCCTTTGCAAATTAAATGTTTCACTTATTATTTTACACATTTACATTTTGTTTTCATAGGGTTTAGGACTAAAAATCATTTTTTAAATTTATATTTTACGATACAATAGTTATAATAATGATTATAAGAAAAGAGATAATCTAACTCACTATGAAATTTAAAAAACTAATTTTAGGCTTGAGTATTGCTGCAGCGCTAGTTGTGGGTGGTTGTTCCAAGCCGAAAAAACAAAGCGAACCAATTCTAACTAAAAGCCAAGTAATCAAATGTTCACAGAAATCATTTAAGAGCGGACAAGCTAAGCAAACAGTGACTTTAGGCACTGATACATCTAAGCAGGTGGTTGCTACTACCGCCCTTTTCGGCGGCAACCCAACTGTTTTTCAGCTTAATTACGAAACACAATCTAAGGGTAAAACCCAGTCCTCACAAGAATGGGTGGATAGTGCCAATCACGTTTATATTAACGGGCAGAGTAAGTGGTACAAAGCCGATTTTAACAAACTGACAGGTCATTCTTATGCTGACCTACTCGACTCATTCACTAATAACGCGATGTTGATGGATCCACCTGCCGCTCTTACTAAAGCTTATAAAATGACCCGCAAAGGTCATACTTATACCTTAAATGCCAAAATCAAGGATCAGCAAACAATGAAAGATGCGCTTGATCCAATTTTTACTACTAATACACAAAGTCCCAAGCAAAAAACCATTTACAATAAATTAGTTAAAATGGGTAAAATTCAAGGCATGACTGCAAAGTTAGTAGTCAAAAACAAAAAACTATACTCTTTTCAATACTTAGTAAAAATTAAAGTTAACAAACTAATGCGCTTTAGTGCAGGACAAAGTTACGGCAATATGGGTAAGCAAGACTTCTTAAAGATCCCTAACAATGCACTTAATGCCCACCCACTACCTAAAGCTGACAAGAATAAAAAATAGTTAATACTATTTTTCAATATAAAAACTCTCTAGATAGATTTCACTCTAATCTAGAGAGTTTATTTCAACCTTTTTTATATCTATTTTTAAGACTTACACGTCTAATAATCGTGATGCTTGTTTGTATCAAGTGTAATATAAATTATAAATAATACCAAAAGTGTACCAAAGACTAGTAAATATTTTTACCACATTCTTTCCACAACAAGTGAAAAGAATGTGTTTTTTTTCTTATATCATTTTATAAGCCAATATATTCTATTATTGTGCGAGTAATAATTAATAAGGGAATTCTAGAATAAACTGTCAATCCACTGACTTCCATAATTTGTTCAGAGTGTCCAATAATTGTAATATCAGAATACTTCTCTAAGTTAGTCTTACTTTTACAGCAAATCGTCACAACTTTAGCACCAACTTTTTTAGCACTTTGAGCTGATATTGCTAATTCTGGTGTTGAATTACGAATAGAAAGAATAATGATAATATCGTCAGAAGTGACTATCTGTTCAGTATTCTTCATCCACATACTATCCTTCACTATTATCGCATTGTAACCTAACAATTGAAGGTACATCTGAAATTCATCTGCAATTAATGCAGTAAATCCTCTTGCGTAAATAAAAATTCGTTTAGCAGATTTTATATATTCAATTATTTGATAGATTGCAGTTGAATCTATGTCATCAATTGTCTGTGTACACTCTCTAAAAGATTTCGCCAAAATATTATTGACAACATATGGAGCATCAAAGGTACTTTTTTCTTGTTTTTGTTGTGATATTTTATATCGAAGTTCATTAATTCCAGAAAACCCGCATTTCTGAATTGTTCGAGACACTGTCGCAGAAGAAACATAAGTTTTCTCTGCGATTTTTGTTATAGATAACTCAGGAATCAGACGTTCATTCTTATTTAAAAAGTCTATAACTGCGCGTTCAGACGCAGACAAACTTTCATAGCTCTCCTTTTTAATATCAATAATCATAGCATCCTCCAAATACCTTTTATTTTATTCTATCATGAATGAATTTACATAATTCTATAAAATATCGTAAAAGCTGTAAGGGTTTTCATTTTAGAAGTATATCATTTGCCTTTTAGATATTATATGATGAAATCGAATCGAACGTACGTATATTCTAACATTTTTATATTTAGAAATAATATAGAAAAAAGATGGCCATCTTTTGTTAGAGATTCAGATAATGTTTAGGAGGAATTTTTAATGTATGTAACGTTAAAAGAAGTTTTAAAAGATGCAGATCAGTTGAATATGGCTATCGGGGCGTTCAATACTCACAACCTGGAAATGTTGCCTGCAATTATTAAGGCGGCAGAGAAGCAAAAAACACCAGTGATTGTTCAAACGAGTTGCGGAACCGCAAATTATGTTGGGCATCGTAACTTTGTCGCTATTTGTAAATCAATGGCTGAAGAATACGGAGTGGATGTGGTTTTACATTTAGACCATGCAAAAGACTTCGGTGAAATTCGTAAAGCCATCCGAGCAGGATACAGCTCAGTTATGTTTGATGGCTCGTCACTTCCATTTAAAGAAAATATTCTTGAGACCAAGCAAGTGGTTAACTTTGCCAAAAAATATGGTGTCAGTGTTGAAGCAGAATTAGGAACTGTTGGCGGCACAGAAGATGGGATAGTAGTTAGTCAGGACAAAGTATATTACACAGATCCGAAAAATGCCGTTAAATTTGTTGCTGAAACAGGAATTGATGCTTTGGCGGTAGCAATTGGAACAAATCATGGCCAATACAAGTCGAAAACGAATATCAGCTTTGATCAATTGAAACAAATTAAAGAAGCTGTTGACATTCCTTTAGTCATTCATGGCGGTACTGGTGTCAAAGACGATGATGTTAAAAAAGTAATTGATTTAGGTATTCGAAAATTTAATGTAGGGACAGAATTGCTAGTTGGCTGGAACCGTAAATCAAAGGAATGTTACGATGCCAATAAAGAAAATATCTCTAATCGTAACAATGTTATTCCTTGTTTGGATAAAATCGAAGAGATTGTTTCACGTAAAATCAACTTATTCAAAAACTTGAGTGAGTGAGAGGGATAAATATGAAAGCAGGATATTATGTTGGGGACTATACCTATGAGGTACGTGACATCCCCGAACGATCTGCAATTGATGATGAAGTAAAAATCCGTGTAGCGTGGTGCGGACTCTGCGGAACTGATATCCATAAGTTTCAAGGAAAAAACGGCGCTAGTGTCGTGGTTCCGCCAATTATTTTAGGCCATGAATGTTCTGGTATCGTGATGGAAGTTGGGCCAGAATGCAAGTATTTTAAACCTGGTGATCGCGTCGCTTGTGACCCCAGCTACGGCTGTGGAAAATGTACGTGGTGCCAGCAAGGTTTCCCAAATTTCTGTCTAGAACGCCATGGTGTGGTTAAAGGATTTTCCGAGTATGTATATCCGCCGGAACGGAATGTTTATCACATAGCTGATTCGTTGGATTTAGAAGCCGCGGCTTTTACTGAGCCATTATCTTGTTCTATTCATGGACTTGATCTTATTCAAATTAAAAGCGGTAAAACAGTAGTGATATATGGCATGGGATCTATTGGCTCATTGATGCTGCAATTAATCAAATACAGCGGAGCTAGTGAAATCATTGTGATTGAGCAAGAAGCAGAAAAGAGAGCACTAGCCTTAGAACTTGGTGCCACTTTAGCTGTGACAGATCAAGAAATCGAAACCATAGCTCAAGAAATAAATATTGATTATGTCGTGGAATGTATTGGACTAAAAGAAACAATGGAACAGGCTATCAGGATCGCTGGGAAAAATGGTAAGGTTCTCCTGTTTGGTTTAGGTGATCCAGAAAAACCGATTTCATTTAATCAGTTTGCAGCTTATACGAAAGAGTTAAGTATTTTTACTTCATATTTAAATCCACAAACTTCTGAAAGAGCCGTCAAGCTTTTAGAAAGTGGTCTAATTAATACTGAGAAAATTATTAGTGCGGAACTAAGTCTAGAAGAAATTGGTGATGAATTAAGTACGTTGAAGTATGCACGTAAAGGAAAAGTGATGGTTTATTTAAGCAAAGACCATTAGGGAGGAAATAAAATGGTAGTATCAGCAATTTTGGTTGCAATCTTAGCAACGATGGGCCAATGGTGGTTCTTTGGTCCTGTAACAAAATGTTTAGTTTACCCATTAACCACTGGAACTTTAGTAGGTTTATTTATGGGTAATCCAATGTTAGGAATGCTGGCTGGTGCCAATATTCAGTTGATTTATCTAGGATGGATTTCAGCTGGAGGTACAATGCCTAGTAATACGATCGTTGCAGGCATATTCGGTACAGCGATGACAATTTTATCTGGTGCAGATCCAAAGATGGCAGTAACTTTTGCCATACCATTCAGTATGCTTGGTCTGCTTTTGAACCAAGTCTACATGACAGTCAATGCTGCTTGGATTCACCGCGCGGATAAATTACTCGATCGGGGCAACCTGCGAGGCGTGCGTTTAATGAACTTTGTTCCATCCGCTTGTATGTCCTTTATTTTATATGGTATTCCAGCCTTCTTATTAGTTTATTCTGGCAGTAGTTGGGCACAACAATTAATTAATATGGTGCCGAAGCATCTGATTAACGCACTAGAAGTCGTTGGTGGGATCATGCCAGCACTAGGAATCGCAATGTTATTGAATTATCTAGGTAAGAAAAAGCTGATTCCTTGGTTCTTTGGTGGTTTCTTCTTAACTGTTTATTCAGGTCTTGGAATAACCGCAATTTCAATTTTCTCAGCAATTATTGCTTTAGTAGTGTATTTGGGCAGTAATAATAAAGAAGAAAAAGTCAAGAAGAAAAAAGTCAAACGTTTATCTGTGAATAAGAAAATTGAAGATGTTGAAGTAGCCCCTGTTGATGACAGAGAAAATAATACCACTGTAGCACCAGAATATACGAAAAAGCTTTCCAAGAGTACATTAGTTAAAACTTGGTTATGGTCAACAAGTACAGAAGCTTGTTACAATTATGAGCGTTTACAGGCTTTAGGTGCTACCAACTTAATGATCACACCCATTCGTGAATTATATGATACAAATAAAAGGCGTGCAGAAGAATTAAAAAAATACATGGTTTTCTACAACTCAGAAGTCTTTACTATTGGCCCAATCATCAATGGAATTGCATGTTCAATGGAAGAAGCACGAGCAAATGGTGAAGATATCAAAGCAAAAGATATCAATGCGGTACGTACTGGATTGATGGGACCAGTGGCTGGTATTGGTGATACGGTGATGCAAGGAATCCTGTTCCCGATTTTATTCGGTATTGGTTGTTCACTGGCTTTAGAAGGAAATTACTTAGGACCTATTTTATCTTTTGTAGTATTTGAATCATTAATTTTTGGTTGTGGTTACTTTATGTTTATGACTGGATATAAACAAGGTAAAACATCATTACTAAAAATTTTGAAAAATGGGACTATTGACAAAATCATCAACGCATTTAGCATTGTTGGATTAATGGTTGTAGGTGCTATGGCAGCAACACGTGTGACCGTGAATACACCATTAGCGATTACCGTCGGCAAAGGAACTACTAAGATTCAAGATGTACTAAATTCATTGGCACCAGGATTAATTCCATTGGGCTTAACACTATTAGTTTGGTGGATGTTAAAGAAAAAAGTTAATACTGTCTACATCATTATCGCAATTTTTGTAGTTGGAATTTTGTCTTACTACCTAGGAATCTTAGGATTTGCTGGATAGAAATGAATGAGGTGAATAGATGGTTAATATGGTTATCATAAGTCATGGAGAATTTTGTGAAGGTTTATTGAGTAGCTTAAAGATGATATCTGGTGATACTTATGGAATAAAAGCAGTTCCATTAGTTCCGGGAGAGTCACCGGACAGCTACCGAGAAAAATTGGCTGAGGTATTATCAGGATATAGTGATCAAGAAAGTGGCTTTTTAATTCTTTCTGATATTGCAGGAGGAACGCCATTTCAAAGTGCCGCTTATCTATCAAAAGACTTCAAAATTGCTTTGATTTCAGGAATGAATATGCCAATGCTATTATCCTTATCGCTTGGGAAAACTGAAGAAGATACATTAGATTCATTGGTTAAAAAAGCAATATCAAAAGATTGTGTTGGAATTCAAAGTAAAGTATTCGGGAAAGGAGAGAAAAAACACCGTGAAAAACTTAGTGTTAACAAGAATAGATGATCGCTTGATTCATGGACAAGTAATGACGTCTTGGATAAAGAACAAGGGTGCCAATCAAGTAGTAATTGTGGATGATGGCACAGCGAATGATCAATACATGATCGAAGTTCTAGAAATGGCAATCCCAGAAGAAATTGCCATTGGTATTTTTACTAAAGAAGAAGGAGTTGCCTTTTTCAGCCAAGAATTGGATGAACCTACAATTCTCTTAGTAAAAGGACCAGATGTACTGAATTACTTAGTGGATAATGGTATTGCGATTGAAGAAGTCGATGTAGGTGGTATGGGCACTCGTAAGGATAGAAGTGTACTATATAAAAACATTTCGACTAGTGCAGAAGAAAATAAACAATTCAAGTCATTGCTTGATAAAAAAGTAAATGTTTTTATTCAGGTGATGCCGCAAGATAAGCCAATTGGGATAGATAAATACTTATAATAGGAGTGTGCAAAATAAAATGAACGGTAAGGTAATTGTAATTACAGGTGGAAGTAGCGGTATGGGAGCCGCAATGGCCAAAGATTTTGTTGCTAAAGGTGCCAAGGTTGCGATTTTTGATTTAGATGAAGCTAAAGGTCAAAAATTAGTTGAAGAAGTTGGGGGCAACTTAGCATATTATAAGGTAAATGTCACATTAAAAGATGAGATAAGAGAAGCTGTAGCAGATGTTGAACACAAATTTGGTCCGCTGACGACTTTAGTGAATTCTGCTGGTGTTTCTAAAATGGTTCCCTTTTTAAAAAGCAGTGAAGAATTATGGGACTTAACTTTGGATGTTAACTTAAAAGGAACTTTTCTCACTTGCCAGGTTGCCATTGAACGGATGCTAGAACATGGAGGTGGAGAAATTGTAAATATGTCTTCTCTTTCAGGAAAAAAACCAAGTTCATGGCAGACTGTATACTGTGCAAGTAAATTTGGTGTACAAGGACTAACAAAGTCAATTGCAAAAGAATTTGCAGATCAGAATATTCGTGTGAATTCGATTTGTCCGGGAATAGTCTACACTGAAATGTGGGAAAAGCTTAAATATGAATATGCAAAGAAACGTAATATTGATCCAGAAAAAGTAATGGATCATTTCAAAGAAACGATTCCAATGCACCGTTTAGTTGATATGAAAGACGTTTTGAATGCCGCGGAGTTCTTAATAAGTGACAAATCTAGTTATTTGACTGGTCAATCTATCAACCTTGTTGGCGGAGAGTGGATGGATTGAAACAGGAAGAATTCATTATGGGAGCGATAATCCATACTACTTTGAAATCTATCATTTTGAGAAAGAGTATCTTCCAGAAACGCTGAATAGAAACTTTTCGGAAGAATCATTACGAGTTTTTTTGGATAAAACCTATAATATTCAGTGGTCTTATGCCCTTCAAGAGAGCCATTCTATTGTTTCAGATAAACAAATCTCAGAATTACTGAAAGTGGAACAAGGAACTCTAATATTGTGGATCAAAAGAGTTTCTTTTGATATTCATGATTCACCGAGAGAATATGTGAATACCTACTATTTGGCTGATAAATATTATTTAGAAATAGAATTAACTATATAAAATAAGGGAATGAAAATTAGTGAAAAAATCATTAATTTTGTTAGCGGGTTTTCCAGGTACTGGAAAATCATACCTAGCCAATTTAATTATAGAGAAATTTTCAAGTATTAAGCTTCTTTCCCCAGATAATATTAAAGAAAAAAATTGGGATTTATATGGATTTAACAATCTTAATGAAAAAGAAGAGCTTATTCAGAGAAGCTGGAAAGAATATTATCAGGAAATGGAAGAAGAATTTCGACAGGGTAAAAGTGTACTTTCTGACTATCCTTTTAGTGAAAAGCAAAGAGACAAGTTAGATCAATTAACGAGAAAATTTAACTATCAAGTAATTACGATTCGACTAATTGCTGATCTAGATGTTCTATTTGCTAGACAAAAAAAGAGAGATTTAGATGACACCAGACACTTAGGCCATATTCTAACTAGTTATCACAAGAATGATAGTATTATTAGCCGAGAAAATGCGGACAATTTGTTAGACTATAAAGAATTTATCCGACGATGCACAACTAGAGGATATGATAAATTCTCTTTAGGAACTCTTTATGAGTTGGACGTAACAGACTTCTCTAAAGTCAATTACGATCTTCTATTGTTAAATCTAGAAAAGCAACTTCTAGGAAAAGAAAAAACTTAATACAAATAAAAAGTAATTATAAACCTCGAAATTTAAAAATTTCGGGGCTTTTATTATGGCTTGCAAAAGCAGAATTCAAGGAATGACCCGTCAATATTGAGCAAGCAATTGATTAAACGACTTTTTATTATCTGCGTTACAGTCTCTTTTTACAAACACTTGCAGACAATTTTTTTATTATAGGAAATCAGCACTTAAGTTCAATGCCCAAAATTATGATTTATTTAATATAAAATTAACTTAAATAGCTACACAATTTAATTTTTTAATATAGAATATGAGTATCAAAGAAAAAAGGAGATGTTACTTATGAAATCTAAAAAAGTTATTTCAACGTTATTATTATCTGTTGCCCTATTTGGCGGTGGCTTAGCTCATACTCAATCGGTTGATGCTGCCTTAAGCAAAAAGCAGGCTATTTCTATTATCAAAAAAGAAGAACAAACACCAACTAGTTCACAAACTGATCAAATATCAACAACTAAATACAGAAAACAAAAAACAACTATCAAAACAAAGTCAATTTTTAACAGTCAAGCTGGTGTATTGCATAGTATCAGCACAGCTAAAAGTGGTAAAAAAACTCAACAATTGGATGAATGGGTTGATTTAAACAGCAAGCGCATTTATTCAATTCATGACGGCAAGTGGCAATACGATAAACTGCCTGACTATTTGGTCAAAGAACTAAACAACTTAAAAAATGGCAAGTCTTTGCAGAAGTTTAACAAGAGTATTTACCAAGAAATGAGTAAAAAAGCCAAAATCACCAGTAAAAATGGTACTTATACTGTCAAAGGCACTTTGAAGGGTCAAAAAATGCTCGATGCGATGCTAAAATTAATGGGCTCAAATAAAGTAAATACTTCTTATTTACATAAGAACTTTAAATTCAGCAAGTGCACCTTCGTATACACTATTAAAGACCAGAAGATAATTGATTCTAAATATGCCCTTAAGGCAACCTTAGCAAAATCAACACAGGTAACTGTTAAAATGAGAAAAAGTCATTTCGGTCAGTTCGATACGTTAACGTTACCTGATGAAGTAAAAAACGCAACTGCCGCCTCACTTAAATAAAAAGTGAAAATTTTTATCATAATATTTAAAAACTATATCCAGCAACTTTGTAATTATCATAAAAATATTTAAAAGGAGATGCACATAGTGAAATTTAAAAAAGCCATCTTTGCTGTATTATTCGCTACTGCTTTAGTTGGTGGCGGCTTAGTCTATGCCAAAACAGTTGATGCAGATCTTAGTAAGAATCAAGCAGTCTCAATTGTGCAAAATACTAAGACCAACCCAACAAGCGGCAAAGTTAAATTTGAGACTAAATTTAAAGTTGACCATCAGACAGTAATTGGCAAGACGCAAGGCGAATTCAACGTTAAGCCTGAATTATTCCACTCACTTAGTAGCGTCAAATCAGGCAAAAATCAAGCTAATATAGAGCAATGGGGTGACGTAACTTCCAAGCGTCTATATACCAAACAAGATGGTAAATGGCAGTATGGAGCTTTGCAGGATAATGAAGTCCCTGACAAAGAAATACAAAAATACAGCGGTACGATTAAAAAGCTGGCTAAAAGCCTTAACGGCGACGCGAAGAAGAATGCTAAACTTAGCCATAAAAATGGTATTTATACCCTTAAAACCAATGTTAAATTAAGTAAAGCAAGCAAGCTTTTAAATAAAATTTGGCAGGACAACAAAGTAGATACCAAAGAGCTCAAAAAGCGCTTAAAAATTAGTAAATGCTATCTTATTTTTACCATTGAAAAGAAAAAAGTTACTGGCATTAATTGCTCCTTTAAGACGAATTTGGATAAAAAATCACCAGTTTCTTTCAAATTAAAAATATTTGATTTTAACAAATATGATGATCTCAAATTACCTGATGAAGTAAAAAATGCCACTCCCGCTCCTGCAAACTAATTTGAACAATAAAGTAAAGGTCTTTATATGAAAACAACTATTTTTAGTAAATATTTAACTATCATAATTATGGTACTTTTAGGTTACTTAATGAGATAAAATGACTATAGAGTTGTTTAAATATTTTCATTAGTAATCGGAGGTCTAGATATGAAATTAGGAATTGTTGGTAGTGGTAAAATTGTCCATGATTTTTTAACAACTGCTGCTAAAATTGAACATCTGGAATTGACGGCAATCTCAACTACAAAGCGTAGCCAGCATATTGCTGCAGATTTGGCTAAGCAGTATGGTATCAAAGAGGTATTTGCTGATAACGATCAGTTATGTCATGACGATAACGTAGACACTGTTTATGTCGCAGTACCCAACTCCTTGCACTATGAGGTGGTTAAAAAAGCTATTGCAGCAGGCAAAAATGTTATTTGTGAAAAACCATACGTTGAAACTGTTGCTCAGGCAAAAGAACTGAAGCAATTAGCTGACAGGAATAATGTCATTATCGTTGAAGCTATTACGAATATTCATTTGCCAAATTATAAAGCAATCAAGCGTCAAGTAGCTGAAATCGCCCCTATTCATATTATTTCTCTTAATTACACGCAGTATTCCAGTCGCTATGATGATTTCTTGCAAGGTAAAATCGCACCTGTATTTGATCCGGCTAAAGACGGCGGAACTCTAATGGACTTAAATATTTATAATATTCATTTATGCATTGGTCTATTTGGTGAACCTGAAAAAGTGCAGTATTATCCGGTAATGCAAAAACAAATTGACACTTCCGGCATACTCAATCTCGTATACCCGGACAAGCAAGCAGTATTAATTGCAGCTAAAGACAGTTACACCACCCCACGTTCGTTTATTGAAGGTGAAAAAGGTACTATCTATTTCGACGGTTCTACGGGAGTAATAGCCAACTTTACGGTTGAACACAAAGATGGTGACAACAGCGAATTTAATTTTAATGAATTTGATCACAGAATGGCTAGCGAGTTTACAGACTTTGTGAAAATTATTGATAGTCATGATGTTCAAAAAGCAAACGAGCTTTATAATCATAGTGTTACTGTCATGGCAGTTTTAGCAAAAGCAAAAGAATCTGTTTCAAACCAGTAAAAAAATATTTAAAAAGCGCAGCTTTATCTCACACGATGAGAGAGCCGCGTTTTTTATTTACAAAAAAGACCAGGAACTTCTTATTCAGACTTCAAAAAATTTCTTGAAGTTATTTACTAAGAAGATAAACCTGATCTTTTTTCAGTTATATTTAGTTACTTAATTGTAGAAAACAAAACTTTATTTTACTCTGTACTAGTTCTTTGATGGAGCAGTTGAGCTAGCTGAACTGGATGAATTGGTTGAACCGTTAGAGCTGCCTGAACCAGCAGAACCATTTGAACTATCTGATCCTGTTGAACCATTGGAACCAGCTGAGCCGTTTGAACCATTAGAGCTGGTTGAGCCGTTTGAACCAGTTGAGCTAGTTGAACCAGCTGAACCGTTTGAGCCAGTTGAGCTGGTTGAACCAGCTGAGCCATTTGAACCAGTTGAGCTAGTTGAACCATTAGAAATTGGATCTACTGGAGTCTCCTTCTTAGCTAAAGCACTAACTTTAACGTATCCAGCCAAAGTTGAGTAATACTTCTTACCCTTGATAGTAACAGTACCACCGAAGACTTTAAGTTCTTGGCCCTTTTTAACTTTGCCGTTCTTCAAAGCTTTGCCGCTTCTAGTAACCAAAACAGTGTTCTCAGCTACTGTAACGACTTTACCATCAAGATTGACAGCCTTAACAAATTGGTTCTTACCAATCTTGTAGTATACCTTGCCTTTAACAGTCTTTTTGCCAAGAACGTTAACTTTTTGACCTACTTTTACTATCTTCTTGGTTTTAACTAACTTCTTGCCCTTTTGCTTGTAAACAGCAGAATTGGCGCCGACTTTCTTAGTCTTGGTAGCCTTTTTAGCTGCACTGACCTCAGTTGCAGCACTGCCTAAAGCATTGGTTGGTAATTGGTTAACACCAACAGCTAATAAAGTTGCACCTGCAACTGAAACAATCATTTTCCTATAAAAACTATTTTTACTCATTTTGAGCCTTCCTTTTTCGATTGACAATTTCCGACGTCCTTAGTTAAAAACCAGAGCGCTATAACTCATATAGAGTTACATAAAAGTTATTTTAGCACTATAAGATAGCAAAAAAAAGAGTATAAGTTTAATAAATTACGTTTTTATATTGCAGTAAATTTCAATAATAATCATGGACTGATAAAAGTTTTTAGCCCTATTTTTTGTATATTGCAAGATGATATTTTATATTTTACTAATATTACGTATTAAATTTTAAAAAATTAATTTTCACACATTTTTATTTATTGCAAAAACTATTTTTCTTCTAAAACTCTCCGAACCCGGTTAGCAGTCTGATATTTAGCTGTAAAAATTATTTCATCCCCAGACTCAATCACAGTATGTCCGTGAGGAACAAGCCATTCGTGACCACGCCTAATCCGGCTGACTGTAATATCAGCAGCTAAATCCCAATCCAGCAGTTGCAATCCAGCATATTGCGAATTACGGACCACGACCGAATAAACTGCATTCTTGGTGTCTGTCAATACGCTATAGACCGCCGGCGATTCAATCAATGCCCGCATTAACGATGAAGTTACATTGCTTAGATCAAAAACTTCCATGCCTTCCTCACGCAATTGGTCGACCCTGCTAATGTCAGCTCGTTTTTGACAAATAATAATGCGCTTAAAATTACCCTTTTCTTTAGCAAGTTGACCTAGGCGCAAATTGGTTTCATCTGAACGCAATGCTGCAACAAAAATATTACCGTTGAAAACCTCAGCCTGCTCAAGCTGCTCATCAGTAAGTTCAGGCAATAATTCCAGATCAGGTACCCGACTTTTATAAGTATTGTAGTGTTCACTGCTAGTAGTGAACATCCTAACCGCATACCAGTTTTCGTTAAGATCGTGCATTACGGGAACGGTTAAAGCACTGGTCCCCATAATTACCACTTTTTCTTTAATACGATCTTCCGGTTTTAATTGGAAAATGGCGTTAAACAATATTGGGCACATTATACAAACAATTACAGCAGCTAGGATAAAAACATCAGATTGCAAGCTGGTAATTACCCTTAATTTACGCGCAACAGCTAATGTTGGTAAAACAATGGTGATGGTTGTAGCTGTTAGAAAGCCCCCAGCAAAACCATTTCTAGCGCCGAATTTTTTAGCATAAATCACTGCAACCGGTAATTTTGCCAAAAACAGAAACAACACTAAGACGGGTAGCAAAATTAATGAACTAGGATGCGCTAAAAGTGATCTTAAGTTGAGGTTGACTCCCGTCATGATGAAGAAAATGGGGATAAAAAAGCCGTAGCCAATTGAGGTTAACTTATCAGCCGTTTGCTGACTTGGTTCTAGCAGTTTCATAACAATACCTGCTAAAAAGGCCCCTAGTATATTTTCAACCCCAACCTTTTCGGCAACCGTCACCAAGGCAAAGATTAAGAAGAAGGCTAAACGTACATCCAATTGTGTGGTTGACTTTGTTACCTGAACAAACCATAAATAAGGCTGTTTAAAACGCCAAAGCAGTATGATTGCAGCACCAAAAAGCAAAATAATCAGCCATAACTGCTTGGTATTGCCCCCATTGATAGCGGCGTAAACCGTGAGCAGCATTAACGGAATTACTTCTCCCAGCACCGCAGTTAATAAGATAGTTTGTCCTACTGGTCTATCCAAAATATCCTTTTCTTTGAGTGTGGCAATAACCACGCCTAAGGCAATTGTCATAAAAATGATTGTTGCCAGCATTGTATCGCCAAACAGTCCCAGAGATTTTAAGACTAATGCTAAGCAAACCGATAAGAGCGCTACACCAAGAAAAGCTTCAAGAGCAATTTTAAATGGAGTTATTTGACCCGGTTCTTTTTTCTGTTTTCGTCTTGGCTTCAATAATTCAAAATTAATTTCCATCCCTGACAAAAATAGCAAAAGAATGACACCCAAATTTGATAAAAATGACAGGTCATGTGTGGGACGCACAATATTAAAACCACTTGCGCCCAGAATAATGCCAATAATAATCTCGGCCACTGCAGTGGGTACGGCATTAACCTGCTGTTCTTGCTGGCATATTAATTAAAATTTGCCACTTTGACGAAACGGTTAGTGTCGATAGGATAGTACATCTTACCACCGATATTAATGCGCCCGCCATAAGTGCGCACAGTTTTACCCTTTAACAACTTTGTAGTACCTACACGAATGCCGGTAGTATTATAAATATAAGCATTGTGGGTTAAAACACGGTTTGAGCCAACGATATTGCTGGCTACAACATATTCATTTTCCCCAATTTGCAAGTACTTTTTACCGTTAATAACTTTTTCCTGAGCAACTGTTACTACAGTTCCAGCAGTTTTTAAAGCAGCCGCGGTACGTTGACCTTGAGCATTATAAGTGTATGCGTCATGCATCAAAGTTCTTTTGCCGGTTGGCGCTTGTGACACTGGATCGGTATCATCATTACTAGTATCATCTGTAGTCGTATTATCATCAGGGATATTAGAATTGGTTGTCTCTCCTGCCTGCAAGTCATAGTAATACTTCAAAAGGTCGAAGAAGTCATTCATCGAATAACCCCACTTGCTAAAGTAACCATCTGGGTCTGTATGATTGGTACCACCTAAAAAGCGTGATACAGCGTGATGCGACCAGATAGTGCCTTTACCAGTGTTGGAGGCATGCACCGGCGTAATACCATAGCGGTGTAACAACTTCGCAGCGTATATTGCATCATTATTAACACTCTTAGCAAACTTATTTCTGGTAGTTTCCTGACAAAGTTCAATTTGGATAAAACGGTTGTTAGCAATCGCGCCCGCACCCCAGACACCATAATTAGGCGTCATCATCTGAATAACCTGCTTGCTGTCAACAAAAGCGTGAACATAAGAGTACATGTTCTGCCACTCACGGTTAAAGTAAATGGCTTCATTGTATGCGGAAGCTCCCGGAGTTGCGGTTTCATGAATTACAATTCCTTCCGGCTTGCCCTTTCTGTACTTAATTTTGTTACCGTTGGCATAAAACTTATTATATTTAATATTTTGCGTTTGCAACATTTTATATAAAAACGTAACGCCAACATAACTATTTTGTTTAGCAATTGAGTTAATTGAGGCAGCTTCAACCACCTGAGTACGATTTCCATTAAAAATAGGTGCAACTAAACCTACTCCGATAGCAATAGTAGTTATTAGTTTCTTTATCTTCATCTAACTTTTCATTCCTTATTTCTGTGTGCGAGAGTCTGACTTTGTCTAAAAATTACCTTTCTTAATATATTGGTGAATCCCAATACGATAATACTTTTGGGCGTAGATGGTAATTGCACCGCCAAACGTGGCAACGGATTGTCCTTTTTTCATCACCTTCAAGTTGTCACGATTGCCGTAATCGTTGTAAATGAAGGCATTATGCTTCAAGATTCTCATTGTTCCGTCAATATTGCCACTGGCAATATATTGGTTTTCGCCAATGCGGTAATATTTCTTACCATTAATGGTTTTGGTGCCGTAAGTGGCAATTACCTTGCCGCCATTTCCTACTTTAAGCGCCTTAGTTTTCTTGACGCGCTTGCCCTTGGAATTATAAATATAAGAGTTGTGCATCAAGGTCTTGTTGACTTTTTTATCACCTTTTGGTGCTTGAGAAGCTGGTGGTAAGGCACTGCCCATGTTTAAAATAGTATCATTGACCCAGCCTTTACCGGCGATATACAAACGCTTCTTACCGTTATAAAAAGTAATAGTCTTAGTAACAGTTACAGCATCGCCTTTAGCTACAGAATCCGTCTTTGCGGATACCGAGTGGTCAGTTGGCCAAGCATAGGTAGCGCCTGCTTTTTTGACAATATAAGTCTTGCTGGTAATGGAAACGCTAGGATCATATTGGGTTAAGTTACAATTTGTTATTCTAGTATTTAAAATGGTGTTGTAATTATTAGCGGTAGCGTATGTCCCAGTCAAAGCCTTAGTGGCATCCATATAAGAGGCAGCATTTTCAAGCCATGCTCCTTGGTAGCGATCAGGTTGCCAAGTCACGCCTAAGCGCAGCTTTTTACCGTTGTCATCAAACGAGTCTTGGTAGCTATCGTATTTTCTGAATTTGGCAGTAACATAATAGCTCTTACCGTTCTTATCTTCTTCTCGAGTTTTAGAAGAATATGTGGCACCCAGCCAACTATCATCAGCCTTCATACCGAAGAGATTGTTGGCATTGACAGCTAAACCTGATTGCCCCCAGTTAGATTCAACAATTGCTTGTGCAATCATAACTGATGGATATAAACCATATTTCTTAGAAACTTTTTGTGCCTGTTTAACGGCAGTGTTTAAAAATGTGGTTTCATCTGCGGTAGCTGCAGAAACTTCCTCAGCGCGTGCTGGAGAACTGGCAATTAGGTTGTTGGTAACCGGCACTATTGCTGCTGCACCAAGCATGGCGGCAGTAATACCAGTGATTAGTCTTTTGTTCATAAATAATAGTTCCTCCTTAACCGACATCTTTATTGTATCGGGCAATTAAAGTATTAACAATAGGTTCTCCTTATTTGTAGTCAAAAAGTAATATTAGTAGTTTTATATTACAAATAGTAACTTACCTTTCTAAAACTTCGCGCAAATGGGCTAATAGATTATGTTTCAATCTTTGCAGCTGCACGCGACTTATTCCAGTTTGCCGGGCTAAAGCGCTGATTGTCTGCCCTTCGATAAGATGATTAAAAAATAACATCCGCTCTAATTGCGACATTTCCGTGAGTTCTTGGGCAAGAATTAATTGATTATCCCAGTTATTTAATTGCTCAATTTGCCCAGAAATTTCTGCTGGTACTTCCAACTCAGCTACTTGTTTATCCTTACGCAATAAATCAATGGTATGCCAGATAATTTTGCGAAAACTCAAGCGATCAACTTCCATTTGCTTCATGTCAGTGAATTTAGTTAACATTTCAGCGTAAACAATAATACCCTCAAGTAAAAAGTCTTCATAATTAGTATAGTCCAATCTGACATGCGCGGACTTCAATGCGCCTCTTACTAATTTTTGATTTTGCCATGCTCTTAAAAAAGCTTCCTTACTAATCTTCATTTGTGACTATCCTCTTTTTGCTAATGTGTCACAAGCGCTTGTGCCCCTTTAGATTAGCAAGATAAGGCAAATATTAAAAAGCAAGAGTTTAACTTAATTTTAATTACATTGGTTTTAATCTAATGCTTATTATTATTTTTAATATACTAGCTACTGATAGCTTATTGAAAGAGAAAGCATGGGTGAAAAAAAGATTAAAAAAATACACGAATTGTGAACTAATTCGTGTACTGCTTTTAAAACAAAGTATCGGGTCTTCTACTATTCGCATAAGCAATGTGATGTGCGTCTAGTAATTGCGGCAATTCATAGTAGTCTGCTAGATAATTACCATAGCGAATGTGCTTCTTAGCCAGTAATTCAGACATTACTGTTTTAAGAGATAACTCTTTAAGAGATTGGTGAGGGTGAAAGTATGATGCTTGATCAATAAGGGACTTACCTTGGAAGCTTTTAACCTGCCAACCTAGATTTTGCTCTAAGTGGGAAGTACTTAGAAGATAAAGGGCATGATTGAAAAATAAGCTGTCGCTGACTTTATGGGGAATATGACGGCTGCAATCTTCATAGGTAAAGATATAACTAAACTGATTGTGCTTGAGCGTTTCAAAAGCGGTGACATTATTCCGCAAGGTCTTGAAGCCAACCATATTATGTAATGCTACCCAATCAATATTACCCGTATTATAGCTGCGTAAGGAAAAATAAGCTAAACGACCGGTCGCAATCACGTTGTGTCCCGCTAAGTTAATATGACGGGCGAATTCTCTTTGAAATTCCAGACCCGCAAATAAACATCTTTGACTAAATGAAGTCAGATGGGCTTTTGTACTGCGACAACTTAAAATTATGCCCTGCTGACAATCAAAAATCACACTTTTATATTTACCTAAGAGCGGTTGCTTTTGAAATTGATATAAAGCAATAGTAGCAGGATTAACACAGTAACAATCATCGTTAACCACATACTTGACTACTTCTTTGTCTTCTATTCTTTCTTGCAACAGTTTTTGCGACCAAATACGATACTTCTTATTTGCCGGTAAATTCCAAATATCACTTTCTTTACTAATCACTGTTTACTTCTCCTTCAATTAAAGTTAAGTAATACAATTATACTAGAATTGTTACCGCTTGCATAGAAGAAAAAGAGCAAACAAAAAACGGGAACGAATAATTCGTTTCCGTTTTTGTAATTAATTAAACAATTAATTAAAAGTTAGCAACCTTAACGTATTGCTTCTTAGGACCACCGATACGGTAGTAAGCCTTGCCATTCTTAAATGTGTAAGGTGAACCGTAAGTAGTAACCTTAGTACCAGCCTTCAATACGCGGCCATCAGCACGCTTCTTGCTGGTCTTGTATACGTAGGCATTGTGAGTCAATGTACGTGAAGTACCGTCAATGTTGTCAGCCATTACGAATTGGTTGTCACCGATTTGGTAAACCAAGCTGCCGTCAGCAAGCTTAGTAGCTGCACCGATTACTTCAACAGTGGAGTAAGCACGTAACATGTCAGTACCAACACGCTTGTGATCCTTGTCGTAGATGTATGAGTTGTGCATAACAGTCTTCTTAACCTTGTCTGCAGGCTTGAATGAACCGTCAACATACTTGCTTTCTACGTAAAGGTCTGAGTCAGCACTGTTAATACGAGTGTATGACTTCTCGCCAACCTTGATTGGGTCACCAAAGACAGCAATTGTGTCACCATTCTTAACAGTAGTCTTTGAGTCAGTTACAACGTTACCATCAATCTTGTAAACTGGAATGTCACCATCAGATTGAACAGTCTTGTATTCTGCACCCTTAACACCAACAGTTAACATGAAGGTAACCTTAGTAGTCTTACCTTCTGCATTAGTTGCACTTACAGTAACTGGGTATTTACCAGCAACTTTAGTGTTAACTTTGCTTGCATCAACAGTAGGAATCATAACAGTTGGATCAGTATCACTAACAGTGGTTGTGAAAGCGTCCTGAATAGCCTTAGTGTCAACTACACCATTTACTGGAACATAATTGAATTTAGCATCACCTATTGAATCAATTGTTTGAGTTCCAAAGTATTTTTGACTATTGTAAGTAATCTTCGGGAATGTAGGATCGCCAACAGTTGCTGATGGGTTAACACGTACAGTAAATGTAGCAGTCTTACCATTTGTAGCAAATACATGTGTAGTAACTGTAAATGGAGCTGCTGGCTTATCAAAGCTGCCATCAGCTTTTACAGTAACGCCAGCTGCAGTTAAAGCATCTTTAACATCTTGTTCAAGGTTAAGGAATGAAGCTGTAGCAGCACCATCACCTTTAACACTTACAGAAGCAGTGTACTTACCATTTGTTCCATTTGATGTTCTTGAAGCATCAATCTTATCAGCAACACCCTTTACAGAATAGCTATTTGAGTCAAGATCTACAGAACCAGTATCAGCAATTACATCTTTACCGTTATCTTTGTATGTAACGTATGGTGCACCCTTCAAAGTAGAATCTGGAACAGTAAATGGGCTACTAGTTAATTCAATGCCAGTGGCGATTCCTGAGCCGTTAACATCATAAGCTTTATCGTTAACTGTAAGGCCATTAGTCTTTCCTGCAAGACTAGTCAAGCCAGTAATAGAAACAACAACCTTAGCAACATATTTTTGACCACCAACTAATTTATCAGTAGTTGGTGTAGTTGCTACAGTATCATCTGCTTTCACAGCAAAAATTTGTGCCTTGGCTGGAACAACAGTTGCTCCAGTAGGTAAAGTAGTTGTTGAAATAGAAGCAGCAACTTTAGATGGTGAATCATTACCTACTAGGCTAGCAGCATTAGTTACATTTAAAGTTAACTTAGCAACATTCGCAGTATTGGTAGTTGTTGATCCGTCAACACTTACAGGAGTATCAGCAGCAAATACTGTTGATACACCGGTTGCAGCAACTGGAGCAACAGCTAATAAAGCAGCTGCAGCAGCACTAACAATTCTTAAATTTTTCTTCATGTGGTCTTTCCTCCTTGTGTATATACAAAATAGTAATAGGCTATAGGTTCAGTCGTGATGAGCCTACATTGTTACAACACCCTTCAAGCCGAATTCATAAGTTTATAACTCTTATGAGGTAGCTTTCGAGCTGAAGAACGCGCATGCGTACAGGCTTCGAACCTGAAGCATAGCTATTACTTACCACATTTCTTATTGTACCTACCTTTTGCCTAAATTGCAAGACAAGCAGTTATTTAACATAGTTTTGTAACAAACGCTTACAGATTGCTAACAAAATCTAGGTTTTGTCAGTAGTAAAAAACCCGCTTTACAGCAATACATTCAATGTTCTTTTATCTTAATCAAGTTAAAAAAGATATTTTATTTTACATAAAATTTTACAAAATAATAACAAAAAAATTTGAAATAAAGTAAAAATCACGCCTAACTATTCTTAGACGTGATTTCTTCATTTAAGTACTGGCATTTAACGAAAAATCTGCTTAATCTTAGCAATTAGTCTGCTAACTAGCTCCAACAGCTGGAGATTACATTGGCTGAGCCGCAGTATCATCAAACAAACTAGTGACAGTTCGTTCAACGTATGAAGCAGATTGTGGAGTTTGATAGAGATCCACCCCTTCTTGTGCAAACACATTGGCATTTGCTATCGCCGCCATTGCGGCTTTGACTTCTGTTGCCGCAAGGTTATCAGCGGCATTGGGCAAAGACAGACTAACCTTTTTGTTTGCACCATTTAAGAATACTAATCGTAAAGTTTTGCTTTTTGTTACCATATTATTTTCTCCCATCTTGAATATTACTTAGCCAATTTTTTATTCTTCATCATCTAAGGGAATGCCCTGCTTTTGCACCAGAGTGGCTGCAGCCAGTTCATCGCGTTGCAGTTTGGCTAGTGCCGACCCGACTTCTGCCAATCCACCAGCTGCTGCACCCTTTTTAACGTTCTTCAAAACTCGCGTCTTAATTCCTTCACTACCATATTTAGAATTTAAAAATGTATATTGGACTGATTGTTCTAGTAATTGAAAATTCATCTTAATTTACCTTTCATTGCTGCTTTTTTTGTAATCAACTCGCGCGCTAGCTGCCTTACACTATTACTAACGAATTAAAATGGTAAAATGTAACATTTTTTATGGAGAAAATTTTCTACCCTTATGTGAAAAGCACCATTAAGTAGTCAAATCTACTTAAACAATCTATAATTAAACTAAGTATTAGTAAGGAGGATAATTTCCTATTATGAAAAAAACGACAATTGGTACGATTGTGGCAGTAGTAATTATCGCTATCGCTGGTGGCGTTTTTTACGCAACCCAGAAATCAAATAGTGATAAAGTTAATGCTTCCTATAATAGTGCAATGACCACCGGTAAAAACGCTGTTGCAGACAAGGACTACTCAGAAGCAAGCTCTGCTTTTGCTAAAGCTTTCAAGATCAAAAATACTGACCAAGCCAAAGCCTACAAAAATCAATCTGACAATATGCTTTCTGCAATTAGTGCAACTAAAAAGGGTAAATATGATAACGCATTAAGCAAAACAAGCAGCGTAATCAACAAAGCTAATGGTTATGCAGTCTTAGTTAAACAAGGTAAAAAACTAAAAACTACTATTGAAGATGTCCAAGACAATTATGAACATGAAATTCAACCTATCTTTTTAGCAGCATCTGAAGCAGAAGTTGCTAAGCAATATCTTAAAGCGGCTGACCAATACCAAAGAGTACTGGACTTACCTTATATTGACGGCAAATATTACACTCAATACAAGCAGAAAGCCGCAAAAGGACTTGCAGCCAATCAGAAGGCAGCTAAACAAAATAATAATGGTACTTCCAGCCAAGGCTACAATTCTATTTCCGGCAGTGGTCAAGACACCGGTAACGCCGGCAAGACTGGCGCAGGTGCAATGGGTAACCACAAAGTACACGGCAAGACAGTTACCAACAAGCAGATTGCGCAATTGCGTAAACGCGTAGGCAAATTCGGCTATGATTCAATGTCATGGAGTCCGCAAGACTTAATCGACCTCTATAGAAAATCTGGGCGCACTAAGCCAAGCAAAATCACTAGAAAAGACGTTGAGAATTATCTTAAGCCATAGTTAGTCCTTTTCTTAAAAAGTGATGATTAAAAAGCGCCGTAAATTGATGTTATGGTGCTTTTTTCTTCCCCGAGCGCAATTTTTACAAATAGACTAAATGCTCTAATTTGCTAATTTTTGACAAAAACTACTATTATGTAGATAGTAAATTGGTTCAATAGTTGCTTTTATAGGTTAAACTCTGTAAAATGACTATTGACTTTCACGTTTCCTATTTTTATTAAAGGAGTGTCTTGCTTTGACTGAAAAAGAAAATAATAGCACAGATAAAGATAACGAAAAAGAACAAGAAAAAGACAAAAAAGAAGAAATCAAGGTTGTGATGCCCGACGCTGAATGGACTACTATGCCACAGGCAGAATTTGCTGAGCAACCTGAACACTTAACAGTCTTTGCTGATTTTTATATTGCCAAGTTTAATCAACGCGATTTAGAAATCATGAACTTGTACGATGATAACTCCAACATGGTTGATATTAACCACTATCTTCTGGACAACATTCACTTTAGCCGCAAGGAATTAGTTAAGCATGTATTGCAATATCATGCACAAAACTTCCAAAGTATAATTGATCAAATTGCAGACAAAGATAATGTTGATGCCACCAAGATGACATCATATGATGATTGGGACAATTGGTACGAAGATCGTCGCAATAATATTCCTACTTCTTTATCATAATTTACTTGTGTAATAGCAAAAAAAAGAACAAAATAGATACTTAAAAGAGAATGCCAAGATGACATTCTTTTTTACTTAAAGCAAACTTTAAAATATTGTCTATGGGAGTACATAATTACTATGGATAAAAATAAGAAGCGGATTTCAGCTGCCGGTTTATTAATTACCATCGGAATTGTATATGGTGATATCGGAACTAGTCCGCTCTATGTAATGAAGTCAATCGTTACGGGAAATGGTGGTATTGCCAACGTTAATCGGGAATTGATTTTAGGTTCAATTTCTTTAATTTTTTGGACGGTAACATTATTAACCACCGTGAAGTACGTCCTGATTGCTCTTAGAGCCACTAACCGTGGTGAAGGCGGAATATTTGCGTTATACGCATTAGTACGTAAAAGGGCCAAGTGGCTGGTCATGCCGGCTCTAATCGGAGGAGCGGCACTCCTAGCTGACGGTACATTGACGCCAGCGGTCACGGTCACCACTTCGATTGAGGGACTTAAGAATATGCACTTTGGTTCCAGCGTTCCTGTACCTAACCAAAATGCTGTCATTATCATCACGATTGCAATTTTGCTGGTGCTGTTTTCAATTCAAATGCTTGGCACCAGCAGTATTGGTAAAGCTTTCGGCCCGATCATGTTTGTCTGGTTTACATTTTTGGGAATAATCGGCGTCTACAATATGACGAATGACTGGTCGATCTTAGAAGCACTTAATCCTGTATGGGCAATTAAAGTTCTGTTTAGTCCCTCCAACAAGGCAGGTATTTTTATTCTAGGTTCTATCTTCCTTGCCACTACTGGTGCGGAAGCCCTCTATTCCGATGTCGGTCATGTCGGTAAAGGCAATATTCGGGGATCATGGCCCTATGTTTTTCTCTGCTTAACCTTAAATTATCTGGGTCAAGGTGTCTGGATACTGCAAAATCCTAATTATCAGTCTCATGGCGGTGAACTTAACCCGTTCTTTGAAGCTGTGCCCGATGATTTGCGTTTATTTGCGATTATCTTAGCTACCATTGCCGCAATCATTGCTTCTCAAGCATTGATTACAGGGTCGTTTACACTGGTTTCAGAAGCCAGTGGTTTAAAGTTTTTACCGCGAATGAATATTAATTACCCAACGACCAAGCATGGTCAAATTTATATTCCATCGGTAAACAAGATGATCTGTATAGCTACTATTGCCATAGTAATTTTTTTCCGGACATCAGAACACATGGAAGCAGCCTACGGTCTGTCAATTACGGTCACCATGTTGATGACTACCCTGCTTTTATTTGAATACTTGGGTTCAAAACATCATCCGCTAATATTGCGTCTGTGTTTCCTACTTGCTTTTGGCTTTATTGAAGGCATGTTCTTGATTTCCAGCCTGACCAAATTTATGCACGGAGGCTACGTCACTGTCTTAATTGCTGGTTTCATTGGTGTCATTATGTTCATCTGGTACTTCGGTAATAAGGTGCGCGATAAGCACGAAGGTGCGCATACTTATGTACGGTTAGACGAATATACTGATATGCTGACGGATTTAAGCCACGATGATGATTACCCCACTTACGCTACCAATTTGGTTTACATGGCCAAAGTTAAATACAATAAATTTATTAAGCGTGAGATTATGTATTCTATTTTGGATAAAAGACCTAAACGGGCAAAGGCTTATTGGTTTGTAACTGTTAACATCACTAATGAACCGTTCACTGCCAGATATGCTGTTAATACTTATGGCACTAAAAACGTCATTAACGTGCAGCTCTATCTCGGGTTTAAAAAGCAAACCAGCGTTAACGTTTACTTGCGTCAAATAGTTCACGACTTGATCAAAGACGGCACAATTGAAGCACAACCTCAAGATTACACCACTACCCCAGGACGTAAAGTAGGTGACTTCTCGTTTGTAATCGTCAATGAAGCTGTCAGTCCCCTTACAAGATTGAAAGGCTTTGAAAAAGTGATGTTGAAAGCAAGAGTCTGGTTACAGAACCTTTCATCTAATCCAGCATCTTGGTTTGGTTTGGAATACACCGACACTGTTGTCGAACAGGTACCTCTTATCTTAGGCAAACCAAGACATAACTTACACATCAAGAGAGTTGCGCCGCGCGACTATTCTAATCTAAAGAATAAAGAATTTGATTAATATAAAATTGCACCTGTAGAACAAATTTACAGGTGCGATTTTTATTTCTAAGTAATTAATTATTTTCTCTAGTATTAAGACGGCTTTATTTTTAAAAAAGCAAGAATTAAACACATAAATTATGACAAAATAAAAAAGAGTTTTTAGCTTATTAATCATACTTATTATTAGAATAGCACGGTAAGTTAATAAAGTTTTATTTCAATTCAAAGAAGCAGATTTAAATCGTTTGACAATAAATTTAAACCATAGCTTTAGAAGATACAATAGCGCTGGAGGTATAATGCTATCTTGTAAATCAAAATCAAACAATTTCTATAAGAATAATAAATATTGGTATCATGGTACTACGTTAAATGCTGCAAAATCAATTTTAAAAAATGGAATAGACCCTCTATTTGCAAAAAAGCATCTTCCCTCTAATACGTATGATTTTGGACCAGCTTTTTATTTAACTTCAAATAAAAGTCAGGCTATTAAATGGGCTGTTAGAAAGTCATCTTTAGGTCTATATAACTTAGATCCTGCTATAGTAATTATTAATATGAAAAATATACTGACAGGACTTGGAAAAGAATTTCCGGAAATGGACGAAAATTGGGCACGATTTGTATTAAATAATCGTTTGGGCTATAAACAACTTGATAGCTTAGAATATGTTTATGGTTGCATAGCCGATGGTAGTTTGACAAGCGCTGTAACTAAATATAAAGAAAATAAAGACTTTGCCTCTTTTAAAAAGAGCGTCTATAATAAACATTATGAAACAAGTTATGATCAATTAGCTTTAATTAGTGAAAGCTTATGCAAACAGATAACAGTTGATCGAATTAAGATAGTGAGGTGTAAGTACAATGGATAGAGATATTTTCCTTAAGCAAATGATCGCCTTTGCTGTGAATAAAGGTATAAGTGAAGACCAAGCCCAGCGAATTATGAATAAATATATTGACAAGCTTGATACAAGCGACTCCATTGTGCAACACATTGGGCCTGAATATTATGCTTATCAAATATTAATTAACGAAAAGTTGGTAGATTTTGTAGCTCTTTAGTTTTTAAGTAATAGAGTTTAAAATTAAGCTAACAAAAAAGAAACATTGTCGAGCAATGTTTCTTTTTTGTTTTTAAAACTAATTACCAGATGTGTACACGTTTTTCAGGGTCTAGCCACATACCATCTTCCTGCTTAACGTCAAAAGTCTTGTAGAAGTCATCTTGACATTGACTTTGAACGTTAGCACGCAGAGGACCGGGTGCGTGAACATCAACTGCAGTCTGGCTCTTAATTGCCTCAGTCAATTGCTTATTAGCCCAAATCCGCGCGAAGTTTTCAAATAATTTCTTTAAATCATCATTTTCATTCTTAGCGGCTTCAACTGCAGCAGTCAAACCACCTTGATCTGCGATGTTTTCAGAAACGATCTGCTTACCGTTAAGCTTAACTGGACCGTATTCAATACCATCAAACAAGTCAATTTCAGCTTGCGTCCGCTTCTTAAATTCAGCGTAGTCTTCGTCAGTCCACCAATTCTCCATGTTACCTAATTCATCGAATTGAGCACCATTGTTATCAAAGGCGTGGGAAACTTCATGGGCGATAACAGAACCGATACCACCGAAGTTGGCTGCTCTGTCTTGCTTCAAATCGTAGAATGGTTTTTGCAAAATAGCTGCAGGGAATGTCAGATCATTTCTTTGTGGATCATAGCAGGCATTTACCAAGTTACCTGGCATTGCCCAAACAGTCCGGTCAACTTCCTTGTGGAGTTGCTCAAGGTTGTACTTTTGCTGCTCAATAGTAAATGCACGTTCATTTGAATAAAGGCTGCCACCCTCACTAGCTGGAACCACCTTCAAACGATTATAAATTTCTTCAATTTTACTTGGATAACCGATCTTCAAAACCAGTGCGTCTAGTTTAATGATTGCACGTTTCTTAGTTTGTTCGGAAAGCCAATCATTATTTTGCAGACGCTCCTTATATACCTCAAGCATACGGTGAATCATATCTTCAACGTCTTTTTTGGCATCTTCACCAAAATAGGTTTGTCCGTAATAGACACCAACTACTTCACTAAATGCTTCATTTGCAATGTGATAAGCCTGCTTTTCACCACTAGACAACTTAGGCTGGCCATATAAAGCTTGGCTAAATGGAAACGCTGCTTCTCGGAAGTCTTGTGACAAGGAGTCAGCAGCCGCGTTAATAAAGATAACAATCATCCAGCCCTTGATTTCATCAAAGTTTTCTTCATTGATAATTTCGTTAATGTGATCCAAGTAGCGTGGTTCTTCAACAATAATTCGTTCCGGTTCTTCACCAATTGCTTCTTTCAAGTAGTAAGCAATCTTGAATTGATCAAACTTAGCTTCAAAGTCCTCAATCTTCATTGGATTGTAAGTAGCAGGATAATCTGCCCACTCTTCTGTAGACTTAACGATCTTAGATAGCTTAGCATCAAACTTAATAGCATCTTCTGCATATTTTTCTGCTTTAGCCTGATCAATACCAGCCATGGTTAAAAGCTTAACTGACTGCTTTTGCAAAGTATCTAACAATTGAGGTGCATCAGTAGTTTGATAAGTTGTAGTGTCAGGTAAAAATGTGCCAGGACCCGAGAAGCATAAAACATTAACTTTGGTATTCTTCATGTCAGGTGAAACGCCAAAGCTAAATGGGAGTAAGGCAAAAGTTGCTAAGTCAGGCGCATTCAAATTAAAATCTGAAAAGTCCTTTAATCCGGCAAGCATTTCCAAATCAGCTTGAATTGGTTCAGCACCGTCTTTATTTCTCTTATCAAAGTCTTTGGCAATTTGATACAACTTAACGGCTTCCGCCAAATTAGGTACATTCGGAATTTCTTTTTTACCAGAAGCAAAATCTGCAAAGTCTTGCATCAAGTTTTTTTCAACTTCAACGTCAATACCGTCAAAAGAAGCCATCCGTGAACGGTCTTCAGGAATTTTGGTTTTTTCAATCCACTCAGAGTTAATTGCTAAATACAAGTTATCTTGCGGACGCGCCCCAACATTGGGTTCGATAATATTACCACTACCGCCGCGAACTGCGAAGTTTTTATTCATTAAAAGAGTCCTCCCTTTTCATTTAAATTAAAAATAGACTAAATTAATATTATCATTTTAATCATGCTGTTAATATTAAAAAGTCTTTACAAATTACTTGTAAAGAGTAATGTGCTTACGCAATTTAGCATGGAGTGGCAGTAAAAGCACAATCATCATAAAAATACCGCAAGCAGCAATTATGAAAAAGGGAATATAACCTGCTCGGTCAATCACTAACCCACCAAACAGTGGTCCAAAAGCTTGTCCTATTCCCCGCGCAACATTAATTTCGCCCTGATATTTACCCTTACTGCTAAGAGGTGACAGGTCGTTAATATAAGCTGGAACAGCTGGAAAAGCAGTCGCTTCACCCAAAGTCAAAACTACCATTGAGAGTGCGAAATGCGCAAAATCTTTGGCAAAAATCAACGTCGCAAATGAGATAGCAAACATAAGCGTCCCAAAAATTATCTGGTGGAAAAGATTTTTAAAAAGATGCGGAAAGCGTGCCAAAATTACTTGCACAGTAACGATAATCGCACCATTTAGCGTCCATAACAAGCTGTATAAATGAAATGGTATTCCAAGCGAAACCATATAAACGGATAAATTAGACTCCCAGTTCATGTACATGAGCCAAGTCACGGCAAGTGAAATCAAAAATCCGATCATGAGCATAAAGTTATACTTAGGCATTGATTCACTTTTATGTTTCTCACCCTTTTCAGCAACATTCTTTTGCCGCTTTTTGTGATAAGTACTAATCGGGCGATAGTGAATTGCGGCGTTAATGCAGGCAATCGCAAATAATGACGCTGCCAAAAGGAATAGAAATTCGATTGAAAAATCATATAGGTACCCTACTAACAGCGTACCAGTAACCGTTCCTACATTCTGGGCAAAGTAGACCAAATTAAACACATAACGACCCGAATAATTATGCAGGCTAGTCGCGATTGAGTTGATTAAAGTCCCATTCCAGCCGCTAATACAACCTGTAAGAATAAGCCAAAACCAGTATTCCGGCCAACCATGGAAAAACGCCATACAGAATAAGACCAGTGCATCAAGCCCCAGTCCAGTAACGATTAGCGGGTACGGATTAACTCGGTCGTATAGCCGACCTGCTATTAGGGAACCCAAAACGTTACTGGCGCAATTGCAAAATAAAACAACCCCTATTACAGAAAGGCTGATGTGTAATTGTTTGTTTAAATAAACGGAAGTTAAGGGCCAAACAAAACTCGACCCAATCCACGTTGCTAACTCCCCCAGTAAAAGCCAGCGCAACTTAATTTCTGTTTCCTCATTAGAATCATGTTTAAGTTTCATTTATTCAGTCCTTTCTATTTTTAGATTCCATTTACCAGTTTAGCAAGAAGTATTAAAAATGAACACCCTTTTAAATACAAAAAAGACGAGAGATTTTCATTAGTATTCATAACCATGTTTGGTAAAAAGTGGGACTATAGCATCCCTGCCAAGCGCAAATAAAAAGACTGCTAAACCCGCTAAACATAACGGCTTATCAGTCTTCTTTATTCATATCTATTAAAGCTGACTTAAATAGTTTTTATTATTCCCTTACAAACTCACTTGCCTTTTCACCGGCAATCCGACCTGAATTCCACGCAAACGCATTGCTCAAGCCTTCAATTGTTGGATAAGACGAATCAAACATTCCGGAGGCATTGTTACCAACCGCATAAACTCCAGGAATAACCTTGCGGCTAGCATTCAGCGCTTCAAAGTTCTCATTCACGAGTCCGCCACCAACAGTACCCAGTGTAGTCGAATTTGCCCGTACAGCATAGAACGGTGCTTTGACCACCGGAATTGACATAAACGAACTATCTTTATAAAAATCAGTGTCATCATGCTTTGCGACTAATTCGTTGTAGTGGGCAACATTTTGCTGCAGCACTTTAGCATCAACATTCATCTTATCAGCTAATTCTAAAATAGTATCAGCCTTATAAGCCGCCTTTTCCTGCACAGCTTCTTGCAAGTCACTTTCAATCTCGGCAAATGGTCCTACCTTATGTGTCATAGGCTGACCGTCTAATAATCTAAAAGTTCTTTCAAAAGAGCTGGTCCAATTAAGACTGGCAGTTTTCAAATAATCAACTAGAGCTTGGTCTAACAAGAAATAATAGTAGCCACCATTGGCATAAACCGTGTCGCCCCAAAGAGCAAAATCGTATACTAAATCTTCATTGGTAAACCTCTTGCCTTCTTTATCTATCCATAAAAAAGGCAAGCACGTTAACGTAAATATTGTGTCATTATGCCATTTAGGATTAGAGGCTGAAAAAACCGTAGCGGCATGATTTTCAAATATTCTCTTATAATTATTAATTCCACCAACTTCTTGCAGCATTCTTAAGCCGTCGCCAGTGGCCTTTCTTTCGCCCATTGAGTATAAATCATCCGGATCAATTGCCAGACTTCGGGCAATTTCCTGTCTATTACCAACAAAACCACCATCAGCCAAAATAACTGCCTTAGTTGCTAAAATGCTGGTTTGATTATTTTGGACAACTTCAACTCCAGTGACCCGACCATTTTCCCGAATTATTTTATTAACGGTTGTTTCAGTCAGTAAGACGCCACCAGCTTTTTTAAAGTTGTTCATTACTCTGTCAAAACCATTAAATTTATCTATAAACTGGTGATAAGTCCGAGGGTGATTTTGGTGTACTTCTTGGGTATTGGTTACAAGCTCTGTATCTAAACCATTTTCTTTGAGCCAGTCAATTGTAGAAGCCGATTTAGTGACAATAGCTTTAGTCATTCTGGCATTGGAAGAATGGTGGGTATAATTTATTATTTCTTCATAAGCGTCTTTGACAGTATAGTTGACGTTTGCTGCCTTTTGCTTTGTGCTTTCAGCCGCAAACAGCCCTTGGGCACCGAACTTACCGGCACCGCCAAACTTAGCGCCCTTTTCCAAAAGCGCAACTTTAGCGCCGTTCTGTGCAGCAGCTAAGCCGGCGCCAATTCCCGAAGCACCAGCACCAATAACGACAATATCAAATTTAGTCATAACGATTCACTCCTTTTTATATCTAACTAAATTATATTATTTCCATTAAAAAGCGCTTTCTTGATTGTGCACATGCAGAGTTAAGGTTAGACTTAACACTAGATGAGGTATAAAAATGTATGACCATGAAATTGACACTTTTTTCACAGTAGCAGAAGCCGGCAGCTTTTCCGCTGCCTCCAGGACATTATATATATCGCCATCAGCCGTAGTGCAACAGATTAATTTATTAGAAAATAAAATGGACTGTGAATTATTTAAGCGTGATTCACACGGTGTTACTTTAACCGAAGCTGGCAAATTATTTTTAAAGCAATGCCGTAAAATTAAGCGGGTATACATAGAAACCGAAGAAATAATGAAAAAATACCAGCGCACGCTAGTAGTAGGAACTGGCTACCTAAGCACGACCAACTTACTTGATAAGTTTTGGCTGGATTTTTTACGCGCAAATAATGTCCAACTAAAATTTCAAGAGATTAAAGACTATGAAAAAATCCCGCAAAACATTGACCTTATAGAAAGCCTGTATTCACAAGAACCGATTCCTAAACAAGGCTTTTTATTCAAAAAGGTAACCACTAGCCCATTGCTAATAGCTATTCCGCCACAAAACAAGCTGGCGCAAAAAGAAAAATTGACAATTTCCGACTTGGATAAGCAAAAAATACTCATTATTAATAGCTCTGTTTTAAAACAATCGGGACAGATCAGGCATTTTATTAAAAGTAATTGTCAAAAGACCCACTTGATTAGCTATTCTGTCTTTAACAAGGCACTCGTCAACGAAGCTATCATCAAAAACTACCTTATTCTAGTCCATGAAACTTTAGCCAGTTCTTGTTCTCCACTTATAAGTAAAAAAGTCAATTGGCATTTTAACGCAGACGTTGGGTTCTTTTACCGGAGCGATGCTAATATGATTACCAAAAAGCTAATTGCAAAAATCTAACTAACAAAAAAGATGATTACAGCCATCTGCTGCAATCATCCTTTTTTCTTTTAATTAGTTTTAAAAAATTGACCCTTATTTTCTTGATAATACTTTTGATAGCGTCCCTTATAGTTATGGAACATGTATTTCAAAAGCAGCCAGCGTTTAAAATTACGGTCCTGATCATAAAAGACCGTCGTACCGTAACGACCCTCGTGGATCAGTTCTTCTGCCATGTGCTTAGCTTCATTGTCAACCGCATATTCCTTAAATACCTTGACAGGTAACCCCAACCATAACACGTGCTTTGATTTTAATTTATTGCCATAAACTGCTTCTTTATCGTGCAGGCTATCATAAACATAGTCATCTACATACCACTTGGCCAAGTTATAGCCGTTAAGGGTGACATAAAAGCTCGAACGCCCTTGGCGCAGGTTAATTTCAAAGAATTTATACTTTCCATCCCGCGTATCATATTTAATATCAAAGTTAGCCATACCGGTATAATTGATTTTTTCCAAAAATGACTCCACTTGTTCGTAAAGCTTTTCATCATATTCGGGTAAAATCGCCATATAATTGCCGATTGACTGAGGTGTTGGGTCTTCTAGCAAAGGGTGTCCCATACACATCATCTTGATATGATGATCCTTGTCAACATAAGCATTTAGCACCCGCATGTATGAATCATCACCGGGAATAAAGTCCTGCAGAATTAGGTCTTCTTGATAACCATTCTCATAAATTTTTCCAACAATATCGCGCAATTCAGTTTCATTATGAATGGTAAAAGCCTTTTTGCGACCTTCAAAATGTACGTCAAGCCAAGAAACTGGATCTTCCGGCTTAAGCTCTAACGGGTAACCAAAGGGTAATTCCAAATAGTTTTCCGCCTGATAGTCAGCCAGCGTCACAATCTTAGTTTTAGGGTAAGGCAGACCATATTTTTCGGCAATTTGGTAAAAACTTTCTTTAGAAATTAACTTTTGTAACAGGTCATACTCAATATAAGGAACAATAAAAACTTTTTCCAGTTCACTTTTATGTTTGGCTAAAAGCTCTGAATAACCGTCACCACAAGAAATTAAGATTACTGGTTCCTGATGATCCTGATATATTTTCATTTGCTCGCGCATAACCTCTATAAAGGTCGGATCTTCGCTAAAGCCTTGATGTAATTCAACACTGACGATTTTGGAGTAACGAGTCGCTGCCAGTTGACTATCAGCCAGCGCTTTTACCTTAATGCCATAAGCCTCGTTAAACGATCGGGCCATGCCATACACGTTAATGTCACTACCAAGTAAAATTGGGGTAAACTCTTGTTTCATTGATAAATTATGCTCCTCATTAAACCAACTTGCCCTGCTCAATTAAGCTGGCAACTTCCGGTTGAACATGCTGGTATTTGGCAACTGTTTTTTCATAATCAACAAAGAACAATTTGTACCATACCAAAAATGTATAGATAGTCCATATTTGTCGACGATGCGAACCGTCACCCTTGTAGTTTTCATCTAGTAAGCGCAAGATTTTGTCCTGCTCGAAAATATCCTGCACAAAGTCTTCACTGAAAAGTTCACGTACTTGCTTATAAAAGCGTGGTTCCTGCAACCATTCTTTGATTGGGGTCGGGAAACCTAATTTTGGTCGTTTAGCCCATTCATCAGGAAGGACTTTTTCCGAAGCTTTGCGTAAAGCATACTTAGTATCATACTTATTAACCAGATAATCGGTTGGAATTGAATTAGCTCTTTCTGCAACCTTTTTATCTAAGTAAGGCACACGCAGTTCGAGCGAGTGTGCCATTGATATTTTGTCCGCTTTTTGCTCAATGTCATTAAGCATAAAGTGATGCAGGTCAATATATTGCATTTGCCTGACATTATCAAGATCTTTTACTTTTTTAAAGTCGCTTTGATAAATACCATTAACAGTTAATTTATTGCGATACGATGGTTTTAAAATTTTATTGGCGTCTTCTGAAGAAAAGATTGTGGGATAGTCCATATCATAAATAACCGATTGACCAACGTAAAACTCACTTGGTTCAGCCAAATTGGTATACAAATGAACTTTCCCCGGGAAGTTCGGCATCTTTTTAATTTTATGTGCTAACTTAACCCTGGTCTTCTTCGGCAGCTTTTTGCATTGTGAAGTGAACACTTTAATAATGCTGTTATGCGTGTGCATCCCGTAATTAACATAACCGGCAAATAGTTCATCCGCACCTTCACCAGATAGGGCCACAGTAACATGCTTACGAGCCATTTTACACAAATACCATAATGGAATTATTGACGGATTGGCATCCGGTTCATCCATGTGGTATTGCATTTCTGGAAAATCGTGCATTGCTTCATCAGCTTTTACCTTATCAGAAAAGAAATGCCAGCCCTTGATGTCAGCTAAAGCTTTTGCCTTAGATGCTTCATCATAAGTGGCATCGTCAAAAGAAATTGAAAAGACATCATCTGGGTTTAAAATGCTGGTGATATAACTTGAATCTACGCCTTCTGACAAGAATGCGCCAACGGGAACATCGGCAATATGATGCAATTTAACTGATTCATGCAAATCTTCGTCAATTTTGTTTACTGTTTCTTCAAAGCTTAAAGTATTAGCCTTGTATTCTGCATCCCAGTATTGGTGGATTTTCATTGCACCATCTTTATATTCAAACCAGTGACCAGCAGGAAAGCGGTAAATACCTTTGAAGAATGTTTCGTGCAAATCATTGTACTGGTTCATCAAATATGGTTTGACTGCTTCAATGTTTAAGCGGCGCTTAAAGCCGGGTAACGCCAAAAAGCTTTTAATTTCTGACCCAATAGTTAGATGACCGTTCTCATCACTGTAGTAGAGCGGCTTAATGCCAAAGAAATCACGGGCACCATACAATGTCTGAGTATTATCATCCCAGATCGCAAAAGCAAACATGCCACGGACTCTCTTAAGCAGGCCATCCATGCCCCATTCTTCGTAGCCGTGTAAAAGGACTTCTGTATCGGACTTAGTGGTAAATGTGTGCCCAGCAGCAATTAATTCTTTTCTTAATGGCTCAAAGTTATATATTTCACCATTAAAAATAATTGCCCGCGTTTGATCTTCGTTATAAATCGGCTGACTGCCGCCACGTAAATCAATTATTGACAATCTTCTAAAACCCAGAGCGACCTTATCATTGGTGTAAAAACCATCTGAATCAGGACCACGGTGCTTAATTGTTGCCATCATTTTACCAATGGCAGCTTGCTTATCATTTATTTCCGGATTATAAAATGCAACAATCCCGCACATTACTTATCTTCCCTTAATTTATTTTTTTGTATAGTTTTGCTTCTATTTTAACTTTTCCATTATATGCTAAAAACCGGGCAATTTCCAAATTGCCCGTCGCGATTTTACTAAATATAAAAGATTCTGCGTTTGCTGGCTGCACCATAACCAAAGGCCTGAATATAGTGCCTTTGTAAATCAATATTGACAATGTAACCCGCAAATTCAGTTTGATGGTCTATTTGCCGCTTCCAATTTTTGTTATATTTGGTAGTCAAAGCATGATTTAGACCCATCAATGCTGAACAATTAAACAAAATATATTGAATACCATTAATACGATATTGATCCTCCCTGTGTCTATGACCGCAAAAGTAGGCGATAATGCGGGCATTTTTCACATTAGTAAAATCAAAGTCATTAGCTAAGCGAAATTCAGGAGGTATGCCGCGGCTGGAATGCATCTGGCCCTTTTCACCCTGATTAAATGCGACGAGTAATTCGTGCAAAGAACGACCATTATATTTTAAGGCGTTTGATCCCTTGCGATTAATCGGATTAGCATGGCTCATAAAGACGATATGCTTATTCGAAGATTGCTCTAAAATCTCAATAATTTCTTCGATTTGATCTTCTCTTACTGCCAATGTGAGCTTTACGTCATATTTTTTTCTGCCTTGAGCGTCCAAGTAGTAAGGTATGTCTGAAGTGTTAACGGAAATAAACCGCAAATCATCAACATCATAATAACAGACCCCATGCTGGCGGGTAATATAATGAATACCATTTTGTTTATATAAAGCAGGCCACATAATTCCCTCAAATTCATTTTCGGGGAAAGACGCCCTTAAATCATGATGTTCATCAAACTTATCGTTTTCATCATGATTGCCTTTAATCAGCATATAAGGTACTTTGTCAGAAATAAATGAATCACGTAATTTAGTTAATTCACTTTCACCTAAAAAGCCAGCATCTGAGCCATCAATCCAGTCACCCAAATGGATCTTTAGACTAAGAAGACCAGAATCATCAAGATAAGAAAATTCATTAACATGAGTCAGGCCGTTCCAACCATAAAAGTCCATACTGTTACGGTCTTTATAATGGGTATCGGTAATGACGCTCACATTAACCGAATTTTTACCAGTACGAATATGACCTTTGACCCTTGCCACGAACCGCTCTAAATACTCCTCTACAACGTAGCGGCGCCCATTTTTACGGCTCACAAATGCGCGATAGCGCTGCAGTTCGGGACTAAAACGACGGACATATTCAGGTTCTAACTTATCAGTGCTTTCCAAACTAAGGGCTTGGTGTAAAATTTTATTTTCATCTTGATAGACGGTCAGAGTATAAGGTTGTTCATTGGGCGTACCTTGTTCTCCGTCAACATGGTATTCTCCCACCGTTAAATACTCCTGCATCGGATCCAGCTGTTCGTCTTTTCTCTTGAACACAGCATGTAATTTAGCTCCGTTAATTTTATCTGCTAGTCCTTTAGCATACTTAAAAACACCCATTTTTTTGCCCCAACCAGAAACAAAAAGAGCTGAGCACACTGCTCAGCCCTTAACTATAAACTCTTTTCTAAAGCGTGTGCTGCCAAACCAATTGCTAAAAGAGCATCTTTAGACAATACTCCTTGTAATGTTTTGGGTGCTACTTCTTGAACTGCCCCAATTACCTTAAAGCCGTAAGAAACAACGTGAAAATCAACCACTGCATTGTAAAACCCATCTTCATAAGGATTTTCATGATTATAAGTTAGATTAATTTCATTTTTATCAACGAAACCATCAACATGGTTGGTTAAAATCCGATCATGTAAATCGGTCAATTGTTCTGACAATTTGATTAAAGTTAATTTATGATCACTTTCAGTATCATAATACTGTTCTTGCGTCATTTTGAAGTATTCTTTAATCGGCTTATGTAAAACGTGCAAACTGTCAATTACACGATAAACTGCCTCAGCATCAAAATCCGTTTCTTTATTTAAAATACTCTCTTGATTTGCGGCCAAGTCATCGGCCAAAGTTACTATCTCTAACTTCTCCATGGTTTCCTCCTAAAGTTCATTATATATTATAACAAAAAAACTACTATTGCACTTCTTGAAGGAAAAGTTTCTCTAACTTTTCCAAATACTGATACTGTCAAAGTCAATTATTTTATTAATTCTAAGTAATATATTTTTAAAAAAGAAAAAAATATTTTTTACGTATTTATCTTTAAGCGCTACGATAAAGCAAAGGAGAAAAAGATGAACAATATTACTCGCTGTCCGTGGAGTGATCATGACGACCCCTTAATTAAAGAGTATCACGATCATGAGTGGGGCAAACTTAATTTAGATGAACATTATTTGTATGAGATGCTGCTGCTAGAATCATTTCAGTCAGGCCTAAGTTGGTCGACCATTTTGCATAAGCGGGCCCATTTTCGGACAGCTTTTAAAAACTTTGTGCCAGAAGAAGTTGCGCAAATGTCGGCAAGCGATATTGAACAATTAATGCAGGATAAAGGGATTATCCGCAACAAGCGCAAAATCACGGCGGCAATTACCAATGCTCGCGCTCTGTTAATTATTGACGCACAGTATGGCAGTTTTGCCCATTATCTACAACAATTTATTAAGACGCCAATTATGCACCATCCACAAACAAGTTCAGAGGTGCCAACTACAAATAAAGTAGCACAAAAACTAGCTGGGCAAATGAAAAAAGACGGCTTTACGTTTGTGGGTCCAGTGATTATTTATTCTTTTTTAGAAGGAGTTGGCTTAATCAATGATCACTTAGAAAATTGTCCGTTTAAATATCACGGATAAAAAAAGATTGAATTAAATCAATCTTTTATCTTACTATTTAATTTGCCTGCAAATTTTATAATGTCGAAATAGTTGTTTTGCCAAATATTGATTCCCAGTCAGAAGTAAAGTCTGAGATGGCATCTGTAATAAGGTGTGACTCCAGCCCTTCAGCAATAAAGCTGGGAGCTACAGTAACAGCTTGCGCGCCGTTTGCAATTGCGCTGGTTATTTGACTGACGGTGTGAAAACTAGCAGCTAGAATTTTAGTATTTCTCTGTTCGTGATTAATTACTTAGTTAAGGTCGCTGATAACTTTATTTGCATCAATATTATTATTTTCCATTCTATTATAATAAGGTGCTAAATAATCGGCGCCAGCAGCTATTGCAAGAAAGCCTTGAAGTTCAGTATAAATTGAGGTTGCAGTAATTCGCACATTTTCTTTTTTTAAAATTTTGATTGCTGCCAAACCAGCTTGGTTAACCGGAATTTTGATATAAACATCTTTTTCTAACTTAGCTAAAACTGCATGGGCGTCAGCCACTATCCCTTCAGTAGTAGTGGCTACCACCTGAACGTGCAATGAACGTTTATTCCCAATCAGTTGTTTTATTTGTGCTAAACGGTCAAAGAAATCGGCTTTGCCTTCTTTTTTAATTATTGAAGGATTGGTAGTAACCCCAGATAAAGGAATAATTTCTTGGTATTTTTTGATGTCATCAATATTTGCTGTATCTAATAAAAATTCCATTATAGTTTTCTCCCCATAAATTAAAGTAAATTATATCTATTTACCTACATTATACTTTAATTTTTGTCCTACTTCTCCACCGGGGTGAATTTTTAAGAACTCTTTTTGAGAATAGTGCTTGCTCCGCGCTATCATGACTGAAATAGCGTCAAATACGGAAATAACGGCTAAAGTACTGGAAGTAGCCATCATATGAAAATCATCTGCTTCCTGATCGACAATGACCTGTAGAATGCACTCTGAGTTCTGGGCTAAAAAGGAATCAGCTTTTTCAGTTACACCAATAATTTTAGCTTGACGACTCTTACTAATCTCAAGCACTTTATTAATTTCTTCTGTTTGACCACCTTTAGATATTAAGATAACCACATCATTTTGACTGACTACTCCGCCGCCACCATGTGGTGTATCAGCTGGCGAAAGGTAGAGTGCAGGCTGCTCAATTACGTTTAAAGTATGGGCAATTTTTTTAGCAGCCATTCCAGAAGTGCCACAACCAGAAATAATCACTTTTCCCTGACAATTTTTTATCAAATTAAATACTTGTAAAACCTGATTATAGTCAATATTAGCAGCAACATATTTGAGAGTATTTCCTTCTTTAGTAATAATGTCTTCGAAATCTGCACTTTTAATCTGTTTTTCTGCCATAATTATTGTTCCTTAACCCTTTTTGCAATTTCCTGATATACTTGTTCAGCATTGACGCCGGTCAGAAGTGGCACGGCTGAGATTACCTTATCTTTGATACCTGCTGGAACTACTGTAGTCGATAAAATAATATCGTAATCATCTAAACTGCTCATCTTTTCGCTAATGCTGGCATGTGAAATGCTGACATTGTTTCCCAGACCCTGTTTGTTCAAATATTCTTTAATGCGGTTGGCAACAACAGTTGATGTGGCTATTCCAGTGCCGCACATTACTAAAATCTTTTTCATTAGTTTAATTCTCCAATTTGTATTTAGCTTTCCTTAACAGCTTTTCTCTTATTAAGGAAATATAGTCCTATTAATGAAACAATTAAAATTGCGCCAGTTATGATCCACGGCAGATATTTTGCTCCCCAAACAAAGAGGAAGGTGGACCACAAACCACCTTCTATTAGTGAAGTGATACTGGTTGCGTGCCCAATATTAAAGCTGGCAGCTTCCGCCATCTTGGTAACTAATGGTGCCATCCATGAAGTGACGTATAAAATACTGGTCATATAAATCACGCCACCTACAACGGAGCGAACAATGTTGCCGCCAAATACTGGTACCATAAGACAAACGGCAAATGGGATAGTGGAAAAGTCGCCGAAAGGAATAGTTTTATTTCCTGGAAGAATCACAGCCAGTAAAAGAGTTAACGGAATCATCAAAAGTGAAACAGCTAGAACAGCTTGATCGCCTACGGCTAAAGCTGAGTCCATACCGATATAAAGTTCACGTCCCGGAAAGCGTTTCTTGATAAAGTCATTTGCGGCATCAGAAACAGGTGTCAAACCTTCCATTAAAACCGAAACCATCTTTGGTAACAACACCATAATGGCTGCTGTTTGCACTCCCAAATTTAAAACTTTACCCACATCATAACCAGCAAGAATGCCAACTACTAAGCCGATAATTAAACCCATAACGGACGTTTCACCTAAAATGCCAAATTTTTTCTGGATAGTTTCTGGATTAGCCTTTAATTTGTTAAAGCCGGGAATGCGGTCAAATACCCAGTTTAATGGTAGTGCCACCAGATAACCCGGTGCAGAAGTTCCGTGCGGGAACGTGATATTTGGAAAGCCGTAGTATTTGTTCAAAACTGGCGCGCTTAAGTCGCCTAAGAAGTACAACATTACTTGGTACGCTACCATTGAAAAAACTGCTAACGGAAAACTGTTAGACATACCATAGACTAGTCCACCAACAAAAGCAGCGTGCCAAAAGTTCCAAATGTCAATATTCAATGTTTTGGTTAAGCCAAACAAAAGTAAAAAGATGTCGATTGCAATGCCAATAGGGATTGCTGAAATACCCAAGATCGTACCATAAGAAATAGCCGATGCAGCGGGCCAACCAATATCAAGTGTCACTAATGATAAGCCAAAGCGTTTAACCATTACCTGAGCTGCTTTGCCCAAAGTATCTCCCAGCAAACCGGTTACTAAATTTAAGCCAATAAAGCCGATACCTACAGTTAAACCCGCTACAAATGATTTTTTAAATCCTGCACCTAAAATCATTGCAAAAATAGCAATAATAATAGGCAATATAACTGGAGCACCCCAGTTAACTATAGTTTGTAATGCCTGTAACATTTTTCTTCTCCTTAAATTTCACTGCGGTCAATGTTATTCACCCAAAATGACTACGTTGCATTTACGTGATCTGGCGCGGTTTTGATCCCAGTCGACAAAATAAACATAGCCCACAGAACCAATCAGCAGCTCATTTTCTTTTAACGCAAATGTTTGGTTAGAACCAAAAAGTGAGCCTTTGATATGTGCATCCCCATTGAGAATCGTATTTTTTTCATTGGGATAATTTTTATCTTTTTGAGACAATTCTTCCAAAAAGCGCACATGCTCTGGACCGGGATAGCGGTAATTAGAGTTTTCACTCTTTTCTGGTGGAATTATTTTGTCCAAAATATTATTCAAATCTACCTGTAAAAATTCGTCGCCGTTAAAATCATGGTCATGCACATACTCTTCAAACAAAACTGAGCATGTCGTATGTGGAGTTTGAACTAAGCAAATGCCATTGTTGATAGCACTATTTTTGACAATTTGCTTTAACTGCTCGGTGATATTCTGATAAGTGACCCTAGCGGCTGTTTTGATTTTGATTTCATCTTGATAAACTTTCATTTTATTCACCCCTTTGAAATTGCTTCATTGGTTCCAGCATTTCACTTATTTTTTTCTCCCAATCAGCAGCACAAACAATTCCGCTGGTGCCACCTGTACCATCAGCACCCAGTTGCAAAACTTTTTGTACGTCAGCACCTGTACTTACACCTGCTGCTTCTAAAACCATGATGTTTGAATTAATTGCCTTAATTGCCTGAACCGTGCTGGTGATGTATTCGTCATCACTTGTTTGGTGAGTACCAATTAAGCTGGTGGGCTCACAGATCATCATATTCGGCTCAAGCTCAGCTATTGCTCGGCACTCCGCAACGCTATCAGCACAAACAATACTATATAAACCGAGTTCTTTAGCTCTTTTAATAGTGCGTGCTAAGACATTCACCGTCAGCGGATTTTCCGCATGATTTAAAACAACGGCTTTTACACCTGCTGCTTTAAGCCCTTCGGGAAGAACATGCCCCATTCCTCTGCCAGCAACTACGGGATCCATGTGTTGGGCCGTTAAAAGCAAGTGATTGGTAGCAGCTTTAATTGCGGGCAAATCTATAAGTGGTGCAGTAAAAAGGATGTCAATCTGATACTTTTGCGCTAAGTTATCAGCAATTTTGGCTAATTTAACCAATTCTTCACCGTATAAATAAACTTTAGGATTGACCATCAAAAACGGCTTTTGTACTAATTTCATTTCTGCTTTTTCCTCCTAAAAAGAATATTTGGCGGTGTCAAAGACATCATAATAGTGTTCTGCTAGTGAACACACAGCTTTTTCTTGTGCCGCAAGAAGATCGAATAATGACGGATAATCATTTTCTTTTGCGACGTTTAATGCCGCATTAGCCAAATCGGTGAAGATATTAATCTTAGTAATGCCGCTTGCCGCTGCCTTCTTCAGATTTGCGTCACCTGATGATGAGCCGCCATGACAAACAAGTGGCACTGCAACTGCGTCCCTTAATTCTTTTATTCTGGCAAAATTGAGTTTCGGCGTGCCTTGTTGATAAACACCGTGAGAAGTGCCGATAGAAACAGCTAAAGAATCAACGTTTGTCTCGCTCACAAATTTAGTGGCTGCTGCAACTTCCGTATAAATGGTATTGTCATCAGAAGCATTGGTACCAACGTGACCAATCTCAGCTTCTACTACCACACCTAAACTGTGACAATAATCAACTACATCTTTGGTAATCTGCACATTTTTACTAAATTCTTCATTTGAAGCATCAATCATCACCGAAGTAAAGCCATGTGCAGCGCCCCATTTGACCAGTTCGGGATCTGTACCGTGGTCTAAATGCAAGACGACGGGCACATGTGCTCTTTCTCCATAAAATTTACCTAAAGATAGTGCTTCATTAATATCTAAGCGTGATTCATGCTTTTCTGCCCAAGCCAAAATAATTGGCAATTTTTTATTCTCTGCAGCTGCCAATTCGGCCCTAATTGATAGTTCGTCCCAATAATTAAAGTGGGGAAAAGCGTAGCCGCCTTTTTTTGCTGAATTTAAAATTTCGTTTGCTGAAATTAACATTTTTTATTCCTCTATCTCTTAATTTACAATTGCCAAAAATTCAGCCCTCGTGGTTGAATTCTGAATTTCCTTCATCGTCACCGTGTCGGTAAACATGGTCATTAGGCTCTTGAGCATATTGAGCTGCTTATCAGGACTTTTTAGACACAAGATGAATATCATTGAAACATTCACATAACTGTCTATATCACCCATTTGCCTGAATTTGACCGGCTCCTTCAGTGAAATGAACCCAAGCTGCTCTTTTTCCACCTTATCAGGATCAGTATGCGGAATGGCCACGCCTAAACCTCCTTCAAGTGCCAGACCTGTAGGATATTTTTCTTCACGCTTTAAAATAGCAGGCAAAAATTCTGCATTGACAACATTTTTCCTTTGCAATTCATTTGCCAGAATAGTTAATGCTGCTTGTTTGTTCTTCATTTCTTGTTGCTGCAAAATTACTTGTTCACTAAACAATTTCTTATCTATATACAAATTAATTTCCTTTTTCTACTTTATTTGGTAAATTTTGTTCTTCTCAAGACCAAAATCATGCTCAACTTGTTCTGGTCGACAATTAAAGAATTTAAGCAAAAACTTAAACTCGGGACTTGTAAGTTTGGGGTTAACACACATCACCATGACCTTATTGATGGGATATATTTTTTTACTGTATAAAGATTCCCAATGGGCAATATTTAACAAAAACAGGTACAGCCCGAAATCAGCAGTTATTTGTGTACTAATTACATGCAAGATGATGGTTTTATGACCAACATAGGTTTCCCCTAATTTTTCGCGCTCAATTATTTTGCGTTTGATATAACTTGAGCTTAAATACGGCGCTTTTTTTCTGATATAAATTTCAGCAAGTTCCAAAATATCTGTTGTTTGCGTAACTACCGCATAAAATTCAGCCGTAGATGGCATTTTTTATCTTCTCCTTGTCTTGTTTATTCAACATCGCACTAACCAAGACATATTTATTCGATATATATGAAGGCAGTTCTACAGTAGAAATAATGAGATCTGTTTTAGAGCCGTTGTTCAGCCGGTAAAGCTGTTCATCAAGCGAGGAAATCACTTTGTCGACAACAATATTGCTAAACTCTTTTTGAATTTTTAGCTTCAATAATTCAGAAGTTCCCACTCCGCTGGCGCAAACCACCCAAACATGATATTTTTTTGTAATCTCCTCGATATTTTTTTCAAAATATAAAGTAATAAACCCCACTTCATTTTTTGAAATTAAGGGTATTTTCATTTGCAGGCATAACTGCTTAGATTCTTGCTCAATCGCTGCAAACAAATCTTTATATTCAACTTGAATATCCGGTAAAAGTTCATTTTCTACTGAAATATTGTTTTTAATCCGGTTCATCATTGGCCCAATATGGCTGATCAGTTCCTTCTTTAATACCGGCTCATCGATTTGAGGTTTTATTTTCTGAGCCACACGTTGAATCAACTGGGAGGTAAAGGTTTCAACGCTTTTAGAGTAGAGGGATTTTTGATCCGGCTGACTTGACCTGCCAATAAAGCGGGAGGAAAGCAAATACTTAAACAAATAATTGATTTCAAACTTCGAAATCTTTTTGACAATGAATTTCTCTACATTTTCAATCACTATTTCCGCAATTCTGTATAAATCATGATTTTGTTTGATTTCATGTTCGGGAACAAAAATTTTATTACTGTAATTTTTGTCAATCTGCTTTCTTGCTCTCTGAATTAAAATATATAAATGTGAACAAATATTAATGTCATAGGGATAAGGAATCTTGGTCGCACTTAATTGTTCGATGATATTGATTTGTTCTTGAATGAAAGTTAAATCAATTTCACTAATCCCATCAATTGGCACCCTATTATTTTTTCCCTTATGCCAATGTAAAAGGGAATTGATTTTTTCACGAATATCATCTTCTTTGCCCAGCACCGCAACCTTCTTGCTTTTCTGAGTTAACGTTAAATTTGACTTACTGAGAATATTCTTGATTTTGAGCAAATCAGCGTTGATCGTTGACTCGCTGACATACTCATCTTTATACAAACTGTAAATTGCTATTGGTTGAGGTGAATTAAACAAGATTTTCAAAATTACTTTTTTCCTGCGAAGCTCGGGACTTTCCTTATCAGAAAAAGAAGCAGCTTGCTGAAATTTCTTGAGTGCCGTATTTTTGCTTAATGTGTAGCCCTTGCTTTTTTCGGAGTTGATGATTTTAACTTTTTTATTTCCGTTAACGCTGTTAACATGGCGATAAACAGTTTTAACAGATACGTCAAAAGCTGCAGCAATCTTGGCAGCACTCGTATATCCAGTTTGTTTTTCTAAAAAATTTAACAGCTCCTTATCATTCATCTTGTTTTTCAACCAAGTACCTCCTTTTCATACCTACATTTTATTTCTGAAATTATTCATAAAAATTATTTGAATGTCCCCTTTAGCGGACATTCAAATAAACCGCTTACATATAGAAAGTATAATTGCTGAAAAAAGGTGCTATTAAGAGCAGCTTGAAAACAAAAAAGCGTAATAGCAACTATAAAAAGTTGATATTACGCTAATAAATTTATTTTTTAATTTTTATACTAATTTTTTACGAATCCAGCCGGAAATCCAATCAATCACAATAACCATAATAATGATGCCAAGTAAGATTATTCCTACCCGGTTCCATTGCCGGTACTGCAATGCGATGATTAACGGATAACCGATACCGCCGGCGCCAACCAGGCCCAAGATTGAAGCAGACCTGATAGAAACATCAAAGCGGTATAACGTATTTGAAATTAGAGCAGGCATCAGATTAGGCAAAGTAGAAAACATAATGATATTAGTTTTGGAACCGCCGACCGCAGTTACTGCTTCGTTAGGACCATCATCCAAGTTTTCTATTGCTTCAGAAAACAGTTTGGCAAGCATCCCCACTGAGTGAAAGCCAAGAGCCATCACTCCGGCGGCAGAGCCTGGTCCTACTGCCTTAATAAACATCAATGCCAAAACAATTTCTGGAAACGATCTAATTATTGCCAGTACGATTTTACCAGTCCGTGACACATACCAATGCTTGTGTTTAGTATTTGCTGCCCAGAAGGCAAAGGGCAGTGAAATAATAGCAGAAATAAAAGTTCCTAAAAACGCAATGCAGACAGTTTCCCACAGTTGTGAAACCAAATCTTCTCCACTACCGTTATAAACATAGGACCAGTCAGGGTGAAAAATGCCAGAGAAAATCGCACCAGCAATTTGACCGGCTGTTTCTTTAATCCCGCCAAAGTCAATTCCAGTGCAGGACCATATCACCAGCCCAATAGTCACAATTGTGATCAGCCAGTGCAAGATACGTTTTTTAACATCAATCGGCCTAGGAGGCAGCTTTTTCATAATTGTATCCATTATTGCATCAACGCCTCCCGTGATTTAGAAGAAACATAATCTATCAGTACCACTACAATGATAATCACAATGATAATTGTGCCCGTCTTAGGGTAATCAAAGACTTGCAGCGTTTGTTGCAGGTATAAACCGATACCACCGGCACCGATATAACCCAGAACGGTAGATGCTCTGACATTTATTTCAAATGCGTACAAACAATAAGAAATAAAATACGTAATTACTTGTGGCAGAACTGCAAAAACTATAATTTGCAATTTGTTGGCGCCAACAGCTGTTAATGCTTCAATCGGACCGGGATCAATAGTTTCAATAGCCTCATAAAACAGCTTGACTACAATTCCGAAAGTACAGATAGCTAGTGCCAAGACACCAGCTACAGGTCCAATCCCGACAATAGCAACGAAAATGGCACCTAATAATAGATCAGGGATAGTTCTGATGATATTCATGATTACCCTGAGAATGCCAGTAATCGCCTTATTTTTAACAATATTGCGGGCAATTAATAAAGAATAGATAAAGGCTACAGCTGAGCCGATTACGGTTCCTAAAATTGCCATTTTAATTGTTTCAAGCAAAAGCGGAATTACTGTTGCCATGTATGACCAATCGGGATGCAGCATTTGCAGAAAAATATCAGCAAATTGACCGAAGTTGGCAAATAACGCACCTAAATCTGTTTTAGTTTCATTAGTAGAGATAAATAAACCCGCAATGAAAATTATGACCCACAGTAAATTTAAAATCTTAAACTTTTTCTTAGGCAAAGCCAGCAGCTTTTCCTGTTCCGTGCTACTCATCTTGGTCACCACCGGAATAAATCTGATCAAACGTTGATGCTGGCGTATCGGACATCTTGCCGTCATAAATAATTTCACCAGCACGAACGCCGATTACCCTTTTACCAAATTCCTGTGCGAGCTGAACGCTGTGCAAGTTAATAACAACAGTCATACCATGCTTTTCATTCAGCATTTGTAAATCTTTCATTACACGACGAGAGGTTTGCGGATCAAGTGAAGCTGTCGGCTCGTCCGCCAAAATGATATCAGGGTTCTGTGTCAATACCCGGGCAATAGCCACGCGTTGCTGCTGCCCCCCAGATAGTTCATCAGCACGAGAATAAACTTTATCTGCCAAATCAACTTGCTGTAAAGCATCATAGGCACGCTGTTTATCTTCCTTTGTAAAAAGGTTTAACGACGATTTCCAAGTTGGATAGTACCCTACTCTACCCGTTAAAACATTACGCAAAACACTTGAGCGTTTAACTAAATTAAAGCTTTGGAAAATCATACCGATATGCCTGCGCAACGTTCTTAATTTTTTACCTTTGGCCTTAGTAATTGACTCACCGTTAATCAAGATATCGCCCTCGGTAATATCAATTAAACGGTTAATCGACCTTAAAAGCGTTGATTTGCCGGCGCCGGATAAACCTACAATAACAACAAATTCACCCTTATTAATAGTTAAATTGACGTCTTTTAAACCAACAACATCTTTGCCATAAACTTTCTTTACGTTTTTTAATTCAATTATTGGCTTAACTACAGAATCTGCCATTATAAACTTCCTTTGTATCCCTTATTTTTTGGTTGATTCGATAATATCTTCATACTTGCGTACAACGTTAAAGTCACTGTCCTTAGTGTGGACGTATCCTTCATGAGTATAGATACTCTCGATAATCTTTTTACCCTTTTTAGACTTACCAATATCAATAAATGCGTTAGCCAATTTCTTTCTAAATGACTTAGACATACTTGGAACTACAGAAATAGTATCGTTCGGAATTGGTTTAGTAAAGTAAATTGGCACCACTTGACTCATAATTTTAGGGTTGTCATCTTTAACAATTGTCCGCGCATCTTCAAACACGAAAGCAGCATCAGTATCACCGTTAAGCACATTTAAAACTGCTTGATCTTGACCAGTAACAGTTACTAACTTGCAGCTCTTGCGCACATCAAGGCCTTTTTCCTTTAATTCAGCAATGGGGAAAACGTAGCCGGCTGAGGATGTGGGACTTTGAATAGAGATTGACTTGCCCTTTAAATCTTTCCAGCTCTTAATTTTAGAATTCTTCTTAGCTACAATTTCGGCACGATAGAAGTTAACTAAATCTTTAGTTGGACGCCCGTTTGGTTGCTTAACACCATATCTTTGTGCCTGCAGTAAAACATCTGCAGCACCTTGCTTATGAGCTAAAATGTAACCATTTGGCGGTAAGAAGCCCACATCAACTTTTTTGGACTTCATGGCCTCAACCACCGTATTGTAATCAGTTGACATCGACACATGTACTGGAATGCCCAGCCGATCGGATAACATTTTTTCCAAAGGCTTTGCACGTGATTCCAGCTTAGTGGCAGCCTGGCTAGGAACGAATTGCACGTTCAGAGACTTAGGCGTACCGCTATCTTTGCTCTTTTCCTTATTAGAGCAAGCTGCCGTCATGAATGCCACCAAAAAAACAGCAGCAAAAGCTAATATTTTTCTAAATTTTTTCATCATGCCCTCCCAGACATAAAAAAAGACTTTAGCCAAAAACACAAACGTGAATTAAACTAAGTCTTTTAATAACACTTTTACTAAAAAAGCGAACAATACCTTCTTTTTGAAGAAAGTGAAAAGGCTTTTTTGCAAAAAAGTCAATGAACGCTAGGCGCCGTTGATATTTTTGCATTACCTTCACACTCCTTTCAACATACTGTATTTATTCTATCAAATAATAGCAGAAATATTTTATTTAGAAAAGAGAATAGGTTGGAAAAATTATTTTTGCTGATGAAAAATTTTCAAGTTTGTTTTATTGACGCTTTTTTGAGAGTGTTATTTGTCTGGAATTTATTTTTTGGTAGAAGCGATTAACTTATCATACTTTCTGATGATGTTATAGTCACTATCTTTGGCATAAGTGTAGCCTTCGTGACTGTAAATACTTTCAATCAATTTTCTACCATCTTTGGATTTGGCAATTGAAATAAATGCTTTAGCTAATTTCTTTCTAAATGACTTAGGCATACTTGGAAGAACTGAAATGGTATCGTTAGGTATTCTCTTGGTAAAGTAAATTGGCACTACTTTACTCATAATTTTTGGTTCGTCCTTTAAGACATCATTTCTAGCATCTTCATAAACAAAAGCTGCATCAGTATCGCCGTTTAAAACGTCTATCACTGCTTGATCAGCACCAGTAACAGTGACTAATTTACATTTTTTAGTTACATCTAAACCTTTTTGCTTTAACTCAGCAATAGGGAAAATATAGCCGGAGTCAGAAGTAACATCGGTAACAGAAATTGATTTGCCCTTTAAGTCTTTCCAACTCTTAATTTTTGAGCCTTTCTTGACTAGGATTTCACCACGGTATGAATTAACTAATTCCTTAGTTCTCTTACCATTTGGTTGTGTAACGCGGTAGCGCTCAGCTTGCAATAATAAGTCTGCTGCTCCTTGCTTATGCGCCATGATATAGCCGTCTGAAGGTAAAAAGCCCACATCTACTTTTTTAGACTTCATAGCTTCAACTAGACCATTATAGTTAGTTGACATTGAAACATGTACTGGAATGCCAAGACGTTTAGAAAGCATCTTTTCCATTGGCTTAGCTCTTGCTTCTAGTTTATTGGCAGCAACGCTAGGTACGAACTGAACGTTGATTGATTTGGGTGTATTGCTGCTTGAAGACGACTTTTTATTTGAACAAGCCGTAGCTCCGACTGTTAATAATAGTAAAAAACAGGTTATCAGAAATTTTTTGATTTTGGTCATTTGTTCTTTTACTCCTTAAAAATGATATTCACAATGACTTTATTTTCAGGTTAAATACCAAAAGTTTTACTAAATTTAACGTATTCTTCTTTTCCCTGAAAATATTAAATTACAAACTAACGACCTTCATTAACACCCGTTTTTGTTATTCATTATTTCCTCCAAAATTAACAACTAAAAAAGGGCAGAATATGACCTAAATCATATAAAGCCCTTGAATTTCTATTTGATAAAAATGAACAGCTTAGACTGTAAATAATAAACTTATTCTCTATTACTACTAGCCTTTAATTAACACAACTGCGTTCATTCAGTGAATAATATACCAAAAGGTTCGTAAAAATTCAACTATTTAATTTAAGTTAGTCATTTTATTGCTCAGTATAAATAATAATCACGAACATTTTTGAGAGCAAAAAGCTATTGTTAAAAGTAATCCAGCCAACAAAAAAAGCACACAAAGAGTTGTATGCCATTAGCAACTTTTAAAAATATCAAATTTCTAAATTATTTCTTTTTCCGTTCTAGTTTAAGTGGTTTATTGTCAATGTCCGTTCTGACGATCAAAACATCTGCTAATGCATGCTGGTTAACATACTCAGTTACTGAACCCATTAACATTCTTTCAACTGCATTTAATCCAGTTGCACCCATAATAATTAAATCATTGTGGTGATCTTTAATAAAGTCATAGGAAATAATTGCTTTGGGGCTGCCATAACGGATGTGATAATCAATATCATCAAAACCCAAATTATCATGAGCCCATTCAGTTAGACTCTTAAGGTACTTTTCTGTATCCTGCGTCATCTGATAAACCGTGTCCCCAGTAATTAAGGTATCCTGCATTTGTCCCAGAAATTGTCTGGTATCAATTACGCTTAAAACATCAATATGGGCGTTTTCAGTCATTGCAATTTTAACTGCTTTATCAAAGGATCTTTCTGCCGATTCTGAACCGTCGACTGGAACTAAAATATTAGCTTTTTTTGTTTCCATGTTCTCACCCTTTTGAAATATATTATTCTTTTATCCATTTTACCATATTTTAGATAACAACTATGTTTTTTTATAATTGTTTATATACTAGTTTATTGCTAAAATTAAGTGTAATTGTCAAACGCAAAGGTGGAGGTATTTAATGACCCAAAAACTTAAAAATCAACTAATTGGCGTAAAAAGTGGCCGTAATTTTCGCGAATTGGGTGGCTATCAAACCAGTATCGGTAAAACAGTCAAAATGCATAAATTACTGAGAACTGCTAACTTGGCAACGCTTGATCAAACTGATCTGAAGTTTTTACAAGACTATGGCGTAAAATATGTCGTTGACTTTAGAAGTAAAGACGAAGCTGAAAAAGAACCTGATCGCATTCCTGAAGGTGCTATCTATAACTTCGATCCCGTCTTCAGCGAAGACTTGACGGAATCTTCAAAAGGCATTGACGAAATTCTCAGTCAAAAAAACCAAGATCCTAAAGCTGGATTTGACCACATGTTTTTGGCATACGACGATATGATCAAGAGTGAATCGGCGCAAAAAGCATACCGGCACTTTTTTGATGTACTGCTAGCTAATGATCAGGAAAATCAAAGTGTAATATTCCACTGTACTGCTGGTAAAGATAGAACTGGTTTTGCGGCATTGTTGATTTTATCAGCACTTGAAGTGCCTTTTGAAACTATCAAAAAAGATTATCTTTTGACAAACGTTGCTACTAAAGACTTTGTCCAGAAATTTTTACAAAAAGCAAAAGATGAAGGTGCTGACGAGGCCACTTTAAACATCTTAAAAGATTTACAAACCGTTCATTCTGAGTATATTGACTTTGTCATTTCAACTATAAATAAAAATTATGGTAGCGTTGAAAACTACTTACATGATATTATGAGATTAACTGATGATGAAATCAGTAAGTTGCGTGAAATATATTTAAAATAGTTTTAAATGGTAAGGAGAAATTTTATGACTAAGACAAAAACTGTTTATTTTGGTGCTGGTTGGTTTAATGATAAGCAAAATGATGCTTATAAGAAGACAATGAAAGCTTTAGAAGAAAACCCAACCATTGACCTAGAAAACAGTTATGTTCCTCTAGATCATCAATATAAAGGCATTAATGTCGAGGAACATCCCGAATATCTGCGTGATCGTGAATGGGAAACCGCTACTTACCGCGGTGATTTAACCGGTATTAAGACCAGCGATGTTATGATCGGCGTCTATTTACCAGATGAAGAAGATGTAGGTCTTGGTATGGAATTAGGTTATGCTTTGTCTCAAGGAAAATACATTGTATTGGTTATTCCTGATGAAGACTACGGTAAACCAATCAATTTAATGAGCTGGGGCGTTTGCGATATTGCCCTTAAACTGAGTGAAGTAAAAGACTTTGACTTTAATAAGCCTCGCTTTGACTTTTACGACGGTGCTGCTTATTAAAGCTGTGTTTAAACAAAATTAAATAAGACATATAAAAACCGTTTCTATTGAAACGGTTTTTGTGTGAGCAAGATATGATTCTTCAAGGCATTTTAGCTTAATGCGTAAAATTAACTGCATATTATTAAATTAATGCTAGCTTTGCAAATTAAAATACCTTGTATTATTTTACGCTATGAATACTGCTCTATAATACTTAATTGCACCATAAAAGTATCCATGCTAAAATACATATGTAAGAAAAAGGAAGACTTACGCCGTATGTCTTCCTCACGTAGAGCCGCCACAAAGGACGGTAACTGCGCTTATATTAGTTTTACATTAAAACCGCCCAGCTAGTCTCTAGGGCGGTTTTTGATTTGCTCATTTATCATGATGCTTGTCAATAAACATTAACAAGGTCAAGATAAACATGCCAAAGTTAAGCATTAAACTTAACGCTTCGGCAGTGCTCATCAACTGCTGCTCCCTTCTTTTGGGAGATTGGAGTATGAATCAAGATAGTTCATAGGCCTCACTTCCTTCATGAAAGCGGCAGCTACCGTCCTTTTAACTTTTCTACGCTAATTAAATTATAACAAACCAATCTCAAATATTAACCAGATTTTAGGAAAATTACCTATAATCATATAGGCCAAGCCATTAAAATGGCTTGGTTTTTATTTTGAAGGTTATTTCAGTAGTTACAATACTTATTAATATACGCCCCAAATGCTAATCATGCCTCTGCCATGGTATCTGCCGTTTATAATTTTGAAGTAAGGTCTGTCCCATCAGATAGTTCGTTTCTCGTAGTATAGCAATTAAAGTTATAGGAACAAATAAAGCGACACTTTTTAAAACAAATTTTCTAAATCTAAATTATTTATTCTGTCAAATAATCTAAAATGCGAAACATTGCCCTTTTATTTTCTTTAGGAACAGGATGTTCAATAATTTGCTTAGCTGTTTGTTTAAACATCGACCCAGAAAGATATTGAGAATCGTTAACCACAATCTCTTTGATATTATCTTTTTCTGGTTCTAAGTGAAACTGCAAACCAACAGCTTGCTTGCCTAAAACAAAACCTTGATTTTGTAAATTAGCATTAGAAAATAAAACGTCAGCCTCTTTTGGAATGTCAAACATTTCTTCATGCCAATGCAATACTTCTAAACTTTCAGGTAAGCCGGTAATTAATTTGGATTGCAATTTGACTGGCCCCCAGCCTACTTCCTTAACCGGCGCCTTTTTAACCTAATAGCCTAAAGTTTTAACAATTTGTTGGGCGCCAAAGCATACTCCCAAAATAGGCTTTTCCTCCTGAAATAGCTGCTTAATTAACTGGCGCTCTTGCTTAATCCATGGCAGATCGTCATTTGGACTCATTGGACTACCTAAGATAACTAGTAAATCTGTTGTGGCAGCTTCAGGCAAAATGCCAAACTGATAGGGATGATATACATAAAAGCCATACTGATGCAGGTCGGCCCATTCCTGAATTGAACCGGGGCCTTCGTTTGGCGTGTGTTGTAAAACATTAACTCTCATCACTTTGTTCCTTTAAAATAAATTAGCACCACAGTGTTTTTACTAAAATATTCAAATAATAATTTAATATTATTATAATTTAATGATAAAATGAAGTTTAAGTCAATTAAAGCTTTTTATATTCCAATGTACCGGGAGAATGCAATGTCTTTCAAAACTTTTTTTAAAACACTACCTAAGTCGTTATTATTGGGAATTCTAATTGCAACTATAATTTATTCTTTTGATGGCGTGGTTTTATCTTCAGTAGTTTCAAATGTGACGTTTTTCAACTGCCATACACCCGCTATAAAAGCAGTGTTGTATATCATAAGCAGTTTGCTGGCTCTGGGATTAGTTTATTTCGCCATGACCCTAAAGCAAATCTGGATCAATCAGGCAATCAAATTAATGAATATCAAAATAAAAGACAGCTTTGTTTACGGTCAGATAGTTAACCCAGACTTTGCAGCAGTTGCTTCAGATAATGTTTCAAAGATTTTTAATGACTTCAAGCTGATTGAAACTAATTATTTTAAAAATTTTTTTGAATTGTGTGGTGCCATTTTGATGGCTGCAATATCCAGCTTTTATATTCTTTGGCTTAATTTTGCAATTGGGATTTTATTCATTTTATTTTCACTGCTGCCAATGCTTTCATCCAAAATTTTTGGCAAAGTATTAAGTGATTCCTCTGAAACTTGGCAAAAAAGTAGCAGCACTTATTTAGGCAAAGTAACCGACTTGTTTAATGGTATTCGCACAATTAAAACTTATTTAGCTGAAAAAGCAATGTTTGCAGATACCGAAAACTACTTGCAGCAAACAGAAAATTCGTACAAAAAGATGAATGACTATCAAGCTTGGGCAATTTTTCTCAGCGCTATTCTTTCTGCATTGAGTTTTATTCTTCCTCTTGGTGCAGGTTTGTTTTTTGTTATCAATGGTCAGGCTGAACCAGCAGCTATTATCGCCATTTTCTTAGCCAGTGACCGTGTCGTTGGGCCTCTGAGAAATGCCGCACAATGCCTAAATGAGATGAAGACGACAGAAAATATTCGTAAAAGTCTCAAACTGTATCCGCTTGAATTTGCAGAAAACAAGAATAGTCACCTTAATTCTCCTAGCATCAAGATAGATGATGTCAGTTTTGCTTATAATGACAAAAAGGTGATTTTGACAAATTTAAGTTTAACAATTCCATTCAGAACCAAAATTTTAATTACTGGTAAATCCGGTGCAGGCAAATCAACAATCTTCAACTTAATAGAAGGCTTCATCAAACCTACAAGCGGACAAATTTTTCTTCAAGATGGTTCTCAAGTAGTTAAAAATATCGCTGGTTCTGGTGAACTTGCTTATATTGCTCAAAGTCCATTCATGTTCAATGACACTTTGCGTCTTAATCTGACTCTAGGTAAAGAGTTTTCGGATGAAGAATGCGTAAAAGCACTAAAAGCAGTCGGTTTATCAGCAGAACTAGGTGATAATTGTTTAGACAAAAAGTATGGTGAAAATGGTGCAAATCTGTCAGGTGGACAAAAGCAAAGAATTGAAATTGCTCGTGCACTGATTTACCGTAAAAAGATTATTTTAGTAGATGAGGCCACCTCGGCTTTAGATAATGAAACAGGTAAAAAAGTGCAACAAGTAATAAACAGGTTGAACTGCACTGTGTTGGAAATTGCACACCATTACGATGAGCAAATATTTAAAGACAATAACTTTAAACATTACGAGTTAAAAGATAACACTCTTTTGGAACGGAATAACTAAACTCAATACATATTTTTTATTAGTCAACTACACAATGTCCTAATAAGTAGTAGTTACAAAAAAGATTGCTTTTTTATTATGTAATCTTATTAAATTTAATTTTGAAAGGTTCAAATGATGCTGAAGTATAAACTTAATCCGAAAATCGCCTTATTTTTAATGGGTATTTTACAATTTTTAATTGGCATTCTTTTTATTTATTATCACAAAAATAAGATAGCTATATATACTTATTTTTTCTTTGGTGTGATATTACTGCTAGGTGCTATTTTCATTAAAACCACCCACCCTGTAAAAATTATTCAAAAGGCTAATCTGGATGGCGGAGAAAAGTTTTGCAATTGCTCAATTTTAGCACTTTTAGCATTTTCTCTACTAGCAATACTTTTTGATAGGACTAATCGAACTTCATATATTCCGCAGATTGATGCATACTTATTTCTTATCCTATTTTAACCTGCCGGTTTTAGGAAAAGTAGACCAATGTTCATTTTTAATATTGGAAGATGTTTACCCAACGTCAATCGCAATTATTGTGCTGAATTAAAAAAGTACCTGAAAATTAAAACAAATTTTGAGATGCTTTATTTTTTAATTTAGTAAAAATAAAGCAAACTAAAATGCAAACCAGTACGATCAAAGATAGGAATACTAACATATTGTAATTTAGTTTTAGACCTGCCAATGCCGCCAACTTTTTGTTTTTAAAACCTGTTTGCGCCAAGGTTACTAAAGAAGCTGCTAGTGCTGTGCCTATCGCCCCAGAATATGATTGGACGGTCATAAAAATAACATTCCCATCATTTTTGACATCAGTCGGAATATGGGATAAACAAAAAGTCATGATATTACCGTAGCTAAATCCCAAGCCAAATATAAAGCTGATATAAATAAAGGCCATGTTGGTAATATTTGGGTTTAAAAAATTAGCAATTATAAAAGTGAGAAGAATTATTACTACTCCAAATATTATAGGTAATTTTTGATTAACCTTATCATAAATTATTCCAGCAAACGCTGAAACAACCGCATCTGTAATAGCAGCAGGTAAAACCAGCAAACCAGCTGTGGCCGTTGTTTGTGCAAAAGCTGTCTGTAACACGTTGGGTATCAAAAATGACATGCTTAGTGACATTAATTGCAACAGAAAAAATGCCAGCAAAAAGAAAGTAAACTGCCAGTTTTTAAATAAACTAACTTTTAAAACTGCATGCTGACTATGCTTTTCAACCAAAATAAAGAAAGATCCAGTAATAATAGTGATTAATGCCAGTATTAATTGCAGGCAAATATTATTGCCACTGGTAAAACCCAAAAGTACAAATAAAGCGGACAGGAGAAACGCAATTAAAAGTAATCCACCCTGAAAATCAAATGGAATTTTTTCAGTTTTAGTAGTTTGAGTGATACTAAACTCGCCTAATACCCAGATCAATATAATTACTGGGATAATAAACAAAAATAAATTCTGCCACTGAAATAGTTTTAGAACTATTCCACCGTATACTGGACCAACTGCAGGAGCAAAAGCAATAACAAGAGTACCGAGCCCCATAAACATGCCAACTTGCTTTTGAGGTGATTCTCTTAAGATTATTGAAAACATTAGTGGCAAACCAATGCCGGCAGCAACTCCTTGTAAAAGACGCCCAAATAGCAATAAAGTGAAACTTGATGAAATACCTGCTAAAAAAGTACCCAGCAAAAAGCATAAAACAGCTATTCTAAATAAAGAAACAGCTTTGAATCTCTTTTGTAAATAGGAACCAAAAGGAATAATGATCGTAGATACCAACATATAGCCTGTTGTTAGCCACTGAACCGTTCTGGCAGAAATATTAAATTCAGTCATTAATTGGGGAAAAGCAATATTGAGTGCTGTTTCTATCACAATTCCCAAAAAACTAAGTATTCCCACTGAGAGTATTGAGCCAATTAGCTTACTATTTTTTACCATTGAAATTCTCAATTCCTTTTATCATTATTTTTTAGATACGATATCTAATTAAATAAGTATATTACAGTAATATGTTGTACCAGTTAAGAAAAAGCGATTGAGTAGAATATTGTTTTATAATACAAAATTTAAATTGACAACTAAAAAAGCAACATAATAAATTGCTGTTAATTTTGACAAAGTCATCTATACTTCTGCTAGAGCAATTGTTTTTGTACTTAAAAAGCTCCAAGCTATATCTAGCTTGGAGCCAAAATATTAGCAAAAAGATTTGTTAAAAATCTGTCAGCTAATTTTGATTAGCAAACGTTTATTTTATTGCCCGACGATCTTTTAAAATATAAAAAAGACCTAACAAAATAAGCAAAACCATTACAGAATAAAAAGACGGCAAAATTTGACCAAATTGAAAATCATATATTACCATTTTATAGGCTAATAAGGAAACGGAGGCTAATATCAACACCATTCCGCGATTAGTTCTAAGAAATTTGATTATTGGATTATCTTTATAAGTTTTACCCAAAAGCCAACATGCATTGATCAAGGCTATCAATGCAACTATTTCAGTCATGTATTTATCCTCCTTTCCAAATTAGCATATAAAAGCCAAACTGTTACGTCTTTATAAATAAGTTAACGACTTTTTGATCGACGAAATAAATCTGATGTAATTATTGATTTACCTCTAAAATAAGAATAACACTAAATTATTATTTTTAGTGTGAAAAATCGGCACATTTTTGAGCACAATAAGCAAAGAAAGAATACGATTATGATAAATTGCTGGTTGCTAATGCTCGCATAGCAATTTGTCAAAATGACAAACAAACGGCTCTAGACCAAGTCAGTTTATTACAAAAAATTGGTGCCGCAAAGCTAGCAAAAAGTTTAAAACAGGAAGTTAAACAGTTTTTATGATTAAAGCTCCTCTTTAAAATTAACTGTACTTACCTACAGAACTAAAGCCCTTGAAACTAAGAATTTCAAGGGCTTTAGTTTTTTTAGCAACTGTATCATCAATGTAGCAAGTATCATTTTTTAGAATTCATTATAAATAAAATGAGCAGAACTGATACCCAAATATTGATACAAATAAATCAAAAAAAAGATAATGACAGCATAAATAAATATTTTTAAAGTAAAACCTATTATATTTTTCCAAGAAGTTCGATGCATTTTGCTCATTTACTCTTTCACATCCTATCAATCTATCTAATACTTTAACTAAGATAATATATTGTATAATATAGTTCAAGATAGTATAATATGTTTATTAATAAGTAATGGTAATTTTTATAATTAATAAATAGTTGTCTTACTGACATTCCTATAAACATTACAACTTTTTACGCAACTAAAAAGTCTGGCACATTGCCAGGCTATTCCTACGTTAAAAGCTTTATAACGGAGGCATAAAATGAAAAAAATTTATAAAATAGGGATATTTTGTGGAATAATCGGTGTGCTCTTATTTGCGTGTGTGAAAATAAATGGTGCTTTGCAAAAGCCTCAAGTAACAGAAGCCGATACCAATCAAACTACCAAAAGAGTTTACACAGTTAAAAAATTTAATAAAATCAAATTTTCTTCCTATAGACCTAATACTATTGTTACTTTAGGTAATAAATACCAAGTCACAATTAAAGCAAAACGTGGCGGAAATGCACAAAAAATTAAAACTAAAGTTAAAGATGAACAATTGACTATTTATGATAAGCCGGAAAAACATTTTAATGATGGCTATTATGAAGTCACTGTCACTGTACCAAGTAAAAACGCTCTGAAAAAAGTGTCAGGTTATTTGCGGGGGGGCTGCGCACTATTAGAGAAATTGGATATTCCTGTTATCAACCTTAAGTCAAACATTGCTTATTTGGCCCTCGATCATATTTCTTCTCAAAACGTTAAGTTAAAGATTAAACATCAAGTTTTAGACGTATTGGATTCAAATTTACAAAATTGTTCCATTAATATCGGTAAAGGCAATATGACTTTTGACGATAGCAAGATCAAAACTAAAGTATTCATTGCCAAAGGCGGCATGCTTATTAATGATTGTACTTTCTCTGGTAATAGCTCGTTTACTCTTAATAAGGGAGTATTTTCAATGACGGGTGCACCAAAAATTAGTTATGATTTGCGCGTTGATCCTAAGCATAAAATCGAAACTGACACTAAAGATTATCATCATCGCTTATCTATTTTCGCAGCGAACAAACCAATTGTTAAAGTAACTAGCAAAAATGCGAATATAGAATTTTACAAATAAATATAGTGGCTTTTTACCTGTAGTAAAGCTATTGGCCAAAGTACAATTAACCTTAATACCGGTAATTTTAGTATGTTCGATATGTTTGATTAGCCAAAAATCAATTGTGACCTTACAACTGATTCTACACAAAAAAATACTATTATCGTCATTTTCTACCCCTTCTCAAACTAATTCACTGCTTAAAGTTACCTATAACAGTGGTAAGATTTTAGTATCTAAGGATTAAACTTTAGAGTCTACCTTCAAAACTCATACAGCAAAATTAATTAAGTATAAGTTCATATATTGTGCACACTCTAAAAGCACGAATTCAAACTACCAAGTCATAATTTAGGAGTCAAAATTGATCATAGATACTAAGAAACTGCAAAAAGCAGTCATGGAAAATAAGAAAAAGCACGGCTTCAATACCACAGATATTGAGTTTGAATTATTGCGCTTACATGGAGAAGCTAATGAGTTATTTGAAGCCTGGCGCAAGAATAATAAGAAAAATATCAATGAAGAATTAGCGGATGTGGGAATATTCTTATTAGGCATTGCAGAAATGCTTGGCAGTGATTTGGGTGAAGACATTGTTAATAAAATGAAAATAAACGAAAAAAGAATATACAAAAATGGCGTTAAAATCAGTCCATATGATAACGATAAATAAAATAATAGCTTTGGCTTAATAACAGCATGGTCAAACTATCAGCTACTCATTCAATTCTTACAAAAGTTGATGACCAATCTTTTTCTAGCTATTTACGTTAAATCTTGTACCTTTTGGCAACTCTAATTATTAATGAAAAATAGAGTTGCTTTTTTAATTATCAAGGTTTAATATACCCAAATATAATATAAATACAGTCTTTGATATTAAGTTATATACAAGATTATTTGATAATAGAGAAAGTGCCATACTATTATGGTTTTAAAAAAATTATCTTTCACAACCAAAAGTATAATATGCGGTTTTATACAAATTCTACTAGGTTTCTTTGCAATTTTTATTCTAAAAAAAGACTTTAGCTTCCTAATTGTTTTTTCTATTTTTGCACTCATGTGTTTTGCATCAGCTTTTTTTGGAAAAAATTCAAGTACAAAACCCAAGAAATATTCTGAAAGAGTCTATAGAAATAGGAGAATAACTTCTTATGCTATGGGTTTATTTATGATTTTCATGAGTATAATGGGATTTTTATTTGATCCGAAGCATTCTCTAAATTTAATTTATTTAGATTCTGGTCTAGCATGCTTATTATTTCCCGAATGAAATGTACAGAAACGGTTATTTTTAAAAAGTACAATCTTAACTTGACAAAGGTTCCGAAATTTTCTCAATTTCGGGACTTTTTTATAATACAAAAATGCACCTAATAGCTGATTTTTACTATTAGGTGCATTTAAGTTATGAATTTTTCTCTTAATCGTTCTTACTTAGCAGTTATAAACATATTTATGCTGTACTACTGGGCTAATTAATCAAAAATTCTAAAAGTTAGCTATCTTCACATATCGCTTCAATCCGGTGATGTAATAATAACGACCTTTCCGTTTTACTGCACCACCAAATGTTCTAACTTTGCGTCCACGCTTCAGACTGGCATGTCTTATTTTCTTTACTTTTTGATTATAGATCAGAGCCTTGTGCTTTAACTTACGCTTTTGGCCTGTAATATTAGTAGCCTTCACAAACGTATTATTACCTAAAAGATAATACTTCTTACCTTTTATGTTTTCGGTACCATAAGTAATAATTATCTGGCCTGACATAAATTCGCCCGGTTTCCGCTTACCATTAATATCATAAAGATAAGAATTATGCATTACCGTTCTTTCAGTCCCGTTAAAGTTAGCTTTCTTCACGTAGCGGTTCAATCCGATGATATAGTAATAGCGACCTTTTCGCTTTACTGCACCGCCATATGTTGTAACTTTGCGTCCACGTTTCAGAATAGCATGTCTTATTTTCTTTACTTTTTGATTATAGATGAGTGCATTATGCTTTAACTTACGCTTTTGGCCTGTAATATTATTGGCCTTCACAAACGTATTATTACCTAAAAAATAATACTTCTTACCGTTTATGTTTTCGGTATCATAGGTAGTTATTATCTGGCCTGACATAAATTCGCCTGGTTTCCGCTTACCATCAATATCATAGAGATACGAATTATGCATTACCATTCTTTCAGTCCCTTTAAGGTAAGTAAAAGATACAGTCTGAGGCTGGTAGCTGAAGAAACCTGTTGCATTATAAGGTCTTGCCTTTAATAAATAACCAGCAAATTTCAATTCTTGGGTAATGTACCCATCACCAACATTACCACTCAAGATTTTATCAGGTGCCAATTTAAGGCCATTTTTATCTTCATAATGAACTCTGACCTCAGCTCCTGCAATCGGCTCTATAGTACCGGATGAATGACTTGGTGGGGTTGGCGTTGGCGTCGGGGTTGGCGGATTGACTGGTGGCTTAGGCTCATCAAAGTGTGTACCCTCGCGAACATAAGTATCTGCATCATTAGCTGGATCATAGTTTGCCATTAACTCTTTCGAACTCCACCTATTCTTGCCCTGAGGGTCATTAAGTGTACCATTAGCAACATTGCGCCAAGTGCCATCAGCATCAAATCCAGTACCCTTGACAATATTATCTTTTCCTAGTTTTAACAAGTTTAAACTTTGCAAATCATTTAGCATATCGGAAATGTATATAATTTTGCTCATATCAAAACCGCTAATATCAAGCCTTTGCAACCGAAAATCATACTGAAACATCTCTTTCATATTAAAAACATTCGCGGTATTAAATTTACTGAGATCAAGCTCTGTAATATTCTCGCAGTCCATAAACATGTTATTCATTACAGTTACTTTATCAGTATTAAAGTTGCTAACATCAATTTTTGTTAAGCTTTGGCAGGCCCCAAACATATATGACATAGTCTTAACGTTAGCAGTTGAAAAGCCGCTAACATCTAGGTCAGTTAAGACAAAGCAATTGTTAAACATCCCGTTCATATCAGTGACATTATCAGTTTTGAAATCTTTACCAAACTTAATACTTTTTAGTGACCAGCAATTCTGGAACATAGTACTGGTATTAGTCACCTTACTAGTTTTAAAGTTGCTTAAATCAATTGCATTTAAACTTCTGCATTCTTCAAACATGCCACTTAATTCCGAAACATTTTCGGTATTAAAGGAACTGACATCAATATTTTTAAGACTTACGCAAGAATAAAACATGCTTGACATTGTGATAACATTGGCAGTATTAAAGTTTTTTAGATTAACATCGCTCAAACGATAACATGATGAAAACATGCTTGTCATATCAGTAATTTTACTAGTATCAAGCTTGTCCAAGCCGTCTATATTAGTTAGATAAGTAAAGCCTTTAAATAGATACCTGACTGACCCGCTAAGTGCCAAGGGACCCTGAATAACAATATGGTTAACATTTACAGGATCAAGCCCTACATTATATAAAGCATTTGCCAGCGGTTTCGGGTCATTAAAAGCTGTGGAGTTACCAGGAATAGTTAATGTTTTACTGGTCGAATCATAGCTAAGTGACAGTTCACTATTATCATCAATATCAGTACTGACCCATGGAACTGTCTTAGTTTCTCTTGTTGCAATTTTCGTTTCTTTTGCTAAATTTGCAGGAGATGAAGCCGATGCAAATATTGTTTGCGGTTTAATAATACTTAAACCTACCACAGTCATAGCAATAGTAGCTAAGTACGTTGTAAGTTTAATCCTAAAATGGTGTTTATTCATTATTTGTCTCCTTTAAGCAATATACTTCTACTTAACCAAAGTGTAGCATAAATAACCTTTAATATAAAATATATTTTTAGAAATATATATGTAATTTATTGTTTTTAGTAGATTTATGTACTAAGTTAAATTTCAAGGACTAACTTATATTGGAACATTTAATCTGTTTTAAAAAATTAATATATAAATGCGTTAGCTATACTGGTGCATCTTTGTATAACTAACGTATTTCTTGTGTTACCATAGAATACAGTAAAGCGCTACAAGCGCTTTCAGATATTGATAAAAAGGGGATTTTTTCTATGAATCAAAAAGTAGTTATCATTGGTGCTTCTCATCCGGGTCATGAAGCAGCTATCGAGTTATTAGACAGATATCAAGATCTTGATGTCACTATTTATGAAACAAGTGACTTTGTTTCATTTATGTCTTGCGGAATGAAGCTCTTTTTAGAAGAAAAAACTACCGGACAAGACAATGTACGCAATTTTTCACCTGCTGATTTGGAAAAATTAGGTGGTAAGGTCATTAATAATTCGCAAGCAGTTGCTTTAAATCCGGCAAACAAGCAAGTTACAATTAAAAATACCCAAACTGGTCAGACTGAAGAAGTTAATTATGACAAATTAATCTTGTCTCCAGGAGTTGATCCACTCCAATTACCTGTTCCAGGGGCAGATTTAGACTATGTTTATTTAATGCGGGGCTACAGTTGGGCTAAAAAGATCAATGAAGCTCTTCATAATGATGAAATTAAAAATATCGTTGTGGTGGGTGCTGGTAACGGAATTGCTGCCGTTGAAGCTGGTGTTTTAGCTGGTAAAAACATGACTTTGGTTGATGCCAGCAACCATATTTTGGCTAATTATTTTTCAAAAGACTTTACCGATGTTTTTGAACAAGAAATGCGCGACAAGGGAGTCGATTTAAAGCTTGCTACAAAAGTTACTGGCTTTACCAATGACCACCTAGTCCAAACTGATCATGGTGATATTAAAGCCGATTTAGTCATCGTTGCTGCAGGCATTGTTGCTAATACAGACTGGCTTAAAGATACTATTAATTTAAACCAACGTGGTTATATTGAAACCGACGAGTATTTAAGGACTAATCAAAAAGATGTTTATGCCCTGGGTGATGCTATTTGGCCACTGTCAATCCCGGCTAATAAAAGAATGCCAATTCCATCAGCAGTTGCTGCTCGCCATGAAGCAAATTATTTAGTACAACATTTGTTTGAAGAAAAGCCAAGCCGCCCATTCCCAGGTTTAGTGGGTGGACAATTACTAGAATTTGGTGATGTACATGCGGTAGTTAGCGGCCTCCCACAAAAATCTGCTGAATTTGCCGGCATTAATGCTGCAACTAGCATCTACATCGATCATTTGCGTCCAGACTTTATTCCTGCAGATGATAATCCGTTAGGATATATTTCCTTAACTTATAATAAGGATACTCATCAGATTCTGGGAGGTGCAGTTATGTCCAAGCATGATATCACCGCTCAAGGCAATGTCTTAAGTTTAGCAATTGGTCATAAATTAACATTAGAAGATTTAGCTGAGCAAGACTTCTTCTTCTCACCAAGTTTTGATCGGCAATGGAATATTTTAAACTTAGCCGCACAACATGCGTTAGGTTTACACAAGTTTTAATTAATTTTGGATATTACTGAGCCTTGCGAAATAGCCTTGCTGCGTTCAGTAAATTTAAAAAAGAAGTTTTGTAGCTCTTTAAAAATAATTAGCCGCTTGATAAGTGGTAAGTTGATGAAGAAATAAAAGACTGTCCTTAACCTGCTAAAGTATGATTGGGACAGTCTTTTTTATTCTTAGAGTTACTACTGCTTGAAAATGACTAAAAGAGAGACCACTAAATAAGTTTTCATGAGTTGATAAATTTTCACTTTATTTGTAAACTCCTTTACTTTTATGTTGCCTTGCTTCAATTTGATGCGATAAACCAATTTGACATCTTTTGCCTTGACATAGCCATCGCCTACGTCTATCTGATTAACATTACCGGTCATATAATATTTATGAACAGGTATACACTAAAATGATATATACATGATACAATTATTAAGAGGTGGTGAAAATGAAAAAAGCATTTATAAACTTATTTGGGAATTCTTTTCTTTTTTGATATTAATCCTCTTTATAGGGTGGTTAATGGATCCCAAAAATACTTTTACAATGAAAAATATTGCTGGGTGTGTAATTAGTTCAATTATTTGGACGTTTATTATGTATTTTTTCGAAGTGAAACTCAAAAATAAGGAAAAAGTTTAAAAAGTAAAACAGTGTAATAATTAGAATTCATACAATAGCATGACGTTGTACTAAACCCCAAAAGTTGGATAACTTTTGGGACTACTTTTATGACAAAATTATCTATAGGGTCAAAAAAACTATAACTAAATAAAACTCTTATCTTGATTAACTTCACTATTATTAGGAAGTTAATTTTTTATCTGCTTTCAAATTTAAATAGCTTTAGCTTATTTTCAATTCATTAAATTAGTATTAATCTCTTTGAAAGCCTATTCAAAGACAGCTATACTGCTCTATAATGAATAGTAGATATTTAATCAGTTTTTGAGGTGATTACATGAAATTAAATAAAAAGTTTGTTTATGGTTCCATAGCAAGCATTCTTGCTATTAGTCCTATGCTACCCCCAATAATGCCAAGCAATACAGAAGTATTAGCTGCTAAGACTGATACTCTCACGTTGAATCATAATTCTTATGTTTATACGGCTCAGGGCAAGCGCACCTATTATAACGGTAAAGGGACATTGCGTATGGGTACCACCGTAAACGGTAATGCCAAAACAACTTCGATTAATGGTAAAAGCTACTATCCTTTAACCGGTGGTGCCTACATTAAGGCGGCTAATGTTGGTGTTGTTAACAAACAGGTACAAGATGGCAACTTGGAGCTCAATTACAATTCTTATGTTTACGATAAGAATGGTAAACGGCTATACAAATTCCGTGGCAGTAAAAAGAATACGCATTTGCGCAAAGGAACCCCTTTGAAATACTCTGGCTCTGTAGAAAAAATTGACCGGAATAGCAAACAGTATTTCCTAGTCAATGATGACAACTATAATCAGTCATGGCTCCCTTATAAAAAAATCGGTGGTAAATATTACTACAATATTGGAGCCGGTGGCTATGTTAATGCGGCAAATGTTGGCAACATTGATAACAAGCCCCTTTATGTCTCAGAAGCAACTGTAACAATTAGTCCAAAAGTCATTGACTCCAAAGGAGTTCAGATCGGTTTGGACAAAGAACAAAGGACAGTTAAGTCTCTGCAAAAAATAAAAGTCAACCGTGAAACGCTATTTATGTATAATCCAACCAGTTCACCTAGTTACATTATTAGTGGAACAAAAACTGGCTGGTTTCCTAAATCATACGTACAAAAAGAGCCAAGACAAAGGCTGCTGACTTTTACCGCTGACACCTATGTTTTAATTACTGCTGGAACTGATATTTTTGATGCTAATGGAGATTTACGACCAAATCAAGATTATAAAGCTGGTCTAACCACCTTTATTGAAGGCGAGAAAATTCCGGTTGATGAATTATTATACATTTGGTCAAATAAGGACAATAAAGCTGAACTCTACTATCATTTAGGCGACGCCAATAACTTTTCGAACAGCAATTTTGAAGAAAACAATGAAGAACATATGTCATTCATTAAAGCTGCTGACAGTAAATATGTTTCCGGTCCATTTTTGAAACCTCTTAATACGGTTGATGAAGCTAAAGCAGATGCGAAAGTAGCAACTGCAGCAGATAAAAAAGATCTCCAAAAGGAAATTGATCAGGAAAATGCAGTTCACAATACTGATGGATACAAATTTTACCACTTTAATTTTTATGATGATGCACTAAAAAGAGCCAAAGAAATTAATAGTTCAGATAAAGCAACAGTTTCAGAAGTTAAAGAAGCCACGAGACGTTTACAGATGAAAGCAAAACTAGCCTACTTAACAGTTGATGAATATGCGGCTTATAGCAATTCAAGAAACTCAATGCCAGAAAAATATTAAAAATTACAAAGCAAAATAACTTAAAAGTTGTTCAATTTTGATATGAAACCTACAAGCAAAACACTTTATCAGTTGTAAACGGAGGACTAACTGACTATATTCAATCAAAGTTAGTTCTTTTTGTTTTACTCTAGATTTTTGACTGAGATTTTTTATGACTATCCACTTGCTATTTACAATAAAAACAGAAATTAGCCTTATGATCTCTAAACTTAAAAAAAGCCCTTATCATCTAATAGGTTATTTGTTTAGTTTTATGTTGGTTTTTAGATTATTTTGACTTTTAATTATTTATCTGCCTATAATTTATCTATCAACCACAGGCTAGTTATATTAATATGTAATTTTATTTGTAAGGACTTACTTATGGCGAATAATCAGAATAACGAAAAAAATGAGAAAACAAAACAATTTTATGATTTTTTAAAATATACAATAGTCTTATTTGCGATTTTTATTTTAATTAATTTTTTACTGACAAAATATTTAATAGTCAAATGTTCTGTGTCTGGTATCTCGATGCAACCAACTTTTGAAAACCAAGAAAGAGTTATAGCTAATCGCAATAGCAAATTGAAACGAAATGAAATTGTCATTTTAAAGGCTCCGGATGAACGTAATTCCTTTTATATAAAAAGAATTATAGGATTACCAGGTGAAACTGTTACTGGAAAAAATAATAAGATTTATGTTAATGGCAAAAAAATAAATCAAGACTATTTAAACCCAGGATTTAAGCTGACAGATAATGAAGACGGCTTTCATGGTACAAAATATTCCTATACCGCTGACTTTTCGATTCGATCTTTAGCAAGAACAAAAGAATATAAAAGTATTTATTCCCCTTCTCAATTAAAAGAAATGAAAAATACTAACAAAGTTCCCAAAGGTTCATATTTTGTAATGGGAGATCATAGGAGCGTTTCAAAAGATAGTCGTTATATAGGAGCAATCCCTAGAAGTAAAATTGAAGGTGTTGTTAAGTATCGTTATTGGCCACTTAACAGAATCAAAGTATATTAAAAAGGATTAAGTCCAAATTTAGGACTTAATCCTTTTTCCTTTCACTTTTTATAACTCTGCTAATCGTTTTTCATCTAAATGAAACATAATCATGCAATAAAGTAATAATATTGCAGTCATAAACACCACCACATAGATGTTAGTAGTTCCAGGAAGTTCACGTAAGAAATCAGCCGGTGAATAACTTATAAAATATGGCAAATGGATAGTTGCATTCATTAATAATAAAATTATTTGCCATAAATATAGTAATTGATTCCAAAATAGACGTTTCATAAAGACCTTCTTTTTAAAAGTGAGGACAGCCGCAGCAATAAAGATAAATTAATTTGACTATTATAAATATCCAGTTTTTGTTTCTTATTTTTTCATTATCGTTTAATTCTATACATTCATAGTACCATTTTAGAATTAGACTTTTAATAATTCGGTTCACTGTAACGGTCAGTAATTAAATAAACAATTAGCATTAATAGCGTTGTAGCTAATAACAGCAGAATATTGTTCTTATTGACTCGCAACAACATTAAACTATTGAGCGGATTATATTTCCAAGTGGTATAAATCGTGAGAATACACAGGCTAAAAGGAATAATTATACCCAATGGAGCATTGAAGTGACCAATAGTGGTTTGAATTATCAACAGCAGAAATATCCCTGAAAAATTAATAATGAACAGTACTAATAAAGCTAATATTCCCTGAAATTGCATCAGTTTAAAATTTCTTAGCCAAGAAAAATCAGTCATTAAAGTCATGATTCCTTCTGTTAGTACCACATAAATGAGGGTGATCAATCCCATTAAACCAACGTTAACTGCAGCGAAACTTAAGGGTGAGTATCTGAGCCCTCGCAATTGCATTCCTCTTACTTGCCACAATTGTTTAAAACTGCTTAAGACTATCAATAGCGGCACTACAAAATAAACAAACCAAAAAACAGGCAAAACTACTTGGCATGATTTGACAGCTTTAAAATCAACACCCATGAAAAAAAGAGGAACTATAGCAGAATTAGGCATCAATTTCAGCATCAGTATTACAAAGCTGATTAAGCCTAGCCAAAAAAGAAAGCGTGATTTTATTAGTTGCCACAAAAATAAAAATTGGTCCCAAAATAAATTTACAAGAGATGCTTTTGAGTTTATTGCTTTATAGTGCAATTTTTTCTCCTTACCCGTTTAGATATGCACTTTTTAAAAATGAAATAGCTTACATCAAGGGTACCACTTGTATAGGATTTAAAAAATACGATCGGTAGAATTAAAATATTAAATTCTTTTAGTTAAAGCAAAAATGCTCTAGGTGTTAATCAACTGATTAACTTTCTAGGGCATTTTAATAAAAAGGCTAGCTATTATTTTCATTCTTCTATTTCTTTTTAATTTTGGTTGTATATCATATTAAAATGAGTATTTCTATTGGCTTGGAATAACTTTTTTTAACTCTTATAGATACCTCATTTGAATAATTCACTATGCGTTCCTATACCAATTAAAAAAACTGTTTCTTGTGTAGGAGCATATACTAATAAATGGTCACCACTATGACCTTCAAAATGAAGTTCCAGAATAATTACTGTTGCTCTTTTATCACTTAGCTGTTTTTTAACTTGTTTCTTTATATTGATTAAATTTTCCAAAGCATGCGGATGAAAATAATTAGGTATTTTATTATCTTCAATCAAACATTGAATAATGAATTCCCAAGGGCTTCGTTCCTGATTATCAAGCTCTTGTGGAAGAGATCCTTTAAATACAGAATGCCATTTCGGATCCTGCCTTCGCTTTTTTAACTGCTTTTTAAATACCTTAGTATATTTGATTGTTTTATCCATTTATCATATAAGATCCAACTATTCATTTGACTTGAGTAACTTTTCTAATTCTTTAAAATTATGAGCTTCTGGCAACTTTTCTTTTCCAGATAAATCATCAAGCATTTCTTCTAACGAACTGCTTAATTCTTGGTTAGGTAAAAAATAATATTTTGGTAAGCCCTGATTAGCCACAGTAGTTACCGTCATTCTAACAAATTCTGAAATTGTTAAACCATGGCTGGCAAGTACTGTTTTCGCTTTATTTTTGATAGCTGGATCTATTCTAGCTTCTATTCTAGCCATTTTTATCACCTCATTATCATTGTACGTCGAATGCCACACATGGTCAATTACATAATTTTTCTTGTTTCAGGTGAATTTATAATTTCCTTTATTGATCATTCTTTTCACAATGTTAAGCAGTTTAAAGCTTTGATAAACCCCGCTATTTTTAAATAGTGACTTAATTACTTTTCCATAACTAAGTCATTAAATTAACAGTTAAAATCTGGTATCATTTCATTCCTGTACTTTTAACTAATTGGGATTAGCTGCTTATCTTCTAATTTGTAAGCATGGGTGAACTTACTTTGCAAGTCCTCTGGAATATGGTGATCAATCTCAACCACTGTCAAGTCGGAAGATAAAATCATTTCATGAATTTCATGAGCAGTTTGTGGGTCTAATGATGCGGTACCTTCATCAATTAATAAAAAGTTGCGATTATATAAAAAGGCACGAGCAATTTCTATACGTTTCTTTTCCCCACCTGACAAGTTAATGCCGTCTTCTTGAATTACGGCGTCAAGACCAATCTTTTGCATTAATGGCGTTAAACCCGCTTCTTGAATGGCATGCTTAATCTCTTGGTCAGAAAAGTCACGCCCCAAAGTCAGGTTAAAACGCAAGGTATCATGAAAAATATTCGAATCCTGATTGACTTCGCCAAAGTAATCAGGCTGAGGAGAAACAACCTTACCATTTGGTTCAACTAATTCCACTGTTCCCTTATTTGGTTGGATAATATTTGCCATTAACCTGAGCAAGGTGCTCTTACCCTGCCCGCTGCGGCCAGTCAGCAGAATTTTATCACCACGATTAACCGTCAAGCTGGCATTTTGAATAATAGTCTTATCCTGATAGCCAAAAGTCACATCATTAAGTTGCAAGTCTTTGAAATCTATTGTCGTCATCTCGTCACTGAGAGTAGACTGTGGTAATTCCTTGATATTAGTCAGTTTCGTTAACAAGGGCTTAGCTGAGTTAATCGTTGTCATTGACCGGTTGATGGCCAAGATAGAATTTACGATCCAAGAACTGGAATACTGAACCATAATAAAGGAAGAAAGAGGCAAGCGCTTGTCTAAAACAAATAAAATACCAATCCCAATGGGCAGAAATGATAAGGTATAAGCCAGAATACCAGCCAGTAAATTGCTCATGGCAATCGTATTTTCCCGTTTCTGCTTCGCTTCAGCTGTTTCAGTAATTGCCTTCTTACCTTTCAGTAAAAAGAAAGGCATCGCATTATAATCCAAGATTAGGTCAATGTGCTTGAGATAATCCGACATAAATCCTGTGTATTTGCCAACACTAGCACTCCAAGCTTTAGAACTTTCCATAACCCGTTTGGCCATAATTTTTGGAGCAATTGCTGAAATAACTGAGAAAAGCATAAAAATAAGAGTCAAGATAAAGTTTGCATTGATAGCCATAACCAAGCATAGCAGTAGGTTAACAATACAAGTAATTAAATTAAATACTTCTTTGACATAATTATTTTCTACCAACTCTAAATCATTGGTGACAAATGACAACTTATCAGAAACTGGTCCTTGTTGTTTAACAAAATCTGAAGATAGCAGATCACTGCGTACGTTTTTATTGAAGAGGTAGATGTTCCGATTTAGTGTCCTCTCGTAAAAGTAGCGGGCAACAGTTAATAAGAAAATAATCAGAACAATCAAACAGACTTCTAGAACTACTCGTCTTTTATCACCAGCTTCAACCATGGCAAAGATTTGCGAATAAGACCACGTATTAAAAGGAGTAGCAAGACCTACGATCAGAGTCAACAAAAAACACAGGATTATGCTTTTGTTATCAAAATATTTTTTCATAATTGTTGTTCCCTTCATTTATATTTAACTTTTTCCTGCTAAATTAAGCTTGTTGCAAAGATAAAATAAGATTTTTTATGTTCTAAAACATTTTTCATTATTATTTATTATTTAATTAAATCATAATCTAGTTTTAAAATATATAACTATTTACTAAGAGGTAGTTTTTTAAGACTAAGTGGTTATCAACAGCTAAAAAAACGCTCACTAATAGTTAAAAATTAATTTAACCATTAGCAGCGCTTTGTAGTTAATTGGCATTAAACTTAGTTCTTCTAGATCATTACAATTTAAATTTCACCGTCAGATTGAAAATAAAAAAATTTAGTTTTATTTTAGTAAGATAGTCGAAATATAACTATTGACTTATTAAAGTTTTAAATATCTACATAACTATAAAAAACGATTAACAATAATTTTAATCATTATTTTATTTAAATTAAGCAACATTAACATATACCGTAGCCAGGCAAAGCCGATTTTTATTATGCTTTATCTTGAATTTAACTATCTAATTCATAAATATTAAATAATAATTTAATATTTTTCTATTGACAATAACTATATCTGGCAATACAATTAAAACAAAAGGAGGTGTTAGTGATGAGTTTTGAACAAGCTTTACAAAAAGAGGCAGCAGGTAAGAATAGAAATTCTGAAGGATTAGTTAATAATAGATGGTCAACTTGTAGTTGCCCATGTCAATTAATACCTACTGACTAAATTTTTATATTCATAAGATATTCAAGAAATATCGTTAAATAGGTGTCGTACTCAATAGTTCGACACTTTTTTTGAAAGAGAAAAAAATGGACATACTTACTACCAAATTAAATAATGATAAATATAATTATTATTTCTATAAAAAAAGCGATAATTCTACAGGATGTTTTATTAACTTAGAACAATATCAATCAAAATATCACTGTCTAATAAAAAGACAGGGAATTTTTACTAATATATTTTTCCCTACTAAAACTCAGTATCCTGCCCAAGGATGGAAAATACATGTATCTACTGATATATATAATTCTCATGAGATAATAAAAATTGTTTCATCATACTTAGGATGTAAAAAAATACTATTCAAATTTATTACTAATATGTCTACATTATTAAAAACCACTGGTAAAAACTTCCCAGAAATGCAATTTGGAAAATTTATTACCATTTATACATGTAGCAGAACTCAAACAAAAAATATCGGAGAAGAATTAACTAGGCTACTCAAGAAATTCAGTGGAATTAAAGTATTAACAGATCGAAACTTTCCAAACTCTGAAATAGTTTCTTATCGCTATGGCGGAATAAATCCTGAGTGGAAAATAAGCAACAACAATGACCGAGTTTATAAAATTAAAGATGGCAATAATAGTAATATTACAGACAGTAGAAAAAATTTCTTTTACTTACCAAATGGCGTAAAAGATATTTATCCAATGGAAGAAACAGAAGAATCTGACTTAAATAAGTACTTTCCAAATATAAAAATATTGGAAGTTATCAGAAATACCAATGAGGGAATAAACCTCATTGCGGAATTTGACCAACAAAAGAAAACGAAAGTTATCCTTAAGGAAGGGAAGCACCTATCTATTTTAACCAGTGAACATTCAAAATTTGATGGGTCTTATTTTAAACAAAATGAAGCCAAAGTTTTAAAAAAATTTGATGAGTGTAATTTCACTCCTAAATTTATTGATGCTAAAATTATTGATAATAATTTTTACTTAATCGAACAAAAAATGCCTGGTATTTCTCTTAAAGAATTCGGACCTACAAACCCTATTCTAAAAAGCAATCATACAGGAACAGAAGTAAGACAATATTTAAATGACTGCTTTATTATTACAGAGAATCTAATTAAAATACTTATCTATTTTACAAAACACAACATGATTATTAGTGACATTTCTCCTGATAATTTTATGTATGATAAACAAAAAAACAAGCTATTTATCGTTGATTTAGAATCCGTACAAAGTATCAACAATACACATATCCCTCTAATGAGAACTGATGGCTTTTTCAATCCAAAAACCAAATTAGGCACAATAGAGAGTGATATAAGTGGCATAGGCTTAACGATATTTTATCTTTTCTTTTCTAAGAGCATCGAAATAGAGTTCAGACCTGAAGAAATAATGTTAGATATTAAATATGTGAAAAATATTTTTAAACAAAAAGAACTAGACTCTTATTTTGAAATAGTCGAGCAACTAATCTTTTCCCCTCAAAAGATAAATCTTGATGATGTATTAAATAAGGTAAAATATTTACATAATAATTTTTTAAATAATAAGGATTTAACAATCAATAAAAATCCTTTATTTGATAAAAAATTTTTAAAAAATCAAATTGAGGAAACTTTTAATTCCTTACTTAATCAGACAAAGAATCAATGCAAGCAAAATTATCATTTTTCAAAAAAAAGGATAACTCCATACTATAAAAATGTTTTTTCTTATTCCTATGGACTAGCTGGAATTGAGAACGTACTTTTTAACATTACAAAAGACAAAAAATATAAAAAATTATTTTATAAAGAATTTAAAAACTTTAATTATACAGATAATTTATCATTAACTTTAAGCGGTGGGTTAGCAGGTATATTATATTCTTTACCCTCGCAAAGCAAATTACATGCCACAATTATTAAAAAGTTAGTTGATTACATCAATAAAAGTGAAGATTCAAATTTTGGACTATTCAATGGCTACTCGGGAGTGGGATTATCCCTAATTAATAATTCAAAGCTTAATAAAAGTACAAGATCTACTCTTTCATTATTAGCGACTAAATTAACAAGTGAAGAAATTTTACTCAATAACGATTTCGTTGGCTTAGCTGAAGGGGGCGCTGGTATAGCATATTTTTTATTAAGATATGAGCAAAAAATGGAATCCCATGAGTATGATGATTTTATTTATAAATGGATTTTACATGATTTTAATTGTGCAATATCTGACAAAAACGAAAAATTTGTCGGCCTGCCGTCAAAAAAGGGTAAAACCATAGCCTACCCATATTTACTATATGGAACAGCTGGGTTACTCCGAGTAACTTTAGAAACTTATGACCATTGCCCTAAATTAAGACCTTATTTAAAAGAAAAAATTATTCAAATGGCAGAAAGTTTAGACCTACCATATACTGCATATTATGGCTATTTTTTTGGAGCTGCTGGAATTGTAGACACGATGATTGAGTTTAATAATCGTTTTCCTTCAAATAAAGCTCAACGTATCATTAATCGTCTTTTATCATATATTATGCTTCATAAATTTAAAGCACCTTTTGGTGACATTTTAATTTTGTCTGACCAATTACAAGGAGTTGGAACAGATTTAGGATCAGGTATGATTGGTATGCTCAAAGTCTTTGGCAAATATTGCAATGATTTAGAATATGATAGTTTGTGGAAAATATAGTTGACCTTAAATAATTTTCATTACTTAGTTTCACCAAATGTACTTTTAGAACTCAAAATAGTAACTGAACTGAGAACATGATTAATGTAGGAAAAAGAAAATTTGCTAGGTTCTCATAGCTCAATGATAATAAAAAAACAAAACTTTAATTTCAAATTAGTAAAATCAAAACACTATAAAAGGATTAACTCTTTAATAATCAGAGCTAATCCTTTTTACTTGCTGTTAATTTTTACAGCCCCAACAATCATTCTATTAAATGAAATATAACCATACAACAAAATAATAGTGCAGCAAATTTAACTTTTGTTTGTACAATGTCCGTGCTTTTCTCATCCACAGCTTTATGAACAACAAAACTTGATAGCCTTTACTTATTTATTTGTGGATAAATTATCCTCGAGTTACAACATAATTGTTTCTGCCAGTGCAGCATAAATTAGTGCCCAAACGAATACTGTTAGCAAAATCTACTAAAGTAGTTTTGTTGCTGTGTGCTTATAAGAAAGTTTAACAGACTATATTTTAAGAATTTATTCAACCACATTTAGCCAGGAATCAATTGTTGATGCATTACCTTTATTTAATTCTGATTCAATTATACTGTCTGGTATTACTTTACCGTTCTTTACAATTGGCTCAAGTTCATCATTATCACTCAAACTTGTAATAAATTGATATCCACTACACCAGTCATCTCTATTAGTGTATTTTTGGCAAATTTTTTTATAGATCGTAAAATAACTATTAAAGTAAAAGTTTCCTTGCTTTCTAACTAAATAATATTGATTATCCCTTCTTATTTTATAAAAATGGTAATTTTCTTTTAATTTATTTAGATATTTTTTACCTCGTTTAGATATTGAGCTTTTAGAAGTATCATTGAAAAGTTTATTTACCTTTAAATTATTACATTCTCTGCAAACTAAGGCCCAATTCAGGTAATAATTGTTGCCCCCTTCTTTAATTGGCACAATATGATCTATTTGTGTAATACTATTCTTCTTATCAGAAAACTTTTCCAATTCTTTATTGCAATATACACATTTGTGATTAAAAAGTTCATATATATGATTTTTATCACATATGTTAATTTTTCTTGCCTTCTGCGTTATTCCAGTTTTCTGACCTTGCTTTATTTTAAACCCAAACCTACCATGGTATTGAGCTGCTGTAATGAACTGGCTGCCATTGATTTTTGTTATAGTATGATAGAGTTTAGTTAATTCATCATCATCTTTTTTCATATTCTTCAAGAATTGGTCTTCTTCTATGACGAATAGCGTACTTAAACATGTAAAATTAGTGTTTCTATCAGCTAGGTTTCTAAAAAAATTTTTTATATTTTTCTTATGCTCTATTTCGGATTGCGTTAGTAAATTAATATAATAAATCAAATCACCATTATAAGTTGAATATATAAAAATATCATTTCTACCTATATAAGCAATTGCATCATATTCTGTTAAATCAATACTATTAACTTCTTTTCTTTTCTCATCAGTTAGACTTGATTTAGAACATTCATTTAAATTTTTTAGAATACTAAAATCCTTTTTAAAACAGTTCATAATATTTCCTTTCCTAAAGAAGAAACTGAGCAAGGCATAAAATCTATATGTCAACTATTAAAATAATAACATATAATTTATATAGAATCATTTATTTTTTAATTTAATTATAAATTCTTTTGACAAAAATCTTGTTAATGCGAAAGTGTAAAAATATTCTGAAAAAGTTCAATTATCTTATTTAGTTATTAATTTATGTCTGCCTTTTTTACCCTCAATAGCTAAATCTCTTGGAGTAAAAATTTTTTCTTAATAGTAGCAGACTTAGTAATCTCGTTATCTTCACTCATATCAGCTAAAACATAAGCAACAACTTTAATGACCACTTTTTCAATAGGAATGCTAGTATGAGGCTTCTAAACCTTCTTTACCATTGTCAGAGCTTTAAAGAACCTTTTATCTTCATCTACAGCTTCTGAAACATCTGGAAAAATCACCGTGTAAATGCCTTTCCTCATTTTTGAAAACAAGAAAAGATAGTTTTTTTAATTATCCTTAGCTAAATAAACTATGACCGTCATAAAGCTAAACTTATTAGTTTTTAACTATATCTTGACACACAAAGCCTTCCTAATTATCAGTGAGAGCGCTAAAATATTTTTAACTCGCAAAACAGCAAATATAAGAAGGAAATATTTATGATTAGAAAATGCCAAGTTGCTGACAGTCCTACTATTCAAAAAATCAATCAAATTGAACTAGGTTACGATTATCCTGTCGAAAAAACGGCCGCTAACATTAAAAAGTTGCTAAATGATCCCAAACATCACTATCTCTGGGTCTTTGAAGATGAAGATACCAAAAAGGTTGAGGGATATTTACATGCAGAAATTTTTGAAGAAACCTACTTTGACCCCATGTTCAATGTTTTAGCTTTAGCCGTAGATTCTTCTGTGCAGAAAAAAGGTATTGGCAGTCAGCTTATGCATACTTTGGAAAAACAAGCTCGAGCTTTAGGAATGAAAGAAATCAGATTAAATTCCGGAGAATCACGCACAGGTGCCCATCAATTTTATGAAAAACTCGGTTATACCAGCAATAAAATGCAAAAAAGATTTGGTAAAAAATTAAATTAGCGGCTTAGCAACATAGGAGAATGATTTAAATTTTCCCAACAAAAACCCGCCTTATCTACATGATCAAAGACAGGTTTTTATAACATAAAATTCTCATTAATTATATTAGTATTTGGGTAATTTCCAAAACCAGTGGTACGACAATTACAAATAAAACTGTGGAGGTGGTCACAACATTGGTGGCATATTGCACATCCCCATGTGATTCACCCACTAAGATTGGCAAAACTGCTAAGGCTGGAGTAGCTGACTGCACCACTAAAGTTTGTTTAGCCAAACTTGTCAAAGTCGGCAGCCAATTTGCACCAACAAAGATTAAAATCATCATCAAAGCCGGGACTAAGACAAAACGACCAAGTAATGCCCAGATAGTATCGCGGTCGAGGTGGATTGATTTCAAACCGGCATCTGCCAATATAATACCGATATAGATCAGTGACATTGGGGTGACGATGCCGCCGACCATACTTAACACAGCCGTAATCCAGCTGGGAATTGGTACTTCAACCAATAAGCAAATTAAGGCAATTAGAAAACCAACTAATGGCGCTGGCAACAACTTTTTCCAGTTGAATTTTTGCTGCTTGTTCTTTTGCGCGGTCGGATCATCACTGGAAATGAAGAAGACACCAATTGCCCATGTAGAAACCGTATTTAACACATAATAAATTAAAAAGTACGGCATACTTTTTTGCCCAAACAGGGCAATATTTAGCGGTAACCCAATAAAAATAGTATTGGCATTCGTAATGGCGTTAATGAAAGTACCGCGGCGGCCTTTGCGGATCCGCAAAACCTTACATAATATCCATGCAAACAAATAGCTGAGAGCAAAACAGATAATGGCATAGATCAATCCGCCTGTTAAGCCAAACAATTTTTGCCGGTTCAAGTATTTTAAGACCGAAACAAAAATTGAAGCTGGTAAAGCAATATTCATAATTAAATAGGAAATATTACCTTTAAACTGATCGCCCAGCTTGCCACTGGTGCGCAGCCAATACCCTAAAGCAATTACAAGTAACAGCTCAACGACGCTAGTTAATGAAGTAATAAAGGCTTGCATTTATTCTCACTCCTGCTCATCTGAATATTCGGGTGCCCAGCGAAGGGCAGCCACTGCCTTATCACCGTCTTGATAATCATTCTGGTTAAGATGATCAGCAATCGCCTTATTAGCCACAGCTTTTGCTACAGTTTGGGAAAAGACATTTAGTTTCTCCACAGGTGGTAACACGGCTGCACCTGGTTTACTGGAATCAACAATACCGCCAAGTGAATGAGCTGCTACACTAATCATTTCATCACTTAAAATCTTAGCATTAACTGCTAAAGCACCAAGACCAAGTCCTGGATAAACCAAAGCATTGTTGGCTTGACCAATTTCGTACTTGGTTCCTTCATATTCAACTGGATCGGCAGGAATACCGGTTGCTACCAAGGCTTTGCCCTTAGTCCAATGAATTAAATCTTCTGCTTTTGCTTCTGCTAATTGAGTTGGGTTTGACAATGGGAAAATGATTGGTCGCTCGGTATGAGTTGCCATTTCCGTCACAATATCTTGAGTAAAAGCACCTGAACGGGTTGAAGTTCCCACTAATATATCAGGATGAACTGCTTGCACAACGCTCTTTAAGTCCTTAAGTTGATCAGCATTACTGAACTCTGAGCGTTTTCTAACAAATGGCTTCTGCGCTGGTGTTAAGTCGGGGGTGTCTTCAAAGAGCAGACCTTGTTTATCTACTAAGTAGAAATGCTTACGTGCTTCTTCAGGTTGCAAACCTGCTTGCAACATCTCAGAATATACCTGCTCAACTATTCCCGTACCAGCAGTACCAGCACCGAAGCAGACATACTTTTGATCAGTTAGTTTTTGTCCACTAATCTTTAATGCTCCCAAGATACCCGCCAAAACAATGACTCCAGTGCCTTGAATATCATCATTAAATGTTAAGATATGATCACGGTAATGTTTTAAAATATTATCAGCATTATCCCTGCCAAAATCTTCAAAATGTAAATATAGTCCCGGAAACAGCTTTTCTACAGTTTGCACAAAGCGATCAACAAATTGATAATAAGGATCTCCATTCACCCGACGCTGGTGGTTGCCTAAGTAGAGCGAATCATTAAGTAATTTGTCATTGTTAGTGCCAACATCAAGAACTACCGGCAGTACGCACGCAGGGTCAACACCAGCTGCTGCGGTGTAAACCATTAGCTTACCTACAGAAATGTCGACGCCTTGAGTACCCCAGTCACCAATTCCTAAAATTTCTTCGCCGTCAGTGACTACAATCAACTTAATGTCACGTCCATCTGCCGCGTTTTTTAAACTTTCTTCAATTTTATCTGGTTCATTAATTGACAGAAATGCGGCGTTTTGGGGGTTAACAAACAAATGACTGTAATTTTCAATAGTTTCAGCTATTGTCGGATCATACACAATTGGCATAAATTCAGTAACATGTTCACTAAAAATTTTAAAAAACAGTACACGATTAGTATTAAAAATTGTCATCAGAAAAATACGTTTTTCAAGGTTTGAAGACTTTTCCTGATATTGCAAGTAAACTTCACGAGCCTGTTCTTCCAATGTTTGTATCTTTGGTGGCAGCATCCCCACCAAATGATACTTTTCCCGCTGTTCTTTTGTATAAGCAGTACCTCTGTTCAAAAACGGATCATTCAACCTGTCTTGTCCTGTTTTAGTCATTTTTTCCACTCTCCGTCTAGTTAATTATTATTAGCACGTACTATATGATTAGACTATAACCAGCAAGTTAAAAGTGCAAAGAATTTAGCTTATAGTAATATTGTATAGTATATATAAAATATTAAAATATACTTTTGTTGAATAATTATGAAAATAAAAAACCAGTTTAACTTAATAAACTGGTTTTTCTGTAAAATTTAATTACAGAGTATTTTATGCCTTGTAGCGTGATTCGCCATTTAAGTAGGTTTCACTTAAAGTCATATCTGGATTTAACACCAAAAAGTCAGCATCCTTATCAGGTGCAATTGTACCGCACTTATCCAAAACGTGTGCGCTTTTAGCCGGGACATAAGAAGCCATCATGATTGCTTCTTCCGGTGTAGCAATATTCCAGTCAACCAGATTTTTAACAGCGGTCTTTAACTGCAATATGCTGCCGGCCAAATTGTTACCATCTTTAAGGCGTGCCATACCGTCTTTAACATAAACCGGTAATTCACCTAACATATAATCACCGTCTGGCATCATGCCGGCTTCCATACAATCAGTGATTAGGCAAATATGTTCTGCACCCTTGACTTGAATTAAAGCTTGTACCATTTCTTTTTTGACATGGTGGCCATCACAAATTAATTCAGCCGTAACATTGTGTAAAGCCAGAGCTGCATTAGAAATTGATGAATCATGGTGAGATGGATCCGGCATCCCGTTAAAAGTATGGGTAAACATGGTCGCACCTGCTTCAACTCCAGCTTTGGCTTCTGCAAAATTAGCACTTGAATGACCTAAAGAAACAACTACACTTTCATTAACAGCAGCTCGAATAAATTCTTTAGCACCTTTTCTCTCGGGCGCAAGTGAAATTTTGTTTAACAAGCCCTTTGATTGCTCACGCCACTCATTAAATTGATTAATATCTGGGTCGAGTAAATATTTCGGATTTTCTGCTCCAGCGTGTTCCGCAGTAAAGTAAGGTCCCTCAAAATGAAGACCTTGAATTTTGGCACCAGTTTCCTCACCCTTGTGGTTACCAAACATCTGACAAATGTGGGATAAAGTATCAGCACCGGCAGTATAAGTAGTTGGTAGCCAGCTGGTAACACCAGAACGTAGAAAGCCTTCTGACAAGCGGTTAATACCCGTCCAATCGCTTTTCATTACATCTTCTTTTAGCGAGCCGTGAACATGAGTATCAACAAGCCCTGGAGCTATCCATTTGCCGCTATAATCGACAATTTTACCTGCTGGTTTCTCGTCTTCTGTATAATAAAAACCGAACTTACCATTATCTTGAACTTCCAGATAACCCCCTTCTTCTGTCACATTTTTAAGAAAGAATTTATCAGCATGAATATAATAAGTCATAGTTTTTTGCCTTCCTTTTAAAAGAAAAATTGGATATTGCCAGTTTAATTCTAGCTTAATCTACCAATCATTTCCAGTTCAATCTTAATTAGTACAGAAAGTTTTAATTTTTTAGTTATAATAGTGGTATAGGTAACTAATTAGGAAGCAAATATCATGATCCAAAATACGCAAACAAACAAACATCAATTAGGGGCACTTACAGGTGCCAGCAAATGTGAAAACTATTATGAATTACACTTTGCAACTGGCGAAATTGCGCACTTTTACATCTTGGCTAACGGCATTTTTCGTCTCTTGCTTGACCCGACACAAGAATTCAATGAAAATCGGACTGAACTTATTCAGTTAGCGCAATTTGACCATTCGGCGTTTGAACGTTCGCAGGTTAGAGCTACCAATGATTCATTAATCATTCATTCAGATAAATATCAGATTATTTGGGCACAAAACCCGGCAGTAATTAGCATTTTTGATGAAACGCTCCACCATAACAGAATGCACCAATCACTGCCTTTAGAATTAAGTAATGATGGCACCACAGAATTTCTGGCAGAAAATAAAAATGAATTTTTCTATGGTGGCGGTTTGCAGAACGGCTATTTTAGTCACAAAGGTCACAGAATAGTAATCAAACATGATCAGATAACCGGAAAAGGCGGCGTCATTATGCCCGTGCCATTTTTCTGGTCAAACGCCGGCTACGGAGAGTTGAGAAACACAAACCAACCAGGAATTTATGATTTCGGCAAAAGTACTCCGGGAACAACTATCCTCACTCATCAGGACAAGATTTTTGACTGCTTTTATTTACTTGGTAGTAACCCACAGGAGATCTTGCAGCATTACTACACTTTAACTGGTAAACCTATAATGTTACCAGAATATGCCTTTGGCTTAGGTCACATTGGTGATTTCTGTACAACTCTGTGGCAACCAAGCAAGGCGCAGGAACGCAATGCCTGTAAAATTGGCAACAATTATTATATTCGGACAAAAGATCAAGATGCCGCTTCGGGTAAAGCCTCACTAAATGGGGAAGAAAATTATCAGTTTTCTGCGCGCGCAATGATTGACCAATATCATGCGCAGCATTTTCCTTTAAGCTGGTTCATTCCCAACTATGCTGTACAAACTAACAATGTCCATGCCTTAGAGTTCTTTAATGACTATGCGCTCAATCAGGACGTTCAACCCGGCTTTTGGCATCAAAGTGAAACCGAACTGCCGGCCAAAACTGCTTTCACTTTTACTGATGCTCAATCTGCTAACCATGATGCTAAACAACTGCAAGGTGAGTCTCACTTAACACAACCTATGGTGCTGGCTGGAAGCGGCTCAACAGGAATGCAAAAATCAGCGGCGCTTATCTTTGGTGATATAGGTGGCAATTGGGATAATATTACTACCCAAATTGCCGGGATGCTTGGAGCAAATCTATCTGGCCAACCCTTAGTCGGCGCAGCAATTGATGGTCTTCAGGGCGGCGGCAATGCCCAAATCAATGTCCGCGATTTTGAATGGAAAAGTTTTACTCCGCTGCTATTTTACTTTGATGATCAAGGCGATTTTTGCAAAAATCCGTTTGCCTATAACAAGAAAATTACGGAAATCAATTTAGCTTATCTTAAATTACGTCAACATTTGACCAACTACTTGTGTACACTAAATAAACAAGCCCGAGATGGCGAGCCCATTATGCGTCCTTTATTTAGCGATTTCCCCGATGAAAAAGCCAATTATACTTCCCAATTTGGTAACGAATTCATGCTGGGACACAATATACTGGTAGCGCCAATTACCAATGGGCGTGAAGATGAGCAAGGAAATTCACGCAAGGATAACTTATATTTACCGGGCAAAAAGTCGATGTGGATTGATCTTTTTACCGGGAAGAAATACGCTGGTGGCAAAGTTTACAATAATTTATTATTTCCACTTTGGCATTTACCAGTATTTGTTAAAAGCGGCAGTATTTTTGACTGGGGCAAACGCAATTTTCTCCTTTATCCCCAAGAACAAAGTGAAACTGTTATTTATAATAATACCGCTTCAGCTAATTCTGAAAATGGTGCTTCTTTTACTAGAATCTCCAGCCAAGTTAAAAACGAGCAGCTACGTGTAACTATTGAACCAGTTGCAGAAGAAGTGCCTGATGCATTTAAAGAGCAGCCCACTGAACTGACTATTATGTGTGATTCTTACCCTGACCGCGTAACCATTAAAATTAATGATCAAATTGTCCCCGTGCAGGAATACGGATCAATTGATGCTTTTAACCATGCTCACGAAGGTATTTTTTATAATGTCAATTACGGCTTAGATGAATTTAGACAGTATCAAAAGAATAAGCAGTCTGCTTTACAAATTAAACTGGCCAAACGTGATATTACAACTACTAAAATAGAAATTAGTGTTCATAATATGCAGTATGGCAAAAATGTTTTAGTTCATGAAATTACCAGTGGCGTATTGCCGTCGCCTAAATTGCCAGCTGTAGATTCAAGTAAAATTTCCGCACATTCTTTCGAACTTGCTTGGCCGCACAACAGTGCCGTTCAAATTGAAATTAATAACCTGCTCTATGTGGGTATTACCGGCAAAAATTTTGCTTTTCATGAATTAACGCCTAATACCCGTTACATCATTAGAATGCGGTACGTGATTGGAAACAAGGTTTCTGAATGGTCTGATCTTTTTGGAGTTATTACTAAGCACGCTGCTAAAGATTATGCCATAGAAAATATTAAAGTTGACTGTAACTATGCCAGCAAAGAAAACCATCCTCTTTCCTACTTAACCGATCTTAAGCTGGCAAGCGAATGGCAAACTGAACAAAGCCCCTCACATGAACAGCCATTGGAACTAACTTTTACTTTTGAAAAAGTAGAAAAATTAAGCAGGATGGTTTATGTGCCACGTAATATTGACCATAAAGGAGCACCATTGGCTCTGGCAATTGCTGTTTCAAGTGATGGCGTAAACTTTACCACTTACGCAGATAATTTACACTGGAAACCTGATACTAAAAACAAAGTAGTGGGAATGCGGGATGTACGCGCCCAAAAAGTTCGTCTCACTATTTACCAGTCCTCCCAAGAGATGCTTGCGGCTCGAGAAGTTATCTTTTTTAGAGCAAAAAGGTAGAACTGATTAAAAAATAATACCTCAAAATTGATTTCCTACATTAAAATTAAAATTTCCTTTTAAGCAGTGTATTTATTGCACTAACATAAATTAGGGTGCTGATAGTAACGGAAAAATAAACTGGATAACTTGAGTTCTCCGTTTCATTTTTTGAAATTTATTTCAAACAAAAAAACTGGCACCAATATAGTACCAGCACTAATGCTAACTAGTTTAGATATTAAACTAAGAACAAGCTGTTTCCCTTAAGTCTACTGGGTAACTATACGAACCTGTCCTTTTTAATGACCCGGTAAACAGAAATAACCAAAACTAAAAGCGCGCAAAGCATCGCAACGTAAGCCATTGGTCCCACGCTGATAGCAGCTTGGGCTTGGCTGCTGGCCATGCGATTTTCTACCGCATATTCTACAATCCACTTACTTAGTAAACGCGGGGTTAACACAAAACTTACAGTCGCTATGATTGAAGCTACTAAAGCCGTGTTACGTGAATATGGTTCACGGAAAAATTGTGCTAAAACACAAAATGCTGGGGCAATCATCAAAAGCAATACCCACATAATAATTAGTCGTCCTGCGCCACTGCTCATCATTTGGGCACTATTAGTGGCATAACGGTATTTACCCCACAATTGTCCGCCGGTTAAGGTATTCAATAAACTCAGAAAATACGATCCCTGTTGTCCATATACACCGCCACGATTAGACAATATTCCCTGAATTATTTGCAAGCCATCAGTCGAGCCAGCTGTAGTGAAATTAACGGTAACTACTTTTTTCATATAAGTAGCTAAAAACATCACAATTGAGCCACCAAATTGCAATGCCCGCAACATGCTTAGTTTTCTGGACGACTTCATCTTAAATTCTAAACTTAGTACACGGTCAGGGTGGTGGCTGCGACCAATTACAAAGATACCGATTGCAACAACGATCGCAAGTACAACCAGCAGCCACCAGAGTTTAGCCATGATCAAAAATATGGCGAGTACCACAATTGCCACCGCAACGTATGGTCGGTCTGCAAATATATCCCAGAAGTTTAGCTTCAAATGACGGTAATCAGCACGAGTCTGAAGGTTGTTATGCTCTTTGAGCGTTACCTTAGAAGTCACTTTTGCATTAGACCGAGATTTTTGGCTGTGTTTTTGGCGATATTCCTGCCTTGTTATGTGTGAATCTCTTTCCATACCGGCATCTCTTCCTTTCAGAAATAATATCCTATCATGTTTAAGATGAAAATATCATCTATTTAGCAAATTCTTAGCAAATTTATTGTGCTAAAATATAAAAGATATCGTATTTTTTAGGAAAATATTAAAAAGAAAGCGAGGACGTTTTGACAGTTTCCGACAAATTTCCAGCTGGCTGGCACAAGGCATTTGTTACTTTGTGGCTAGGCTGCTTTATCACAGGCATGGGCTATTCCATGACGATGCCCTTCATTTCATTATTTATCGCTGACCTGGGAAACTATAGCAAATTACAGATTAGTATGTATTCCGGCCTTGCGTTTGCTATGACTTTTATTGCCCAAGCAATAGTTTCACCTTATTGGGGCAATCTAGCCGACAGAAAAGGACGTAAATTAATGTGTATGCGTGCCTCCGGTGTGATGGCCTTAACCATCACTGCTACCGGTTTTGCACCTAATGCTCTTTATATTATCGTCATGCGCTTTATTCAAGGTGCCTTTTCTGGATACATTAATAATGCCACTGCTTTAATTGCGGGAGAAACCCCTCATAGAAAAAGTGGCTGGGTCATGAGCCAAATGATGACTGCCGGTACGGCAGGAAACTTGGTAGGTCCACTTTTAGGTGGGGTATTGTCAAACTTCTTTGGCAATTGGCTCGGCGGAGTCTGGGGTTACCGCATTCCGTTCTTTATCACCGGCTTTTTAATGGTACTCGTTTTCTTAGGGTCAACTTTTTTAGTTCACGAAAACTTCACTCCAATTTCTCGAGCAGAAATGAAGCCGATGAAGGAAATTATGCGTTCTCTACCCAACGTTAAATTGATTGTGGTGATGTTCTTTACCACACTCTTAGTTCAAGCTGCCAACATGTCAATTGATCCAATTGTTTCTTTATACGTTAAATCAATGATGCCTAATAGCAAAAACATCGCATTTGTGGCGGGCGTCGTAGCTGCTACACCGGGACTGGGAACATTGCTAGCTGCTTCCAAAATTGGTCATAAAATGGATGAAATTGGTCCTCTGAAGATATTACGCCTAGGTTTGATTGTAGGAGCTGTTCTCTTTATTCCTATGGCTTTGACACACTCACCTTGGGTGCTGGCAGGATTGCGTTTTCTGCTCGGAATTGCCAGTGCTGCCATGTTACCGGCAGCACAGACCGTTTTGACTCTGAACACTCCAGCCGAAAGCTTTGGTCGTATCTTTAGCTACAATCAGTCTTTCCAAGCAGTTGGCTCTGTGTTTGGGTCAATCATGGGCTCCACTATCTCGGGACTGTTCAACTATGCTACAGTTTTCTGGACTACAGGCTTTACCCTACTGATTAACTTTATTCTCATTATCTTTTTCAGTTTAAGAAAAAGTCCTAATAAATAAGAACTAACTTACAACTAATAAAGTATCCTAATTTTGGTGGTCACATCATATTTCGTTCAGGATGCTTTTTTGTTTTGCTTGATCTCCATAGATAAACATTGTATAATTTTATTACATTTCAGGATATACATTGTTTATTTTTTATGGGGGGAAATTATGATTCGTGCTACTATATCTAAATGGGGTAATTCTAAAGGTATCCGATTAAACCAAGCAGTCTTGCAAGCATTAAACGCTACTATAGGAGATCAGTTAAACTTTAAAATTGAGGACAACAAAGTAATAATGTCAAAGCAAGATGATTCAACTGATTTAACTTTTGAAGAACTTTTTAAAGATTATTCAGGTGAAGAATTTGATACCGAAATTAAGTTACCAGATGAGAGAAAAGGAAATGAAAGATGGTAATTAAGCAAGGATCTATTCTATTAATGGATTTAAGTCCTAAACAGGGGCATGAACAATCTGGCAAACGACCTTATTTATATTTAAGCTATAAAGGGGTTGAAAAATACGCTCATATTGCTGTGTTTGCTCCTATATCTACTACTAAAAGACGCTACCCATTATATCAAGAATTACCTGCTGTATCTCAAACAAAAGGCGTAGTCATGCTAGACCAGCTAGTTACAATCGATTATCATAATCAATCATTTCAATATTTAGAGCAACTACCTGATGACTATATGGAAAAGATACTCAAAATTGTAAAAGTAGTTTTTCAGAAAGATTAGCCAAGCAGTTGGTGGAAAAATCCCATGAGATTCACACTCGGCCACTAACCTGCTTTAGTAAGATGACTTTATTATTTTTGGAGAACATGATTAACTATCATTTTGATCCCCAACAGCTTTATCTGGATAATAGCGCAAGGCAAATAGAAGAGTTTGCCTTAATCGGCATGACTGAATATAGTAAGCAGTTGCAAAAAATTGTGCAAGAAAACACCTGAAAAAATTAAACTTATAAAAGCAAAACTGGTATTCAATCTTTATTTGAAACCAGTTTTTTTATTGTTAGTTAATAATGTTTTCCTTAATTACCTGTTCCAGTGCAGTGCTAATCCAGCCAATATTATGCGGCTTACCGTCTTTAAGATAAGTCAAGCCGTAAGAACAATTACTCTTATATTTTAAAGGACGGTAGGAGACAAAATTAATATTTTTGTTAATGCAAAAATTCGGGATTATCCCAATACCCTGTCTTGCTTTAATAAAATCATACATTAAAAAGTATTCATCCACCCATTTGATCTGATCGGGACCGAGCTTAGTTAAAAAAGTTTGATTTAAGCGGAATATATCAGGCAAAGAGCGGTCAGTATATGGCAGAAGAATTTTTTGCTGATAAAGTTGGCTAAAAGTAATAGCTTCGTACCTTTCTAGAGGATGACCGGAAGGTAATGCTACCCAATATTTGACTGGAAAGTAGGGTCTGAAAATGACATCGTCTGAGTCTTTAATGACGTCACTAGTTAAAAGTGCCATATCTATCTTACGCTCTTGCAATTGGGATAAATAATCTACTAGAAAATTAATAATAAAAGTAAAATCATAGTTTTTATATTGCAAGTTAAATTTTTGCAAGAACAAAGGAATGATGTAGTGCTCCAAGGGATTAGCTGACATCCCTATCCTTATGTGAGTGAGATCAGAAGCAACCGACTTATGCTGCATGTAATCTACTGCACTATCTCTTTTTTTCAAAATATCTAAAGCAATTTGATAAAAATATTTGCCGGCAGCAGTCACCATTAATTTATGCGGTGAACGATCTAATAATTTCACATTAACTTCTTTTTCCAGTTCCTTAATGCTTTTAGAAACAGCAGATTGAGAAAAGTCTAACTTACGGGCTGCCACGGTAAAACTTAAATTATCAACAACATAGATAAAGCAACGCAATTGTGAGAAATTCATAATTTATTATTCCTTTTGGTACTACCTTATTCCATTATGCGTTAAGAAAGCGCCTTTAGCAATGATACTATGTGATTAAATTCATTAAGGAGGTAATTTTAATAAATGAAACAGAAAATTTATCCGTGGTTAATCGTCTTATTTTCTGGACTGATGTGCGCTGTTATAGCTAATACCTATACTGTCATGATGAGTCTGTTTTTGGATCCTTTAGTACACGCATTACATGCACCATTATCGGCAGTCTCGTACTTTATGACCATTACTATCATTTCCATGTCATTTGGGTTTGTTTTAGTAGGGCACTTTATTAAAAAAGTTCAATTCAATTGGGCATTGGCTCTGGCTGTAATTATGACGGCAGCAGCGGTAGCAATTTTATCACAAGCCCGCAATCTGGTTGTTTTATATTTAACCGCCGTAGTCATTGGGCTAGGCTGTGCCTTCACGGGATACATTGTCCAAGGCATTTTAGTCAATAATTGGTTTATCGCTAAGAAAAATTTTGCTTTTTCATTATGCGCTGTTGTTGTTTCCATTTACCTAATGTTTTCCAGTTCTTTTACTTCAATTTTAATCACTAAATTAGGTTGGCGCTCAGCACTTTTAACACTGAGCGGTATTAGCCTGGTTATCGGTTTACTTGGCGCCTGCATCATGAAATTAAGACCTGAAGACATAGGACTTAAAGCATACGGAGCTGATCAAGTTCAAAACAATTCCACTGCTGCGCCTGAGCAAGCAGCGCCACAAATTAAAACTAAGACTGTCGTTTTTTCAGCGGCTTTTGTTTTAGTTCTACTATTCTATGCTTTGGTCGAATTTGGAGGCAATATTCAAAGTTTAATTCCGGTTTTCACAACTCGTAGTGGTTTTGGACCTACTGCTGGGGGTTTTATTATTACCCTAGTTAGTGCAACCCAAATCTTCATTACCCCACTTTTTGGAATTACTACAGATAAATGGGGCAGTAGAGCTGTAGCCGTGTGGTTAATGTGCCCAATAGCAGCAATGATGCTATTCATACTCGCGGCTAAAACTAAGTCCTTCGTTCTTCTATATTCCGCTGCCCTTCTCTCTACTGCTTGTGCTACGGTCATGGGAACTGGTGAACAGGTTTTTGGAGCCGAAATGTTTGGGCCGGCTTTTGATATTGGTTACTCCAATGTTAGTGCCATCACAGGTGTGATAGGCGCATTTGCCACTCCAGTATTTAGTTACATTTATGAAGGCAGCAATTCATTCATAGTAGTTTTCATTGTAGTAGCAATAATTTATTTCATTGCTTTAATCATCCCTATAATTGGGCCAAAATTCCGCTTAAGATTCGAAAATAAAGGAGAATAATATTATGACTAAAAAATATGACGTGATTATTATCGGTGGCGGTCTTGCAGGTTTCGCTGCAGCCACAGAAGCTGCAGACAGAAATTTAACTGCCCTAGTACTAGAAAAAGGCAGAACTACTGGCGGAACTGGTAATTATGTTGAAGGTGTTTTTGCGGCAGAATCTAAATTGCAAAAAGAGGCAGGAATTGATATTAAGCGTGAGCAAATTCTCCAGTTGGAAATGGATTATTCACACTACAAAGCTGATCATGAAATGTGGCGCCATTATATTGACCACTCTGCAGAAAATGTTGACTGGCTCCAAAAGCACGGCGTTCAGTTTGACAAAGTTACGGAAATGGGCACTGATTTGCCAACTTGGCACTTATTCACAGGTCATGGGAACAAAGCAATCCATGAAGCTTTACAGCCGTATGTTGAAAAAAATAATATTGCGATTAAAACTTCTACTCAGGCAGTTGACTTAAAGCATGATGCTGACGGCAGTTGGACTGTGATTGCCCAAGACTTAGCTGCCGACAAGAAAATTACTTTACAAACTAAAAACGTAATTTTAGCTACTGGTGGATATTTAAACAATCCAGAAATAATGGAAAATGCCAACAAGTTTAATCCTGAACGGATCGTTCCCGTTAATTCCGGCAAGTCAACCGGTGACGGTCTCAAAATGGCATGGAAACAGGGGGCGAAACACTTCTTTACCGGCATGACAATGAACTTTGGCGGTCAGATTCACGACTCGCAAACTCCGAGTTACGAATTTGCAACATGGGATCTGGGTAGCGCTGTTTGTGACGAGCCTATTCTCTGGGTAAATGAAAGTGGCAATCGTTTTACCAATGAATATGATTGCGTAAGTAACTGGGCTAACGAGGGTAACGCTATGATTCGGCAAGACCGCGTTTTTGCCATTCTAGACCAAAAGACTATTGATGATTTTACTGATAAAGGTTTCCCGCTAGATTTACACCCATTTTATGAACTGCCAAATTATCCGCACTTACGTGAAAATGTAAAAGAGGCTATCGCTAAGAACTATGACTTTATGAATTCTGCTTCAACGCTAGCAGAACTGGCAGAGAAGATCGCTGCTCCTAATCTGGAAGAAACGGTTAATCATTATAATGATCTTGCTGAAAAAGGCGTTGACACTGATTTTGGCAAGGATAAAAAGTTTCTCCTACCAGTTGTACAAGGACCATTTTACGCAATAGAATTGGGCGTTGGTGCTTTTACTACCGGAGATGGTCTAAAAGTCAACTTGCATAATGAAGTCTTAGACAACAAGAGTCAGCCTATTGAGCATTTATATGCAATCGGCAGTGATGGCTCAGGCGTAATTTATGGCGATACCTATGGAGTTAAAGTTCCTGGTAGTCATGCCGGCTACTGTGTTTACTCAGCCAGAAATGCTGTTAAAAATTTGACAGCTGATTTATAAAATAATCACTAATTAAGATAATTAGAAAACAAAACCAAACTTTCTTATTGAAAAGTTTGGTTTTTATTTTAGCGGTAATCTTTTCTAATTTTTGCATTTATTTTGGGTAAGCTTATTAAAAATTACCTGTATTTGCTGGTGACAAAGGGATGTAAAAAACTAAAGACAGCTAGTCAGAAATATTTTTAATTTTGACAAATTTTAGTTTGAAAACACCTTTCTATGATTCTCAACATCAATAATTAATCTAACTATTATTTTATAATTTTAGAAAATATAACTTTATTTTAAAATATATCTTCCAATTATAAAATGCTTAGCGTATAGTGAACAGATGTAGAGAAATTTAAAATAATTATATATTTTTGATGATGCTTTTTTAAAATAGAGAGGATGTATATATTAATGAAAAGTTTTAAAAAATATGATCACCTTAATTATTCACTGGCAATAATTTTTTCGGCCGTGGTTTACCCGTTAATAAACTTATTGCTGGCTCTCGTATTAAAAAGATTAATTGATGCAGGCATTGACCGTAATGTAAATGATTTAAAATTGGCAATTTTTGCCTGTTTGCTAGTGTGTATCTTCTTAGCACTGTCAGTCTTTATTAGTGAATGGGCCAAAAACAAATTCGTTAATAATTTTAGTAAGAAATATAGGAAATTCATTTTTAAAAGGATTATCCTCAGTGATTTAAATGAATTCAGCGCTAATAGCGTGGGGGATTTTTTAGCAACTATGACAAACACTATTTCAACTATTGAGGAAAAATATATCAAGTCATATTTTAATATCGCGTCTAACTCAGCGTTGTTGCTTTTTTCAATTATGGGAATGTTTTTTATTAACTGGAAATTGTCAATAGCCGTGTTAATAGTCAGCTTAGCGCCAATTTTTATTTTGAATTTATTAGGTGGAAAAATGCAGGCAACGCAAAATGCTGCTTTAACTCAGCAGAACGCGTATGTTTCCAAAGTGAAGGATGCCTTTTCAGGCTTTTTAGTAATTAAAAGCTTTAATATTGCAAAACAGATAAGCACAGAATTTGAAAATTGCAATAACAAGCGTGCAGATAGTGAATTTTCTCTGTCAGAAATAAACAACGTTTCAGTATCAATCTCAAATTTTTCAGGATACTTAGTTTTTCTAGTAGCTTATGGGCTAGGTATGTTCATGGTAATTAATGGAAGTACAAGTATTGGTGCAGTTACAGCAATTGTCCAATTAGTTAATTTTATTGTGATGCCGCTGAGTAAATTAGGCATTGAGCTGAACAATAAAAAAGCTGGGTTAGCTGCCACTAAGACTTTAAATCAATTATTAGAAAATTTACATACTCCAGTAAAAAACGATAGCAACTACTTGGAATTGAGTAAGTTTGAGCATGAGATTGAATTATCTAACGTCAGTTTTTCTTATCCCCAAAAAAATAAAGTAGGAAAAAAGGTGCTAACTAACATTAACTTAGATATTGAGAAAGGTAAAAAATACGCGCTTGTGGGCATGTCAGGCAGTGGTAAAACTACACTATTGAAATTATTAATGAGATATTACAAGCTGACTAATAATGGTAGTATTAGCATAGATCATGTGAATATTAATCAAATTAATCTTTCTTCACTTTATCATCTGATAAACATTGTTCAGCAGGATGTTTACATTTTTGATAATTCACTTGCTTATAATATAACTCTGGGACAATCCTTTACTAAGCAGGAGCTAAATGAAGCCATCAATAAATCAGGTTTAAGAAAACTGGTAGACAATAATGCTGCCGGAATTAAAATGAATGTTGGTGAAGAAGGAAAAGAACTATCTGGCGGACAAAAACAAAGAATTTCTATCGCTCGCGCATTGATCAGAAGAACCCCTATTTTACTAATGGATGAAGCAACATCATCTTTAGATCAAAAAAACACGACGGAGATTGAAAATGCTATTTTAGCAGTCAAAGATCTGACCGCAATTGTAGTTACCCACAAATTAAATCCTAATCTATTGCAAAAATATGATGCAATAATTTTTATGAAAGATGGCACAATAACTGAAGAAGGCTCTTATGATGAATTAATGAAGCAAAAAGGTGATTTATATAATCTGTGCAGCTTAACTATTGATAATTAGTGCATAACATGTGAGTTGTTAGTTCTTTAAGATGACCACTTTTGATTTTAGAAAACATTATTAATTTTCATATTGAACTTAAATAAGTTTATTTCGATAATTGCACGCGGTAAGTAGAACAATTTACTAAATTTGCATGACCAAATTTAGTAAATATAATGACTAAAAGTAATAGATGAACAAATTGACAACTAAACTCCGATTTAAATTTGTGGTTAATTTAGTATAAATAGAAGCTGGTTTCAGGTAAATACTGAAACCAGCTTTTTATTATGCAGTACAATTTAAATTAACTTGGGAATCATTTCATATTAGAGTTATAGGACGGATTTTTGAAAATAATTTTTTGTTGTGCACCATCAATTAATGTTGTTTGCAATAACGTCATGTTTATTTGACCTAAACTATAATCTTTTCTTTTTTTAAAATCTGTTACGCAAACATAATTACCAGGTTGTCTGCGGTATTTATTTAAAAATAAGTAGCCATGATAGCCTTGAACTGTCATAAATTCCAACAGATATTGCCATAAAATTTTACTATTTAAAATGTTGATTTTGGAGAATTTAAAAACAAGGTTGTCCTTAGTAAAAATATCATTTATCTGACTTATAATTTCTATTCTTTCAGCAATATCCGGAAAAAATGTAGACTTGGTAATATCATTAATACCTATTTTCCCCTTCAAGATATCATTAAAAACTAATTTGGCGTTTTTCTTGTATACAACTTGTATATCTTTTAACTTATGTAAACCTGCTAAATGATGGAAATCACTAGAGTCAAATACTATTGTTACTTCTTCGCTTCTTCCTTTACGACCTAATATTAATTTAACCTTTTTTCCAATTAGCTTATTGAATTCACTTGCAGCAACTTGTAAAAGATCTTGCCCTCTCCTGTGTATGTGCATCTATCTTAGATATTTCTTTCAAAAAAATAGGAACTCCTTTAAAGAGTTCCTTTGTTATTTGCAACAATGAGTGTTTTACTATTGGCTTGAGGTGTTCACACACAACCCTATTAAGACTCCTTGAGTGAGTGCAACTAAGTCCAATCCACCCATCTCAAATCAACATCTAACAGATACTCTAGTTACCTGCTTTCATATATCATGATACATTGTCTTAATTTAATAGTCAACCTTTAAATCAAGGCATTTACGCTAAATCAGCGCCGTTAGTAGTAATTACCTTCTTGTACCAGTCAAATGACTTTTTCTTGTAACGGTTAAAGCTGCCGTTGCCTTCATCGTCTTCATCAACATAAATGAAGCCGTAACGCTTGGACATTTCACCTGTTGAAGCACTGACTAAGTCAATACAGCCCCAAGGAGTGTAACCCATAACATCAACACCATCGTCTATAGCTTGAGAAATAGCCTCGATGTGTTCACGTAAGTAATCAATCCGGTAGTCATCTGCAACATAGTGGTTTTCGTCTGGCTTATCCACAGCTCCCAAACCATTTTCAACAACGAAAACAGGTTTTTGATAGCGATCTGATAGTTGGTTCAGGGCAATTCTGAGACCCGTTGGGTCAATTTGCCAGCCCCAATCGCTGCTCTTTAAGAATGGGTTCTTAACGCCGCCCATCAAGTTGCCGTTAGTAGTTTCTTGGTTTTCATGGGTAACATCAACTACAGATGACATGTAATAACTAAAACCAATATAATCAACTGGATATTGGGCTAATAATGCCAATTCCTCATCATTGTAGTCAATATCTGCCAACTGTACTCCTTGACGAGCCAATAAACTCTTAGTGTAAGCTGGGTAATGTCCTCTAACTTGAACATCGGCACAGAAGAAGTTATTAGCCTGATTGTCTTGTAATGAAGCCAATTGGTTCTTAGGATTAGAATCGTAGCTGTATGTTGTAGCATATAAAATCATGCAGCCAATTTTCATATCAGGATTAAGTTCATGACCAATCTTAACAGCCTTTGCACTAGCAACAAATTGGTTATGCCAAGCTTGGTAAACATTCTTCTTGTCGCCAGCACCATTACTGATGGTGAGACCTTGACCCATAATTGGGAAGTGAGCGGCACTGTTGATTTCGTTGAAAGTCATCCAGTATTTAACCTTATCTTGGTAACGGGTTAAAACGGTGCGGGCAAAGCGCTCGTAAAAGTCAATCAGCTTCTTGTTCTTCCAGCTGCCGTATTCAGTAATTAAATGTAGCGGCATTTCATAATGTGAAATAGTAATTACAGGCTCAATGTCATGCTTTAAACACTCGTCAATCACAGCGTCATAGAACTTCAAGCCTTCTTCATTAGGAGTTTCTTCATCCCCATTAGGAAAAATTCTAGACCAGGCAATTGAAAAGCGGTAGCACTTAAAGCCCATTTCAGCAAAAAGCGCAATGTCTTCTTTGTAATGATGATAGTGATCAATACCAATATGATTAGGATAAACGTAGTCTGGGTTTATCTTAAAATCAAAATCAGGTGAGGCAATGATTTTCATTCTGTCTTTGCCACCAGGTAAAACGTCAGGCAAAGATAAACCCTTGCCTCCTTCTTGGTATGCACCTTCTAATTGGTTAGCAGCGGTAGCACCGCCCCATAAAAATCCTTTAGGAAAATTATTTGTAGCCATGATTTACTCCTCTCATTATTTTAAATCTAATAAAGCAGTGCCTATAGTTATTGGACCATCGGCAATTGCAGTAATTTCCTGATATTCATTTGAATTAGTAACGACAATTGGAGTTGTCAGCTTAAAGCCGGCTTTTTTAATAGCTTCCATGTCAAACTTGATTAGTGGGTCACCCTTTTTCACAGCTTGGCTCTTCTTAACTAAGGTTGTAAAGCCTTTACCTTCAAGTTCAACGGTATCCATGCCAATGTGAATCATTACTTCTGCACCATTGGTCGATTTAAGACCAATTGCATGTCCAGTTGGGAAAACCATGACTACTTCTCCATCAAGAGGTGAGCAAACCTTGCCTTCTTGAGGTTCAATTGCAATACCCTTACCCATTGAACCGCTGGAAAAGACTTCATCTTTAACATCGCTTAAAGGAACAACTTGACCATTGATTGGCGCAACTAATTCTTCTTCCTTATTATACGAAACTTCTGCCTTAACTGTGTCAGAATTAGCAGAATCATTTGTTGCGGCTGACGTAGCAGTCGCACTCACAGCAGCTTGTTCTGCCAAATTACCATCAACGCTCTTTTTACCAAAAATCATTTGTAGGGCAAAACCTAAGACGATTGCTACAGCCATACCAATCATTAAGCCATAGACACCCATGTCAATGCCGTTTTTACCCATAGCACAAGGAATTGCAAAGATACCCATTCCAGCCATCAAATAAGTTTTTGTGCCAAAGAGTCCAATTAAGCCGCCACCAACAGCAGAAGCAATACAACTGAGAATGAATGGCTTCTTACGTGGCAATGTTAAACCATAAATAGCTGGTTCGGTAACACCGAAGATACCTGATACGAATGCTGGAATAGCAATACTGCGAGTCTTTTCGTCTTTAGTTTGGAAAATCATAGCTAAAACTACACCAGTTTGTGCAAATGATGCAGCAAATGATAAACCAATAATCGGGTCAAAGCCCATAGCAGCAATGTTAGTCATCATAACTGCCACAAAGCCCCAATGAACGCCAAAGATGACAAAGACTTGCCAGAAAGCACCCATTAAGATACCAGCGATCACTGGGCTAAAGTTATAAATTGCACTGACAATTTCCGCAACTCCGTTACCTAGCCAAGTTGCAACCGGTCCGATAACAAGAAATGTAATTGGAACAGTAACTAATAAAACGATAAATGGTACTAAGAAAGTTTTAACAACATCTGGAATGATCTTACGGGCAACCTTTTGCACTTTGGAAGCAAACCAGACCGCAATGATAATTGGAATAACCGAGGTGGTATAGTTCATTGAAATTACCGGAATGCCCAAAAAAGTCATGTGAACCGGTGCTTCTAAGAATGTGCCCTTAAAGACAGTAAATAATGCAGTTTTACTGCTTGCCATCGACACAATTGAAGGATAACAAAGGGCAGCTCCAATAGTGGCACCTAGATATGTGTTGATACCAAATTTTTTTGCTGAAGAAATACCTAAGATGACAGGTAGGAAGTAGAACAAGCTGTCACCAATAGCATTCAAGATGACATAAGTTCCCGAATTTGTTGATAGCCAGCCAAAAGCCAAAAACATTGCATTAAAGCCTTTAATCATACCACCAGCACACATTGCACCTAGAAGCGGATTAAAAATACCGGAAATCAAGTCAATAAATTTATCAGCTAAGCTCATATTGCTGTTGTCAACGTCATCATCAGAAACGCTGCCGCCATTTGCGAAGCCACCTACTTTAACCAAAGTATCATAGACATCAGCGACATTATTACCAATAACGACTTGGTATTGTCCACCAGACTTGACAACAGATATTACGCCATCAGTGGCTTTTAGCTTGTCATCATTTGCCTTCTTCATGTCCTTTAATTTAAAGCGTAAACGTGTAGTACAGTGAACTACACTGACTACGTTGTCTTTACCACCAATATCGGCGATAATTTCACGACTTAGATCTTCGTAAGCCATTTTTCCTCCTAAAAATCAAAACCCGAGAACTTCAAGAAACACCTTAACAAGATAAATTGTCAGGTTGCTAGTTAAAGTTCTCGGGTTAATGCCTGTAAACAGTAACACACCGTTTAAACTAAATATTATTAAATTAAGGTAGAATTAACCCTTTTCTGAATGGTTGTCATCTTGCCTATGAGTGACCCGCCAAACATGCAGGGTTAAATATACCTGATCATCAGGCTGCAACTGCCAGCCTGCCTGATTGTATAAGTACGTGTCGATTTTTTGGACAGTATCGTATGCCTTGCGGTATTTGACCTTCATTAGTTCAATTAAAGAATTATCAAGCTCACTACCAGAGTCCTTGTCACATTCACCACACATGTGTCGCACCATAAAAGCACGTAAATGTGTCATAAAACGGTTAAAGTTGAATGATTCATTATCAAGCTGCATACCATATTGGTACTGGATAATGTCAATTACGCCGCGAATTAACTTAGTAATTTTAATTGTATCCTGCAGTTTGGTTTGACCAGAACCAGCGTTAATAAAGTGATATGTCAGATAAGCTACTTCACTTTTGGGAAATTCCAGCTTGGTTTTTTTCTTTATTAACTCAAGAGCCTCTTGTGCTGTGTTATATTCCTTGGGAAACAATTTTTGCATTTCCCAGCCTAATGTATCTTGGCCTAATTCAATATTTTCATCAGCTCGGGTTAACATAAAATCAATATGATCGGCTAACACCAAAAATTGATAATCGGAAAAAGTTATTTGTAATTTTTGGCTCGCTAAATTAATCACAGCAGTAGTCAACGCCAATGTTCGCTGATCAATATCTCTCACGCTGTCAACCATTTTAATGTTCTTTTCGACAGCGATAAAGCGACGCGAAATTTTGTCCTTATCAATGGGATCGCCTGCTTTTTTGCCAAAGCCAATCCCGTTACCAATCACCACCCAATCTACTCCGGATTCATCTGACACTAAAGCAGCGTTGTTGTTAAAATTCTTAATAAATTTCACTCAACTTACTCCTTTTTTTCAATAAAAAAACCTACAAACAGTACCAGAAATAAGTATTGTTCATAGGTTAATGCCTGATCGAATCAGTAACACGACTACTTACGCTTACATTATAAATCAGTATTAAAGCGATCTCAATACTTATTTGATTATTTTTTATAAGTGTTTCTTTTCAAGATAAATAATTGTGCTTTAAACCGATTTATACTTAAATAGTATCTGAAAGCACTATATAAGTTTAAAGGAAAACAATTCAATGGCAAGTAAAAAGCAAAAACATTCATTAAAAGACCGAGTATGGTCTACAATACGCGTCTTACTTTTAAGTGCCCTTTTTTATATTGGAGTTACCTTAATTTTTTTCGGTTCAGGATTTGGCAACTCCTATGTAGTGCAGCAAAATGCGGAAAAAGCAAATACCACTTTAACACAGAAAAAAGCAGATATAAATAAAAAACGCAAAACAAGTTATGACGCCAGCAAAACCAAATCAGTCAGTGCAGCCAGCGTTCTGAGAGCAAAGCAAATTAAGGCCTATGCTATAGGTCGCATTGCTATTCCTGCTGTTAATATTCACAATCCTCTCTTTGCCGGTTACGGTGATCAAAACCAAAATTTGGAATATGGTGTCGTTACCTGCCTGCCCGATCGCGTTATGGGCGGTGCCAATAATTATGTACTTGCAGGACACTATATGGGTTCATACGGCCCTGCAGTTTTAGATAATTTGCATCTGGCACATCCCGGTGACCTCATTTATGTGACAGATTTACACCATATTTATACTTATGAAATTAAAAGGATTTCTTTTGCCATTAAACCTACACAAGTTGAAGTTGAAAACAACATGCAGGATAAGAGCATGATTACTCTTATTACCTGTTCTGATTTCAATACTTCTAAGTATGGGTATGGACAGCACCGCACTGTTGCACAAGGTGATTTAATCGGCAAAATGAAGGCTACTAAGCATAATCTGGCGGCTAGCGAATTAATTGCTAAACCAAAGCAAATTAATAAAAAGAAACACGTGACCCTTACGACTAGCAATGGGCGCAAAACAGTTCAAAAGGCTACTAAAGTACGTGCAGAAGCACAGCCTAAATTTTTCCAAAACATGACTTTAATCAGAACAGTAATCATTACCTTTAATATTATTTTTATATTATTTATTTTCTGGCGGCTGGCTCGTATCTGGCTTTTTAAATAAGCTCTTTAGCATCAGTTATATAAGGTAATAAAACTACTTATTTCAAATAGTCAGCTTTTTAAATACATGCTATACTGGGGTTAAGATGGTATTATTAGGATAGTATATGGTTGCGGTTACTTTAATACTTAATATTAATATTTGATTTTCACATAAATAATTTTATTTAATCATTATTACGTAAAGGTAAACGCTATTAAAAATGTTAAATTACTGCTAATTGAATCAGTAAAGAAGATGATGACTAATGACGACCAAAAATCAAAATTCTGCCAGCTCAGAAAAGGCATCTGAACCTGAACTAAAAACTAAAAATTATGATTTTGATATTGGCCCCAACACAATTTCCAATTGGATGCCTGATAGGGCCTTACAAAAAATCGTGGCTGCTAATTTAGGGCGGGAATTAGATCAAGTTACTAAAGAAGACCTTGCCAACTTAACAGAAATTAATCTTATTGCAGCAAGTGAAACTACTATAGTTCAAGGCAGGAAGCAATACGTTATTTCCCCTAGTGAATATCAGTCACGTTTAAAGCTTAAATCACTGGCTGGATTAGAATACGCAACTAATCTGGTTAAACTTAATCTTGCTCCTGACCGGCAGCTTAATCATGAGTGGCTCCACCGTACTTTTAGCAGGTCAAGCTTAATAGATATTTCGGCTCTGCAAAACCTGACTAAACTAGCCCGTGTTGATTTAGAAATGTGCAGCATTGCTGATATTTCTGCGTTGGCAAATAAGCCGCAGTTAATGCAACTCAATCTGTCATATAACGCAATAAGTGATTTTTCACCCTTAAAAGCAAATAAGCAATTGCTTGCAAGTGGCAGTATTGAACTGAAAAAGCAGATTATTATAGCTGAACCGGTACATATCACAAGCGGAACATTTTCTTATACCTCTGGACCTTATCAGCTGCTAGATCTTAATGGTGCAAGTATGCCGATCAAGATCGAAACTGGGAAGCATATCGGCGCCAGATGCAACATCAAGCAGTATTGCAGCAATTGGGACGAACATGTGGGGCAAGTTAATGGTAAGCAAACTGTGACGTGGGATCTTACAAGCTTAAAGCCGGATAGCAATGCAGCAATGACTATTAAGTTTAATAGTAATAGTGCTACACAAAAGCCATTGATTTCCGGCTGGTACATCATCCCCTTCAGAATTGTTAGCGGACAACCCATTACCTTCCATTTTAAAGATGATGCTGATAATACAATTGCTTGTGAACAAAAGTTGTATGGTGACATTAATAACAGCTGTACTGCTCCAGTTCCTACATTTAACGGTTATTCGATTGAAGCTAAACTGGTCAATGGGGTTAAAACGCCATTAAATCAAGGTTCACTAACTACTACTATTACTGCCCAACCGCAAGACATTTTTTTGCTTTATAACCGTAATAAAGCTGCAGATATTACCGTTCATTACCAAGACGAAAATGGTGAGACCATTGCTCCCGCAACTACGATTAGCGGCGTTTTTAGTGAGCAAAAAATCGTTAAGCCACAGGAAATCTCAGGTTATACTCCTAGTCGTTATCAGATTGATCATAATGGTATTTCTCATCATCCGGGCAGCGTTGCTATTTTACTAAATAATCAGTCACAGGAAATTACCTTTTATTATAATAGGCAAAAGGTTTCGAATGTGATTGTTCATTATCAAGACATTGAGGGCCAAAAAGTGGCCTCGGATGAAATACTAAGTGGCTATGTTAATGATCAGCAAATGGTTCATACATTAAAGTTACCGGGGTACACTATTCAATCCAAAAATTTAAACGGATTAAGTACTAAAAGCGAGCTAAATGCCACAGCAATTACCCTTAAGGAAAAGCCACAGAAATTGACCTATATTTATACTAAGGATATTATCGGCGATAAAAAAGTGGCTAATAACAAGCCTTTACCAAAATATAAAAACAGGTCATACCATCATATAACTAACAAGATAAAAACACTTAATAATAGGGAGAAAAAAGTACAGCAGTCGCATACAAAAATAAAAAATAAATGGCAGTTTTTGCTGTTAATATTAGGTTTATCATCGTTATTTAGCATTTTAGGATTAACGCTAATATACTATAACAGGAAGAATAGAAAATAAAAATTACACTCAATCAAAGTATAAATGCACTCTATTGAGTGTATTTTTATATACTATTTTAGAAAAGTATAGTTGTTACATCTTGAAATTATTATATTATGGATATACAATGATAGTGTAAATTGTTATTGGTTAATAATTTGAGAGGTAAAAATTATGAATAAACACATAGAACTAAGTAAACAAAGCAAGAAATTGCTATTTAGTGGAATTACTGCTGCTGCACTGGCACTAGTTGTTGGTGGCCCACATGTAGTTAAGGCTGACAGCGTATCTGGAAGCACACTGGCTGCAAGCAGTTTAACGAAAACTGCTAAAACATTTCCATCGAAATCTTTGTGGCCAACTTTACCAGCTTCAGCAAAAACTACCGGTGTTAAAAATAAGGTAACAACCAAATCTGATGATTCTATTGACGCTTGGATGCCTGATAAGAATTTACAACAAGTAGTTGCCTATAATTTATATGGTAATCCAAATAGCGTAGATAAAATTACCAAAGATGATTTGGCTAAATTAACGAACCTAAGCGTTACCAGTGAGCTTGCAGAAAATGATGCCAATTATTATGCAGCTGCAATCAGCATTAAATCACTAACTGGTCTAGAGTACGCTACTAATCTAGTATCAATTGATTTAGCACCAAATATTAACTATAGTATTGATCACTTTGGGCCTGCATATGCATTATTGCACAGCACTCTATCCGATATTAGTGCAATAAAGGGACTAAAGAACTTAGATTATGTCAACTTCCAACAATGCTCTATTTCTGATATATCTGCATTAGCAAATAAACCTTCGTTAACACGAGTTTCTATTTCTTATAATGGTATTACTGACTTCTCCCCATTAGGTTCAGATACTAATTTAAAATTAAACCTAACACAGGCTTATTATCAGGACGTTAGCTCAAATGGATACTACCTTTCATCAAGCACACCATTCTATACATTCCGTTATAATAATTTAATTGGTATTGACGGAAAACCAATGAAGATTCGGGTGGCTGATACAGATGATGTCCAACACGATCATTATGTTAAATATTACCTCAGCAATTGGAAGAAAAATGCTGGTGTAGTTTCAAGTGATGGCAAATCAGTTACTTGGGATATCACTGGAATTACTCCAGATCCTCAGACCACTCACTACATGACAATTAATTATAAAGGTTCTAACGGTGAAGGTGGATGGTTCATTATCCCATTCATCGTATATGATTAATTCAATTATTTTTGATGATTAATATAATTTAATATAAAAAGATAGTGTTCTAATTTATAAATGAATTAGAACATTATTTTTTTCTTTGTTATCAATGTGCTAAGTATCACAATGAATTTGACTTTTGCCTAAGCCAACCATATACTAAACTTATATTAATATGCAGTTTAGAAGAGGAATTATATGAATACACATAAGAATGCTAACAAGCAAGGAGAAAAAATATTGCTCGGCGGCGTGGCCGCAGCTGCTTTAGGCTTAATTAATGCCAAACCCCAGACGGTGAAGGCAGCTAATCAGAATGGCAACCGTGCTACCAAGAAGGCTGCGAGCAGAGCAGTCAAGACTAAATTGACCTACCAAAATGAAACTGATACAGAAACTGAAGGTGAAACAGCTACTAATGATGACCCTGCTGGTCAAAACAGCGGCAGTCAAACCGCTGGCAGTGAAAATAATGCAGGAACAGCAAGCAGCAACCCAGCAGGTGGCAGTAATCAAGATGCAGCTGCAGGCAATACCAGCGCTCCAAGCACCACAGACAATACAAAAACTGAAAAACTCGGAAAAGCTGTCAAAAGAGATAACGAAAACCCTACCGTACTAACCGGTGTTTGGCTTGGTGTCGATGTAACTTATCAGCCTGGACTCGGGATATTTACTGTTAAAGGTAACAATCAAACTATTAATACTGTTAACGATCGTTCTACTAGTATCTTAAAAGCAAAAAAGAGTCGTGATCTTCTTGCTGACCCTCTTATTGTAGATAGAAATCAAGTTAGAGAAGTACGTTTTGAAGGGTCTTTGACCATTAACGGTACAGTCCAAAGTATGTTCGACACTTTACCAAATTTAACCACCGTTACTGGATTAGAAAACCTGAATACATCTAATGTATATAGCATGTATGGCATGTTTGCTAATTGTTCAAGCCTAAGGTCAGTTGAGGGAATAAATAAATTAGACGCTTCCAAAGTAACTGATATGTCCTACATGTTTGAAAACTGTTTTGAAAACTCTAAAGATTTAATTAACTTAGATTTAAGTGGCTTAAATATCGGTTTAAATATTAATAAGAATGATACTATTACCATGAAAGAGATGTTTAGGGGTTGTTCTAAACTTAAAAGCATAATTTTACCAGATAAAATTGATACTTCTCAGGTTACCGATATGACAGGTATGTTTTATGGCTGCTCAAACTTAGTTTCTGTAAGTTATCCAAGTTCCGACAATTCTGAAGATCCAGCAAATCCAAAAGTAGACTTATCCAAATTTAATACTAATGGCCTGCAATATATGGATTACATGTTTAGTGGATGTACTAATTTAACAACGTTGAATATTGCTAGCTTTGATATGTCAAAAGCTATAAAAACTAATGGGATTAAGAATGCTCTCAATAATTTACCTGATCTGAGAAAATTAGTACTGGGTAAGAATTGCAAATTTTACAGAAATGATACTAATACTAATGTTGGTCTTGATACTCCAGGGACATGGGTTAATGTCGGTAACGGTACTGAAGAAAACCCGCAAATGAGTAAAAAATGGTCTTCCATCGATTTAATGAATAATTATAATGGTAACACGGATCACGATACTTATATCAGGTTTTATGATGGCTACCCTGTAAAAATTCATTACGTATACTGCGTATACCCAGATAAATCTGATAACCTCAAAAAACAACCACCAATTTTAGATAAAGACGGAAAATCCTATGACTATGTAGTTGCCGGTGATAACGGTAAAACCAGCGACCCTATTAAAACTAAAAATATATATGGTTATACTATCAAATCCATTTATGTCAATAATGATAAACAATCTAGTACTGACAAAGTCACAGTCACATTTACTGATCACGAACAAGATGTTTACTTCGTTTATGACAGGGCAACAGGTAAACCTATTACGGTTAATTATTTATACTATGTGGATGATAAAGGCCACACAAAACCTCTTCTTGATAAAGACAATAAACCGATGACGGAAAATGTTGACGGGGTACTTTATGGTGATCAGAAAGATATTATCCCAAAACCAGTACCTGGTTACACGATCAAGCAAATTATCATTGACGGCGTCAAACAGCCTGGAACTGATAAAGCAACTGTTGGCTACTCCGATAACGATCAAATCGTCGACTTTATTTATACTAAAAACCCTGTTAATAACGAAAATAAAGTTAAAGCAGCAGATGTAACTGTTCACTATAAAGACGAATTTGGTAATACTATTGCTCCCGATGAGATACTGAGCGGCTATGTTGGCGATGGCTATACTACTGGGGCTAAAAATATTTCCGGCTATACATTAAAGACGAGACCAGATAATGCTACAGGGTTCTTTAGCACTTTTCCGCAAGATGTAACTTATATTTATACTAAGATAGGTACAAACAATACACCAAATATTAATGAGCCTAATACCCCTACTAAAATACCTAAGCAGAACAAAAAGAGAAAGGAAAAGAAAAATCCTACTAAGCAAACAGCAAGTCGCAATTTGTCTAAAAAGCAAGGCATTTCAAGCGTTGCTAAAAGTAAAAAAGCTGCTGCTTTACCACAGACAGGTACTAATAAGCATTCCAGTCTAACTCTGCTTGCGCTAGGAAGCTTAACTTTAGTTGGCGCATTAGGTGCAGCATGGTTTAGTCGTAAGAAAATTAAATAAATTAGAGAACTCATCAGCAAGATACTGGTGAGTTTTTACTATAAATAACAACAAATATATATTTATTTAGTCTTGATTTAACTCATATATGGTCATATACTAATATTGAATTGTGTATGTTATTAAAGAAAGAATGAGGAAAATGAATAAACACAAAATTATCAAACAAGGTAAAAAGCTGCTATTTAGTAGCATAGCAGCTGCAGTTTTAGGCATGATTTGTGTAACTACTAAACCCGTTAAAGCTGCCACTGTAAATGGTGATTATCCTTCAACCAATAGTGTTAATACAAAAAAAGCTGAACTAAATTATCAGGCTAAAAATAATGCACCTACGGTTAAAAATGATAGTGCTAAATTTGATTCTACCAAAGCTATTAAGAGTGATACTATCGAAACAGGTACTTGGGATGGAATACCTGTAGAATATGATACTGTTACCCATACACTCACAATTGGTGGTGGCACCATTAATAACACCATGCATGTGCCAAATGTGCCAAATACTTTACAACTTTTACGCATTGACTGGAATGACCCATCGTATACCTATGACACACTAGAAGTTAAAACTATCAACTTTACTAAAAAATTAGTTATCAATGGTTCTGCTGCTGAATGGTTTAGATTTTATAATAATTTAACGACCATTAACGGTTTTGAAAATGTTGACCTAACCCACGCTACTGATATGAACTCTATGTTTATTAATTGTACTGCTTTAGAGAATATAGACTTAAACAAGTTATTTCAGCCAGATAAAACATATGCCGTAACTAATGTTGCGCATATGTTTGAGGGCTGTAAGAAAATAACAAATCTGGACTTTTCTAATTTTGATACTTCAAATGTTGTTGACATGTCAGGTATGTTCAATGGTGACATTAATTTAACCCAACTTGATTTAAGCAAATTTAATACTTCTAATGTAACGAATATGAATGCTATGTTCAGTGACTGTCCAAAACTGACCTCAATAAAAGGGTTAGACAAATTTGATACTTCTAAAGTAACTTCAATGGGACAAATGTTTGCTTATTGTTCTTCTTTGAATAAATTAGATCTAAGTAACTTTAACACTTCTAAAGTAACTCAATTCTATTTTATGTTCTACAGATGTACTAATTTACAGAATTTAAACATTAGCAGTTTTGATATGACACATGCTAATTTTAATTTTAATATGTTTGCAAGCTTACCTAATTTAAAAACTCTTGTACTTGGAAAGAAATGTGTTATGGCTAATACTGGTCTCGATACACCAGGAAAATGGATAAGTGATAATGGAGATTTGTGGACATCAGATGAGCTAATGGCTAATTATAATGGTAGTACCGATTATGGTAAATATCGTCATAAGGATATGAATTAAGTTTAATTAAAATACAATATTTATATAAGTCTCTAAAAATACTCATTAGTAAAATACTAATGAGTATTTTTTGTCTATCGATGATTATTTGACTTTGATTTAGCTCAGTCATATACTAAACCTATATTAACATGCAGTTTAGAAGAGGAATTATATGAATACACATAAGAATGCTAATAAGCAAGGAGAAAAAATATTGCTTGGCGGCGTAGCCGCAGTTGCTTTAGGCTTAATTAATGCCAAGCCCCAGACGGTGAAGGCAGCTAATCAAAATGGCACTCGTGCCACCAAGAAGACTGCGAGCAGAGCAGTCAAGACTAAATTGACCTACCAAAATGAAACTGATTCAGAAACTGAAGGAGAAACAGCTACTAATGATGACCCCATTGGCAGTGAAAATAGTGTAGGAACAGCAAGCAGCAACCCTGAAATTGGACAGGGGCAAGCCGGTGCTAATAGCAATCCAGCAAGTGGCAGTAATCAAAATCCAGCTGCTGACGATGCAATAGGTGATAAGCAAGAAGCTGGCTCAGCACAATTTGATCATGCTAACGAAATTCGTGACAGCAATACTACTATCTCAAGTACTTGGGAAAATATACCTGTCACGTTTCACAATGGCGTACTATCAATTGGTGAAAAAGGCAAAACCTATACAATAAATAATTCAGACAATAAAGATATTAGCATTGACATGAACATTGACAATGTTTCTGGAACCGACATTACAGAGATCGATATTAATGCTCCCATTGCCATCATTGGATCAGCTGAAACACTTTTCTACCACCTCTTGAACCTTACATCAATAAATGGTTTAGATAAACTAGATACTTCTAAAGTAACGAGTATGCTACAAATGTTTATGGACTGTACAAAAATGACTTCTTTAGATTTATCCAGTTTCAATACTACTAATGTAACCAATTTTAGTACAATGTTTGCCTTTGACCCCAGCCTAACTAGCGTAGATCTATCTAGTTTTACTGTTAGAGATGGCGCTACAACTATGGGAATGTTTGTAATAAGCGATGATGATACTCCCAGTTTGTCCAAATTAATTTTAGGTAAAGGTTTTAAATTCACTACAAGAAATGGTAGACCCAACAATTCACTTCAACAGCCAGGAACTTGGGTAAACATGGGGGAAGGCGATGGTTCTCTGACCAAGGGTACTAATCAGTGGTCTTCAGCCGATTTCATGACTAAGTACCAAGGTGATAGAGACCATGATACTTATGTTAGATATACTGGTGGCATCGTAACTGTTCATCGCCAAGATGAAGATGGCAAGCAGCTAGTTGATCAAGATGGTAAGGAAATTCCTGATGAAAAGCTTTTCGGCAACATTTCAGACTCAGTAACTGTTGACACCAGTAAAGAATTTGCTGGCTACAAGTTCAAAGAAAACAAGAATTCTGATATAAAAGCATTTATCTCTGATCCACAAACTATCACTCTAGTCTATTCTAAGAGTAAAACTGATAATACTTGGGAAGGTGTTCCTTATACCTTTAATAATGGCGTCTTATCACTTGGTGAAAAAGACAAAGACTATTTAATTGACAACACCGCCGAAAAAGAAATTGGCATTAATAATAATATAAATAATATAAATACTGATAATATTAATGAAATAGATATTTTGGGAAAAATAACAATTAATGGGCCAGCTGATTCATTATTTGATACTCTTCCTAATTTAACTCAAATTAACGGCTTAAATAACCTCATTACTTCAGATGTCACTGACATGAGCTACATGTTTGCCAATTGTCCAAAATTAGTTTCATTAGATCTCTCAAGTTTTGATACTAGCAAAGTTGCATTCTTTTCTTCTATGTTTTATGCAGATACTGACCTATCTAGCGTAAACTTATCTAGTTTTACAATTACTGATGATGCTGTAGATTATAGTTTGTTTGATTCATGTACAAATTTAACTAAATTAGTTTTAGGTAAAGGTTTTAAATTCACTACAACGAATGATCTACCAAATGATTCACTTCAACAGCCAGGTACTTGGGTAAACATGGGTGAAGGAAACGGTTCCTTGACTAAAGGTACTAATCAGTGGTCTTCAGCTGATTTAATGACCAATTACCAAGGTGATAGAGACCATGATACTTATGTTAGATATACTGGTGGCATCGTTACTGTTCATCGCCAAGACGAAGAAGGCAAGCAGCTAGTTGATCAAGATGGTAAGCAGATTCCTGATGAAAAGCTTTTCGGCAACATTTCAGACCTGGTAACTGTTGACACCAGCAAAGAATTTGCTGGCTACAAGTTCAAAGAAAACAAGAATTCTGATATAAAAGCATTTATCTCTGACCCGCAAGATATTACTTTGGTCTACTCTAAGAGTAAAACTGATAACACTTGGGAAGGTGTTCCTTATACCTTTAATAATGGCGTCTTATCGCTAGGTGAAAATGGTAAAACCTATCCAATTGACAACTCAGGAAACAAAGAAAGGAGCTACGCACTTGACACTCGAGATATTAGCATTAGCCAAAATATTAAGGGCGTAAATGTTGATGAGATTAAAGAAATTGATCTTAATGCGAATATTAAAATTAAGGGCAGTGCCAACGGACTTTTTAAGAACCTGAAGAATTTAGCTACAATAAAAGGCTTAAGTAATTTAGATACTTCGCAAGTAACGAATATGGAACAAATGTTTTCGAACTGCCCTAAATTGACTGCATTGGACCTTTCAAGTCTCAACACTGATAATGTTGTTTCCTATTCTTCGATGTTTAGTGGCGACACAGCTTTAACTAGTGTAGACCTATCCAGTTTTAAAGTTGCAGCTAATACCGAAGTGAAGGACATGTTCAATTCTTGTTCCAGCTTAACTAAGCTAACTTTAGGCAAAGACTTTAAGTTTATTGGCTCCATTGGATTAAATGATTTATCAGGTACTTGGGTAAACATGGGAGAAGGCAATGGCTCTCTGACTAAAGGTACTAATCATTGGTCTTCAGCCGATTTCATGACTAAATACCAAGGAGACAGAGACCATGACACTTACGTTAGATATACTGGTGGTACTGTTACTGTTCATCGCCAAGATGAAAATGACAACCAGTTAGTTCCTGATGAATATCTCTTTGGCAATATTTCAAACCCGGTAACTGTTGACACCAGCAGGGAAATTGCCGGTTACACCTTCAAGGAAAACAAAAATTCTGATGTCAAGACATTCAAATCTAATGAACAGTTTGTTAACCTTATTTATACCAAATCAGATAACAATAATGGTTCAAACACTGTTAATACTGGAACAACTGCGACCAGTCCTGCTGCTATAGCACCTGCAGTCACAGTTCATTACCAAGATGAATATGGCAATACTATTGCTCCTGATCGTGTTGTTCAAGGTCGGATTGGCGATGGCTATACTACTGGTGCTGAGACGGTTTCCGGCTATAGTTTAAAGACTAGACCGGATAATGCAACGGGTTTCTTTAGCAACAATCCGCAAAGCGTTACCTATGTTTACAGCAAGAGTGCTGGCAATACTACTGCCACTGTACCAGCAGATAACACGGCCTCTGCTGAGAATGAGCCTACTCCAATCCCAACTCATAAAACGAAAAAGTCTAAAGCAGTTAAGCATCATCAGACTGCTAATAAAGGACTTAAAGAAAGGCATCAAGCTAAACGTCAAACTAGATTGACAGCGGCAAGCGGCAAGCTGAATAAAGCTGCTAATGACCCGCAAAAAGGCAGGCAAGATAACACCCTGCCGCAAACTGGCACTGAGAAACGCAACAGCCTCGCCATGCTCGCTTTAGGCAGCTTAGCCTTGGCAACCGCCTTAGGCGCTGCTTGGCTTAACCGTAAGAAAGACTAAATAAATTCTAACAAAAAAACGTTCTATATTATTAAATATAGGACGTTTTTCGGTCTAGCTTAGCTTAGTTTGACTTTTAATAATCTCAGCCATATACTAAACTTATATTAATATGCAGTTTAGAAGAGGAATTATATGAATACACATAAGAATGCTAACAAGCAAGGAGAAAAAATATTGCTCGGCGGCGTGGCCGCAGCTGCTTTAGGCTTAATTAATGCCAAACCCCAGACGGTGAAGGCAGCTAATCAGAATGGCAACCGTGCTACCAAGAAAGCTGCGAGCAGAGCAGTCAAGACTAAATTGACCTACCAAAATGAAACTGATTCAGAAACTGAAGGTGAAACAGCTACTAATGATGACCCTGCTGGTCAAAACAGCGGCAGTCAAACCGCTGGCAGTGAAAATAATGCAGGAACAGCAAGCAGCAATCCAGCAAGTGGCAGTAATCAAAATGCAGCTGCAGGCAATACCAGCGCTCCAAGCACTACAGACAATGCAAAAGCTGATAAGCAAGAAACGGGCTCTACACAATTTGACCCTGCTAAAGCTACTCGAGATGGCGCAATTTCAGGTACTTGGAATAGTATACCTACCACTTTTTCTGATGGAGTATTGTCTATTGGAGAACAAGGAAATAATTACTCGTTTGGTAACATAAACTCCGACTACCAGGGACTTTCATTTAGTGACAATAAGAAAAACTTAAAAATTGATGATTTATCTACTATTACAGAAGTTGATTTTAATGCTCCTATCAAAGTTTTGGGTGGGGTAATAAATTTTTTTGGTGGTTTAACTAACTTAACTACAATTAAGGGACTGCCTAATTTAGATACTGAGAATGTAACTAGCATGTATGGCTGGTTTGATGGTTGCAAGTCTTTAACCAGTTTAGATTTATCCCATTTTGATACTTCTAATGTTACTAATATGTCTCGTATGTTTGATAAATGCTCATCACTAGCATCTATTACCTTCTCTAATAAATTTAAGACAGATCAAACAACTGACATGTCCTATATGTTCAATGGCTGCCAAAAACTACCAAATATTGATATGTCTACGTTTAAAATAGCAAGCGGAACAGACACGTCCTATATGTTTAAAGATTGCAAATCTTTTACTAAATTAGATTTATCTAGTTCTTCCTGTACTGGTGACGCAAGTCATATGTTTGAGGGTTGCGATAATCTTGAATATTTAAATTTACTTAACCTTACTACAATTGATCAAGTTGATCATGGAGAACACTTTATTAGAGGTACTTGCTACTCTATGCTTAAAGATCTTCCTAAACTAAAAGTAATAGTATTAGGCCGCTATACCCATATAAAACAGTCCGATTTTAATACTGAAGGGATATGGGTAAACATGGGTATTCCTCAAGGGACTTGGCCAGCCCCCCAAAAAGGTTCAATCCAACTAAGTTCTGCTGACCTTGCCCAGAAGTATGATAATAGTGTCTTTAACGAAGATCTTTACCAAGACACTTATATTAACTTTAGGAACCTCGGTAAAGGAATTACTGTTCAATACCGTGACGAAGATGGCAACAAAATTCCTGGTGTTGACGATGATATTCAATTTGGTAATATTGATGACTTTCTCGTAAACAACGATCCCTATACTGCCTTTAAACCACAAGAAAAGTTTACTGATAGTTCAGGAAACGAGTATGATTTTGATAATTTAGCTAAGATGAATAATAGTACGGTTAACTATAACGCTGTGAAATTTACCCCTAATGACCAGACTATTACTTTCTTCTATACTAAAAAAGCTAATAATTCTGACACTTCCAATGGTTCAGACTCTTCTAATGGCTCTAATACTTCTAATGGTTCAGACTCTTCCAACGGCTCTGATACCTCTAATGGCTCAGACTCTTCCAACGGCTCTGATACTTCTAACGGTTCAGACACCTCCAATGGCTCTGACCCTAGTGATTCTGGTCCTTCTGTTTCAAGTACTTGGGAAGGTGTGCCTGTTATCTTCTATACTGATTCTGGTAAATTAAAAATAGGTAATCCTAAAAATACTTATACCGTTAAAGGTGATAGTTTATCTACCAATATTGGCATCAAGAACAATATATCTTTTGTAGACACATCAAAAATCAAAGAAATAAATATAGTAGGAAACATAGAAATCGAAGGGTATGCTCAAAACCTATTTTCGGGCCTTCCTAGTTTACAAACTTTTAAGGGATTAGAAAACTTAAAAACAGATAAAGTAACACGGATGGACAATATGTTTGAAGGCTGTTCATCACTAACCTCACTATCACTTCCTAAAAGTTTTAATACAAGTAAAGTAACCAATATGGGAGGCATGTTTTGGAACTGTACTGCTCTAAAAACTTTAGATTTGTCATATTTTGATACTTCTCAAGTAACTAATATGTTAAATATGTTTAGCGGGTGTACCAGTCTAAAAAGCTTAAACCTACAAAATTTCAATACCGATGAGATAGATGATTTTTTGGGATTAGGTTCTATGTTTGAGAATTGTACCAATCTTGAAGAACTAAATATCGAAAACTTTAATATGCCATCTGCTAAGTCCGCTACTTCAATGTTTGAAAATGACTCTAATCTACGAAAATTAGTTTTGGGACCTAAGTGCAATATTTCAAATTCTAATCTTAATGTTCAAGGTACTTGGGTAAACATGGGACTAGGAAAAGGTTCCCCTAAAAAAGGTACATGCAAGTGGTATTATCCAGAGGCATTCTTAGATGAATTTAATCCTTCGACTCAACATGATACTTATGTATGTTTTGCTGATCTTGGAGGACCAATTACAGTTCACTATCAAAATGACAATAAAGATATTGCTGATGCAGAACAGCAATATGGTGACATAGATACTAAACTTGTCAACGACGGCTCATTCACTGCTTTTAATCCCAAAGAAATTAAGGGATATAAATTTGACCACGCAGAATTCAATGGATCGGGAACGGATATAAATAGCTTTCTGTTCACAAGCAAGCCTCAAACCGTTAATCTTATATATAAGAAAACTACTGGTGGTTCTGGTAGTGAAAGCTCAAGTAGTAGTAGTTCTGGATCTACTCCTGACAGTGGAAGTTCTAGCAGCAGTACTTCTGGTTCCACTTCTGACAGTGGAAATTCTAGTAGCAGTGCTTCTGGATCTACTTCTGACAGTGGAAGTTCTAGCAGCAGCTCCTCTACTTCCACACCTGGGAATGGCAGCACTAGCAGTAGCGCCTCAAACTCTAACTCCAGTAGTACTAGTTCTATGCCTTCTGGCAGCTCTGGTATTTCCAATGGCTCCAATAGTTCCAATGGTTCAGGATCAAACAATAGTAGTGGCAGCAATGTGATTAACAATAATACGCCTACCCCAATTCCGACCAATAATAAGCCAAAAAAGAAATCTACTAAGAAGTCACATAAAAAACACCGGATGGATAAGCAGAATAATTCAAAAGCAGTTAAGCGTCACCAGACTGCTAATAAAGGACTTAGAGAAAGGCATCAAGCTAAGCGCCAAACTAAATTGGCAGCGACAAGCGGCAAGCTGAATAACACCGCTAATGACCCGCAAAAAGTTACACAAGGTAACACCACCCTGCCGCAAACTGGCACTGAGAAACGCAACAACCTCGCCATGCTGGCCTTAGGCAGCTTAGCCTTGGCAACCGCCTTAGGTGCTGCTTGGCTTAACCGCAAGAAAGACTAAATAAATTCTAACAAAAAACGTTCTATATTATTAAATATAGGACGTTTTTCTGTCTAGCTTAGCTTAGTTTGACTTTTAATAGGGTCAGCCATATACTAAACTTATATTAATATGCAGTTTAGAAGAGGAATTATATGAATACACATAAGAATGCTAACAAGCAAGGAGAAAAAATATTGCTCGGCGGCATAGCCGCAGCTGCTTTAGGCTTAATTAATGCCAAACCCCAAACGGTGAAGGCAGCTAATCAAAATGGCAACCGTGCCACCAAGAAGGCTGCAAGAAGAGCAGTCAAGACTAAATTGACCTACCAAAATGAAACTGATTCAGAAACGGAAGGCGAAACAGCTACTGAAGATGACCACATTGGCAGTGAAAATAATGCAGGAACAGCAAGCAGCAATCCAGCAAGTGGCAGTAATCAAAATGCAGCTGCAGGCAATACCAGCGATCCAAGCACTACAGACAATGCAAAAGCTGATAAGCAAGAAACGGGCTCTACACAATTTGACCCTGCTAAAGCCACTAGGGCAAGCTTTCCAAGTAAATGGCAAGGATTAGACATCAGTTTCGACGATGAAGGTGATATATTAAAAATTAGTGGTGGTACAATTGATAACAGTGATAATCATACTATCAGCTTGTACTACAACCTAAATAGTCAAAATCAAACGTTAGCTGCTGATATTAAAGAAATTGATATCACTGGCAAACTCAAAATTATTGGCTCTGCAGCGGATCTGTTTACTAGCCTTGAGAATTTAGAAACTATCAAAGGTCTAGATAACCTTGATACTTCTGAAGTTACCAGCATGGAAAACATGTTTAGTAAAGATAAAAAACTAAAAAATATCGATTTATCTAGTTCAACTACTTTTAAAACAGATAAAGTGACAGACATGTCATACATGTTCGCTAGTGACGAGTCTTTAACTAAGTTAGATTTATCCCACTTTGATACCTCAAATGTTACAAACATGGCGCATATGTTTGAAAGCTGTGTGGGACTTCATAGTTTTGCATTCCCAGCTACTTTTAACACGGATAAAGTAACAGACATGTCATACATGTTTGATAACTGTAATCAAGTTTGGTCAATTGACGTAACCAAATTCAATACTTCTAATGTTGAAAACATGGCATATATGTTTTATAATTGTCAAAGTTTTCTTACATTAGACGTATCAAGCTTTGATACGTCAAAAGTGACAGATATGTCATATATGTTTGGTGCTTGTGTTAATTTGCTTAAATTAAATCTGCCGACTACCTTTGTTACCGACAATGTTCAAAATATGAAGGGAATGTTTAGCGGTTGTGAGTACATAACTGAGTTAGACTTATCAAAGTTTAATACTGCTAAAGTAACTAATATGGCGAATATGTTCGGAGGTTGTAGCAAATTGACAAAGATTACTGCCTCTGATAACTTTACTACCGCAAATGTTACTAACATGAGTGACATGTTTTCTGGCGATATCGTAATTACTACTGATAGTATAAACAAATTAATATCCAGATTCGATACTAGCAAAGTCACAGACATGACAGAAATGTTTGATGGCTGCTCACAAGTAACTTCACTTGATTTGTCTAAATTTGATACTGCAAATGTCGGAAATGTTTCTGAAGAACTATCTCGTGCTGGTATGGAAAGAATGTTTAGTGGCTGTGGTAACTTAACTACTTTAGACTTAAGCAATTTTGATACTAAAAATGTCCGTGATATGAGCTGGATGTTTAATAACAATAAAAATTTAGCAAGTATAAACCTAAATCCTTCACTTTTCAATACCTCTAACGTTATTGACATGAATCACATGTTTGAAGATTGTCATTCATTAACTAGTGTTGATGTCAGTCATTTTGATACTTCAAACGTACGTGATATGAGTTACATGTTTGATGAATGTATTAAATTAACTGCAATAGATGTTAGTCATTTTAATACTGCCAAAGTAAAAGATATGACGAATATGTTTGCTTATTGTGAATCTTTACCAAGTTTAGATGTCACTAATTTCAACACGGCAGCTGTTACTGATATGTTAAAAATGTTCTGGCAATGTTCAAATTTAATCAGTTTGGACCTATACAACTTTAATACCAGAACAGTTTCTGACTATACTGACATGTTTCAAGGCTGTGATAAACTAGCAAAACTTGACCTTAGTAGTTTTGATATGCAAATTTCAGCATCAACTATTGGTGATATGCTTAGTGATCTTCCATCTCTTGAAGTGCTTATACTAGGCAGAAGAAATGATTTGAATATAGTCAAAAATTATTGGGACGGTGGTTTAGGCAACAATCATGATGGCAAAGAAGAAGATTTCTGGGTTAACATGGGAGTAAATAAAGACAACGGTGGTCTTCAGCCTAGAGTTCATTCTTGGACTGGTGCTGATTTAATGAAAAATTATGATGGCAGTAAGGATTATGATGTGTATGTTAATATCAATAAAATTCCAAATCCTTGCAGTATTACCATTAATTATCAATTTGAGGACGATAAAACCGCCAAACTTTCGCCAAACGATTATCAATTCGGTACCGCTGGTAAAGACGTGGTTATCCCAATCACAGCCAGAAAGTTGCCTACCTACAAACTTGCTTACGTTGAAATTAATGGCAACAAATACGCCACAGATAAATATGAAGATGCGTTGAGTAAACTAAAGTTTACTAATGATCCTCAAACTATTACCTTTGGATATGAAAAGAGTAATGCTGGTAAGGGTAATAGTTCTAATGGAACAGGTTCAGATAGTAATAGTTCTAGCGGCAGTTCTTCTGGTTCTAACTCTGGCAGTAACAGCTCCAGCGGCAGTTCCTCTGGTTCTAATCCTGGCAGTAATAATTCCAACGGCAGTTCCTCTGGTTCTAATCCTGGCAGTAACAGTTCCAGCGGCAATTCCTCTGGTTCTAATCCTGGCAGCAGCAGTTCCAGCGGCAATTCCTCTGGTTCTACCCCAAGCAGTAACAGTTCCAGCGGCAGTTCTTCTGGTTCTAATCCTGGCAGTAACAGTTCATCTGGTTCCAATGCTGGTAACAATACGAACAATCCTGGTAGTGTCAATAATGGAAGTTCAAATAATTCTGGCGTAACCAGCACTGGACAAAATAGTAATTCATCTAACACTTCAACTGACAATAATACCGAAAAAACTCCAACGAAGAATGGTGTTAAGAGAATAGTTGCCCACAATGCTTACATCTTTAATGAAAAGGGTCAACGTCTAGAAGGCGAATACTTTATTGGCAATACCATTACTACCTATGGTACTAAGTTCATTAAAGGTAAGAAGTTCTATGACTTAGGCAAGAACCAATTTGTTAAGGCTAACAATATTACTGGCATCAATCGTAGATTAAGACATAATGCCTTTATTTACACTAAGAAAGCTAATAAGAAAGTCAAACGTTATGGTCGTATTGTTCTAAAGAAGAACAAAAAAGTTAAAACTTATGGTGGTACTATTAAAATACACAATAAGTTGTATTACATTGTAGGTAAGAACCAATTTGTTAAGAAAGCTAATTTTTAACAATTAAAAACACTTTTCCCATCAATAAAAGAACCTAGCCAGTACTAGTTGTGTTCTTTTTCTCCACTCAAAAATTAAACTATTCCCTAACCGGCTCTAAATGAACAAGCTAAATTTACTGCTTTGTAGCAAATATCATCAGTACAGTAGGTGCTGGTTTAATCTAACTAAATTTAATACCAATTAAAAAGTACTCCGTAAGATGCGATTAGCTTTTGCGGAGTATTTTTTATTCGAATAGTCTCCCTATTATTCAACTGCCAAAGTAAAATTTTTTCACAATTAAAACAACGTTAAACCTGGAAACGCTAACCATAAGTAAAATATTAAGGGCTATTAATAATGGAATTAGCCGAGTTAAACAGCATTATTCTAGTATTTTTAACTTGTTTTTTGGCCTTATTTATTATTTCAGTTAATGCTTGATTTTGGCATAAATAAAATTAGCCTATTCTTAATTAAGTCCATTTTTTATTTGAATAAGCTTATTTTATGAATAATTGGCAAAATTTTGTTTACTAGTAATATGCAAAAGTATTAAATCTATATGAAAATACCAATCACAGTATTGAATTAGACAGGATATATGTATATACTTAATAATGGTATAATGAAATTTAGATGGTATAAATGGAGGAAAAATATGAGTAAGCATAACAATTTTTATCATAAAGGTAAAAAGGTACTATTCTCTAGTATGGCAGTTGCTGCGTTAAGCGTAATTGCAGTTAATCCTGTTGCAGCTAAGGCTGCCGAAGCACAGAAAGAGCAACCTGTTAAGCCAGCTGAAACTAAGTCAACAACAAATAATGATAAGGGCAATAAAAAAGATATAGAGGATCATACTGCCAAAGATGATTCAAAATGGACTAGAGACAATTGCAGTTACGACGAAAAGACTAAGACTTTAACTATTGAAGCTGATACAATTGACAATAGTAATTATACAAGTGACACAAACCCTATCAATCCTGCTCAAATAGCTTGGAATATTGATGGTGTTGATACAGATGAAATTGAAACCATTGTAATTGAAAATTCCGTTACTTTTAAGGGCGATGCTAGTTCCTTATTTGCTAATTTACCAAACTTGAAGGAAATTGTGGGATTAAACAAACTTAAGACAGAAAATGTCACTAACATGAAACAAATGTTTGCCAATGATCCTAAATTAACTTCATTGGACCTGTCAAACTTTGACACTTCTAACGTAACTGATATGATGGGCATGTTCATGGATGACTCTAGTTTAACTTCATTAGATGTATCACACTTTAATACTGAAAAAGTGACTGATATGTCATACATGTTTGCTCAGGTTGATGCATCTAATGAGGACGATAAACCAAGTAAAGACGCTGCTCCGAAATTGACTGAAATTAAAGGTTTGAATAAGTTTGATACTGCCAAGGTAGAACGGATGGGCAATATGTTTACTAACCAGAGCGCTTTAACATCTTTGGACATCAGTAGTTTCAAAACTCCAAAGGAATCAGTACCAGTAAAAGATGAAAACGGAAAAACACTTTATAATGAGCCCGCTGAAACTGATATGTTAAAGGGACTGGATAGCTTAACCTCTCTAAAACTTGGTAAAGACAATATTATTAAAAGTTCTGGTCTTAACACAAAGGGTACATGGAACCTGAACGGTAAGAACTTAACTTCTGATGAATTTGCAAGTCAATTTGATGGTAAGAAAGATGCTGGTGACTTCACTTCAACTCCTGCAAGCACACCTTCAACTCCAAGTACTCCAACTACACCAAGCACACCGACTACTCCAAGTAATACTACTAACACAGGTAATACCAACACAAATACTACGACTGATAAGCAAGACACTAATAAGACGGATACTAACAAGCCAGAAACTAACAAGCCTGCTACTGACAACAAGAAGCCAGCTAAAAAGGCCAAGAAAGGTGTCAAGAGAGTAGTTACCCACAACGCTTATATCTTTAACCAAAAAGGCAAGCGTGTAAAAGCTGAATACTTCGTTGGTAAAACTATTACTACTTATGGCACTAAGACCATTAACGGCAAGAAGTTTTATGATTTAGGCAAGAACCGTTTCGTTAAGGCTAATAATGTTACTGGTATCAACCGTAAATTAAAGCACAATGCCTTTATTTACACTAAGAAAGCCAATAACAAAGTTAAACGTTATGGTCGTGATGTTCTGAAGAAGAACAAGTCAGTTAGAACTTACGGTGGTGCTGTTAAGATGCACAATAAGTTATATTACATCGTAGGCAAGAATCAATTTGTCAAGAAAGCTAACTTTTAAAGATTAAGAGATTTACTCTATAAATGAAAAGAACTCAACTAGCAGTTAAAAATGCTAATTGAGTTCTTTTTCTATGCTCAAAAATTAATAAATTACTTTAAAATAGTGTGTCTATATTACTATCTAGTGCCATATCTTCCAGCAAATAACCAAATTGAATTTAAAAATCAAAAATTACCTCTTAGCTAAGGTTAATTATTTATTCTTTTAAAACAAGTTGAAATGTATAGATGGTGCTATTAAGTAAAATGAATTGTATAATAAGTTAAACAAGGTATAAGCTAAATGTTAATCATGTATATGTTTATTTTATCATTTAAGAAAGAATAGTAATATGAGTAAGAAAAAAGATTCTAATCAAACAGAAGCTTCAATAATATACTTTAGTGTTGCTGCTGCAGCCTTAAGTTTATTAGCTATATCCCCCCAAACAACTAAAGCAGACGAAATAGTGCCTTCATCGACTTTTGTAACAAAATCTCCAACCACAACAGGTCAAAACAATAACAAAGTTAATCATGTTAACGCTAAAACCGATACCAAGCAGGAAGTTATTTCTCCAAAAAACTTGCCACCTAAAGATTCAGAACTGCATACTCAAAGTGCTACTAATTTCAAGTGGGGCAATCTTGATGTTAGCTACAATAATCATGTAATTACCATCCCAAGTGGCAGTATGGATCAACCGGGGTCTTTAGCTCACATTAACGGCATTAATAGTGACGATGTGCAAGAAGTTCGATTTGCCGGTTCATTAAAAGTTAACTCGGCTTCTGAAATGTTCAGAGGGCTAACTAATCTAACTAAAATCACTGGTTTAGAAAACCTTGATACTTCTGCCACCATAGACATGAGGTACATGTTTGCAAATTGTGAAAATTTAACCAGCATAGAAGGCATTGGTGATTTGCAGACCACCAAAGTTACTAACATGTCTTTTATGTTTGCGGGCTGTAGTAAATTAACTAGTCTAGACTTATCAAATTTTGATACTGCTAATACTAGCCACGCAGAGAGCATGTTTCAGGATTGTGAAAATTTGCAGAGCATTAAATTTCCACCTAATTTCACAATAGCCAAGGTGGACGATATAAGTCGCATGTTCAGTGGGTGTTCAAGTTTAACTGCTTTAGATCTCAGTAAGTTTAATACTAGCCAAGTTAAAAAAATGATTTGGACTTTTAAAGATTGCTCCAGCTTAACCAAGTTGGATTTATCTTCATTTGACACTTCTAACGTAATTGATATGAATGGAATGTTTAATAATTGTAGTAGCTTAAAAGAACTTAATCTCAGGAGTTTTGTCATAGATCCTAATATTGATAAAGGTTATATGTTAGACGGACTTGCTAAATTAAACACCCTTAAACTAGGTAAAAATACATATATTAATGATACACATCTTAACACTTCAGGAACTTGGGTCAATATCGGCAATGGAAAAGAAGATGCACCACAGGCAAACAATAAATATCTGTCTGAAGACTTAATTGCCCATGCTGACGACATTCTTGGCGACACTTATATTCGACCAGGTAGTCCTATTACTGTTTCTTACTTGGATACTAATAAAAGATCACTTACACCTGATATTAGTTTGAAGGGCAAAATTGGCGATGATTATAAGGTGACGGCGAAGACAATTCCGGGATATATCGTAAAGGAAGTCCCAGATAATGCCACTGGGGTTTTCACTGATCAACAGAAAAATGTCAAGTTTATTTATTCTGTTGACCCCGAATCTACCTCTACCACCACACCAATTAAAGCTGCAGATGTTACCGTCTCTTATCAAGATGAAAACGGCAATCAAATTGCACCTGAAACGATAATACAGGGTAATGTGGGTGATGGTTACACCACTGGTGCTAAGGCGATACCGGGTTATACCTTAAAAGTTAGGCCTAAAAATGCCACCAGCTTTTTTGGCACTGCACCGCAAAGCGTAACCTATATCTATGTTAAAGATGAACCTCAAGCTAATACCAGCCCTGAGCATAGCGGTCAAAATAGTTCGACCAACTCGGCTAGTCAAACTCAAAGCAAGGCTAAAAATCCTCATCAAAATAAAAATAACTCTACTTCAAACGGTATTACTGAGAACTATACCATTTTTAAACCAGCTGAAAGTGAACCTGACTCCACCAAGTCAGTGCTGTTCACTGACAATGGTCGCCATGAAAAATTGCCACAAACCGGTACTAATAAGCATTCCCAGATAACAATGCTTTTATTGGGCTTCATGGCAGTAATTGGCAGTCTATTTAGCAACTGTTTTAGCAAAAAGAAAAAAGATTAATTACAATAGTATGAAAAAGTTCCGTCAATTTACGCTGGAATTTTTTGTCTTGCATAAAAATAACTGAACCGTTTTAATTAAAGAAGAATATTTTTTAAGCAAAAGGAGTAAAAATGGGACTTAATAAGCCACTTTTATTTGCGCTTAGCGATACTAAGCCAGGACCAAAAAATTTAATTACAGATGTTGCCGGCGTTACTGTCGGGCATAAAACAGTTGTTACTGATAGACTCAGAACCGGTGTTACTGTGGTCAACCCCTGTCCAGATAATATCTTCCGGGAAAAAATGCCAGCCGCTGCACACGTTATCAACGGCTTTGGCAAAAGCACAGGACTTGTTCAGGTTAACGAACTGGGCACAATTGAAACACCACTGGTTTTAACCAATACTCTCAGCGTGGGTACCGCATCAATGGCTTTAGTCAAAAGAATGCTGGCTGAAAATCCAGAAATTGGTCTTTCCACTGGTAGTGTCAATCCGATCATCATGGAGTGCAATGACAGTTCGATTAACCACATTCGCGATTTAGGTGTCACTGAAGACGATGTGAATGATGCTTTTGCAGCTGCTAGTACAGATTTTGCTGAAGGCGGAGTTGGCGGTGGAACGGGCATGCGCTGCTACGAACTTAAGGGCGGCATTGGTTCTGCTTCAAGACAAGTAGAAATTGACGGTAAGACCTTTACAATGGGCGCACTAGTCATGTCTAATTTTGGTCTTAGTGCTGATTTGAACATTTATGGTCATGCTATTGGTAAAAAATTTGTGGATAACAAGGACACTAAGGAAAAAGGCAGTATCATCACAATAATTGCTACCGATATCCCGTTTAACTCGAGACAATTAAAACGCATTGCCAAACGCTCCGGTATCGGCATCACTCGCAGTGGCTCATTTAGCGGCAACGGTAGTGGCGAGATTACTCTAGCTTTCTCTACTGCTAACCGGGTAAGTCATTTCCCTGAACACGAGTTGAGTACAATCCAGGCAATTACTGATGACAAAATTGACCGCTACTTCAGAATTACGGTAGATATTGTTCACGAAGCCATTCTCAGTTCTTTGGCTCATGCACAAACAACGCCCGACCGTGACGGTAAGCCAATGTTATGCCTAAAAGACGCCCTCATGCAGCTTGGTGATGATAAAGAGGCAATGCAATTAATTGCAGACTTAGGTTTTTAATTAAGCCAAAAAAATTACACCGCAAAGTTCTACACCTTGTAAAATAATACCAGCTATTAGGTATTAAAATTATTTGCTAATGATGTAGTTCATGACACAAACAAATAAAAGCCGTATTTGAATTTAAACTCAAATACGACTTTTTTTATTTATTCAATACAATATTTTCGTCGAATAAGTCGGCTGTCTCTTTTTGTAAATGGTGTGTTACTAAAACAATGGTTTTATTCTTCTGCGTTAAAATCAGTTTTTCCAACGAAATGCTGGCCACCTTGTCTAATGACGAGGTCGCCTCATCAAAAAGATATACGGGCGTATCACGCAAAAGCGCTCGTGCAAGCGCAATCCTCTGCTTCTGCCCACCAGATAGATTAGTCCCTTGGTTTGCCAGTATCGTGTTGATACCAGCGGGTAAATGAGCAATTATTTGCTCAATGCCACACGCCGTAATGACCTGTTTTAGCTTTGCAGGAGCAACCTTTTGCCCCAAAGTTAAATTCCACTTTAAACTAGCCGTAAAAATATATGGTGTTTGTTCGACATAAGAAATTATTTGATGCAGCTGAGTATCAGAAATTTTAGCATAGTCTATGCCACCCAATTTGATCGTACCGGTATAATTTTTTAACAGGCCTCTAATAATATTAAGCAGCGTTGATTTACCTGCAGCTGAATCACCGAGCAAGAGGTATTTTTTCCCTTCTGCAATAGTCAAATTCAGGTTATCTAAAATTGGTTGCCTCTTTTCCTTATAAGTATACGAAAGGTTCTCAATTTGAATTTGTTTAGCAGAAATTTCTTGTTTCTGATCAGGCTGCGTGGTCGTTTTAATATTTGCCAGCTTATCCATAATTGGTTTAAGTGATTTAAATTCCTGCCAATTAAAGCTGATGCCACTCAGTTCAGCAAAAATTGTACCGGCAAAATATTGCGCGCCGCTTATAGTTCCCACTGGAGTAAGATGCCGCAAAATTAAATAACCGCTTTGAGCTAAAACAATCACTTGACTTAAATAGGCAATGCAATTGGTAAAGGCTTGAGTAAAGCCCGCCGCCTTAACGTAATCAACAGCATTTTTTTGGACATCTGCAGATCCTTGATTAATTCTTTTAACAATTACTTGGGGTAAATTTACCAAAAATAAGGTATTGAAGCCATTCAGGACATCATTAATTTTATTAACCAACCGTTCTTGCGCATGGGAGAGTTCAAGCGAACGTTTAGATAACCATTTTGAAAACAAATTAGGCACTACCGCCATAATTGTGGTTAAGATAACAACAGTAGCAAGTAAACTGACCTGAAAATACGCTAAAGTGACTGCTCCCAACAAGATTTCGCTAATTTGTTGTACAATCATCATCAAATCGTTGACACCAAATTCATTGATCGTATTAATATCATTGGTTAGCCATGAGGCGTAGGTAGCAGTGGTTTGCTGATGAAAAGACTGATAATCCGACTGTGACAACTTTTGTGCCACATCCTGTCGAATCAGCAGATCAATTTGCTGCTTCAATTTTGTTTGATTGACCGAAATTAAATAGGTAAAGATCGCGTACATGACATAGGCAGCAGCCATAATTGTGACCCAAATAAAAAACAGTTGGGCATGCAGTTTGGTGACCTGAGTTAGGGCATTTGCACTGGCAATTCCTGCAAGTGTTGAAAACCCTGAATTAATAACAGTTAGGGCAATTACTATACTAAATTGCCACTTAGCTCTTTTAAAATATTTGAATAAGGGCATATTCCTCCTAAAACTTATTTTTTATTAATGTTTTCAATTAATAATATGATATTTTTCATTTTTATTCAATTTTATTTAGCATAAATAGTTTAATTGCAAATGTTTACTGCAGTGCTATTATTAAAACATGTATTAAACAATTGGACGTATAAATTAATATTAGATTAATAAATATTGTAAGTGAGCTGTCAAAGAAGCACTTAAAAATGGTAAAATCACCCAAGAACATTACGACAATTTTCTCAAGTATCAAAATAAAATTAATACTCAAAAAAAGTATTAATATCATTATGTATCATAAACAACGCCTTAAAAATTGTTTTCAATAATTAGCAAAAGGTTCTCAGAAAATATTTTCTGGGAACCTTTTAGTTACATTTATACTAGGTCGTTTTTCTTTTCACTAATGAAACCGGAATAGTAAATTTATGTTCTAAAATATCTTCTCTTTTCAGTATTTTTAATAAATTGGTAGATGAAACCCGGGCAATCTCTGAAGTATTCTGTCTAATTGTGGTTAATTGCAGCTTGCTGGCCACTGGGGTATCGTCAAAACCAACTATACTCAATTGTTCCGGTACTCTAATCCCCTCACCTATTGCGGCCTGATAAATATAACTTGCCACATTATCATTGATGGCAAAAATACCCAGTTTTTGATGTTCTTTAAGTAGCTTTTTTATCTGCTTAAATATTTTATCTTTGACTAGATAAATCTCGTCTGAATTAGTTTTAGAATTAATAATTATTGGTTTATTTATGCCGCGACTTTTGACCGTTTGCGTGAAACCCAGAATACGGCTCTTATTGCTGGAAAATTCATTATTTTTGTTTGTAAGCATAATAGGATAACAACCTCTATCAACCAAATGGTTAGCGGCTATCACTGCACCCGCGTAATTGTCAGAAGAAGCTGTAATTGTGTTGTTACTTAGTTTTGGTGACCGATCTATAAATACCGTAGGTAAATCTGCCCGGTTTTTGCTTATTGCTCTTTGAGTAGAAATAACCACCAAACCATCAACTATATGATTACTTAACTTCGCGATATATTTTTCTTCTATTTCCGCATTTCTTTCTGTATTGCACACAATAGTTAAATAATCTTTTTCAAAAAAATATTGCTCACATTTTTTAACTATAGCAGCATAATAAGCGTTAGTAATATCGGGTACCAGAATACCAATTATTGCAAGGCTGCCCTTACGCATCCCTTTAGCAATTATATTCTGTGAATAGTGATTTTCCTTAGCTATTTTTAAAATTTTATCCCTGGTTTGATCGGAAAACCTACCCGTATTATTTAACACTCGCGAAACTGTTGAAACTGAAAAGCCACTTAAACGAGCAATATCTTTAATTGATTTTACTGCCATTCTGCAATTTATCCTAATTTAAATTCTATTTTTATTTTTCTAATTTTACTTTACATCTTGTCAACAACATTATACAATAAAAATGTAGTTAGCGGAAACGCTTGCATTAATTAACTTTAAGGCCTTTAACTTAGGCCTATAATTTTTACTGTTTGCGCAAACGTTACCGCATTTTTGCTATAACAGCAGGAGGAGAAAAAGCATGAAAATTAATGATTTAAATGTGCAAATTTATGCTGACGGCGCTGTAATCAGTGATATGGTCAAGGCCAAAGAAAGTGGTGTAGTTAAAGGTTTTACTACCAACCCCTCATTAATGAAAAAAGCAGGCGTCACCGACTATCTTAGTTTTGCTAAAGAAGTATTAGCAAAAGTAACTGGTCTGCCAATTTCATTTGAGGTTTTCAGCGATGATTTTGACACAATGGCCAAGGAAGCTCGAAAAATTTCAGCTTTAGGCGAGAACGTTTTTGTAAAAATACCAATTACCAATACCAAAGGTGAATCTTCTGTACCTTTAATTAAAAAATTATCCGCGGAAGGAATCAAGTTAAACGTTACTGCAATGTTTACATTAGAGCAAACCAAGGATGTATTAGCGGCATTAAAACCTGGTTCGCAGAATATTCTCTCAATTTTTGCCGGTCGTTTGGCAGATACTGGCATTGACCCAATGCCGTTAATGAAAGAAGCGGCAAAACTTTGTCATGAAAATGGTAATGGCTGGCTGTTGTGGGCAAGCTGCCGCGAAGTGTTTAATATTTTTCAAGCTGAAGAATGCGGCTGTGACATTATTACCTGCACCGCACCCGTTATTGCCAAATTCCCACTAATTGGAACCTCTCCTAAAGAGCGTTCCTTACAGACAGTCCAAGACTTTAACAAGGATGTTAAAGCGCTGGGATTCTCCATTTTATAAGCTACTGAAAATAAGAAAGTTGAGGCGTTAAAATGTTTTTATCTGCGTTGTTAGTAGCTTTACTCGCTATTATTTCCCAATGGTGGTTTTTTGCTCCGATAACAAGATGTTTAACTTATCCATTAACCACCGGCCTTTTAGTAGGTATTTTTATGGGTAATCCAATGCTGGGAATGCTATCTGGTGCCACTATCCAGCTGGTTTATCTGGGCTGGATCAATACTGGTGGTGTAATGCCGAGTAACACTATGGTTGCCGGTATTTTCGGTACCGCATTAACCATCCTTTCCGGAGCAAATCCTAAATTAGCAGTTACCTTTGCTGTACCTTTCTCATTAATCGGACTTTTAATGGTAGAAATTTACCAAAGCGTTAACTCATTTTGGGTTCACAGAGCTGATGCCGAATTGGCTAAGGGCAATGTTAAAGCTATCAGGTTCTTAAATTATGTACCTTCATTCATTGTGTCACTGATTGTCTACGGTATTCCTGCCTTTTGTCTAGTATATTTTGGCAAAGGTTGGGCACAAAGCATGTTACGCATGATTCCTAAGAGCTTAACCACTGCACTTGAAGTCGTTGGTGCCATCATGCCTGCTCTAGGTATCGCAATGTTACTTAATTACTTAGGTAAGAAATCACTAGTACCATACTTCTTTATTGGTTTCTTCCTGACCGCTTATCTTAAACTGCAAATTATGGCTGTTGCTATTTTCGCAGGTTTATTAGCCTACCTACTTTACATCAATGAAAAGTTCAGAACTACCGCTGCTAATGCCGCACCAGCAAAGAAAAAGGTTAATAGACTAACTTTGCAAAATAGAACAGGAGCACCACAAACTGTAACTCCTGCTACAGCTGATAGTACTAGTATTGCTCAAGACATTTCCCCATTAAACTATAAAATTAAATTGACCCATAGCGACTTAGTTAAAACTTGGCTATGGGAGCAATCAGACGAGGCCTGCTATAACTATGAAAGGCTGCAGGCTTTGGGCTTAACCAACATGATGATCTACCCTATCCGAAAATTATATCCACAAAACAAACAGGCAGACGAACTTAAAAAGTACATGGTATTCTTTAACACTGAACCACACATGGTTGGACCTGTTATTCACGGTATTGCACTTTCGATGGAAGAAGCACGTGCAAACGGTGCGAATGTGAGCGCTGAGGATATTAACGGTGTTCGTACAGGATTAATGGGACCCGCAGCAGGTATTGGTGACACAGTACAGCAGGGTATAATCTTCCCAATTTTGGCAAGTATTGGAGCCACTATGGCATTAGAGCGTAATTACTTTGGTCCAATTATGTTCACTGTCGTATTCGAATTGATTATCTATTCTATTGGTTATTTGATGTTTATGTATGGTTATAAAAAAGGTAAGGCTTCAGTTGTATCCATTCTAAAGAGTGGCTTGCTTGATAAAGTCACAAATGCGTTCTCAATTGTAGGCTTAATGGTTGTCGGCACTATGGCAGCCACGAGGGTAACTATTAAAACACCATTAATTTGGCATGTAGGTCAAAGCGTAATTAAGGTGCAGTCTTTATTTAATCAGTTAGCACCCAGTTTAATTCCACTATTAATTACTCTGTTAGTATGGTGGCTTTTAAGAAAGAAAGTTAACGCAAGTATTATTGTTGTCGGCATTTTTGTAATAGGTATTTTATGTTCTTACTTGGGCATCTTGGCAACTATTTAAAGGAGAATTAATTTGATACAAATTATTTTAGCTAGTCACGGTCAATTTTGTTTAGGGTTGAAACAAACCGTGGAAATGATTGCCGGAAAAACAGACTACTTGGAAACAATTTCTTTTAAACCCGGTCAAGATCCTGATAATTATAGGGATAATTTTGAACAAGTACTAAAATCGCAAAATGACCAACCTACATTAGTACTGGTAGATTTAAAGGGTGGTACGCCTTTTAATACAGCAATGTATTTAAAACAAAAATATAATTTAGAACTAGTTACTGGGGTTAATGTGCCTATGCTTTTAAGCATTGTTACTAGTAGAACAGCAAAAAGTTCGATTAGTGATTTGCTCAATATCTGTTTAAATAATGAAAACTGGGGTATTCAAAATAGTAAATTAGGAGGAACACATCATGCAAAACTTAGTCTTAACTAGAATTGATGACCGTTTAATTCATGGTCAAGTCATGACCAAGTGGCTCAAAGAAACCGGAGCACAAAACGTTGTTATTGTGGATGACGCAACATCAAATAATGACTTTATGATCAACGTTTTTGAGCAGGCAGTACCCGAAGATATTGGTATTGGTATATTTAATAAAGAAGACGGCGTCACATTCTTTTCACAACCACTGGAAGCCCCGACCATTATCTTGGTTAAGGTTCCTGAAACTATCGAATATATGGTTGATCATGGTATTGACATTACAGAAGTTGACTTGGGAGGTATGGGAGCAAAAGATGGTCGCAGCACCCTATACCAATACATCTCTACCAGCCCAGCAGAAGACGAATGCTTCGAGCGTTTACTAAATAAAGGCGTAAATGTTTACGTGCAAATAGTACCGCAAAACGAAAAACAGCCAATAAAGCCATTGCTCACTAAAAAGGATAAATAAATTATTTTATTACTTTTGCTAATAATTAAGAGGACCAGTTTTCATCATTTTGAGTAAAACTGGTCCTCTTAGTATATTTACAGCAACATTAAATTGACTATTCTGCAAGCTCTTGACGATAAAGCTGAGCAGTTTTAGAATCGAACGCACACATAATAATCTTCATTTGATAGTCGGCGTTCTGTTCCAGCCAATTTTTGACAGCAGCAAAAGCAATGTGAGCTGCCCGTGATGCAGGAAAACCATAAGCTCCCGTAGAAATGGCGGGAAAAGCAATACTGTGTAATCCGCGACTTTTAGCCAAATTTAAAGAATTTAAATAGCAGTTTCTTAGTAACTTATCGTCTTGGTTAGAACCTGAATAAATGGGACCCACAGTATGAATGACATACTTTGCCGGTAACTGATAACCATTAGTAATTTTAGCTTGTCCGGTCTCGCAACCGTGCAATTGACGACATTCAGCTAATAATTTGGGTCCTGCCGCACGGTGAATTGCACCATCAACGCCTAAGCCGCCAAGAAGCGACTTATTTGCGGCATTGACAATTGCACCGATTGTTAATTTGGTAATGTCACCCTGAACGATTTTGAGATTTTCCATGATTTTAGCCTCTTTTTATTCTATTCTAAACCTAAAGCTATTTTTGCCAAAACAAAAATGCGATCACATTGTGGTCGCATTTTATGCATTCAACTTCATTTTCTTTAATGTTTTTCAGTTAAAAGTAAGACTTGGTATGGTTTTCTTGGAAGATGAAATTTGTCTTTGTTAGTAATTTCAGCCGCAAAATCTTGTGTTGTTTCTGTCCAAGCGTTAATTAGTTTGGCAGTATATTTCTTGTTTTCAGGTAAAAAGTCCAAGATAACAAATTCAGACCCATTGTCGCCAAAATAAACCAACCATTTATCTTCTTCAGGGTTTGAACCAACCGCGTAGTCCCAGTGGGGACCGGATGTAGCTTGAGGCTTTACCCAGCTAAAACCGTTATCTTGGAGCAAATCATTTAAGAAATTAATTTTCTTTTGACTTTCTCCGTATAATTTACCTCCATGTGCCCACCAGATCGGTCGGTCAGTATTAGGCTTGTCAATGTAAGTTTCGCCGTGTGTACAACCACCACCACGCAAGATGACCCGCCAGAAGCTGTCCATCATTCCTTGAGCCGTATTATCACCCCAGCCAAATTCAATATTGCCTTCATAGCGGCATTCATCAACCACTACCGGCTTTTGGTATTCAGCAATCCATTTAGGCACCATGAATAAATTATCAGTTTGGATACTTAAGTGCGTGATCCACGGCTTAGTATGATCATACCAATTTTTAATTGTGTCTTTATGCTGAGGGGGATCATAAAAGTTATGGATTGATTCCAAGTGGTTAGACGGATCTTTTTCACAAACATACTGTCCGATTACATCCCAATCTTTTAGCGGAATTTGTCCACACATATCCATTAAATCGTACTCATTGGCTAACGACCACCAAACATTCTTATACGATGCCAAACGGGCAACTATATATTTTACATATTCTAAGTTATTCTTCAGCCCCATACGGGCAAAGCCCCAGCGGTCATAGGGGCTGAATAAAATCAGATCAGCTTCTATTCCCAGCTCATCCAGCTTGTCAATATTATTCTCCAGGTTTTGGAAGTACTGGGGCACTGGACGGGTAAAATCAAAGCCAGTATTGGCACCATCAAAGACCCAATCAGTTCCTCCGCGCTTAACATTAGGCTGACCTGCGAAAGGATAGATTTCAGGTTCATTATTGTTATAGTCATAGCTTTTCGGAAAAACCAGCATTCTAATTTTATTGAAACTATTCTCTTTCAAAGTTTGAATAGTCTGCTTTTGGATATTTGCTGGTTGAACAGTCCAAGCATAAGCTGTAGTGCCAAACGGAATAAAACCTGTGCCGTCCGCATAGGCGAAATGAGTTTTACCGGCAACCCGAACCGGTCCATGATTATTGGCTTCAGCGTTTGTAACTGTAAAATGAACCTCTTTTTTATCAAGAGCAGGTATATTAGAAGCTGTAGTCAAGGTATATTCGCCCACTTGTTCCGGCATATACCTAATCTTGTAAATACCATTGCCATCATAAAAACCGTCAACGGTGACAAAATGATTGTTATGGTTGATCGTTCCAGTCAAGTTGACATCTCTAAACGGATTACCATTTTTTGGTCCATCTAGGGCTAATTCATATCTGTGCCATTTTTCAATTGTCGTCATTTTAAATAACTCCCCTCTTTAAGCTACGCCACATTTCTAGCTTTATTACTGCCTTTACTTCTAAGAATTGCCATTATTACAAAGACAACTGCTATTATGCCTAATATACCTGCACTAATCTTCATTTGATCAACTGCCGTACTTAAGCCTGTTATTTTGCATAAGATCGAAATAACATAAGGAGAAGCAAATGCACCTAAATTATTGCAGACTTGCGCAATTGAAATAATCATATTACTGATTGAGCCGTCAACTTCTCCCAAGATTGTGTCATAAACATAAGGGATAATTAAGTTGGCAATCATCATTAATAGTAAACCGATAAAGAAAATAGCCATATTGCCTGCTTTTGAGCAAACAATAAAGCCAACCGCACCGCAGGCAACTGCTACTGCCGGGGTAAAGTGCTTTAACATCTTAAAGATTTTCGAATATGCCATAGAAATCACTGCGCCAATTAGGCCCGCGATTGCGATTTCTGTAGAAAGTGCACCCTGATTGGCAAGATGATTCTGTTCAATAACTAAAGCCGAAGCTGTAGCTTCAACCATAAAAGCTGAAAAGAATAGAAACAGCATCAAAAAGGCAATATATATTAAACCGGGTATTTTAACGTGCTTTTTTGTTTGCGTATTATTCGCTGCAACACTTTGCCCTTCAACAGTCGTTTCCTGCTCTATTTTTGGTGTGTAACCCATCATAAAGAGAACTAAGAACGGAATTACAATTAAAAAGTACAAGAAGGTTGCTTGCCATTTGATTCCCAAAAGCAAGCCTGAAACAAAGGTCATCGAGCTGTTACCCAGAGTCCCCATAGCTCCTTGAATACCAATTAAAGTCTTCTGTTCTTCACCGCTAAAGCAGTCGCCAATTAAAGAAACGGCAAGAGATGTAAACAGCCCTATACCTGCTCCAACCAGCAAACGGCTAATCACAATAATAGTAAAATTATTAACAAAAAACGGAATAATACCACCAATTACAGCTACAATCATGCCTATGATTACGGTATTTCTTTTACCAAACCACTTAATGACAGCATTGCTGAACAAGATGAACAACATGATTGTGAATGATGGAATAGTAAATAATGCCTGCACCGAAGTCACAGATTCATGGGGAAAAGATTTGGCAATTAGAGGTATCGCCGCCAGGTTAGAACCAGCAACCTGCAAAAAAAGTGAGATCCCCAAAATTCCTACTTTGAGTTTCCAGTTACCCTTATTTTTCTCCCGCAAATTTTCAACGTTCATAATTAAAACTCCTTTCTAAAGTATTAGGTTTGACGTTGATTTACATTTTTATATTATCTTGTAACCGGTTACAAGGCAATAGCAATTTACTTAACTATGACTAAAATAGTATAAATTAATTTATGAGTTATAATAAAAATGTAACCCATTACAGTAATTAAAAAAGGATCAATCATGTCTACTATTAAAGATGTGGCTAAATTAGCCGGAGTTTCTGTAGCTACTGTTTCTCGAATTATTAATGATTCGCCTAACGTCAGCCCTGCTACTAGAAAAAAAGTCGAACGAGTTATCAAAGAAATAAATTATCAGCCTAATCAAGTAGCACGAACTTTATACCAAAAAAAATCGCGGATGATTGGCATCATCATCCCCGACCTAAACAACCGCTTTTATGCCCAAATTATTGACGGCATTCAATCTATTCTCCAAAAAAAAGGCTATTCTGCGCTAATTTCTTTTAGCGCCAATTCAAATAAAAAAAACTATTTGAATTTTATTAACGAGTTCCAAAAAAATAATATTGACGGCATTATCACTGCCGCTTTTGATCTGCCAGCTACTTTAAACTTGGCAACACCTCTTGTAATGTATGATAGCGCTAATATTGATGATAATGTTGCCCGCATAGTTTCAGACAACATCAAAGGTGGCAAAGACTGTATTTCTCTATTGCAAAATCAGGCAACTAGGGTAATGATTCAGCATTGGCCGCTGAGATTGCCAACAGTAAGGGAAAGAGTAGAGTCACTAGTTAACGAGCTAAACAAGCTTAATATTCCCTACATACTTAAAAAGGTTTCCGAAAACGATCCTGAGAAAGCTGCGCAAGAAGTCTTAAAGAAAAGCAATCGTTTTGACGCTGTAATTGCAGTTAATGATATCTATGCTGCGGAAATTATTAAGGAAGCTCAACGGCGTAATCTTAAAATCCCAGCTGATTTTCAACTTATAGGCTATGATAATAACGTGCTATGCGAATATACTACGCCTACAATTTCTACAATTGATCAACAGCCAAAATTGATTGGTCAAACTGCAGCAAGGCGATTATTAGATTTAATCAATGGAAAAAAATCTAGCCAAAATAGTATTATTAACGTCATTCCTATTAAGAGAAATTCAACATATTAAATAAAATAGGAGCTTAAAGTCTAACTTTAAGTTCCTATTCGTTTTTATTAATAATCTATCAACAATTGATTTTATTATTTATTGTAAACTTGCTTCTTAAATGAAGCTACATTATTCTTAGTAATAATCTTGACTGCTACTTTGTCGTTCTTAGGAACCTTCTTATTCTGGTAGTGATCGTAAACCTTTTGGACAGATTCTTGACCTATCTTATTCCATTGCTGACCAACAGTAGCCGTAATTTGACCCTTTTGAATTAAATTCAAGCTGGCAAGAGTACCATCAAAACCAATGATAGTTATTTTCTTGTTAGCTGCTTTAACAGCTCGAGCTGCACCAACTGCTTCTTCGTCGTTTTGGGCAAAAATACCTTTAATATCGCTATGAGCTTGTAAAATGTTTTCGGTAACGGTCAGGGCCTTGGCACGGTCAAACTGAGCGGTCTGCTTAGTCACAATATTTAATTTCTTATCACCAATACTATCAAAACCTTTACCACGTTCACGTGTGGCAGAAGCTCCAGGAATTCCTTGAATTTCAGCAATTTTAGCATTTTCGCCTAATTTTTCAATTAACCAATTAGCAGCTTTTTTACCTCCGGCAATATTGTCAGAAGCAACTGTTGAAACTACTTTACCGGAGTCAGCACTACGGTCAACACAGATTACAGGAATTTTAGCATCATTAGCTTTTTTAACTACTGTAGAAATAGCTGAAGAATCACAAGGGTTGATAATTAAGGCATCTACCTTTTGTGTGATTAAATCTTCAACGTCGTTATTTTGCTTTGAAGTATCATTATTTGCGTCATCGATGATGACTTTTGAACCATGCTTTTTAGCATAGTCACTAATAACATTCTTTAAATTAACAAATGCGGGGTTAGTCAATGTTGAGATAGACACACCAATTTTCAAATCTTTTGGTGCCTTCTTTTCTACTTTAGAAGACGAACCCGAACTGTTGCTTAAGCCTGTGGAACCACAGCCCGCAAGTATTCCCCCTGCTAAAAGCAAGACAGAAGCTGCAGTAGCAATTTTCATCAATCGTTTGGAAAAATTTTTAATATTCATCATTATTTCTCCTCTAAAAATAATTTTATTCCCTGTTCTTTTGTGTTTGGGAATCAATCATAACCGCAATTAAAATTACGACACCTTTAACAATTTGTTGATAGAAACTATTAATCCCGAGTAAATTCATACCATTGCTTAAAGAAGCAATTAACAAAGCACCCACGAGAGTCCCTGCCATTCTTCCTTTACCGCCCATCAGGCTGGCACCACCAATAACAGTGGAAGCAATAGCGTCCATTTCATAAGACATACCTGCATCGGGCTGGGCTGACCCTAATCTTGAAGTTAGTATAAAGCCAGCCAAAGCCGCAAATAAACCAGAAATCGTGTAGATAATAATCAATAATTTCTTAGTTTTAACACCAGCCACAAACGCAGCTTTTTCGTTGCCGCCTAATGCGAAGGTCTTACGACCAAAAGCAGTTTTATGAAGTAGAACGTAGCAAATAATAAATGCAATCAGAGTAATAATTACTGGGAATGGAATACCAAATAAATAGCCTTGCCCTACAAATTGGAAGAAAAAGCTGGTATTCATTTTACCGCCAGTAATAGGATTGCCACCTGTGAAGACATATGTGGCACCGCGCCAAATAGTCATAGTAGCCAAGGTGGCAATAAAGGGGGTAACTTTGCCCCAGGTGATGAATACACCATTGAGAGCCCCCAATAAAGCTCCGATTGCAAGGCCAATTAATGCGGCAAGCCAAGCAGGTGTGCCACCTAAAATCAAGCTGGCACTGATAGCTCCTGTGAAAGCCAAAATAGAACCGACAGATAAATCAATACCGGAAGTAAGAATAACAAATGTCATCCCAAAGGCGATTAGAGCGTTGACCGATGCTTGACGAAGCAAATTTAATAAGTTATTTGGCGCAATAAATTGAGGGTTTAAAACTGTAATAATAATTACTAAAATTATTAAGGCCACGAGCGCCATGTATTTCGTAAAATCAAATTTCTTTTTTGTTGTTTTTGCCTTGTCCATTCTACTTTCCTCCTGTAGCTAATTTCATCACTTGTTCTTGAGTTGCACCTTGGGCATTAATGACGCCCATTTGTTTACCTTCATATAGCACTTCAATACGATCACTCATACTAAGAACTTCAGGCAGGTCACTAGAAATCATTATGATGGCTACGTGTCTGTCGGTTAACTGATTCATCAGTTCATAAATTTCTTTCTTGGCACCTACGTCAACTCCACGAGTTGGTTCATCCAAAATTAAAATCTTGGAGCCGCTGCCAACCCATTTAGCTAAAACAACCTTTTGCTGGTTACCGCCTGACAAGCTGCCGGCCGTTACTTGCGCATTATTAGCCTTTACTGTTAGTCGCTTAATCAGCATGTCAGCAAATTTATCTTCTGCTTTTTTGTCAATAATGCCATGCTTACGGAAAGTATCAATACTTGGCAGGGCAATATTATCTTCTAAAGATTGTTCAGTAATCAGACCCTCATTTTTTCTATCTTCAGTTAAAAAGCCAATGCCCTTTTTAATGGAGACGCTGGGACTGGTTAGTTTTGTTTCCTTGCCTGCGACATAGATTTTACCGGAGCTTAATTTGTCAATTCCAAATAAGGCTCTCATGGTTTCCGTTCTGCCAGCTCCCATCAAGCCGGAAAATCCTAAAATTTCTCCTTCGTGGACTTCAAAACTGATATCGTGAAACTTTTTGCCTGATAAATGTTCAGCTTTTAATGCCACTTCTCCCAAATGCGGGTGGCGGCCAGGATAATAGTCGCCAATGTCACGCCCTACCATGTCGTGAACGATTTGATTTTCGGCAACGTCTTTGGTCTGATAAGTGTTAACTGATAAGCCATCACGCATAACTGTTACCCGGTCACATATTTGCCAGAGTTCTTCCATTCTGTGCGAGATGTAAATAAAGCCGACGCTATTAGACCTTAATTCTCTAATAGTTTTGAATAAAATAGCAGTTTCATTCTCAGTCAGTGCGGCAGTAGGCTCGTCCATAATAATTATTTTGGCGTTAATCATCAGAGACTTAGCTATTTCCACCATTTGCTGCTGACCTACAGTCAAGTCGCCCATTTTACTGTCAACATCAATGTCTGAACCTAAATTCACCAAATACTGCCGGGCTTCTTTTCTCATTTTCTTTTGATCAACTAGGCCCAGCTTAGTTTTAATTTCTTTATTCAAAAACATATTATCGACAACGCTCATTTCGGCAAAGTTGTTCATTTCTTGGTGAATAAAACTGATGCCATGATGTTCCGCGTCTAATGCGCTGGCGTAGGTAGTGTCGTGGTTGTCAACTTTAATTGTGCCTGCGTCTTTTTTTAGTAAGCCAGTTAAAATATTCATTAAAGTAGACTTGCCGGCGCCGTTTTCTCCCATTAACGCATGGACTTCGCCAGAATGAACGTCAAAATCCACGCCCCGTAAAACTTTATTGGTTCCAAAAGATTTTTCAATCCCTTTCATTTCAATTTGCATGAAAAGGCTCACCTCCTAAAAAATCACACCACTTTCGAGAATTACGTTTGAGAAAGGCGTCTCTTCTCCTGTTCGAATAAAAGCTTTTGCCCTGCGTAAATCCTGCTTTAATTCACTGTGAGGAATAAACTCAATTTCAACGTTCGGCAAAATTACTTTAATGTTTTCTAACTGCTGTGGGTTCTGTTTCTTAATTTCCTCAGCAACATAAACTTTTTGCACAGCCAATTCTTTAAGAACTTCTTTTAAAACTTGCGTAAATGAGGGAAGGTTGGTAGAAACTGCCAAATCAATTTTTTCTGTTTCTGGCGGTACGGGCGTACCCGCATCACCAATTCCTAGCCAATCCATATGCCCCATATCAGCCACGACACGAGAGATATTAGAATTTAAAATACCTGTTTTCTTCATATTAATCTTCCTTTCCGTACACCTGCTCAACCTTTTCTCTGGTAGGAATTGAAGGTTGCGCACCCATAACTTCAATGGTGATTGATGAAGCTTTTTGACCATAATCAATCGCTTCAAAAATATTTGAAAAATCTGGTTTTAATATGGATGCCATTGCACCAACGAAAGTATCTCCGGCTCCCGTAGTATCTACTACATGGACTTTGTGTGCAGGAACTAATTGGCTGATGGAACCAATTGAACAGTGTACTCCGCGCGAACCTAAAGTAATTAATGTTACTTTTACTCCCTTTTTCTTAAAATACATATCTGTTTCGTGCATTGCATTTTGGTCTTTGACTTTGATGCCTGTAATAAAGGCACTTTCTGTTTCGTTAGGAGTAATAATGTCCGTTAATTCCAGTAGTTCATCACTAATTTTTGCGGCTGGAGCAGGATTTAAGATAGTTATCACGTCATGTTTTTTAGCAATCTTAAAAGCCTCAAGAGTTGCTTTAATTGGCGTTTCAAACTGCGCAATAATGTACTGAGACTTTGCAATCACATTTTCTGCTTTAACTATCTGCTTATGACTAATTAAACTGTTAGCTCCGGCATAAACCAAAATACTGTTTTGCCCATTCTTATCAAGCAAAATTGTAGCCGCACCTGTTTGCTCGTTTTCTTTAACTTCGACGTTAGCTAAATCAATGTTTTCTTTGCCCATTGTTTCCAGCATAAATTTTCCTGCAGTATCGTTGCCTACTGCGCCGATAAAATGAACAGTAGCACCGCTACGCTGTGCAGCCACTGCTTGATTAGCTCCTTTTCCGCCACCAGCATACGTTTTCTTATTTACTTGGAGCGTTTCACCAGGTAACGGGATATGAGTAATGTGATAAGTAGTATCTAAATTGATACTGCCAAGAACCGAGATATTAATACTCATGTTTTCCCCCTCTCACTAAAAACAAGTATTAAGCTTTATCTGACTTAAGGCTTTAATATACAGAGCCTTACACAAATTTCATTATCCCAGTTAATGCAATCGCTTTCAATAGCAGTTGATAATAAAATTTTATTTTAGTTTTGGTTTAGTTGCCGTTAGAGCACAAAAAAAGCAAGAATATGGGAATATTCTTGCCTTAACAATTACTAACTTTAAAAAGTAATTTTTATTTATCAGTTAAAATTGATTCATAGTCGCCGTACCAATATGCTGCAACTTTATCTTTAATCGGGTCAAAATAATCTGGTTCAACGTTAATGTACTTTCCTGCTTCAGCAAGAATTGGCACAACGTCGGCACGGACGCCAGCCATGTGGTGAATATAAGGCCCATAGACATATTTTGCTTCAAAACGGTTTAGATCCTTAAATTCAAACCAAGCATAAGTTCCTTGTTCATACGGACCCGCACAAGTTTTAGCATTGCCCAGCAGCATAGAATACTTGCCGTGGTCACCGTCAAAACGAACTAAAGTATAAGTGCCGTCTTTAGCCTGAAAAGCAGCAGAACCGGGATAATCAAATACAAAGTGCGATGGTGGCAAAACCGGACGGTTTTTAGCCGTTTGGAAAGCAAATGTACCCAGATGTTGCAACAATTCGCCGTTTTCGTTTTCAGGGTGGCGGCAGTTGACATCAGCAAATAACGCTTTTTCATCCCCAAGCGTAGCAGATTCTGCCAAGACTTCTGAAATTGCCCCGTTAATATCAGTCTCGCAAGTTACCGGCAGTCCTTCTGTTTGGAGCAAAGCCTCAGAAGCATACGGCAAAATTCCGATTTCACGCTGCAGCTCCGTCCAGCATTGAATAGTGCCACAATTGCAGCCATATTGTTTCATTTTATCTTGCATAGCCAATTTCAAGGCAGCGACTTTAGTAAAATCATCTTCCTTAATTTTAATATCTGCCCATTTTCTAAAAGTATCTTTAGTCTCTGAAATGCGCGGATCGTTTTTCTTAATTAAATCATTCATATATGAAGTAAGCTCACCTAAAGGGATTGGTGATAGTTGAATACCAAATTTTTCCAATAATTCGCCTTCATTGACAATAACTGACCAGAAATCAAAGGGACGAGGACCTATCTGCAAAACGCGGGTATTCCTAAAGGTTTTCACAACATTACATACCTTCACAAAATCAATTACTCCGCGGCTGAATGACGGATCAGCAATATCGCTGTTTCTAATATAGGTAAAAGGAACATTAAAGTGACGCAGAACTTTACCAATAGCAAATAGACCACATTGCGTATCGCGCCTCCTTGAACCGTCGGGAGCCGGTGCCTCGTCTTTTGGCCCCCACAAAAGAACAGGTACGTTGAATTTAGCTGCCAGACGTGCAACTTCATACTCGGTACCAAAATTTTCGTTTGCAATAAACAAACCATCAATAGCCGCCGCTTTAAATTTTTGGGTTATTTTTTCGAGTCCGTCATCATCATAAAAAAGTCCATCATCATTAACTTCTTTAATATCAACGTAGTTAATTCCCAATTCATCTAATTTTTTACGGGTTTTATCTGCAAATTCAATCGCTGCTGTTGCTGAGAAAATATTTCTTCTAGTTGGTACAAAGCCAATTTTTATTTTTTGTAAACTTTTATTATTAACCATTAAAAAAAGAGCCTCCTAATTTTTTATATTTGTATTCGCTTCCAAAGCAAAATATAAACTAAACTAGAAGACCATTCAATACTGTTTTTACTTAATTAGACTAAACTATTTTTATAATGATTCCCTCTTAACCAATTTGGTTGAGATAAAGCACTTTTGGGGCAGCCAATTGTGGTCAGCAGCTTTGTTTTGTAATTGATTAATTGCTTGGCTGACAATCTGCGTTATCGGGACGTGAATCGTTGTTAATTCCGGCGTAACCATCGTGTCTTCAAAAATATCATCAAAGCCCATGATTGCTATATCTTGGGGCACTCTAATTTTTTCTTTGGTAAATTCTTTGACCAATCGCAGGGCCATATAATCATTTTCACAAAAAAGTACTTCAGGAAAAACTTTGCTCAAATGGATAAATTGCGGCAAGGCTCCTCTAAGTTCAGTAGGATTTAAGCTAAAAATAAATTCCGGCGGAATTTCAATGTTTTTCTCTTTTAGGGCCTGGGTAAAGCCTGCCCGTCTTTGCGCAAAATTGGGAATACTATGGTTAGAAGCAACATAGCCTATTTTCCGATAGCCTTTAGCCAAAATATATTTACCTGCTAAATATGCCCCCTGAAAATTATCAATTGAGATAAAATCGGCATTTACATCTTTAAAATACGTATCAATAAAGATCACATTTTTTAGTTTTTGATTTATTAACTTAACTTGCTTTTTATTCAGATCAGTTGCCAGTACAATTGAAGCCTTAGACTGCAGCAATGCTGTATTTTCATTCAGATTATCTTGCAAGTGATTGATATCCAGTTGCACAATTTGGACTTGTCCGCCAAAACCGCCAATATTTTGCGTTAAGTTAGATATTAAGGTGTCAAAAAAGGGCAGGCTGGCATAGCTCCGATTCATCATTCCAGCTCGATCGCGAATAATAATTAGACTGATACTGGCCAATTTGCGAACCCCGCCTTTTTTATGTTTGCGTAGCGGCTCATAACCTTGATCTTTAATAACCTTAAAAATCTTTTTTCTGGTTTTTTCACTTACGCCCGGCTTGCCATTTAGAGCAAAAGAAACAGCGGCTTTAGAAACGCCCGCTATCTTTGCAATATCACTCATTTTTAGGTTCAAAAAATCATCTCTTTAATATTATTGTTTACTAATATAAGCTAAACTAACTAATCAATATAACTAAACTAGTTATAAGCATGATACTCTATCAGTGTAAGCAATTACAAGTAATTATTTTTGATAATGAGGTGTTTTCATGAATATTCTTGAATTAAAAAAGAAGGCTGTTGCACTAAGAAAAAGAACGTGGCAGCTAATCTATAATCACCAAAACGGTCACACCGGTTCTGACTTATCCTGTGCTGATATCTTAGTTGCTTTATACTATGCGGTTATGAACCAAAACGCAGAAAATATTGGTCAAAAAGATGTTGACACGTATATTCAAAGTAAGGGTCATGCTGTTGAAATCTGGTACGAAATTTTAGCTGATAAAGGTTATATAGATCGTGTTGACCTTGAAAAAAGGTACTCTACTTTTAACAGCCCCTATATTGGCCATCCAACTACTGAAGTCAAAGGCATGGAATTTCATACGGGCTCACTGGGTCATGGGCTAGGTTTAGGCGTTGGTGTCGCTCTTGCAGCTAAGATGAAGCAGTCACGCAAACACATTTACGTTTTAATGGGTGACGGTGAACAAGCTGAAGGATCAATTTGGGAAGCCGCAATGGCAGCTGGCAATTATAACTTAGACAATCTCACGGCCATTATTGACCACAATGACCTGCAAATTTCCGGCACTACCGATTCAGTGATGCGCTCAAACCCGCTAAGCACCAAATACCGTGCATTCAACTGGGAAGTTTTGGAAGTTAATGGCAATAATATGGGCGATGTGGTTAATGTTTTAACCAAACCAAATGACACTAATAAGCCACGCCTGATTATTGCTAATACGGTCAAGGGCAAAGGTATTTCAGCAGCCGAAAACAGAGCGGATTGGCACCATAAAATTCCTACTGCAACTGAATACCAAGCAGGACTACAGGAATTAGATGCACAAATGGAGGCGTTAAATAATGAATAAGTTGGATGAAAAATTAACTGCAAATGCAGTCATTGCAAAAACGCTAGACGAGGCAACTACTAGCGATCCAGATTTAATAGTGGTCACATGCGATTCTCGGGGATCGGCAGGACTAGTTCCCTTCACAAACGCACATCCCGACAGAACCATAGAAATGGGCATAGCTGAACAAAATGCCGTAACTGTAGCCGCAGGTATGGCTCATGAAGGTAAGCATCCCTATGTCTTTTCTCCAGCTTCATTTCTGGCAATGCGAGCAATTGAACAGGTCAAAGTTGATGTAGCATTTAACCACAATAACGTTAAACTCATTGGTATTTCTGGCGGTAATTCATACACTTGGCTGGGCAATACCCACCATTCACTTAATGATGTGGCAATTACGCGGGCAATTCCCGACCTCGAAGTCTACCAGCCATGCGATAAATACCAAATCAAAGCACTATTCAATTATCTGCTTAAGTCAGATAAACCTGCTTATGTGCGCATTGGTAAACGTAAACTGGACAATGTTTACCACGAAGATTTCCATTTCACTCCCAGCAAGGCCAAAGTAATTCTCCCCGGTAAAGACGTTTGCTTAATCTCTACTGGCGAGACATTATACTTTGCCCTTCAAGCCGCTAAAGAACTGGCTAAGGACGGCATACAAGCTGCAGTGGTTGATCTTGCTTCAATCAAGCCGCTTGATACCAAAATGATTGCCGCCTTAGCACAAAAATTTAATTATTTAGTAACTATAGAAGAACATGACGTTATTAACGGCATCGGTGCCGCCGTAGCATGTGAAGTGGCACAGTACGGTCATGCCAAACTTAAAATTTTAGGCTTTCCAGACGAACCGGCAATTCAAGGAACACAAGACGAAGTCTTTCATTATTATGGACTTGACACCGCCGGCATCAAGAAGTCTGTCAAAAGTTTTTTGTCTAAATAGAAGCCGGTAATTTATGCCTGAAGAATATATTTTAACAATTGATCAGAGTACGCAGAGTACAAAAGTTCTTCTTATTGATCAAAATAACCAGATTTTTTGGAAAACCAGCTTGCCTCATAAACAAATAGTCAGCAAGAAAGGATGGATTAGTCACGATTTAAGTGAAATCAAGGCCAATTTGAAAAAGCTCTTTGAAGCTGCCCTTATGCAGGTCAAACCAGACCAACTGACAGCCTTAGCAATCACAAATCAACGTGAATCTGCAGCTGCCTGGTCGAAAAAAACAGGTGCGCCCCTTTGTAACACAATAGTTTGGCAGGACAATCGTGCTGAAAAATTGATCAAATCTATCTCTTATCCAAAATTAGCAGAAACAGTCAAAACAAAAACTGGCTTGGCGCTCTCGCCCTACTTTACCGGAGCTAAATGGGACTGGATGCTGCTTCATGAGCCCAAAGTAATTCAAGCCCAGGAAAAAGACGATCTCTGCTTAGGGACTATGGACAGTTGGTTAATTTACCAGTTGACTAATAAAAAGAGTTTTAAAACTGAACCTTCAAATGCCTGCCGGACCCAGTTAATGAATATCCACACGGGAAAATGGGATCAAGAGTTAGGAGCTATTTTTGGTATCGCAATTGAAAGCCTGCCTGAAATCGTTGACTCTAATTCCCACTTTGGTAATACGAATTTATTCGGATTGCTTAACCACTCTATCCCGATCATGAGTGTTCTGGGTGACTCACAAGCTGCGTTATATGCTCATGGCTGTTTTAACGCAGGAGATTTTAAAGTTACCTTTGGGACAGGCTCTTCCGTGATGCTCAATATTGGCAGCAATCTGCCGCGAAGTATTCAAAATAAGCTTAATACTTCGATTGCCTGGTCTTTAAATGGGCAAATTTCCTATGTTCTTGAAGGTAATATTAATTACGCTGGCGCCTGCATTACTTGGCTAAAGGATAACTTAAAGCTGATTAGTTCACCTAAAGAAACCAGTAATTTAGCATTGGCAGCTAATCGCAACGATCACACCTGTTTAATCCCGGCCTTTGCTGGACTAGGCGCACCCTACTGGCAGCCGGATATGAAAGCGGCTTTTGTCGGAATGACGACTATCACTGGTAAAAACGAACTGGTAAAAGCGACCTTAGATTCATTAGTTTACCAAATTAGCGACACCATTAGTGAACTGAAAAAATTATTTCCGCAAATTAACCGGGAACTTAACGTTGATGGCGGGATGATTCAAAATCAATATTTAATGCAATATTTAAGCGATATTACCCAAATGCAAGTTAAACTTGCTGCTGTTTCAGAATTGAGTGCCATAGGAACAGCTATGAATGCTATGAGCCATAATAATAAAATAGCCGCAGTTAAGGTTTATTCACCTAAAATGAAGTTTTCACAAGCACTACTATACCGCAAGGACTGGGAAAATTGGCTTAATATTCTTTCAACAAAGCAAAGCGTATTATAAAAAGAGTGCATTTTTGCTAATTTAATTAAGACAATTACAAATCTTATTATGAAAACGTTAAGATAGTTGGCACACATGCAATGCAATTGTCGTATACTAAAAAGAGATAGGTTCAGTAAATCATTAGTTTAATTAGTAATTCTGAATCAATATTCTTACTCGGAGTTATTTTAACGATGCGCAATGATATCTTTATTTATGTCTATGACGTTATTTTCATACTTCTTTTTATGAGCGTAGTTTGTAACTGCGCCGTTGTTTATAACTTATCAAAAAAGAAGCTCTTTTTACTGTTGAAATGGCTATTTATCTCTTTTATTTTTGAAAGTACTTTTGAAACAGGCTATGAGTTTGTAACTCGCAGCATTATTGCTGTTAGCAGTCGAAAAATAATCTTAAACTACTGGTATTTGCTGGTGGAATTTACCATTACTTTTGGTGAAAATATTATTACTATCTTCTGCCTTAACGAACTAACTAATATGAATAAAAAGTTACCTGTGATCCCAATAGCCAATATTTTGGCGCTAACTTCTTTAATCCTAGAAGTGATTTTTCTTACTACCCTCAATCCAGCCGATTGGTATATCGCAGGTAAAAGCACTAATCAAATCTGCCAGTTCATTATTTTGCTGCTTTTTTGTCTGCCTCGGAAAAAACTGCCCCAGAACCAGCAAATATTTTATATTTGTTCGTTTATCGCGCTGGGATTGTCTTTAATTGAAATTGGTGCCTTTTCAAAATGGCAAAGACTTATCGATGTTAAATTTCCGTTTTACGAAAATCACGTCAACTTAATTGAAGACGGTTATTACTTTATTTTAGCTATTGTTATTTTATTTATTACAAAACACGAACATGAAGAATACACCCACAGGCAAGTGGAAAATTTGGTGCAACAACGGCTTAGTGAATATACTGTGCAAAAATATGAAAACAAAGATTTATCTTTTCAAAAAGCAGAAGTTCACGAATTCTGTGATCATTATGGCTTGACCAAAAGAGAAGTTGATGTCTTACTGTTAGTTTTGCAAGGTGAAAGCAACCAAGCAATCGCAGATAAACTTTATATTACCGTTGGAACTGTTAAGGCTCACGTCCATAATATCTTAAATAAAATGGAAGTTTCCCGCAGAAGCCAACTGATTAATAAATTTTTGAATTACCATTAGATAATCATTTTGCTTTGTAACGCCGCTATAGCGGCTAAATCCAGGTTCATTTTGAAATATGAGCCTGGATTTTTTAATGCCCGTTAAGCTTAAGCTCATAGTCCTTGTAGCCCAAAGATATAGAGAAATATATCTTTAGGTTAATGTGAAAATGGTGTTTTTGCGGATAATGAATTGTAGCGCATGTGTTATTAGTCACATGGGTAAATTTAGTGAAAGAGATGGGAATTATGGAAGCAGATTATGTTTTAACAGGAAAAATTTTTACTGCTGCTCAAAAGCATAAATATGTTGAGGCAGTTGCTGTTAAAGACGGTAAATTTGTTTATGTAGGCTCTAAAGACGGAGCGAAATCTTATATTGGTCCTAAGACCGAATATATTGTTAATAACAACGGACTATTTATCCCGGGAATGACAGATAGCCATATGCACTTTTCATCTGGTGCAACTGAAGGAATGTATAAGATTCAGCTAGCTGGTGGTAAAAGTGTCGATGATTACACGAAGATTATCAAAAAATACGTTGCTGAACATCCAGATCGTGATTATTACATGGGTACCGGCTGGGAAAATGCTATTATTGCCGAAAGACCCGACAAATCATGGATTGATGCTGCATGCAGCGATAAGCCGGTATTATTGCAATCAGTTGACGGACACTCTTACATTGTTAATAGTAAAGCCCTTGAAAATGCCGGTATCGGCAAAGGCTATGTTTCCAAAGAAAAAGGTGAATTCGTTCTTGATCCTAAGACCAAAGAGCCCACTGGCTTAGTTCGCGAATGGGCAATGGGCGATATTTTAAAGACAGTTCCGGATTATACGGTTGAAGAAATTAAAAAAGCCGTTTTATGGCTGCAAGATCGCTTATTATCCATGGGGTTGACTTCAATCTACGAACCAATTTTGCGTGATGAAACTCGGGCACAACAGGCTCTGGAAGAATTGGATATCGAAGGAAAATTAAAGTTAAAGGTCGTATCAGGCTTTCACATTAGACCTGAGCACGATAGTCCCGACAAATTAGACGATTTTGCTGCTATTCGCGATGCTTACCATGGCAAACATTATAAGTGCAACAACCTGAAGTTTGTCGTTGATGGCGTGGTTGAATCAGCCACGGCTTACTTCTTTGACGACTATGTTCATAAACCGGGATACCGGGGTAACTTCAACTGCACACAAGAGCAATTAAACAACATGATGCGGCGGGCCAAAGAGAAGGGCTTCCAAGTTCACTGCCACGTTATTGGAGATGCCGCAATTGATGCAGCTTTGACCGGAATTGAGTATGCACAAGCCAAAAAGCCTAAAAAAGATTGGCGCCCAACTTTAACTCACCTGCAGGTCATTCGTGAAAGTGACATTGCCAGAATGGCTAAAGACAAAGTCATTGCTGCCTGTGATCCAGCTTGGTTCTTCAAGGACCCAATTTACTTTGACGCTTTGGAAGTTAAGTATTTGGGCTTAGAAAGAGCCTCACGTGAATACAAGTTAAAGTCATTTTGGGATCAAGGCGTTCTGGTATCTGCCGCAACTGATTTTCCAGTGACTAATCCTGATCCAATGGAAACCATCGAAGTTGGCGTTACCAGATGTGCCCCCGGCGATAAGAGTGAAAAGACTGTCTTGGACCCAACTGAAAGAGTCAGTGTCGAACAAATGCTCACCAGTTACACGATTAATGGTGCTTTCCAAAACTTCCGTGAAAAAGAAACGGGTTCAATCGAAGTTGGTAAAGCCGCTGATATGGTTCTACTTGATCAAGACTTATTTACAATTAATCCACATGACATCCACAATACTAAGCCAATCTTCACGATGATTGACGGTAAAATGGTTTACTCGAGAGGAAAGAAGTAACATGGCAGAAGAAAAAACTAACCGATTAGCACGCGATTTTACCTTTTTCGCCCTTTTCATGTTTGGTGTACCCTCCATTTTGTTGCAATTATGGACAGGTATTTATCAAATCTTTGATACGGCCATCGCGACAAATTTCAATAGTACGGCTACTCTATCTGCTATCAATATTATTTACCCGGTGCAGGCGGTAATTGAAGCCATATCATTTTTGATTTCCGGCGGTTCTACTGCCGTATTAGGCAAAATGATGGGTGAAAAACGTGATAAAGAAGCCAACCAGCTGTTTACTTTTATGCTTATTAGCTCAGTTTTAATTACTTTGGTTTGGGTAATTATCGTTACTTTAATGGGCAATAATGTCTGGCTCATGCTTGGAGCTGATGCCAAACTGGCTCCTGTATGCGCAACTTATTGGTCAGTACATAAGTACTTTATGATTGTTTATTGTATTCAGCTCGACTTCCAGATGTGGCTATTGGTAGCTGGTAAACCGACTTATTGTATGATTATCACAATTGCCGGTGGTTTGGTCACTTTAGCAGCCGACTTTCTTTACCAGGCTGTTTGGCACATGGGCACAGCCGGTGCAGCACTTGGCTTTAACACTGGTGTAGCTTTCTCAGCCATCTTGTCACTGGTTGCCGTTATTTCTCACAAAAATTCATTGCACTACGCAGCGCCAAAGGCAACTCCTGGAGAAATTTGGGAATGTTTTAAGTTAGGTTTGGCTGACTTTGTCTATAGTGCCGCTACCGCTGTTATGACTGCCGTCTACAATATTCAGGCAATGAAATTTTACGGCGAAAAAGGCGTAGCTGTTGCCGCCATTTACCTCTACGCACAGTTTTTATTCTTAGCACCATTCTTAGGTTATGGCAAAGGCGTTGGTCCTATTTTCAGTTATCTGATTGGTGAAAAGAATTACGTCAAAATTAAAGATATTTTCAAGAAGTACGTCAAAGCCTGCCTCGTTTTATTAATCGTATTCGGAGTTGGCTCATGGTTTATGGCTTATCCGGTGCTGCGCATTTATGTATCACCTAACTCACCAGAATTTATCTTGGGTAAGCAAAAATGGCTGCTCTTTGCGACATGCTTTGTTTTTGTTGGTATAAATATTTGTATTCAGGACATGTTAACAGCATTCAATGATACAATGATGCCTTTAGTTATCTCAATTAGCCGGTCATTAGTAATGCCAATTCTTTGTTTAATTGTCTTACCAATGATCTTTGGCGGTAATGGTATTTGGATCGCTTTAACAGTTGCTGAAGCATTTACTGCAATTATATCCGTCTTCTTCTTATTTAAGGCACGTACGAAATATCATTACATGTAAAAATTATTTGTCCAATTTAAGCTTCAAATAAAAAAGTCGCACATAATGTGCGGCTTTTTTGCTTGGTCTAAAACTTTACTGGCTATTTTTGCTATTCCAAATACATGCGCTGCAGTTGGGCTAGGTCTTCAGCACTAAAACCCAGAACTTTGGTAAAAAAGGTGGGGAACCCGCCCCAACCGCCGCGAACAGTTTCTGTAATACCGCGAATGGCAATACCTTCTCCTTTAGTGACATTCATTTTAGAAACCATTTGGGTAATTTCATCATTACTTGGCAGTTGTCTTGAAACAGCAAAATCATAAAGTTCGTTAGTTAATAAATAATCGCGGGCAATCGTATCATCATCAATACCCAGAGCCATTAAAATCAATGCCGAAACCATACCGGTTCTATCTTTTCCAGCACTACAGTGATAAACTAAAGCTTCATCTGCCGGCAATTCCAGTAGTTCCGCAAAAACGCGTGCAAACATTTCCTGACTATGTGAACTTAATAAAGTTTGCTGGTATATACGCCCAATAAAGTTATTTTGCATATTGGGAATATGATGCAAAAAGCGGTAGACCCGATTATCCTGCCTGTCACTGATGCCGTCAGAATATATTGGTAAATCAACGTATTCCACCTCAGGCCAAGGATTATCAGGCGAGGAAGATTTTTCATATTCAGAGCGCAAATCACAATCGACAGTGACCCGCAACTTAGCTAGTTTAACCTGATCTTTTGCCGTTAGCGAACTAAGCGAATCCGAACGATAAATTTTATTCCATTTAACTGTTTTGCCAGCCGCATTTTGATAGCCGCCAACATCCCGAAAATTCATTGGGCCGTCTAATGCAACTATGCGATCGTGTGCCAATCTTCTTACCTCCCTATGTTTTTATTTGTCATGCGCAAATAGTTGAGTAGCTTTAACTGCTTTCTTCCAGCCATGATAGAGATTTTCTCTTTCACTCTGTGACATTTGCGGAGCAAAGGTTTTACCTACAACAAAAATATCCTTTAATTCCTCAACGTTTTGCCAATAACCAACAGCTAGTCCAGCTAAGAAAGCTGCACCCATTGAGGTTGTTTCCAATACTTGAGCACGTTCTATTTTGATTCCTAAAATATCAGATTGAAATTGCAACAAATAATCGTTATTTGATGCACCACCGTCAACGCGTAAAGCAGGAATTGTAATGCCCGAATCTTCTTGCATCGTGTCAACTACATCACGTGTTTGATAAGCCAGCGATTGCAACGTTGCCTTGATAAAATCGTAGTTGTTTGTTCCCCGTGTGATGCCAAAAACGGCGCCACGTGCTTCCGAATCCCAGTATGGCGCGCCCAAGCCGGTAAATGCCGGAACAACATAAACCTCATTTTCAGACTTTGACTGCTTGGCCGCTTTTTCTGAATCTGCAGCTGTCTTGATCATTTTCATGGAGTCGCGCAGCCACTGGATCGCACTGCCGGAAACAAAAATAGAGCCCTCTAAAGCATAAGAAATTTCACCATTTAGACCATAAGCAATAGTTGTCAACAGATTATTATCCGATTCTGTCGGTTCATTTCCCGTGTTCATCACAATAAATGAACCAGTGCCATAAGTATTCTTTACCATACCCTTCTTCAAGGCCAGCTGACCAAATAAGGCTGCCTGCTGATCCCCAGCAATGCCGGCTATTGGCACTTTGCCCCCGAAAAAAGTATAGGACTTAGTATAACCGTATATTTCAGAATTAGACTTTACTTCCGGTAGCATTGCTTGAGGGATATTGAGCAGCTTTAAGATGTCATCATCCCATTTTAGATCATGAATATTAAAAAGCATGGTTCTGGAAGCATTAGTATAATCGGTCACATGGACTTCGCCATTGGTCAAATTCCATAAGAGCCAACTATCAATGGTGCCAAAAAGCAATTCACCTTTTTCGGCCCTTTCTTGTGCTCCTGCAACATGATCTAAAAGCCAGCGAATTTTGGTTGCACTAAAGTACGGATCAATAATCAGCCCTGTTTTCTGATGGATCAGGTCACTAAAACCGTCATTTTTTAATTTTTCAGCCAACGCGGTAGTTTGACGCGACTGCCAAACAATTGCGTTATAAATAGGCTTGCCGGTTTTCTTATCCCAAATAACTGTGGTTTCACGCTGATTAGTAATACCAATAGCCGCTATCTGCTCTGGTCGCACACCAGAATTAATCATGGCATTAGCAATAGTACTTTGTACTGCATGCCAAATTTCTTCGGCGTTGTGCTCTACCCAACCAGGCTGGGGAAAATACTGGGGGAATTCTTTTTGTGAAGACGCTATTTTTTGACCTTGATGATCAATGATCATTGCTCTGGTTGAAGTAGTCCCTTCATCAATTGCCATAATATATTTTTTTACCATACGTATCCTCTCCAAAAGAAAGCGATTTAAGTTAATTTTACTACCCAGCAGTGCTTTTACAAGAAATAATTATAACATTATAGTTATTTTAAGTTATACTGGTTACATAGAGCTTTTATTAAAATGAGGATACATAATAATGAGAAAAGAAATTATTGCTTTAACAATTGCCGGCAACGATAGCGATGGCAGCGCTGGTATGACTGCTGACCTACATTCATTTTATGCCCGCCAAGTATATGGTATGGGCCTTTTAACAGCTGCTGTAGCTGGAAACACTACTGGAATTTATGCTCAAGAAGTCATGCCTATTTCTTTTATTCAAAAGCAATTTGACGTTTTAAATGATGATTTTAAAATTAGTGCGCTTAAAACCGGTATGCTGGCTAACAAGGAAGTCATTGCCTGTGTTGCTGCTAATCTGCGCAAATACGATATGGGTAAAATCGTGCTTGATCCGGTGATAATGACCAAACATGGTGACACCCTGCTTGATGACGATGCCTATAATGCCTTTCTTGAGGAGTTAATGCCGCTTGCCGACATTATCACACCTAACTTTTACGAGCAGCAAAAACTGACTGGTTTAAATTTGGATAGCAAGGATGAAATTTATGCAGGCGCTAAAAAGCTGCACAATATGGGTGCCAAAAATGTATTGATGAAAGGCCGCCACGACAACTCCAGCCAGTCGCAAGTAACTGACATACTACTTACGGCAGACGGCAAATTCCATGAATTTTCCAAGCCTTTTATCAACACAGACAGAATTAACGGCACCGGTGATACCCTCTCTGCCGTGATTGCTGCTGAACTAGCCAAGGGGCAGACCATTATTGACAGTGTTCAAACTGCTAAGGACTTCACGTACGAAGCTATTGCTCATCCCATTGAAGTTGGCTCAAAATATGGACCAATCAATCATTTTGCAGCGCAGCAAAATCTTAAATAACTATTCTTTGCCCACTTCTAGCTATTAAGATATACTTTAAACAAGATAATAGAGGTTGGTGCATGATGACGAATAAAACAATCAAAGTTGCATACTTATACGAAGACCTGATGAATACTTATGGTGATTCAGGCGATGTTAAAATTATTAGTTTTTTACTTAAAAAGCAAAACTATCAAACGCAAGTTGATAACATTTCTCTTGGCGCCAAGTTTAATGCTTTTGACTATGACTTTATCTTTTTTGGCGGCGGACAAGATTTTGAACAGACAGTTGTTGCCAAAGATTTACCGCGTCATAAGGAAACATTAACCAAGTATATTAATGAAGGCAAACCTATGTTAGGTGTCTGTGGCGGCTATCAGCTCGTAGGCACTTATTACAAAACTAATGCTGGCGTCACAATTAAAGGGTTAGATATTCTACCATTTCATACTGTCTTTAAAGCAGATAAGCGCATGATTGGCGATACCCGCTACATGAGTGAATGGGGCGAAGTCAAGGCCTTTGAAAATCATTCCGGGCAAACTTATTTTGATGACAAAGACAAGCTGCATCCTCTTGGCGAAATGATTGAAGGCTATGGCAACAATCCCCAAGACCACGTTGAAGGTTTGCGTTACCGCAATTTTATTGGAACATATTCTCATGGCCCAATATTAAAAAACTTAAATGTTGCGAATGCCATAGTCAAAATGATTTTAGAATGGCATAATGAGCGGGTAAATGCCCAATAACAAATAGCTATCCGCAAACTATTTAAAATCAAATATTTAATGTGTGAGTATTGGACTTGTATAGGCCAATACTTTTATTATGTATTTAGAATGCGGATTATTTTTTAACTAACTTAATTTTTATATTTAAATCATGAATGTAATAACAATTTTATTATTCTAACAGTTTTAAAAGAGGTCATAAAAGTGGCAACAGTTAAAGATGTGGCAACATTAGCTGGTGTATCAATTGGCTCGGTTTCAAATTATCTCAACGGTAAACAGCAAAAGAAAGTCACAGCTCAACGCATAAAACAGGCTATGAAAGAATTAGATTACCATCAAAATATTATAGCCAGCGGTTTAAAGAAAAATAAAACCATGTCAATCGGAATTGTCATTAATCAATTAACCGATTATTTTTCCATGTCAATCGTTTCTGCGATTGAAACTTATGTAGAACAATTTGGCTACAGCATCATTGTCTGTGATTATCACGATGATAAAAAACGCCTTGAGCAAAAAATTGATTTTTTAATTAACAGGTCAATAGATGCCCTAGTCGTTTTCCACCAAGATAAAGTGACGCCGATGCTCAATAAGATTAGCAAAACGAACATCCCCATTGTCGCAATTGACGCCCCGATTAAAGGGCTTAAATCAGATGCGGTAGTAGTTAATAATTATGAATCTTCTAAAACCGGTATTAATTATCTAATTAAAAAGGGTTACCGCAATATCGGCATCATTACAGGTTCGGTGGATAATTATATTACCCAAAAAAGGCAGCAAGGCTATGAAGACGCCTTATTGCAAAATAATATACCCCTGCGTAAAAAGTACATTTGGTCTGGCGATTATACCATCAAATCTGGTTATGACGGATTTAATTATCTCAGCAATCAAAATAAAGATTTAGATGCAGTATTTGTTATTAATTATTATATGTCTTTAGGTGCGATCAAAGCTTATTACCAAAAAGGATGTAATAAAAAAATCAAATTTTTGATTTATGATCACTTTTTTATTAATGATATTTTTTATCCCGGTATCAGCTCAATTGAACAACCTCTAGATCAAATTGGCAATACTGCTGGCAGGCTATTAATTAACAGATTGACTAAGTCAAACCAAACTAATTATCAAACAATCTATTGCAATAATATTTTTCACAAAATGTAGGAAGCGCTTGCGGCAAGCTGAATATGGTAATATAATTTATCTATAATTTGAAATGTTTCATTTTGATCTAAATATTAATTTATTAGTTCATCATTTATTAGTTTTTAACAAATTTGAAACGATTCATTATAAGGAGGAAAATTATGAAGATATTACTAGCATGTGGTGGTGGTATGAGTTCATCCCTGTTAGCAACCGCATTACAAAATGAAGCAGCTAAACATGGGCAAAATTGGACAGTTCATGAAACCAGCATTGATAAGGTGCCTGACGACTTGAATGAAGAAGATTATCAATTTATTCTTCTAGCCCCTCAAGTTTCCTTTAAGAAAAAAGATTTCGAAGAAGAAGCTGCTAAGAAAAATACCAAATTTATTCTTATTCCAATGACCATGTACACGCCAGCAAAAATCAACCAGTTGTACGAATTAGTTAACCAGGAGGCTGAAAAATGAGTTATGATACCATTTCCGCAAAGATGGGGCAAATTGCCAACAACCGCTATCTAACTGCTATTAGAGACGGAATGTCGGTAATTATCCCAGTTTCAATTATCGGCTCCTTCTTTACTATCCTGTTAAACTTGCCAATTGCTTCATGGAATAATTTTATTAAGCCTTATGCAGCCATGCTATCGGTGCCAATGTATTATTCCATTAACCTAATGGCTATTTACTGTGTTTTTTCAATCACATCTCATTTGTCAAAATATTACAAAGTTGATCCAATATCAACCAGCGTTTTAGCTGAAATGTCTTTTTTCATTTTAGCTATTGAACCTATGGTTTTAAACAAGCCTAAAGCTGGTTTGGCAGCAGGTACCTATGTTTCTATCGGCAACATGGGCGCTCAAGGTTTGTTTACTGCTATACTTTGTGCTATTTTTGCTACTGAAATAGTGCGGTTCTTTAACCAGCACAACTTAGTTATTAAGATGCCTAATGGTGTTCCGGCAGCTGTCGGAAAATCTTTCAGTGCCTTGATACCAGGTGTTTTAATCATTGTCGTTTCGTTTATTCTGAAAGAAATATTCAAATTAGATATCAATAAGATTTTGACTTGGGTCTTCTCCCCAATTGGATACTTTGGTCGTGACACTTTCCTATCAGCTATTATCCCAGTCTTACTGATTACAATTGTTTGGCTGTTCGGCGTTCACGGTATGGTTATCGCAACCCCTATTCTTTACCCATACTGGTATGCCAACCTTAATGCTAATGTAACAGCAATTGCCCATGGTCAAGCTCCTGTACACTTTATGACCGAGCAATTCTTCCAATGGTTTGTCTGGATTGGTGGTGCAGGCGCTACCCTGTCATTATCTATACTCCTACTTTTCTTTAGTAAATCAAAATTCAGTAAAGCAATGGGTACAGTAACAATTCTTCCTGCTATTTTTAACATTAATGAACCGTTAATTTTTGGTATTCCAATCATCATGAACCCGTATTTTGCAATCCCATTTGTCTTAGCCCCTACTGCAATGGCGGCCGTAACCTATGGCGCAATGAAATTGCACCTAGTGGCATACACTAGAGCTGTAGTTGCTTGGACGCTTCCTGGACCTATTGGTGCCTGGATGTCTACCGGCTTTGACTGGCGCGCAATAGTTTTGTGCATAATCAATATCTTGATTTCGCTTGCCATATACTATCCATTCTTCAAAATGTTTGACAACAATCAATTAAAATTAGAAAAGGAAGGCAATAATGAAGGGGATATCAGTCTATCCGAACAAAAGTAGTGTCGCTGATTGCATTAACTATATTGATAAAGCGGCTGATTTAGGCTTTAGCAGACTTTTTACCAGTCTGTTAGAGCTGACAGAAGATCAGTCAAAAACTCTTAATAAATTTAAAACGGTATTAACCCACGCCCGAGCAAGAAAAATGTGGGTTAGCTTAGACGTTAATCCTGCTTTATTTGCCAGTTTGCATGTCAGTTATAATGACCTTTCTTTTTTTAAAGAATTAGGAGCTGATATTGTACGCCTAGATTCCAGCTTTGACGGACTGCCTGAATCAGTCATGACCTACAATCCCGAAGGACTAACCATTGAAGTCAACATCAGTAATGACACCAAGAACTTGGAAAACATCCTTAGTTATAGTCCCATAAAAGACAAAATTATTGGTTGCCACAACTTTTATCCCCAGCGCTACACTGGCTTAGACACAGAATACTTTTTGAACACAACCAAAAAATATCATGACCTCGGGTTAAGGACAGCAGCTTTTATTTCTTCTAATTCTGGTAAAATTGGGCCACATCCATACAATGCCGGTCTCCCTACTTTAGAAATTCACCGCGGAATTCCAATTGAAAAGCAGGCGCAATATTTGATTAATACTCAACTGATCGACGATATTTTAATTGGTAACGCATTTGCCAGCGATGAAGAATTACAAAAGGTAGCAAAGTTAAGCTCGAATATTCCTCAATTTTTTATCGACTTCGTTCCTACAGCCACTGAACTTGAAAGAGAAATAGTGCTTAAAAATCTACACTTTAATCGTGGGGACATTAACAGCTATGCTATTCGTTCTACTTTTGTTAAATTAAAATACAATAAGCAAAACATTCCTGTGAATAACCCTGTAGCTACCCTAAAAAGGGGAATGATTACAATCGGTAATAATGATTTCAAGCAATATAAGGGTGAATTGAATATCGTTAAACAGAACATGGATAATCATGATCATTTAAAAAATGTTGTTGCTCAGATAGTCCCTAGTGATTTGCAATATATCGACTTTATCAAGCCCTGGGACAAATTTAAATTTATTGAGCTTGCTAGTTATTAAAGGAAAAACTATGAAAGGTTTAGAAGAAAGCAGTTTCGAAATAATCAGCCATTCCGGACAGGCAAAGACAGAAATAATGACGGCAATAGCTAATTCCAGAGATACAGTAAAGGATCCTCAGCCATTGCTTAAGGATGCAAAAGAAGAACTGAAAAAAGCACAAAATGTGCACTTAAAAGTGATATCAGACTTTGCCAAAACTGGTAAAAGTAATATTGATCCCTTATATATGCACGCTGAAGACCAAATGATTACAGCGGAAACTTTTCTTGATTTAGCTACTGAATTAATTAAAACTAATTCAGAAATCAATAAGTTGAAACAAGAGAAACGAAATAATAAGGATTAATAATTTACTATTAGTTAGTCCACCAATTGGTCCGAAAGAAAAATAATGGAAATAGCACCTAAACTGATAAATTTTGAAAAAATGGGTATCGGTCTCTTTGTTCATTGGGGACTATACTCAAGATTTGCTAAGGGAGAATGGTCACAAAATATTTTAAATATTACCAATTATCAAAACGCTTTTAGCGAATTTAATCCCATTGAAGATAATATTCATAACTTAGTAAAACTGGCTAAAGAATGCGGTTTTAAGTATATTGTATTGACTGCTAAGCACCATGATGGCTTCTATTTATTTGATACCAAGGGCATCCACAATTTTGATAGTGTTCACACACCCTTTGGCAAAGATGTAATTAAAATATTTACACATGAGTGCCATGAACAAGGAATTGCACCTTTTATTTACTACGCTACTTATGATTGGCATAATAAAAAATATCAGGCAGATTTTAACGGGTATTTAAAGGAATTACGCCAGCTAATCGGAATCCTCTGCACTAATTATGGCAAAATTGGCGGTTTCTGGTTTGATGGTAACTGGAACAAACCCAACGCTGATTGGCAGGATGAGCAGCTTTATCAGGAAATTAGAAAACTGCAGCCACAAGCTATTATTACCAACAACACCGGATTAGGAAAGCAAGGAATAAGTGACGGGCGAAAAGTGGACGTCCTGACTTTTGAAAGAGGCAACCCTCAAGTAATCAACCATTTTCAAAATAATCGTTATTTTGCTGCTGAAACCTCATTGACTCTAAACAGACATTGGGGCAATGCCCAAAATGACCTTAATTATGTTTCGGCGCGGCACTTAATTGAACAAATTTGTCACACTCGCAAAGTGGGGGCAAATTTATTAATTAACGTGGGCCCAGAATTTGATGGCTCTTTAAATATTCATTGCCTGTCGTTACTAGAAATTATTAAACAATGGATGGCAATTAATAAAGAAGCAGTCTATGACACCAATAATTTTGAGCATAAAACTTATACCGCTGCTGGAAATGATAATGATTTTATTAAGGGTAATTATTTATTTGTGGATAATTTGGGTAATGTTGGCAATCAAAACGTAGTACTGGGAGGAGAAAAAATGCGAGAAATAGTATTTAATAATTTTCCGCCCCAAAAGATCGAGCGCATTGTTTGGCTGGATAATGGCACCAATGTGGCGTTTAAACAATTGCCAGAAAAAAGCCAACTGATAGTTAAAGCAGACGGATTCGAGTACGGAACCAACTTGGTAGAGCGTGTAGCCAAGATTTATTGAACTTCATTTAAATAAAAAGACTAATAAATTACCATAATAAGGTGGTGAGCCCCAAAAGTTAGACAACTTTTGGGGCTTTTTTCACCTGTGGCGATATTAGTATCATTAAAATGGTGGCACAGTTTATCGGATTCGACTTACTACTGTTTGTGTCATATTCTGATTTAGCAGTCTTTAACGCTTTAACTTTCCCCTTTTTACCAATGTTAGTCACGATTAGTACAAGAATGACCCCTGAAAAGAACCTCTTGTAGTTAATAGTCACCGGTTCTTTAAAGAACTTGTTTCACCATTCAAACAAGTGTTGATTTACTGGACTTTTTTGTATTTAAATTTCAGAAAATTAAGTTAAAACTGTCTTGCAAAATTACTTTTAAAATTTGTCCTTATCATGTTTTCTCTTGTACCAATCATGTATTTCAAAAAATGTACATATTGCGAAATAAAGCAGCACAACAACAAAAACCACGGTAATCACTTTAACGAAAACTGCAAAATTAAACAAAATTGATAACCATAAAAAGGCCACAAACACTGCTGCAATAGGTAAAAATATTTTATCAATTTTATGTTCTATAAAAAGTGTATGAAGCGCATTATTTCGATCTGTATTTGTAATTTTCTTTTTCATCATGACCGCTCCTTTCGCCTAATATTAAAAATTAATTAATTAATTTTATTTAGTATAATATAGCATAAAAATTTAGGCAGCGAGTAATTGGCTAATTTTTTTGATCTAAAAAAAGCGGCTGCTATAATTATTTGCTTTATTTGACAAAATACTTGGTTAGATTATGTAAAGAAAGCTTGAAATTATAAGCAGAATCATATTAAGCAGCAAAACATGACATTGTAATCTAGCATTAATTTCGTTATAATTGAAAGCGATAACACGAGGGGTGCCTTTTTGGCTGAGATGAAAACTATTTCAGACCCTTTGAACCTGTAAGTTAACACTTGCGTAGGAACGTGTCGAACCTGTTAAGCTTTGGCATTTTCACATGCTAAAGCTTTTTTTATTAATCAAAATTTTAAAGACAGTTAATTAGGAGAATATAATGCAGTTAGAATTATTAGACAAATTACGAGCGCAAAATCCGGTTATTTTCAACATTGCCAATTTTGTAACAGTTCAGGATGTGGCAAATGCTGTTAATGCTATTGGTGCTTCACCAATTATGAGCAATGAAATCGCTGAAGCCGAAGAAATAGTGCGGCTGGCTTCTGCTGTTACAGTTAACATTGGCTGTTTAACCAAGCAGCAAATTATCCACATTAAAAAAGTGGAAGATTTAGCGCGCCAATATAATAAACCGATAGTGTTTGATCCCGTAGCTGTTGGTGCAGTTGAATATCGCTATAAAATTGCAGATAAGCTTTTATGGGATTTTCATACTAGTATTATTCGGGGCAATATTGGTGAGATAGCTGCCTTAGGTGACTTCAACTGGAATTCAAAGGGCATCGATGCAGGTTCCGGTTCTGGTGATATTGATGAAATTACTGCAAAAACAGCGCAGAAATACCACTGTACAGTTATTGCCAGTGGCCCAACAGATACAATCAGCGACGGTAAAAGAATAGCCCATATCCATAACGGCTCACCCCTTTTTAAAACTCATGTCGGCTCAGGAGATATGTTAACCAGTATTGTTACAGCTTTTACAGCAGTCACTGATGATCCGTTTGAAGCGGCTCAAATAGGTGCTTTAGTTTTCAGTTGCGCCGGTCAATTAGTAGTTCAAGAGCACCCCAATGTCGGACTAGGTACTTTTGGCATGTATCTCATGGATTATTTATATAAAGTAAAAGCCGCAGATATTGAACAAATTGCAGATTTTGATTAAGGAACTTTATGATGACTGAAAAAATTAATTCTTTTCCCCAAGTTTTAACTATTGCCGGCACAGATTCAGGTGGAGGTGCCGGAATCATGGCTGACCTTAAAACTTTTCAAATGCAAAAAGTATTTGGGACAGCAGTGGTCGTAGCTGTGACAGCACAAAACACTTTAGGTGTGCAAAAGTCTTTTTTACTGCCCTTAGAAATGGTCGATGCCCAATTCGCCTCTCTGGCAGAAGATTTCCACATCCGTGCTTGTAAAACAGGAATGTTGGGCGATGCGGCTCACGTTCACCAAGTTGCACTTAATTTGCAAAAGTATGACTTTGGCCCCATTACCATAGATCCAGTAATGGTTGCTAAGGGTGGTGCTCCATTATTGAGTCAAGATGCTGTCGCCACCGTTAAAAACGAGCTGCTGCCTTTAGCCGATTTAATCACACCTAACTTACCAGAAGCAGAAACTTTAACTGGCATTAAGGTACAAATGCAAGATCAATATCCAGAATTAGCTCATAAATTACAAGATATGGGAGTTAAAAATGTGCTAATTAAAGGCGGTCATGCAAGTACCGATCAAGTAAAAGATTATGCTTTATTTGCTGATGGTTCCGATCTTTGGGTCAGCAGTTCCAGAATACATACCGAACGCACTCACGGTACAGGTGACACCTTAGCTGCAGCAATTACAGCTCAACTGGCTTTAGGTCAAAGTTTGCCTGCGGCAATTAAAATTGCTAAAAAGTACGTTACTAAAGCTATTAAAGAAACTATTCAAGTTGGTCATGGTCATGGCCCTTTAAATCATTGGGCTCAGTAATTTAGGAGAAATAATGAAAGACTTTAACACTGATTTTTTACATGCTTACTTTATTTGTGGTAGTCAAGACGTGCCAGAAGGTAAAACATTACCTGGCTTAGTCGCAGAAGCACTTGCTGCAGGTATTACTGCTTTTCAATTTCGGGACAAGGGTTCTAATTCAACTTTAAGTGAAGCCGAGAGACTCCCTATGGCGCAAAAGTTGCACCAATTGTGTTATGCGTATCACGTGCCCTTCTTCATTGACGATGATGTTCAGCTTGCACAACAAGTTCATGCCGAAGGCGTTCATGTTGGTCAAAGCGATGAAGAAATCAGACAGGTCATTAAAGAAGTTGGCGCTCAAATGATTATCGGCTATTCCTGCTCGAATTTAACGCAAGTTGAGCAAGCCAATAAAATTAGCGGAATTGATTATTATGGCAGCGGTCCAATTTATGCCACCCAATCTAAAAGTGATGCCGACCCCGAAATTGGTATTGCTGGCTTAAGCCAACTGGTCAAAAGCACAACCAGGCCAATAGTTGCTATTGGTGGGATTACCGCTAGCGACTTAAGCGCAATCGCTAAAACTAAGGCAGCTGGGGCTGCAGTAATTTCTTTGATTGCCCAAAGCAATGATATTAAGCAAACCGTTAGTCAAATGCTCACAGCGCCATGGATAAAAAATGACTAGCATATTTTAAAGAAACAAAAATGATTCTGCACTTGGCAGAACCATTTTTTATTGATGATGTACAGTTATAAATTGATAAAAGATACGAGTTAAATTACGGAATTAACCTAGCTGGGCAATCTTTTGCAGTGTTCTGATCATTTGGGCTACAAAGCCAGACTCATTATCATACCAGGCGTAACCCTTGACTAGTTGTACCCCATTATCTCCAGTTTCAACTTGGGTGAGAGTTGGATCAAATACCGAACCAAATTCAGTGCCAATAATATCTGATGAGACAATTTGATCGTCATTATAGCCAAAAGAAGCATTGCCTTCGGTATGCTTTTTAATTCTAGCGTTAAATTCTGCAGCTGTAACTTTCTCTCCCAAAATAGCGGCTAGTTCAGTAATAGAACCAGAGATAACAGGGACTCGTTGAGCAATACCCGTAAGTTTGCCATCCAGTTCAGGTATAACTAGTCCAATCGCTTTAGCTGCTCCAGTTGAATGCGGAATAACGTTAGCCACAGCGGCACGGGCATTACGGACATTGCCACCACGATCAGGTCCATCCTGTAACATTTGTGAAGCAGTATAGGCATGCGTTGTAGACATAATTCCCACCTGAATGCCAAATTCATCGTTCATTGCCTGTGCTAATGGTGCTAAACAATTAGTGGTACATGAGCCTGCGGAAATAATTTGATCAGAGTCAGTTAATTGATCATCATTTACGCTATAAACAATAGTTTTCATATTGCCTGCAGGAGCAGAAATTAATACTCTTTTAACACCGGCATCAAGGTGAGCTTGGGATTTTGCAGTTGAAGTATAAAATCCAGTGCATTCAAGTACTATTTTAACTCCATCGTTTTTAACCCACGGAATTTGACTGGCATCTTTTTCCGCATAAACCGGAATATTTTTACCATCAATTACAATACTATTAGTTGTAGCAGTTACTTCATGATTAAATTTGCCGTGTGCAGTATCATATTTTAATAAATGTGCTAACATAGCTGGTGAAGTTAAGTCGTTGATTGCGACAATTTCGATGTCGTCACTGGCCACTTCATAAATTCGCCGTAAAGCAAGCCGACCAATGCGACCAAAGCCATTAATACCAATTTTTGTAGTCATAATAAGTTCCCCCTTTAGATTACAAAATTAGTATATTAAAACAAATTCACTCTGCATAATACGAGATTGTAATAGGGTTATCACTTTTAATGATATGGAGTATTATGAATTTTAACGATTTATATATTTACCAAACAATTTATGAAACTAGATCGCTTAATAAAGCGGCACTAAAATTGGGCTACACTCAATCCAATATTACGGCCAGGCTCAAAACAATAGAGCGAGAATTGAAAACGCCACTTTTTGTGCGTTCTAATTTAGGGGTTAGACCAACTAAAAATGGGCAAAAAATGTATCATTTTGCGACTAAGGTACTACAAAATTATCAAAATTTAAAAGACGATTTAACCAGTAACAAACCCAAAGTTTTAATTTCCGAGTTGCTTTTTGGCTATGTTATTACCCAAAAGAAACAGTTTGCACTTGATCAATATGAAGTCATCATTAAAAGTACCAATGAAATTCAAGAATTATTGACTAAACATACCTATGACATGGTCTGGGCCTTTACTCCGATCACTTTACCCCAATATTCGTTAATCAAGAAAAGTCATTTACAAGCCTGTTTTTTAAAAGGCAAAAAGCAGGAAAGTAAAAATGTACCGGTTGCCATAAACGCAGACATAAATTGTCCGTTTCGTAACTTGACTCTCAAGTTAACGCAGAATAAAAACAGTGTCACTGAAATTGATTCACTGGAAATGATTTTAGAGCTAGTCAAAAAAGGTCAGGCAACTGCATTATTGCCTAAATACTTAATGAATGATGATTTAGTTGCAGCTGATTCGCAAAGCTGGAATATCCCCTATTATTTTTACCGCTATCAATTATAAATGATAAAAGACACCATTATTTGAATAAAGGTGCCTTTTTAAATTTCTAATTTAATTTTTTTAAATACGTTTCATAAACTGGACACATATTAAACGCATACTTTCTGTAAGTCCGCGTTGCTAATGGGTCTGTAGAGTCAAATTCACCACTTAAAGTTTGATATTTTGCTTGTGCCCAATTTAGCAATTGCTGTTGCAATTGGTCTAATAAATTAGGCTTAACAGCACCCATCCATCCTAAAGTCAATTCTTGAGGGGTATCCTCAAAAGAAAAGCAATAAGCCTTAATTTGTCCAGCAGCAATTAGCGCTAAGGGAGCGTGTTCAAGTTGATCAGTGAAAATGGTTTTGCTCCACTCACTAAGAGGTATCTTTGCAACCGGATTTGCTAAATGATTTTTTTGATAATCTGAGAAGCTCACTTGTGCCAGCCTATTCATTATTACAGAATCTTTTTTTATTTCATGTAGAGTGACCATCTGCAAATCAGTATCAATTAGAATATTTTTCAGTGCCCTTTTCAAAGGCATCTGGGGTTCTACAGTAGTTCTGATTAATTTAAAACCATTTTTTTGACCAATAGCATTAAAGAGTAATTGCGGTGCATAATCATAGGTAATTAATGCGTTTTGGTGATTTTTTTGGGCTTTTGCCGTTAAATCCGTCAGTATTTGCTCATAAACCTGCATTTGTTCACCGCTGGTTAATCTAGGTGCAAGATAGCCTGCAAAATTTAAGGAATAAGGGTGAAAAGCATTTTGCCAACAGGTCATTAATCCGACTGGCTTATTTTCCAGATAATAGGCTTGTGTATTTTGAGGAAACTGTTCTATAGTTTCCTTAATTTTTCTATCTGAACTTACATTGGCTAATAATGAGCCATACATAATTAATAATCTCCTTTATGGACTTTTTTTTCGCCTGTAAAATTTTGGTCTTGGCATCATTGTAGCCGTCAATGTAGCGTTCTATTTCAATTGCTTTATTCTGGGTAACACGATTAACTAAGTTAACACCTTTTTTAGGAAAAGCCTTGAAAGAATGACTCTCTGCATAGTCCTTTTTGGCTTGTTCATAACCCATTTGATAATCACTGAGAGAACTCTTTTTCACAGCAGTTTTTGCTGCATTATAGGTATAATCAGTGGTATCACGCCATTTTTTATAGGCTTTTTCAGCTTCTTTATAGTTTCCGGCTTCATAATTTTCTTTGACATAATCATGTAATTGTTTTAAATTAACCATTTTATTTTTCTCAAAGTTAAACATAATTAACTTCCACATCACCCATGCTGAAATGACCTGTTAACATTAATGTAGGACCGCCACCGGTAGATCCGTCATCAATATCTAATTCTCCCAGAGCTAAGTCTAAGTTATCACTATTGACTCTCCATGAAGTTGGAACGTAAATTTCAATCTCACCCATAGTGCCACTAATGTCAACAGTCACTACATCGCCTGCAGCTTTAGCTTGATCAAGGTAGACCTCAACTTCACCCAAAGAAGAATTAATTGTTATACTGCGTAAATTTTGTGAATGAACGTAACGCGAAACTGATGACAAGCGCTGATTAATTACTATATCTTCGCCATCAACATTTCCAGTACCGCCACTAAATACGTTATTATCAATTCTTGAACGATTATTGCTAAAGTTCTTCCATTTCCCGTCTTTTTTTTGATTAAAATAAACTATTCTGGGAAACCAGCTTCTCTTAAAAATCAGCGTTAAACCTAAATAAATTAATAACGCCGCCACTAAGACCGTCCACGGTACAATTTGAGTAATATGCAACGGTTCAGCGTAAACAATTAACAAAAAGGCAATGGAAAAAGTTGTACCAAACAAACTCTTATCCGCCACGCTTTCGATCAGTGCCGCTCCGAAGATGATAGTCCAAATAATCATGCTGACTTTTAGATGAAATGAAAGCAGATGCAGCTGATTAAGGACTAAGAACACGGCAGCAGCAACTAGAGCAATGCCCCAAAATATTTCTCTGAGTTTAAATCTTTTCATTATGATGACCTTCTCTCGTTTAACCTATCATTCAAATTGTGATAGTAGTGACGTGAAACATAGACAGTTTTATAAGAATCGCGAAAATTAATCTTACAGTTAGAAATCGAGCGTGTTAACGCATAGATTTGATTTAAATTTAAAATTGTTGACTTAGATACCCGCATGAACTGGTTACTTAACAAGTTTTCCAATTCATAGAGCTTATAATCTACCGTAAACGCATCCCTGGCAGTATGTGCAATTACCTGTTTATCTTCTGTTTCAAAAAATAAAATTTCATTCATACTCAAGTAATAGGACACATTTTCTTTTTTGCCTTCAATTTGATCTGGATGTTTATTAATACCTTGAAGTTGACGGTAAATTTGTTCAACTTCTGGTGTCACGGCTTTAGCATGAATTGTGATACTGGTATCATCATCGTCCAGATCTGGATTTAGTTCTATTTTTATTTTCACGCTTCTCACCTGCCCTTCATCACTTGATGATTTAATTAAACGCTTATTTTAATTTAAAATCTAGCACTTTTAACTAAGTGGCAATTATAAGAAACCAAGTGGCATATTTTTTTGATTTAGAAGAAGCCAAAAATTTAAAGTCAGTTTTACTATAGTATTTTATTTAAGACAATTTTAGACTAAAATATACAAAAATTACCTAAAATATGCTATTTTAGGTAATTTTATGATATTATTTATGTAATAAAATAATTTTGGGAGGCAAATTATGGCAACTAAGATTGTTACTAAAAGATATTCTGTTAATATAGACAAACAAATAGCGGATACAGCAGAGCTAGTTATTAGAAAAATTGGTCTTAAACCTAATGATGTAATTTCAATGATGCTGACACAGATTGCGGACAAAGGTAAACTACCCGTAGCATTTTCAGTTGATGACTATGACCATCTAAAAGATGAAATTATTGCAGCTAGTCGTAAAATTCCTGCACAAAAGGTTGAAACCTCCGAAGAAATAGCTGACTTTTTCGCAGATTAAGGAGACCAGTTAATGAATTTGGGCGATATTTTTATAACATACCTTGAATATGAAGATGTACCAAATGGAAAAAGTCGGCCAGTTTTATACATTGAGCAGGATGATGAATTTTATTATGTATTTAAAATTACCAGTAAATATCAAAATAAGTCAAAACGCATTCGCGCAAAGTATGCTAAAATTACCGATTGGCAAAAGTCTGGCCTTAACAAGGAATCATGGATAGACTGTAATAAACGTTATCAGCTCAGAATTGATAAAACTCGACTAAAAGATATAGGTAACTTAACGGTAACTGATTTGAATAATCTTAAGAAATTTATGTGGTAACCAGCAATTTTACAGGTATTTATGCCTGCAAAGTTGCTTTTTGATATAACCAAAAAGTGGCCATTAATCTGAAAAAGAAAGCCAATTACAAATTAAGTAATGGCTGCCTCATCACTGGTATGCCACTGATTAGTGATGATTGATCTCTAATCTATTAAAATTATTAAACAGTATCAAGAATCAAAAATGCATTGAGTAATGAAGCTCAATGCATTTTTGGTTAGTCTAATAGCAATAATTTTTTCCTGACTGCTTTACTAATTATTTATTCTAAACCAACTTTTTTAAAGATTTCGTCAACATGACGCAAATGGTAATGATAGTCAAAGGCATCGGCTACATCATCTTCTGTAAGATAATCCATGATTGGACTATCTTCAACTAATTTTCTAAAAGAAATGCCTTCATTCCACGATTTAGCGGTTAATTTTTGGACCATATCATAAGCATCTTCACGAGAAAGACCAGCCTCATCAATAAGCTTTAACAGCAAGCGTTGTGAGTAAATCAGGCCATAAGTTTTATCCATATTCTTAAGCATGGTTTCTGGGAAAACATCGAGGTTGGTTAAAATGCGGTTAAAACGATCAAGCATATAATCAATACCAATTGTCGTATCCGGTAAGATTATTCTTTCGGCACTGGAATGGGAAATATCGCGCTCATGCCAAAGTGATACATCTTCATAAGCAGTAATAATATGACCCCGTAGAACCCGCGCCATTCCGCAAAGATTTTCTGAGCCAATAGGATTGCGTTTATGAGGCATTGCCGACGAGCCCTTTTGTCCCGCACGGAAGTGTTCCTCCACTTCGTGGATTTCAGAGCGTTGCAAACTTCTAATTTCGGTAGCCCAGTTCTCAATACTGGTAGCTATCAGCGCCAAAGTCGCAATATATTCAGCATGTAAATCACGTGGCAAGACCTGACTGGTAATAGGCTGCTGGGTCAGGCCCAATTGTCTTAAGACACTAGTTTCAACAGCTGGTGGGACGTTAGCAAAAGTTCCCACTGCTCCAGAAATTTTCCCTGATTCTACACCTTTTGCTGCATGTTCAAAGCGTTCAATATCCCGAGTAATTTCTGCATACCAGCGAGCGAGCTTCAGACCGAAAGTAGTGGGCTCAGCTTGCACACCATGCGTGCGTCCCATTTCCACCGTATTTTTATATTTACGTGCTTTATTCGCAATCGTCTGTTTTAAATCTTGCAAATCTTGGCGAATAATTGCATCAGCCTGTTTTAAAATATAACCCTGCGCCGTATCAACCACATCTGTTGAAGTCAAACCAAAGTGCACCCATTTTTTCTCCGGGCCCAGACTTTCAGAAACTGTTCTGGTAAAAGCTACTACATCATGGTGCGTTATCTGCTCTAATTCAGCCACTCTTTTAGGCGTGAAGCTGGCATTTTGGGCAATTTTAGCAGCATCTTCTTGAGGCACTTCCCCTAATTCGCTCCAAGCGTTGGTAGCAGCTATTTCTACTTTAAGCCAAGCTTCATATTTATTTTCATCAGACCATATTTTACCCATTTCTGGGCGAGTATAACGTTCTAACATAAATTACATTTCCCACGGATCTTGTAAAACTATTGTTTGTTCACGGTCAGGACCCACTGAAACAGTAACTAGAGGTATCCCCACAAGTTCTGACACACGATTCAAAAACTTCTGTGCATTCTCTGGCAAATCAGACCAGGTCTTGGCATTCGTAATATCTTCTTTCCAAGCCGGTAATTCTTCGTAAACAGGTTGACAGCGGTCTAATTCTTTTAAACTAGCTGGGTAGTAATCAATTTTTTGACCATCAAGTTCATAAGCAGTTGCAATTTTAATAGTGTCAAAGCCGCTGAAAATATCAAGTAGGTTAAGACTTAACCCGTTAATGCCAGAAACGCGCTTGGCATGACGTAAAGCGACTGAATCAAACCAACCTACGCGGCGCGGACGACCGGTAACTGTCCCATATTCATGAGCAGTTTCACGAATACGGTTACCAGTTTCATCTAATAACTCAGTTGGGAAAGGTCCGGCACCAACACGGGTCGTATAGGCTTTGCAGACACCAATAACAGTTTTTAACCGATTAGCACCTACTCCCATGCCACTGGCAATGCCACCGGAAATGGTATTTGATGAGGTAACAAATGGATAGGTTCCTTCATCTATATCAAGCATAATTCCCTGTGCACCTTCAAATAAAACTTTTTCATCATTATCTAGGGCATCGTTAACTAACACTGATGTGTCAGTAACATATTTCTTCATTTTTTGACCATATTCATAATACTTAGTGAAAATGTCATCAAATTCAAGTGCCGGTTTGCCATAAATTTTAGTGAAAATGTCGTTTTTCTGAGCCAAGTTAGCACGTAATTTTGCTGCAAAAGTATCTTTTTCAAGAAGATCACAAACTCGAATGCCTATTCTGGAAGCCTTATCCATATATGCAGGTCCAATACCATTTTTAGTAGTACCGATTTTCTGATCGCCTTTTGCTTCTTCTTGGTACTCATCTTGCTTAATATGATATGGCATGATGATATGAGCACGATTGGAAATCTTCAATTTACTAGTATCAATTCCCTTTTCTTCCAGATTTTTTAATTCGCCAAATAAAACCTCGGGATTGATAACTACGCCATTACCAATTACAGCACCTTTATCTGACGCAAAAATACCTGATGGAATTAAACGCATCTTAAAGTCTTGACCATTTATCTCAATAGTATGACCAGCATTATTACCGCCATTTGAGCGTACAGTGTACTCTGCTTCGTTACTTAAAAAATCGGTAATTTTACCCTTTCCTTCGTCGCCCCATTGACTACCAACAACTGCAACTGCTGTCATTTTTATTCACCTCATTAAAATTCTACAAATATCACGTAAATAGTCTAGCAATTTACCAATTTTTAGTCAAATTTAAATGCGAATTATTATAGCTGGTACATTTTTGATAGTTCGATTTTTATGTTGACAAAAAAACTTTTATTGATTATAGTTACTTCGTTTGCAAAGAGATTTTATTTAGGAGCCGATTTATTTATGAGCAATTATTTCAGTATGGAAGCCTTTGATTATGATGATATTCAGCTTGTGCCCAACAAGGGAATAATTAAAAGCCGTCATGACGCGGATACAAGTGTTAAGTTTGGAAACCGAACATTTAAAATACCGGTTGTTCCAGCAAACATGGAAAGCGTCATTAATGATGATTTAGCTGTTTGGCTGGCACAAAACGGCTACTACTATGTCATGCACCGCTTCCAACCGGAAAAGCGACTCGCTTTTATCAAAATGATGCACGAAAAAGGCTTATTTGCCTCAATATCCGTCGGTATCAAAAAAGGCGAATATGATTTTATCGACCAATTAGTCAGTGAGAACATCAAACCTGAATATATCACGATTGATGTAGCTCACGGTCATTCTATCTATGTTATTGATATGATTAAATACATTAAAGAAAAATTGCCAGATACTTTCTTAACAGCAGGTAATATTGCGACCCCGGAAGCAGTTCGTGAATTAGAAGGTGCAGGAGCAGATGCCACAAAAGTTGGTGTTGGCCCTGGCCGTGCATGTATCACCAAACTTAAAACCGGTTTTGGTACTGGTGGCTGGCAACTAGCTGCTTTAAGAATGTGCAGTAAAGTAGCCAGCAAACCATTAATTGCTGATGGCGGTATCCGTTATAACGGCGATATAGCGAAGTCCATTCGTTTTGGTGCCACCATGATTATGATCGGTTCAATGCTTGCAGGGCATGAGGAGTCATCTGGTAACGTTATTAAAATTAATGGCAAAACTTACAAGCAATATTGGGGGTCAGCTTCTGAAGTGCAAAAAGGGGCGTATCGTAACGTTGAGGGCAAGCAAATGCTTGTTCCTTATAGGGGGCATATTGCCGACACGCTTAGAGAAATGCAGGAAGATTTGCAATCTTCAATTTCGTATGCTGGTGGTAAAGACCTTAGTTCAATTAAGTTGGTTGATTATGTAATTGTCAAAAACACGATTATGGATGGCGACAAATAGCTAATTTCATGATTTTATTCCCAAATTATTAATAAATATGGTAATTATTTCTTTTTTCCGTTAAAATAAAATTTATCTCAGCTCTGGTAGGTAGTCGGTGCTGAGATTTTTTATTTTCTCCAATAGTAAATATTAGTGGCTGAAATTAAATATATGTGTACTATCACAATTAACGCCAACAGAAAAACTCTCAAACTGGATAAAATTCAGTTTGAGAGAGCTGATTGCTATATTTAAAGCAAATTATCTTTCTCTAATATATTCATATCATAGTTTGATCATTCCTCACAATATTAAAGTATTGTTGTAGTTCAGAATCACCATTTTTAATTTCCAGTAATCCTTTGCTAGGGTCAAGAATTATAATCTGTAAACTAAAAATCTTATGACAATTTATATATACAGGCCGCTTAAACTTAAGAACAAAATAACGTTTCTTAATTTTGTGGGGGCCCAGAAGCGTGAGGTACATATTATAAGGGTATGCATGGTAGCCTTCATTTAATATTAAAGCTTCAACATAACTAACAAAATTGTTTTTATGCGTTTGGGGGATGCCTAGTTGTTTAATCAAATGATTAGCTACTATGTCCTGAATTTTTCCTTTTAAAGCATCTATTTTAATTATTACTGGCCGCTTAAAATAATTGGCAATTGAGCCAATTGTTCGTTTAGTGGACAGTATTCTTTGCCACAGAGCCATTCTTAGCCCATCATCCGAAAAAAAGGAAAAAGTTATTTTGGGAATATTTATATTTTTATAACCTGGTTTAGTTTTTGAGGAAACTAATAAATAATCATATTTCGAATAATCAATATTTTCCAATTCATAAGAATAAACAAAAGTATATTTTGCATTATACTTATTTAAATTAAGTTTGCCTATTAAGTGTTCACTGGCTGATTTACCATAATCGTTTACAACCAAGAAGTTAGTGGGAAAGTAACTGTTTTGCTTTTGATGAATTTTACTATATAAGCCCAGAACTATATCGTTAAACAGGCTGTCATTTAACTCTTTTTTATTATAATCAGCACAAGAATTATATAAAGCAACTGTTAAAGAACTTGAAGCAAAAATTTGGCGAGCAACCTTTTCAGTTGCTAGTTCTAAATTGAAGCAAACAAAGTCATATTTTTTCTTAAGGTATCTGATAAAAAAACTGCGATAAATGTATGAAGCAATATCAGAACCTTTATTAATGCATAGTGACAATTGCTCTTTTAAAACAGCACAAACTTGTTCAACCTGTACTTGTACTTGCTGAGACCAGGTTTTTAATTTATTCAGATCAGGAATCTGATCAATTTCGGAATTAATTAGTAAAAAAATAGCTAAGCATAGTTCTTCTTTGATACTATTTTTAATTAATTTCGCTGCAATTATAAATGCCTTGTTATGCATCAATTCAACTTTAAAATTATAATCAATTTTTAAACTAATATCTGGCCGTAATTTATAAATCAGCAGATATTTTGTTACTTGCTTGAAGCCATTATCCGTTAAAGGGAAATCATATTCATGAACTAATTGGAGTAAAGTCTGACTTTTATTTAGTAATTCAGTTTTAGTAACACCATATTCAGTAAAAGCATATTCTGGTAGCAAAGCGTCTTTTTGTTCAAAACTATATATATCAAATAAATCTATCAAACATGAACGAACAGCACCCGTTTTGCCTACTACTTTCATGCCATAGTATGGAACAGATTTTACTTTTAAATTATAAATACTAAAAAATTTTTTTACATCGCGCATATCTTTTTTGATAGTCGCGGTACTAAAATTTAGTTTTCTCGCCAACTGGTCGATTTTGATGTAGTTTGGACTCGCACACAGAAATCTGCAAATTTTAGCAATACGTAACTTATTACGAAACAAGTAATTAAACTTGAGATTTAAATATTCAGAGCAATTCTCCTTTAATAATTTCAACCAGTCACTTTCTGCCAAAGAATAATCAAGCAAATATCCTTTAGCTCTTTGATTGATAATTTTGACATCATGACCGTTATTACGTAAAGCCTTATTAATCTGCTCAAATTCTGTATTCAGCGTCCGCGCTGAAATTCCGCTTTTATTTTTTAATTCAGAAATAGTAAGTAAATCATTGTTTAAAAAAAGATTTAACAAATCAATTTCACGGTAAGTTAAATTCAACATTGTTTTGCGGTCTTCCTTTTTAAGACAATATTAATACTTACTTTAACTTAAAACTTATGCTTTTTCTAATAATGACTTTCGTAAACTCAAATATTCTGATTCAGTCAAACCCAACTTGTTAGTTGCATACTGATAAATTGTGCCGTATTCGCGCGTTATTTTGGTAATTGAAGCAGTAATAAATTCTGCTCTAGTGTCAAAAAGGGCATACATATAATCCGCAATTGCTTTATTACCAGTTTGTTGCAAAAATTTTTGATAGTAACGAGCATTTTTCTTAACGCGTGCTCGTTTAGTTAGCATGTAATCATAAACCAATAATTCTGACGGTACACTGAGAATTCCTTCCAAAACCATGAAACCAAAGCCAGTTCTGTCTTTACCGCCACGGCAATGTTGCAAGCTGGGTAAATACTTACTTTGGGCCGTAACTTTGATAGTATTACTAAAAGCCTCTAAGCTTGCAGGACTACCGACAAAGGACTCTTGCTGTCTGATCATTTGATCATTACCAGTTTCTCCTTTAGCCAACGCTTCTTTAGCCCTTTCCTTCATATCCTTTCCGGTATCTAAGTTTTGGGCTCTGCCGGCTATGGCAGCTGTTTCTGCATTAGGATCAAAATTAAAAGTATGAATTGCAGGATCAATAACAGGGTCAGGCGTATCTTTAACTTCAATTGCACCACGAAAATCAATTATTGAATTTAACCCCAAATTTTTAACAAAAGTATAGCCAGAAGGCTCTAAATTGTGCAAATAATCGGAGCGATAAACTTGCCCCCATTTGATTCTCATGCCATCACTTGTGCGATAGCCACCAATATCGCGCAGATTATACATCCCTGGGACAGGCAGTATACGATAACCAAATAACAAAGGCTCGTAATTCTTAAAATTTAGAATGAAATAAGTTGGCCTAACAGTTGAGTAAGTAAATTGAAAGCTGACCTGAGTTTTATTACTGGTTAACAAATACTTTTTTTCTTTAGTATATTTATCATTATTCAGAGTCCAATATAATTCATAATCAGGTAAATTCTGCTCATCAGTCTTAATATCTACTTCCGTTTGTCCATCATCTAAAACATATGCTTCTGCGTAGTCGATTTTCATTAGTTTTTTCCTTGCACTTGTTCAATATATTCTTTGATTGGTGTAGGCGTATCATAAGCCGCCATTTGAAAGTTTATTTCCAGTCCTGAGTCAACCAATTTGTCTAGAGCATCCTTTTCTTCTGGAGTAAAGCACAAGTCATTGTTGTAGCGAATTGTGCGTTCTTTACGCTCTCTCATACCACCAAAATTAATTGACTTAATGTCAACCCCGCCTTCAATTAAGTGCAATAAATCAAGGGTACTGGTCAATATTAAAAACGTGGTCTTCTTTATAGGATTTTTCTTGTAAACTCGAATAAATTTATCAACTCCAAAAACATGCACGATATAGCCAGGAGCAGCCATTTTCAACACTTGCTCTTGTACTGGGTTACTAGCTGCCCTATCACTGATGCATATAATTTGCTCAGCACCAACATGACGCAGCCAGGAACTGGCAACCTGACCGTGAATTAATCTGTCATCAATACGAGTCCACTTGATTGGCATTTTGCTTCTCTCCTTCTTTTGCTTTTTCAGTAATATTCACTAACGCTTGCGGATATGTTCTTTCAATAATCTTCTTAGCTTCTACTAAATTTTCAGGATTGCTTAAGCATAGTTCCAGTAAAACTGGCATATTTAGCCCCGAATAAACTAAGACATTTTCATTTGTCAAAGTTAAATACGTAGACACATTAGCAGGGGTGCCACCAAAAATATCAACTAAGATAAGAGTTTCCGCATTTTTTTCGTTGAGAGCTTTTAATTTAGTCTGAATCTCATCAAGACTTTCTTCATAAGTTTTACCTTTAGTAACAGATAAAACTGCAACATTTTTTTGCGGCAGTCCAATAATCATTTCAGCCGACTTTAATGCTTCCTGAGCAAACAAGCCGTGACTGGCCAAGATAATATTTATAGCCATCAGTAACCTCCTTACAAATTATTTAATAATTCCCATTACTGCTAAAACTGTACCCAAAATCAAAATAGCAAATATTAGCCAAGTTAAATATTTACGTGGTAAATATGAGTGTAATTTATAAAGACCTAAGGTAAACAGCAAAGGTAACAGCTTTGGCATCACGCCGTCTAATAATTTTTGGATGACAATTTTTGTACCCTTGGTATAAATTACTGTACCAACATTTATCTTGACGTATTGGGCAATGAGCGCACCTATAACCATGACACCGATCGCTGTTGAAATATTAATTATCTTTTGCATAACCTTCTTTTGGTTACCACTTTTAATAAATTCTGTGCCCTTTTCGTAACCAAAAATAATTCCATAATATTTAACAACAATATTAATTCCGTTATAAATGACGAACATCAATATAGGTCCTAATACATTTCCTTGTAATGCATAAGCTGCACCGATACTACCGGCAATAGCCTGAATGGTTATTTTAAAGACACTGTCACCAATACCAGCTAATGGTCCCATCATTCCGGCTTTGATAGCAACAACTGCTTCTTTTTCATCCTCGCTGGTTGTCTCTTCAACAGCTGCGGTAATTCCCAGAATCATACCTGTTGCCGTAATTTGTGATAAAAAGTAGGTCAGATGGCGCTTCATAGCTTCTATTCTAAGTTCCTTATTATCACCATAAAGACGGCGAATAATTGGTACCATCGCATTTAAAAAGCCAATAGCTTGGGTCAAGACCAGCGTCGAAGTAACGTTTAGTCCCCAAATTTGCAATCGCCAAAAGACTTTATTTAAATCCTTACGGGTAATTTTTTTACTATTTTTAGTTTCTACTTCATTACTCATAGGTCGTACCCCGTATCTTCATCAACTTGCTGATTATTAGAACTACTATTTTCTGAACCCATTTCGTTTTGCTTATCTATAATTTCCATAATGTAGGAATAGATCACGGCAAAAATTAAAGAAATTAAGGTAACTGGCAAAATGCCTAAGTTTAAATAGGCTGATAAAACAAAGCCAAAAATTAAGAATGGCCACAATGTGCCCTTCATCATCATTGTCATTAAGATGGATAATCCCACAGCAGGCAATAAAGATGACGCTGTTCCCAAACCATTTAAGATGTTGCTTGGTACAACAGCCAGTATTTTATCAATTATGCCCTTTTGGAAATAAACAAACAGAAATGTTGGTACTGCTCGAATTGAAAACTGTATGAGAAAAGCAACAATATTTATTTGCATTATCCCACTTAAATCTCCTTTATCAGCCAATCTTTGAGCCCATGGTTCGAAAAACTGTTTTAATACCCGCGTAACTACTATTAACTGTTGAATTAAAACGGCTACAGTAGTGGCGGCAGCGACTCCAGCAGCAATTCCTTTTGGTGTAGCACCTGTTCCTGAAGTAATTGAAACAGTAACTCCGATAATTGTCCCGACAATCATATCTGGTGTTTGATAACCCGCCATGTTGCCTAGTCCCATCCACATTAATTCCAATGTAGCGGAAATCACGAGTGCCGTTGGCAAATCTCCCAGGATTAATCCTACAACCGGTCCAACTAGCAAGGGTCTCCGAAACATTTGTGGTCCTTGATCGTCAAATGAACAATATCCTGCCCAAATTGCGATCAGCAAAGCTTTTACAAGACTCATTAACGTACTCCTTTCATCTAAATAACTTTTTAGTTATTCAATTAATACATTGTCAGTATAAAATAGCGCTTTCATAACCTCCATGGATTTTTTATCGCTTAATATTGCAAAAAAATAGTAGGAAGTCAGCTTAAAAGTAATCAAATAAACCAAGCTTATATTATTTATACAAACTTGGTTTATTATATTTTGAAAATTGCAATTTTCGGTTTTATTATTTTTACATTTTTTTAATTATTTTTATCATCTCTTATAAATCAAAAGTATAGTCACTCTTGATTTAACAAGATATTGCCTGATCGCATTTTCTTAAATGCAATATCAATATCATCTGTATCTGTCGCCTGCAGCATTTGGCTAAGATTACCTTGAAAAACACACTTTTTGTTGCCAACGAATACAATATGCGCCTGCATGGAATTTAATTTATCCAACTGGTGCAAAGTAATAATAACTTTCGAAAATTGTAATTTTAAGTTGAACACCCTACTTGATCTGATAGTTGCAATCTAATCTTCTTTCATATAATTCATCGGGTGTGTGGTAGGCTAAGATCTTGCGGGGCAGGTTATTGCACCAGTCCTCAATGCCATAGATTTGCCTTAAGTCATAATCCTTGATGGACTGACCTTTAGGAATGAAGCGCCGGATTAGCCGGTTGTGCCGCTCAACCCCGCTCTTCTTACAAGAAGTATCAGGGTGCGCGTAGTAGACCAGCGTCTGCGCTGCTTGTTCTAACTGGGCTAAATCCGCAAACTCAGAACCATTATCCGTGGTAATGGTCTTAAAGACTTCGTGCCAGTGTTCCTGGTATTGGCTGCGCAATGTTTTAAAGGCCGCCATGACGCTGGCAGCCGTCTTATCCTTAATCGGGATAATCATGAATTTGCGGGTCATGCGTTCATACAGGGTTAAAAGGGCCTGGTCATCTTTGGTATTATGTCCTTAAAACTAAGTCGCACTCCCAGTGACCAAACTCGCGGCGCTGGTTAATAGCAGCAGGCCGTTCACTAATACTGCGGCCCAGCTGGCGTTTATGCTGGCGTACCCGTTTGGCTTTCGTCTTACGGCTTAAGCACTCAGGCAAGTCAGTTGCCTTAATCTGTAATAAATCAAGTTCCACATAATGATAAAGCGTCTTGGTGCAGACTGTTTCATTCCGGACAAAGACGCCGCTGGCTAAGGCGCGACCGGCACAGGCATCAAGCGAGTTCATTGGAGACTTCTTTCTAGAATTAGGTTGGTAATTACATTCTATCAAAGAAGTCCAATGGACTTTTTTCATTTTCTAATCAGGGCAAGTGTTCAACTTCATTTTACAATTTACCACTTTTTATCTTAATACACGCATATTACCTTGTTTAGCCATTACCGCTTGAATTTCTGCATCACTAACTAAGTTAAAATCACCGCTAATAGTTAATTTTAAGACGCTGGCTGCTAAGGCATAATTAAGCATCTTTTCCTTAGAAAAATGATGCACCAAGCCATGAACTAAACCGGCACCAAAAGCATCACCAGAAGCTACACCTTCCCAGACATGCATTTGATAGACTGGTGCCTGAAAAACCTCACCATGATCAACCATCAAAGCAGTCCACTTTGAATCCTCAACCGAATGAATATCTCTTAAAATGCTGGCTACTGTCTGACATTTAGGATATTTACGCGAAATTTCTTTCATCCCTTGAATAAATGTTTCTCTTTGCTCAATACCATGACTCATATCGTTATCAAAAGCTTTGATCCCTAAAGTCGCCTCAAAGTCTTCATCATGTGCAAGACAAATATCTACATAAGGCATTAATTTTGCCATTGCTATCTGAGCATCCTTAGGTGACCACATTTTTCCCCTATAATTAAGGTCACAGATAACCTTAATATCATGCTTTGCGCAATATTGACAAGCCGCCAAAAGTGCTTTTTGCAATGCAGAAGAAATCGCGGGCGTAATTCCTGAAAAGTAAAAATAACCCGCATCTTGCAAAATTTGGTCCCAGTCATATTCTTCAGCCGGCGCCACAGCAAAAGAACTTCCTGCCCGATCATAAACTACACTGGTATTGCGGATGCTGGCTCCCTTTTCGAAAAAATAAATGCCTAAGCGTGGTCCGCCCCGATGAATTTCACTGGTATCTACCCCATAACAACTTAGCGCTCCTAATGCTGCCTGACCAATAGCATGAGCTGGTACTTTAGAAACAAATTGAGCATTATCACCTAATAGAGCCAGTGATACGGCTACATTTGCTTCTGCTCCTCCATATAGACCAGAAAAGCTATCTGTTTGAATGATACGCTCGTTTTCACGCGGCTTCAGACGCAACATAATTTCACCAAAAGTGACAACCTTTTGCATACCCATCACCTATTTTCTTTAATTCGCAGATATTCTTTGCGATATAACTTAGCTTGCTCAGTTACTGCCGCATAATTTCCTTTGGCAGCAGCTGCAGTCAAATTGCTGCCCGCACCTACTACAGTGACGCCAGCTTCGAACCACTCGTGCATATTGCTTAAGTTAACACCACCAGTCGGCATAATATTAGCTTGGGGTAAAGGTGCTTTAACAGCCTTAACAAAGCCAGGTCCCATGGTACTTCCCGGGAAAACTTTAACAATCTCTGCACCATAGCGCATAGCCGTTTGAATTTCACTCACAGTCATACAACCTGGTATATAAGGTACCTGATACTCATTACACAAAAATGCGGTATTCTGGTCGAAAGTAGGAGCTACAATAAATTTGGCTCCTGCCAAAAGTGCAATTCTTGCAGTTACTGCATCCAAAACTGTGCCGGCACCAATCACAACATCTGTGTCTTTAGCATATTTTGTACTTAGTTTTTGTATAATTTCTGAAGCATTAGGCACAGTAAAAGTTAATTCAATCGCTTTAATTCCACCGTTAATACAGGCATTGGCAGTTTTCTCAGCTTCTTCAGGAGAGTTTCCTCTAACTACTGCAACTATTCCTGCATTTTTGATAGCTAAAAGTGTTTCTGATTCTTGCATTGTAAGTCCTTTCATTACTCTTTTTGTCTTATGGTAAACCTTTACCCAAAATAATTCAATGACGTTTTTCGCGGACCCGTCAGTTTTTGGTTATTTGCTATAATGAACTTAGTACAATTATTCGAGGGTATTATGAAGAAAAAAACAGCAAGTATTAAAGATGTTGCCAGCTTGGCAAATGTCTCTATTGCAACAGTTTCACGTTATTTACATGGTCAACTTAATCGAATGTCAGCTGAAACAGCTGATCAGGTAAAAAACGCAATTGTTAAACTGAATTATGTTCCGAATGCTGCAGCCAGACAGCTAATAACTCACAAAAGTAAAATGATTGCGATCATTGTTGTTAATATAGCTGATTCGTTTTCTACCGAATTATATAAGGGAGCGAATTCCGTCTTAGAACGCGCTGGCTACGCCACCGTAATGCTTGATACTGATTCTCAACAAGCTAAAGAAAAACAGCTAATTAATATGGTGGGATTAAATACTTATGACGGGTTAATATTACAGCCTTTAAGTAGCGATGTTGCTAAAATCAAATCTGAAGTCCGGAGAGATTTGCCAATTGTAATTCTTGACCGTCAATTAAAGGACTCCCCGTGGCCCCAAGTAATAAGCGAAAATTTTGCAGCTAGTAAAAAAGCTGCTCAGTATTTTTATCAACATGGATTTACACAAGCAATTGTTTTTTCATCCGCAATCGCAATTGCCTCGACTAGGCAAAAGCGTCTTAAAGGTATTAAAGCTGTTTATCCGCAAGTTACTATCTTTGAACTTGACGAAAAAATGCTCCAACATAAGGAAATATTTGCTAAATTAGAAAAAATTTTGGCTGAAAAAGCAGAAAAAACCGTGCTTTTCTTTCTAGAAGAACGTTGGCTTTTGTTATTTTTACCAGATTTAATTCATGCCAACCTTTTACCCAACAAAAATATAGAAATTTCTGGTTTTGCGGATTCCAGCTTAATTTCGTCTATTTGGCCCTCTGCTAAGATGATATTGCAAGACCCTTACAAAATGGGGCAAAAAGCTGGTGCAATCATGCTTAATTTATTGGCAAACAAACAAAACATACCTCATACTTCAATGGTTAAAACCAGTTTTATTAAAAAAGACTAAAAAGGGGCAAAATCTAACTCAAAAAATAAAGCGTTGAGAACTTATCTTCTCAACGCTTTTTCAGATTGAATATAATATTGGTTTTCGTTAATTTATTCTGACTAATTTACACTATAAAAGCACAGTACAAAACATTTTTTAGCCTGCTAATATAAATAGCTACTTAGGAACATGAACTAAGTTATCACGTACCAGGCATTCCGCAATCTCAACAGTATTGCTGGCGGCGCCTCTTAACAAGTTATCAGCTACGACCCACATATTGAATGCGCCGGGGTTTTCTTGATCTGGACGAATACGCCCAACAAAAGTCTCTTTTTTGCCCGCTGCTAACAGGGGTTGTGGATAAATCTGGTTTTGGGGATCATCTTGTAGAACCAGTCCTGGAGTCTTCTTAATTTCCTGCTGGATAGCAGCAGCAGTGACTGATTTGTCTTTAAGAACGAAATAAACCGTTTCGCCATGACCAATTTCAACTGGCACCCGTACGCAAGTAGCAGTAACTTTTATCTGCTGTGAATCTTGATCATTATACAAAATCTTTTTTGTTTCATGAATCATTTTCCATTCTTCGTGTGTATAACCATCATCTTCAAATACATCAATTTGCGGTAAGAGGTTAAATGCTATCGGATAATGCTTTTTAGCAGATGCAGTTGGCAATATTTTGGCTTCAGTCTCTTGATTATTCAGCCTATCTTGTGCTTGTTGAAGCAGCTCATCCCGAGCTGCCTTACCGGCACCAGAAACGGCTTGATAAGTTGAAACAATAATTTGTTTAATTCCCCATTTAACGTGCAGTGGATAAAGCGCAGCCACCATTTGTATTGTTGAACAATTGGGGTTAGCAATAATTCCGTGATGGTTAACTAATTGGTCATCGTTAACTCCTGGCACAATTAGCGGAACATCATCAGCCATACGAAAAGCACTGGTATTATCTACACACACTGCTCCTCTTTTAACCGCTTCAGGCAACAATTTTTGAGACACCGCACCGCCGGCAGATGATAAAACCAAGTCTACGCCATTAAACGAGTCCGGCCGTGCTTCTTCTACTTTAATTTCTTGATTTTTAAATTTTAGTTTTTTACCTGCTGAATTCTTAGAAGCCAGCAATTTAACTTCTTTAACAGGAATTTGTGCATGTTCCAATTCACTAATTAAGCGTTGACCCACTGCGCCTGTAGCACCTAAAATTGCAACTACATATTCTTTCATTTAATATCGCCCTTTTCTGCTAAAAATTTTTGAATACGCTTCATAGCTGTATGCAGATCTTCATCGCCAGCAGCATATGAAAAGCGAATATATCCTTCTCCACCAGCACCAAAAGCACTTCCGGGAGTACCACCAACTTTAGCTTCATGTGCTAAATCTAAGGCAAAAGCTTCGTCATTTTGACCGTAACTTGCTGGTATTTGGGCAAAAACATAAAATGCGCCCTCACTCTTATGCGTTTTTAAACCCATTTTATTCAAAGCAGCAACAATATAGTCACGCCTTTTTTGATAAATTATGCTTGCTTCGACAGGATCCTGATCGCCATTTTCAAGGGCTTCTGCAGCCGCGGCTTGAGCAGGATTAGAAGGTGCGGTTACCAAAAAGGCGTGCATCTTGGCAACTAAACTAATTAAAGCAGCTGGACCTGTCACATAACCTATTCTATAACCCGTCATAGCATGAGATTTTGAAAGACCGTTAATTACTAAAGTGCGTTCAGGTAAATATTGAGCTATTGAAATATGGGCAAAATCATACGTCAATTCACTATAAATTTCATCAGAAATCACATACAGCTGGTGCTGCCTAATAATTGGAGCCAGTTGACCTAAAACTGAGGCTGGGCACTCCCTACCGGTAGGGTTAGTCGGGTAATTCAGTAAAATGGCTTTTGCTTTAGGATACTTAGTTAGAGTTTTTTCCAGAACTTGCGGAGTTAAAACAAAATTTGTGTCTGCAGTATTAATGGCAATCAATTCGGCTTTAGTATACTCAATTAACGGAAAATAAAGAGCATACGATGGCGTTGGTACAATAATTTGATCTCCCGGTTGAAACAATGCCAACATAGTTGCAGCTATGGCTTCAGTTGCACCGACAGTAGCAATAATTTCACTTTCAGGATCATACGAAAGATTTTGTTTACGTTTTAAATAATTGCTGATTGCCTTCCGCAGTCTTAAAGTTCCCTTTTGAGCTGAATAGTGTGAATCATTATCTAAAATGCTTTGAGCAGCCGCTTGCTTAACATGTTCAGGTGTATTCAAATCTGGTTCTCCCAGAGTCAATTTGATTAAATCAGGTACATTTTCAATTTTTTGAGCAAAAGCCCGGATACCAGAAGCAGGAATTTGTGCCAAAGGTATGTGGGTAATTGAAGTTAAATCAGCAGCTAATTGTGGCATTCATTATTCTCCTTATAAAATTTGGTCCAAACCGACCACTAATTCCGATAAATTCATTATTTGATCTAAAGCAACTTTCACGCCTTGCATAAATGAAGAACGTGAAAACGAGTCTTGTCTAATAGTTAAAGCTTCGCCAGGACCACCAAAAAGCACCTGCTCGTGAGCTATATAGCCGGGTAACCGCACAGAGTGAACGGGAACGCCATCATAATCGGCACCGCGAGCTTGAGAATCATTTGCTGTTTGAGAGCAGTTTTCTGAATTACGATTAGCAGCAATTAATTTGGCAGTGGTAATAGCCGTAGCACTCGGAGCATCCTTTTTGTCAGCATGATGGATTTCAATGACTTCAGCATCAGGAAAGTAACGGGCTGCTTCTTGCGCAAATTTCATTAATAACACGGCCGACAAGCCAAAATTAGGAGCAATAATACCGCCTAACTTTTCTTTTTGTGCAATTGCTTGTAATTTCTCAGTTTGTTCAGTAGTTAAACCACTAGTGCCAATAATAGGACGTATATGGTGCTTGAGTGCAAATTCGGTATTTTCATAAACAGCTTGTGGAGTAGTAAAATCAATCCAAACATCAGCAGCAACATCAACCATTGCTAAATTATCAAATCGCTTAACGTCAGGCTTGAAATCCGAACTGCTAGAGGCTGTGGGTGCTAAAACTGCTACCAATTGGCAATCCGGTAATTTTTCAACTAATTGAACTGCTTGTCTGCCCATAGATCCTGTGGCACCAGCTATTAAAATTTTTTTCATTAATCTACTCCTAATTCTAGTGGCAGTTCATGCAATAAAGCCGCTTCATCTAAACCTAAATGAATAGCTAATTGCCGTTTTTCTGTCTCATTTAAATCTACAATCGGTAACCGGCAGCCACCAGCAGGTAAACCCTGAGCGTTTAAAACTGCCTTAACCGGTGAAGGGGAGGGGTACATAAATAATGCTTGCATTTTCGGCATTAGTTGTCTTTGCAATTTACCCGCTGCAGCAATTTTGCCCTGATCTAAGTCATCATACATTTTCCGCATAGCTTTGCCATAAATATGAGAAGCTACCGAAATTACTCCTTTTGCTCCCAAGACTTTAGCCGTTAAAGATTGTAAGTCTTCGCCTGTATATACCAAAAAGTCATTGGCTGCATGTTCAACAATATATTCCAAGTCCTCTAAATCTGAGCACTGCTTAACACCAGCAATTTTTGGATTACGCGATAAATCAACCAGAGTTTCCTTGCTAATCTTAATTCCTGTTCGTCCCGGAATATTATAAATAATGATTGGTACAGGTGAATTTTCAGCTACTTTTTGAAAATGAGCTGTAATTCCTCTTTGATTCGGCTTGTTATAGTATGGCGCAACTACTAATGCCATATCAATACCGGGAATTTGTCCTACTTCTTGCGTAAACGCAACGGTTTGGGCAGTATTATTGCTGCCTGTGCCGGCTATCACAGGTACACGGTGATCAACTATTTGAGCGAATTTAGTATATAACGCAATTTTTTCATCATGGGTCATGGTTGCTGTTTCACCAGTCGTACCGCCAATGACGAAGCCATTGCTACCTGTATTGAGTAAATGCTCGGTTAATCGTTTCAGACCAGGATAGTCAACTTCTCCCTCCTTATTAAAAGGGGTAATTATCGCGGTCATTAAATCTGCCTTATCAAAATTAGTCATGTTTTTTCTCCTTTTGAGCTACATGTGACTCAGTAAAAAACCTACCATTGCTTTAATTCCTAATATTATTGCTTCTTCGTGCGGATTAAATGTTGCAGAATGAAGCTGGGAACTATCATTTACGCCCAGCCAAAACATGGTACCAGGTATTTGTGCCAGTAAATAGCCAAAGTCCTCTCCTGTCATAGCCGGCTGCATCTCTTGGTAATTAATTTGAGTATTTTCCTTCATATAATTAATGAACTCGCTTGTGATTTGAGGATTATTTTCAACTGGCCAATAGCCGCCTTGATTAAGCTGCAAATCAACCTTAGCATTATAGCTTTGTGCTATTCCTTGAGTTACCTCCCGCAGACGCTGATCGATTCTTTCGATCATTTTTTGAGTTAGCCCGCGAATAGTTCCTTCTAAATGAGCATGACCGGCAATCGCATTTCTAACTGTTCCAGCCCTAACTTTTCCTATTGTAATAACACCACTTGCAATTGGATCAATACTGCGAGATATAATTGTTTGAATTTGTTCTATTAAAGCAGCAGCGGCCACTACCATATCATTAGCTTGCTGTGGATATGCGGCGTGACCATCTTTACCATATAAGTCAATATTGATTTCAGTTGTGCCCGCAAATAATGTTCCTAAACGGCAGCCAATTGTGCCGGTGGGTAAGTCGGGAGTAACGTGCAAGGCGAAGAATTCATCTGGATGCCATTTACCAGTAAAAACCCCAGCTTCATAAGCTTTTTTACCACCACTTTCACTTTCTTCAGCTGGCTGGAAAAAGAAAAGTAAATTATCCTGCGGTTGCTGATCACAAAAATAAGCTAAAATTCCAAGCGCTACTGTCATGTGGATGTCATGACCACAGGCATGCATTTGACCATGATTGTGAGAAGCAAACGACAAGCCAGTATTTTCTTGAATTGGCAGACCATCTATATCTGCTCGATAACCAATTGTTTTTTGTGGTTTACTTCCCCGAACCAGAACTAATATAGCTGTAGGTAGTTCAGGGCATGTACGTATTTCAATATTTTTCTGGTTAAAATTACCAATGACTTGCAAGAGATATTTCTGTGTTTGATATTCATGCAATGCTAGTTCCGGTATTTGGTGCAAGTCACGGCGAATTTTAATAAGTTGCGCAGAAGTTAACATTAATTCACAGCTTTCTTAGTCCCTGTTCAATTCCTGTCTTAGAGGCAGTTTTTTGATCACGCATTTTAACAATTTTTGCTGGTACTCCGGCAACGACGCTGTTTGCAGGTACATCTTTTGTTACTACCGCTCCTGCCGCTACTACCGCATGGTCACCAACTTGGACTCCTTCTAAAACTACTGCATTAGCACCTATCAAAACATTTTTGCCTATTTTTACAGGTTGTGCTGAGGCTGGTTCCACGACTCCGGCAATTACCGCTCCTGCTCCTATGTGGCTGTTCGCACCAACGATTGCTCGGCCGCCCAAAACGGCATTCATATCAATCATGGCATTTTCACCAATTTCTGCTCCAATATTAATGACAGCCCCCATCATAATTACCGCATTTTTGCCTATTTCAACATTTTCACGAATAAGGGCACCCGGTTCAATTCTGGCAGAGATGTTCTTCATGTCTAGCAGGGGAATAGCAGAATTCCGACTGACATTTTCCACTTGATAATATGTTATCTTCTCGGCGTTTTTTTCTAAAAAAGGACCTAAGTCTTGCCAATCTCCAAAAATGACCCCGGTATGAGTTTCACTAAAAATCTTGCAATTTTCAGGCCACTTTAACTTAGACATCTCAGCCTTGATATATACTTTCACAGGTGTTTTTTTGGTTGAATTAGCAATGAAATCAATAATTTCAGTTGCCGACATTTTTTTCATATTTTTAATTATCCTTTCGGTTGATAAAAGCGATCATGACTAATTAAATCCGCATAAGTTTCACGTGTAACTACTACCTGTGCTTGACCATTTTCTGCAAATACGACTGCTGGCCTTGGAACACGATTGTAATTCGATGCCATGCTATAAACATAAGCGCCAGTAGCCAGAACTGCTATTACATCGCCCGGTTTACTTTTAGGGATTTTCAGTTTGTTAATAATAATATCGCCTGATTCACAATAACGTCCCGCCAGTCTAACCGTTTCTACTGGTTCTGCATGTGGCTTTTCTGCTAATACTGCCTCATATTGTGCTTGATAAAGTGCCGGTCTAATATTATCACCCATGCCCCCATCAACTGCTACATAAGGAAGCAGTCCAGGTACTTCTTTGCGAGCACCGATTGTATATAAGCTATAACCGGCTTCACCGACAATTGAACGTCCTGGTTCAATCCAGATAGCCGGAATTTTTAAGTGGCTTATTTGCGCACACTTTTTAACTGTCTGCACTATTTGACTGATGAAGGTTTGAGCAGTTAAAGTATCATCCTGTTCGGTATATCTAATACCAAAACCGCCCCCTAAGTTTAAAACATGCGGTTGGTAATCATATTTTTGCTCCCAGTCCTTGACTAATTGCATAAGTCTTTCAACTTCCAGCTTAAACCCGGCTGTCTCTAGAATTTGTGAGCCAATATGTGCGTGCAGACCAATTAGTTCCATTTGCGCGTTAGCTTTAACCTGTAAAAAGGCCTGCTCGGCTTGACCCGAACGAATATCAAAACCAAATTTACTATCTTCTTGACCAGTTTGATCATATTCGTGAGTATGTGCCGAAACTCCTGGTGTTAGCCGCAACATTACCTGCATCTGACTATTTGTTTCTTGTAAAATCTGGCCTAACAACTTAATTTCAGTAAAATTATCTAAAATAATGACGCCAACATGATTTTTCACAGCCATTAATAACTCAGCTGCAGTTTTATTATTACCGTGAAAGCTAATTCTTGCTGCAGGAAAACCTGCTTGCAGCGCGGTATATAATTCACCCCCAGAAACAACATCCACATGTCCGCCCAGCTCATTAATTACCTGGTAAATTGCTATCGTAGCAAATGCTTTACTGGCATAACTAATCGCATAATTCACATTTTCTTTTGCAAAAGCGTTTTGGAAAGCCCGAAATTGCCGTTTGATTTTTTGTACGTCATAAACAACTAATGGAGAACCAAACTCTTTTGCTAATTTTAGTGCATTAACCCCACCAATTACCAAGTGACCTTGAGCATTAGTTTGATAATAATCATTAGCAGCCATTTAAGTCTCTCCCTTTTTCTTAAAATAAAAAGGGCTCTTTTGTCGTGCCTAACAAAAGAGTCCTTCAAGTTATTATCTGGTATCAATTTTGTCGATAGCGCTCCGCGAATATAAAATTGCGACAGTCCGTAACCTGTTAGATTACGTCCCAGCTAATTAATTACCGCAATAATTAATGCTTCGGCAACCGCCCCTTTCACTAGTTTCTCAGCCTTTGCAGAAACTCCACCAGCTACTTTTGTTGGTTGCAACCTCTTCGATTTATTAAAATATTATTATTAATTAATATCATTGTCAACCATTTTCAGTCAGAATTATTTTTTGTTTTTAAAATAAAGACAATGATTTTAAAAAAATGTCATTTTAACTACAAGTCAAAAAACTTCTAGTAGCAATGTTTTTTGGCTTTTTACAGTTTAAAAACAGTTAATCAAAATGGCTCATTTTCAAAAGTTCTCTTTTTATTTTTGATTGAAGATTAAAATTTTAATGATAAAATGCAATACTAATTACTTAAAATTAAATTTAATTGTGAAAGGTATTAACATGAAAGTCGTTAAATTTGGTGGTAGTTCCCTTGCAGACGGGGAGCAATTTGAAAAAGTAGTAAATATTATTAAAGCTGATCAGACTCGTAAAGTAATTGTAGCTTCTGCTCCAGGAAAAAGATTTGCAAATGACATTAAAGTAACAGATTTATTAATTGAGTTTGCACATAAAACAATTAATAAAGAGGATTGCAGTTCAACTGTAAAAACAATTTGGTCTAGGTATCATGATATTGCTGCTTACTTTCAAATATCTGAACAATTATTACAACCTTTACTGCAAGAACTAATTGCTTTGCCAAAAGCTGATTACCCTAATCAAGACTATTTAATGGCTAGCTTTAAAGCTCACGGTGAAAAACTTAACGCACAACTTTTGACTTTAGTTTTACAAAATTATCATTTACCAGCTTACTTCCTTGACCCCCAAGAAGCGGGCTTTATGGTTACTGACAACGCTAATGACACCCAAGTGATGCCAGAAACTTACAAAAATTTAGAAAAGTGGTCTAGCAGAGATAACGTGTTGGTTGTTCCCGGCTTTTACGGTATTACCAAAGACGGCTTAATTGCTACTTTTTCCCGTGGCGGATCAGATATCACTGGCGCAATTTGGGCACGGGGGATTAAAGCAGATTTATATGAGAACTTTACCGACGTCGACGCTATATACGCCGCTGATCCCAGAATTATTACTCACCCCCACGCAATTAAAGTTATGACATATCGCGAATTGCGGGAGCTGTCATACGCTGGCTTTTCGGTTTTCCATGATGAAGCGATCATTCCTGCAATTGAAGGTCAAGTACCCATAAATGTCAAAAATACTAACCACCCTGATTTACCAGGAACAATGATTGTGCCCGAGCATGATTTTCATCCCCAAAGCATAATTACTGGGGTCGCAAGTTCTAGTCATTTTGCTGCATTATATTTACATAAATATTTACTAAATAAAGAGGTTGGGTTTACACTTAAATTATTACAAATTTTCTATAAATTTAATATTTCATACGAACACATGCCATCAGGAATTGATGATCTGACTGTTATTTTTGACAAAAGACAATTTAATGAGCAAATCCGCCAGCAAATGTGTTTTGAAATTCAACAAGCATTGCAACCTGACCAACTAGAATGGTTTGATGATTATGCCATCATCATGGTAGTAGGAGAAGGAATGCGCAACAAGATTGGCGTAATGAAGAATATTACAATGCCGTTGGCACAGAAACACGTCGCAATCCACATGATTAATCAGGGTGCCTCACGTATTTCTATCATGCTGGGCACTAAAAGAGCTGACGCAGCAGCGGCAGTTAAAGAAATTTATCAGCAATTTTTTAAGTAAATATTTAAAGGAGAAACTTTATGGTACAACTACAAAAAGTTCATGGCTCGCAAAACCAATTTTTTCTGCTTGATCAAACCCAATTAAAAGCACCATTAACTAAAGAAGAACTAGTCAACTTGGCACAGCAAATAACCAAACGCGACACAGGTTTATTAAATGGCGCGGACGGTTTGCTTGTAGTCAGCAAGTCACACCATCCCCAAGTTTTAGGTAAAATGCAGGTCATCAATGCTGACGGCTCTTTTGCTTCAATGTGCGGTAACGGCCTAAGGACTGTCGGCCGCTATTTAGCACAAAAATATCATAAAGAAACATTTAAAGTTGAGACTATGCAGAGTGATTTGCGTGTCAGCTGCAAGCCGGATTGGGCTCAAGATGTTAAAGCAGTCAGTGTTGAAATCAGCCCTGTCAGTTTTCAGGCAAATGATCTTCCCTTTACCAATTTAGGCGCTACTCAGTTAATTAATCAAAATGTTCCCGAATTTGCACCTAATTTAAAATTTTCAGCAGTTGCTGTTCCCAACCCACATTTGATTAGTTTAGTGCCAAATAACATTTTACAAAGTAACTTATTGGAAAAACTAGGAACAAGGTTAAATCAGAAAAACCCTTATTTTCCAGACGGCGTAAACGTTAGTTTTGCTCAAGTTTTGAATGCACATCATCTATTTGTGCGCACTTTCGAACGGGGTGTAGGTTTTACCAATGCTTGCGGCACTGGCATGTCAGCCGCAAGTCTGGTTTACGCATTAACTTATCCGCAGGAACACCTTTTTGGGCAGTTACTAACTATCTCCAATCCCGGAGGATTTGTTCAAACTAAAGTACATCGGACTGCACATAGCTATTGGATAGAATTAATAGGTAATGCGACAATTACGCACTATATTGATGTCACAGAAAGTGAATTACACGAAAAACAGCTGGGCTTTAGTAACTTTAAGATTACATCAACTACAGAAAATGAAGCTTACCAGAAATTTATGGCAACACATCACAAGTAAAGGAAAATTTTGGTAGTAAAGTATTGTACTAAAATAAAAATTTGAGCTGCTTAATAGCCATTTTGAAGTGACTTTATAGCCTTTCTTTTTCATAATAGTGAAGTAAAATATATTTGTTAAAGCGATTTCACAAAAAGGAGTGCTGTAAAATGGCAGAACCAGATTATTTAAAATTAGTGCAGGAAATGCGAAAAGAATTTAAAAAAGGTGATGACCAGCGCGACGCTGATTTGCCAACACAAATACCTGAAGTAGAAAGATTTGATAATGTGCCTTACGGTCAAGATCAACAATATCAGCTTCTTGATGTGTATTTACCCCAAAAAAGAACAGATGCTAAACTGCCAGTTATTATCAATATCCATGGTGGTGGCTGGGTATATGGCACTAAGGAAACTTACCAGTTTTATTGCTTAGCTCTAGCTAAAGCAGGCTTTGCAGTCGTCAACGCCAATTATCGTTTGGCACCCGCCGTTGTTTATCCGGGCGAATTAGATGATGTTAACCGTGTATTTCATTGGGTAGCCAAAAAAGAAAATGCGGCTAAATATCAGTTTGACTTAAACAATGTCTTTATAGTTGGTGACAGTGCAGGCGGTCAAATGGGTGAACAAATTTTAGCAGTTTACACTAACAATGAATACCGTAAATATTTTGGCTATTCTGTTCCTAACCTGACCATTAAAGCAGCAGCTTTAAACTGTGGCGCTTACTTCTTAACGGAAATTAATTCCTTTGCCGGCGCACCCGAGGCTTATTTCAGACCCGAAATTCGCATGAATAAACACGAAGAACTAAATGTAGAACAATTTCTAACTTCTGCATTGCCGCCTTTATTTATCATGACCTCTACCGATGACTTTTTGCGTGATAATGCCTACATGCTTTCCGGATACTTACATGCCAAAAATATTTATCACGAACTACATTTTTATGGTGACAGTAATAATCCTCGCGGACATGTTTTCCACATTAACCAAAAAGATGAGTTGGCAAAGCAATGTAACGAAGATGAGCTGGACTTCTTCCGTAAATACCTCAATTAAATAATAATTACCAAAACTGGTTGAACTAGTAGCTTTTTTAGTTCGACCATTTTTAGTAAAGGAGAAAACATCATGGCAAGTGACAAGCATGAGTTGGTGCAACTAGATGAACTGCCTGTTTTTATTAAGGTTCATCAATACCCGGGCTCCTCAGAAGTACCTCCCCACTGGCATCAAAGTATTGAACTGAGCTTTACATTAAAGGGAAAAATTGACCATTTTATCATCGGCGGTGTAGATTACCAAACCCAACCGGGCGAAATTTTAATTATTAATACCCAAGTTGTTCACAGCGTGCGCAATCTTAACAGCACTAAAAATGATTTGGCTTTAACCCTGCTTTTCCCTTATTCTTTAGTATTACAAATGTTTCCTGAAATGGATCATTATCAGTTCGAAGTGAAGCCGGTTGAAGAATTAAGCGTAGAACAAGCAACGCAATATCATCATCTGCAAACTTTACTAAGTAAAATTATTGCAACAAAATTAGCACCTGCTGCAACTTTTAAAAATCTTGATTTAACTATTCTTAGCTATAAGGTTTTAAAGATATTGCTCAAATACTTTTTAAAGCCACGTGATAACAAGTGCCAAATATCACGTAACTTAATTATTACAGGACATTTGCGTAATGCGTTAGATTATATTCAAGACCACTATCAAGAACCGATCACGCCACAAGATATTGCAAACAGTTGTCATTTATCACGACAATATCTGCAAAGAATTTTTCACCAAAATATGGGAACTACTATCGGAAAATACCTCAAAAATTTTCGGGCGCAAAAAGCCTATCAGGACTTGCGTCACACTGCCAATACTCTTACAGCAATTGCAATGAATAATGGTTTTAGTGGCATTCGCTCATTAAACAGGGCAATGGTTGATTATTACGGACAAACTAGTATGCAAATCAGAAAAAGTTCCTCAGCGCCATATTCAAGCTACTGAAAGCGCTATTTTGTATGCAAAAAAAGAGTAATATATTACTAAACTAATATTCAGTAAAAAAGAGGCAAGTTAATATGAAAAAAATTAATCCTAAATCTGGGTTATTCAAATGCGCTTTATTATCAATTTCGCTATTGCTAATGATAGCGCCACAAATTTCTTCAGTATTGCCATTGATGTACTCATCATTTCCACAAGTTTCAAGAGCAGCTGTCGAAACATTAAGTACGATTCCTAATATTGGCATTGTCGTTGGTCTTATTATAAGTCCATTTTTAATTAAACTAATCGGTACTAAGCCAACAGTTATGGCTGGGCTAGCAGTTGCCCTGCTGGCAGGTACTTACCCAATATATGGCACAAGCTATACACCAATTTTAATTTCCCGTTTTCTTTTAGGAGCTGGGATTGGGCTATTTAATTCTTTAGCAGTTAGCCTTTTGTCCAAATTCTATCAAGGCGATGAATTATCAACTATGCTTGGCTTTCAAAACTCGATGGGTAGTGTGGGTGCTGCAGTATTTTCCTTTTGTGTTGGTCTGTTAGCCGTATTGGGCTGGCATGCAACTTTTGCAATCTACCTAGTATCATTACCAATCATACTATTGTTTGGTTTAGTAGTATCATTGCCTGACGAAAAAAGTAGTGAAACAAATACTGGAGCCCCGGCAGCTAAAGAAGAAAATAAGATTAACGGCAGCGTAGTGGAGATCTCTTTAATCATGTTCTTTATGTACGTCTTCTTTATGCCAATGACTTTTAAGTTGCCGCAATTGGCTACTACACAAAAAATTGCTAATGTGAGCCAAATTGCTTTTGTTTCGAGTGTGGCAACTCTTGTTGGTATTCCTGTTGGTATGTGCTATGGCTATTTAAAAAAGAAACTGCAAGATTTGATCTTACCAATTGGCTTATTACTACAAGTTGTTGGTCTATTGGCTCTTGCTTATGCTTCTAACCTGCCAGTATTGGTGATTGCTGTTATTGTTTTAGGCACTGGGTTTGGTCTATCCGTACCGTATATTTTTAATTGGCTAGATGAAGCAGCACCGCAAAATTCAGTCAACTTTGCTACTACTATTACTTTAGTTCTTGTAAATGTTGGCTGCGCCGCTTCACCAACAATTATTGATTGGCTGGGCAGCAGTTTAGGCAATGGTTCACCTCGTGCCGATATGACAATGGCGGGTGCCGGTATGGCTATTCTATTTTGCTATAGCTTAATCCACTACTTTAAAGTCAAAAATCACTAAGAAATAGTTAGATTAAAAAAGAGTTGACGCGCTCTTGCACGTTCAACTCTTTTTTAATTGCATAATTTATTGTTGCAAATTATTGTTGCTCATTTCTTTCTTTTCTGGAGAACCAAAACATGAATAACGGCAAAATGACGAAGCCGAAAATCATCATAATGATTGCATACCAGTTTACACCAACGACTTGACCATTCTCAATAATGCCGAATTGCGCCTGCCAATTATATTTAACCAGCAAAAAGATTACTAAGACAATCGACAATATTGGTACAAAGATGTCAGTTACAACATTTTTAGGGGCTGGTAAAATTGGCTGCTTATTTTTACCATAATAAAAGCAAATTACTGCTAAAGGAACAATAATGAACCCTAAAAATCTGACCATTGCACTCAAAGTAATCAGGTTTGTCATATTAAATTGAAATGATAAAGGTACTAAGACTGCCAGTGCTTCAGAGATAAAAAATGTCTTAATGGGAAAATTATTTTTAGTTCTTTTTGTTAAAGTTGCCGGTAGCTGGTGCTCACGCGCCATTGCTTCCAGAATGCGCGGTGCATTAAAGCTAGAAGCGACATTTATTCCCAACATAGAAATAAGTGCACCAACTAAAATTACATCCCGCAAGACTTCATTTTTAAAAATTGCACTAATGGCTACTACTTGTTTAGTTGTCATGAGGGACTTGGGATCTAAAACCATTGCCACGGCTACTACTCCAATATAAATTGCGGCAATAACTAGAATGGCTAACGGGATGGCCTTAGGTAAATTCTTTTCTGGTTCCTGCATGTCTTCAGAACCGGAAGCAACTGATTCAAAGCCCGTAAACGCATAAAAGGCAGAAACAACAGCCATCACAAATCCCGTTGTGGTTAAAGTTGGTACTATTTTATGCCCATTCTGCGTTATTTGGTCAACAGATGACAAACTATGTGTGGCTCCAGTTTTAAGAAGTAAAACAACACCCGCCACAATAATTAAAATTAATGCAGCTAATTTACCTGCTGTAGCCATGTTCATAACAAATTTCACAAACTTTTGTCCAAATAAGTTAATTACAGTAACTACTACCATTAATATCATAAAGCCAATAGTAACATTTAAAAATTTATCGGGATTGCCGCCGAAAATAGAAATAGTTGATTTGATAACACCGACAGCCATCACACCCCAAGCAACACTGGCGGAAAAGTAACGCAAAATGCCGACGTAAAAACCCATATTATTGCCAAAGGCAGCCTTAGAATAAGCATAAGAAGCCCCAGATTTAGTGACATATTTAGCGGCTGCTGAAAATGAAATGGCTAAGACTGAGGCAAAAATTGCAGCAATGAAGTAGACAATTAAAGCTTTACTCCCTGCCTGACTAACTACACTACCAGGTGTTAAAAAGATACCGGAACCAATAATTGAGTTAATAGCTAAAAGAACAATCGACCAAAAGCCAAGTTTGTCTCCTGCGTTTTTGTTTTGAGTCATATTTACTCCCTACTTGGCATTTTCAACCACAAATTTAAATAAATTATTCATATACTTAGTATTAGGATTGTTATGTAGCATTTCTGGGTGCCATTGAATCGCCAAAACAGTACCCTGTTTATTTTCAAGTCCTTCCGGGACGCCATCGCTTGCATCCGCAACTTCAAGTAAATCAGGAGCAACCTTCTTAATTAACTGATGGTGAAAAGAATTAACCATGCATTCAGTCTTACCCAATGTTTTAGCTAATAAGCTGTTTTCCTTAATTGTTACTTTGTGAGTAGGCAAATCAGGTGTATGACCTTGTTCGTGTTTTAGAGTTTGCTCTGAGCGATAACTAATATCCTGGTAAAGACTGCCACCGTGCGCCACATTAATAATTTGCGCTCCTCGGCAAACTCCCAAAACTGGTTTATTAGTTTCTTCTGCAATTTTTAATAAAAGCATGTCAAAATGATCCCGTTCGGGCCAAATTAGCCCAATTTTAGGCATTAGTTCCTCACCATATAAATGGGGATCAACATCATGACCGCCAGATAAAATCAGTCCTTGAACATGAGCCATTTGGCTTTTTATAACTTCATCATCAGCAGTAAAAGGGATAATAAAGGGAACGCCGCCGTTTTTAACAACAGAATCCACATAGTCTTCATTCACATAACTACGGCGATAACCAGGAAACATTCCACCAGAATCAATCATTTCCGATCCCGCAATACCAATAATTGGTTTAGTCATTTTTCCTCCTCATTTAAGCTTATATTATTATTTATTAATATTATAATAGTTATGAGCGATTTATGTGTGCCTTTTGCTTAATATCAGCTTTAGTGCAATTTAGTGCAGTTAGGCATTAACACTTTAAATGTTTAGCTTGCATTAGGCTTAAGGATTAGCTACCAAACTATTGGTGTAGTAAAATATTTGAGTTAAAAATTATTATTGGTCATCTTACAAAGAGTAAATTTCATGAAAAACTTAAGCAGAACTATTAAACAACAGAAAATAATGTGGGTTACTTTGCTAATTTTGCTTTTAGCAAGCTTACTTTGCCATTCTTTGCCTAAAATCTCCGATGTTAATTGGCAAACCATCTTATCATTATTCAGTTTAATGCTTGTTACACAGTATTTTATTCACATTAAGGCTTTAGACTATTTGAGTCAAAAAATCATTAATTTGGCATATACTCATCGACAGGTTGTCCAATTGTTAGTTTTATTAGCGGGATTTTTAGCGATGTTTTTAACTAATGATGTCGCCATCCTGAGTCTTATTCCGCTCTTTCTAGTTATTCACAAGCAAGTTCATGGCCCCTTCGTTTTTCCTTTAGCGTTAATCACAATTGCAGCAAATCTTGGAAGTGCGTTAACACCTTTTGGTAACCCGCAAAATCTTTATATTTATAATCATTATCAACTTTCCACTCCTAATTTTTTAAAAATTTCAGTCCCTTTATTTCTAATCAGCTTTGCTTTACTTTTGTTAACCACTTTTACCATCCCTGCAACTCCACTACCTGCCTTAAAGCAAACAAACTATAATATTAAGCCGCTATCTTTAATCACTGCTTTTGCCCTACTCATAGTGGTACTTGCCGGCGTGCTCCATTTTATACAGTTAATTTATACTACAATAACAATCGCTCTAGCCGTATTGCTTATCAACCACCTTTTATTTACAAAAGTTGATTATGGTATTTTAGTGACTTTCATAGGGTTTTTCTTAATAGATAGTGGGAATTTTAGGAAGACAAAAATTGGTCATTAATTTAGTTACGCACTTGTTGCAACAAAGTTCTCTAATTACTTATCTGACAGGTATTTTACTGAGCCAAATAATCAGTAATGTTTCAGCTACTTTTCTCATGACTCGTTTCAGTACAGATATAGTCGCAATATTTCTGGGCGTAAATGTCGGTGGACTAGGGACCCCGTTAGCTTCATTTGCCAATTTATTAGCTTTAAAGCAAGCGCATGTTCACAGCGGGCGAGTATTATTAGGCTTTTTGGCAATCAATTTTATTTTATTAATCCTGCTGGGCGAGATAGTTATGCTACTGTTACCACAATTAATAAAACTTAGTTCTCTTTAGAGATTTTATGTTTGAGATTATTTATTTCCCGGGAAATATTTTCTATCTCTTTAAATGAAGCATTGGGGGCGGTAATTAGTTTATCTAATTTAAATTGAAGTAAATTAATCCGATTATCAATATTGGTATTCTTATGACTGGAAAAATCACTAGCCGTAATTAATTTATGATTTTTTATTTCCCAGATTGCAAAATTCAAATTTTTCAGCAAGTTCTGATCATGAGATACCAGGATAATAGCAAACGGATAATTTTTTAGAAATGTCTCAAGAGCATTAATAGCTGAAATATCTAAAAAATTATCTGGTTCATCAAGTATCAGTAAGTTATGTTCACCTAATAGCACCTTTGCCAATTTATAACAAACTAGCTGGCCTCCACTTAAATCACAGACTTGGTTATTCAGAAATCTTCTTAAATGTAAATCACCTAAAAGTTGCATAGTAGTTGTTTTATCAAAAACACTGATTTTAGAAATTGTTTCTATCACTGTCTCCCTTTCCGCAGCTTCTTGAGCAATATTCTGTTTAACATAACCGATTTTTAATTGCGGATTAAACCAAGCGTTAAGTTTTTGATGAAATAATTTTGCTAAAAAAACTGATTTTCCGACACCATTTTTGCCAGTTAATGCAATTTTTTCTCTTCCTTTTATTTGCAAATCTTTTGTTATACTAAACAATTTGTTTCCGTGTAAGACAACATCTTGAATGCCTAATCTGACCAAACTACTTTTTTGTGATAGATCTAAGTTTGTTGTTTTAACGTTACTTAATGTAATTGTATGATGGACTTGTGGTTTTTCCAGCGCAGCTTCTTCGCTAGTTATACGTTTTTTTAATTGAGTACTAATTCGGCTAAGCCTTTTCTCTATCTTGCTGCTGTCTTTTATTTTCCAATCCGACCAAGACATATCTTTCTTTTTCTTGGTAGCCTTTTGAGACTTTATTTCAGCGTCTCTTTGATCTTTCTTTAGTTTTTTAATTTTAGTTAGTTTTTCATGGTATTCTATGTTTTTTCTTTTTTCTTCAGCTATGAGAAATTGACAATATTCACTATATGAACCCTTAAATTCATGAACTTGATGATCTTTAATGTGCCAAATAAAATTAACAAGTTTCTGTAAAAAAGACTGATCATGACTAATTATCAAAATTGGTTGTTTTAAACTACTTAAGGCTTTAATTAGCCATCTTTGTTGCTCAATATCTAAATTAGAAGTTGGTTCATCCAGAATCAACAAAGAATCTCTGGCTTGACCCAATCTGATTATTGCCTGAGTAATGGCTTCTTTTTCTTTTTCCCCACCACTTTGCTCATCATTATTTAAAAGTTGTGGCACCAAAACAATGCGGCAGTGGCGCTGAATTTGTCCCGTTACTCTAAAAATTGTAGACATTTGGGCAATAGTATTAATCAATGTGGTTTTACCTACACCATTATCCCCGATTAAACCAATTATTTGATTGTCCTGAATATTCAAATGTGGGGCATAAAACAAAGTTCCGTCTCGATTTTCAACGGTGAGATTAGTTATTCTAATATATTCCATACTAGCACCTGCTTTTTGCTAAATAAAAAGCACTGATAACCAAATTGCCCATAATTTGATTAGCAGTGCACAAAAAGCGGTGAAATTAAAGCGCCACCTTAATAGAGAACAATACTAATTTCTGATTATCGGCAAAAATGCATGATAAAAGCATTGGTTATCAAACTTTTTTGCTTACTAATAAAACCAGAAATTAATTCTCCATTTTTTGCAATACCTTCTTTTCCTAAATTGTTTCAACTATATCATATTTATTTAATTTTTCAACAGACAAATTATTCAACTTTTTCAAAAATCTCACATACCATTGGTGCCTGCGGATAAAATTTTTGACCATTGGCTTTAAATTCTTCTTCAAAGAATTGATCATGAATTTTGCGCCAGTACTGGTAGCTACGGTCACCTTCACCTTCATGATAAGCATGTTCTGCAGAAATTTGATTATAAGGGATAATTTCTACAACTTTATCTTGAACAACACAGACAGGTTCACCCTGACCATCAAGAATTATGTTCCAATCGCCAATATTTGAAATATCTTCATAGCCAGGTACATATTCCGAAGTTGTTGCAGTTTTGATTCCCTTGTCAACTAGTTCAGCCAATTCATCTGCATCTTCTTTACTAGAACCAAAAGCCCAGGCATCAACTTTAGTATCAGTAGCCAAATTGTGTTTAAGACAAAAGTTATACCAGAATTGTTTTACTTTTTCGTCCATTATAACCACCATTCTGGAGTCAGTTCACCCATCGTAGCGACCTTCCCACTTTCATAATCCAGCATCACTTCAATATGGCGATAATCTTTTTCCATTAATTGAACAATAAATTCACGACAAGCTCCACACGGCGCACCATTTTTACCATCTGCCATTAATGCTAAAACTCTGCTAATCCTTGTTTCACTGTTAGTAATCATATTAAAAAGAGCATTTCGTTCCGCGCAAACACCTAATCCGCAAGCCGTGTCAACACAAACTCCCGTATAAATATTTCCTGACTCTGTCATAACTGCAGCAGCGACACCACCAGCTTCCATATGGGGACCAATCGCGGTGAATCCTTGTACTTTCTTAGCTGCTTCATACATTTTTTGCCATTTTTCATCCATCTTTTTCCCCTCATTTTTTATAAATTGTCTATAGATTACGTTCAAAGTTTTTTAGTCATAATATTAAATTTATAGATGCCGCCATTTGAATGAACCATTTCTGTCCCTGTGTTGACATAAGCGGCCTTTTGATAGACTTTAATTGCACGCAGGTTGAATTCAGCTACCGCTAAAACAATTACTTGATAATCATAGTTATTTTTAACATAATTTTCGATAACCGTCATAAATTCGCTGCCTAAACCACGACCAGTTAAATTTGGAGCCAATCCCAAGCCAACTTCAACTTGTTCTTTTTTCTCCTTATCTGGATCAAGACAAAAGAAGGCGACTAAATTATCATCTTCATCCAAAACCTGAAAGTAATTATTTTTACGCAATTGGGGAGAAATTATTTCATCATAATCTTCTTGATCATTTTTCATATCATAAAAAGCGTATTGTCCGTTGTAATGCCATTTATCCGCAATAATCAAGGCATTTTTTTGCGACAGCATTGCTATTTTTTGAAAAATACTTTTATTCATTTCTTCACCTCTATTCTTTTAAATATTAAAGACTAATTAATTATTTAATATACTGAAACCCCATTCAAAAAGCAAATTTACAACAAAAAATCCGTTTTTACTTATTACACTAAGTAAAAACGGAAACTAAATTTCATTTGTTACCTTTTAATTAATAGCTGGTCCACCTGTAGCACCATAGACTTGACCTGTGACATAACTTGCCAAGTTTGAAGCTAAGAAAATATAAACATGAGCTATTTCATCTGGTTGTCCTGCACGTTTCAAAAGTACTTCTTGACCGAAAGTGGAAAGAGCCTCAGTTGGCTGACCGCCGCAAACTTGTAAAGGTGTCCAAACTGGGCCAGGAGCAACACTATTAACCCTAATACCCTTTGGAGCAAGACTTTGAGCCAAATTAATAGAGAAGCTGACGATTGCCGCTTTAGTTGCGGCATAATCAAGCAATATTGGTGATGGACTAAATCCTTCTAAGGAAGTCGAGGTCAAAATTACACTACCTGGTTTCATATGCGGCACAGCCGCTTTAGCCATTTCAAACATGGAGATGATGTTAACTTCAAAGGTATCGTGAACTTGATCCATTGACAAATTCTCTAAACCATCAGCATTTTGTTGGATAGCTGCGTTCATGACCAGTAATTCTAAGCTGCCAAATTCTTTGACAGCTTTTTCAACAACTTTTTCTGCTTCGCCGCGTTTACGGAAATCAGCTGGCAGCAAAACTGCCTTACGTCCAGCCTTTTTAATGAGTTCAGCTGTATCTTTAGCATCGGATTCTTCTGCCGGTAGATATTGAATGGCTACATCGGCTCCTTCTTTGGCAAAGCCAATTGCGACAGCACGACCAATACCAGAATCACCACCAGTAATAAGTGCATGGCGATCTTTTAACAAGCCGTGTCCTTCATAGTCAGCCATGTCGCCACTAGGCGTAGGATCCATTTTACTTTGCACGCCTGGATATTCCTGTGATTGCTTAGGAAAATCATCATGATGATAACGTTTTAACGGGTCTGATAAATTATTGTCCATTTCTACTTTCTCCCTTCAATAAATTCAATTTCAAGATACCGCTTTTATAATAATAAAACAAAAATATTGCTTATTAATTAACAAAAAGTCATTATCTTTGCCCAATTAAATGCGATGCTATATTATGAATTTATTAGGTGTAATAGGAGGAAATACTTAATGTTTAAATCATACAAAAAATTCTGGCAGAATATCTTTAATTTTTCTGGTACTGCTAGTCGTTCAGAATACTGGTGGCCGGTAATTATTAATTGGATTCTGGCTTTTATCTTAATACATTTAGTTGAGAGCCTTTTAGGCCATTCAATCAATGATATTTATACTTGGGGCGACTGGAGTATTAAGACTAGTTCTCTCATTATTTCCTTCGTTGTCTGGATTGCAATGCTATCTTTGCGTTTTCGCCGTTTACATGATAGCAATCACTCTGCTTGGTGGATTCTGATTATGATAATTCCAATCATTGGCGACATTTGGTTTGTCATTTTAATGCTGTTACCATCCAAGGCAAATAATTACGATTAAAATGTAATTCCTTTTCTAATATAAATCACGTGCAATAATGTACTTTTAGTGCAATTATTGCACTTTTTCTTTCATAGCCAATACTTACGCTAGCAACATAACCAAGATTGGATACGGCTTGCATTATACTACTTTATGTTTGCCCTAGCTCAATGATCGTAATGAAATGAATCTCATATTGGTGTATCAGGTTCACGCAAAAGCAATGCAGATGCAATTTTAAAAATCGTGCGCAATCCTGAATTATAGTTAAATCGCCACATAGATTTTAATATAACTAAACTCAGTAATCAGAAAAAATTAGTTGAATGATACTAGTTAATTTAGTAACAGTTTTCATTATGAAAGTAATTGAATTATTTGCTTTAAATTGGATATTAGCTTGATGTAGTAGCAGCATTAGCAATACTTATAATATACAATTTTTTAAATGTATATAAAATATTGATATAATTGTCACAGAGTTAATGATATTTGTATGAAATTAATCACTTGCTTATGATTAAAATTTTCATATAATTTAAAAATGTACCGGTACTAAAAATTTAGCAGCAAAGGGATGATTAATTTAAAATTCAAAACTAGCAATTTCAGGAGTGACTAATTTAGCTTTAAGTCCAATTGCAACTTTTATTTTTTAAAAAATAGAGTGTTATTATGGAAACAAATAAACAAAAATTAACGGTAAGTCAAAAAAGATCTAGAAGTAAGCCCAAACACTTTAAACTTTATCAGTTTTTTGCATACTTTTTCTCCATAATGATAAGCAGCATTTTGACTGAAAAGTTTTTCCCAAACTGTTGGCCATTTTGGTCTAGTGGCAGAAATCTTCTGATGTTTTTAATTAGTCTTGCAATATATTTTATATTTTTTACTTTTACGGATAAAATCCTTGACTATTTCTGTTCTAAAAATAATAACTAAACTATAATTACGAGTGCAGATAAACCTCTTGACTATTTCTATTCTAAAAACAATAATTTCGGGTGCAGATAAATCATCAAATCATGATTTATCTGCTTTTTTTGTGATTTCATTGATCTACTTTTTCAAAATTACAAAAAATGTAGTTTATCACGTATTCAATAAACTCAACTAGCTGCTGCCAAAATTTTTAAAAGCCAAACCAAATAATGAGGTGTAAGCAAGGCTAGGATGTAATTAGTATTAGATAATCCAACCTGATAACGCGGACCTAATTCACCAGAACCAATTTAATAATCATGCTAAAGCTGATAGATTTCAATTTTATCTTATTTAACGATAAAAATACCGCCTAATTTGTCCTAAATTTGGAGATCACATCATTTTGTAGTTGCTTCATTTTTTCGTTTAAACATCGCTACCTGCCTTCTAGTAACATATTTTGCTAGAAAAAATATAAAATACGAACTTTAATAATACAACCCAATCTTCTTGTTCTTGCATAGTTTTTAATTTTATTTTATTCTTATTATTGTCACATTCGATAATAAGAAAGCAAAAAGTGAGGATCTAATGTCAAGTTTTCAAAAATATTACGCTAAACTATCTGAAATTGCTGATTTTTTACTTCATAATCCAGAACTTGGTTATAAAGAATTTAAAACTTCTAGCAAGATTGAAGCTGAAATTAACAAAATTAGTCCCGAGTTAAAAGTCGAACATTATCTCAATACAGGTTTAAAAGTAACGTTAACTAATGGTAGCCAAAAAACCATTGGAATTATTGCCGAAATGGATTCACTCTATCAGCCTAATCACAAAGTAGCAGATACGAGTACTGGTGCTGCTCAAGCTTGTGGCCATTATACACAGATCACTACCGCACTAGCAATTATGAACGAAATAATTACCAATCACCGGCTTGAAGATTTTGGTGCTAATCTAGCATTTATTTTCACTCCATCCGAAGAATTTGTTGATCTTGCTTGGAGAAAACAGCAAAAAGAAGCAGGAAAAATAGATTACTTTGGTGGCAAACAAGAGGCTATTAAACTCGGCATTTTTGACGATATTGACTATTGTGTTTCAGTTCATGCGATAGGCGAAGATTTTGATGAACGAACTATCGAAATTAATTGTGATCTCGCGGGCTTTAATTTTGAATATTTTGATTTTTATGGCAAGGCCAGTCATGCGGCTTTCGCCCCAGATGCAGGTATTAATGCTCAAAGCATAGCAACATTATTTAATACCGCTTTAGCCCTGCAGCGTCAGCAAATTAAGGATCCCAATCGTATAAGATTTAATCCCGTAATTGTTGGTGAAAATCATGAATCAATTAACGTAATTCCTGATCACATCAAAATGGGGACAGATTTAAGATTTTTCGACATAGACAATGCTCAAAAATTAATGAACCGTTTTAAACAGGCAGCAGAAGGCTGTGCATCAGCACTTGGTGGCTCAGTTGAGTCTGAAAGGCAAGTTGGCTACTTACCTTTGATCTCCAGTAAAAGTATGAGCGCTATTGTGAAAGATGTCTTCTCTGCAGATGAAAAAATTACCGGTTTAATCGAAAATCGGGGCTACACAATGGCGGCAGGTGATATTGGGGATGTCAGTTTTTTAATACCAACCATCCAAATCGGTTATGGTGGTTGGAACGGAACTATTCATGGTGATGACTTTACCCTAGTTGATCCTGAGTTTGTTCTAGCAATTTTTCCTGAATTTGTCTTTAACAGTATTCTTAAGATTTCAAATAACTTGGATCAGGTAAAAACCTATAAGAAAACAAAAGAAGAATATTTAACTGAATTAGAAAAGATGGCAAAATAAAATGAAATATTTAAAAGCATACGGCCCGCTAATCATTTTAGTGTTGTTAATAGATACAGTTTCTGAAATGATTAGTACCCAAGTATTTAAAATCGGCAAAATTGAAATCTCTATCTTACCTCTAGTATTTGCGGTAATTATTGCTATTTTAGTTTATTTAATCCCAGCAAAACCTATTAAAAAACTTTACAATGATAAACGGGTAAAATTTGCCGGTAAATATATGATTCTTATCATGTTGCCTTTAATGGCACGTTATGGAGCGAATGTGGCCCCTAAAATCAATGAAATTATTTCAGTTGGTTGGGTTTTTCTAGTCCACGAATTAGGTAATTTAGGCACGATTCTCTTTGGTTTACCTGTGGCACTATTACTTGGCTTAAGAGAAGAAGCTATAGGTTCAACGTTAGGCTTAGGCCGTGAAGGTGAACTAGCATATATTAGTGAAAAATACACGCTAAATTCCCCTGAGGGTCGTGGCGTACTCGGAATTTATTTAATTGGTACCATTTTTGGTTCAATTATCTTTTCAATCCTTGCTCCACTTCTTCTAGGGATGGGCTTTAACTATAAAGCTGTTGCAATGAGTGCCGGTGTTGGTTCTAGTTCAATGATGACTGCAGCTTCATCGTCTTTAGCAGCTTTGGTACCAAAACACAGTGACACTATTTTGTCCTTTGCCGCGGCCAGTCAGTTACTAACTAGTTTTATTGGTACTTATATCATGTACTTCCTGGCAGTGCCTCTGCAAAGATTCATGTACACACACATTACCAGCCTGCTAGACAAAAAGAAAGAAGTTTATCCAGATCATGACTAAAGAAAACAATTTATATGAATTATTTAAAGATGCTGTCATTCTTTTACTCAGTATTAGCTTAGTATTATTTGTTCAATGGGTTAAGTTAATTAGAAATCCCAAAAGCACACCAATTACTATTGATACATTCATTGGTTTAGGTATGTTATGGCTTTTTTCACTACTAGGCATAGTTATTAGTATGCTGATGAAAAAAGTACCTTGGAAAATCATTCAGGGCTTCCCTATTCTAGGCTGGGTTTCAATTGTTTCTCTAATTTTTTGTTTGCTTAGTCCCTACTGTGTTCGTGTTATTAATGCTGTAGACTTTCTCTCACTAACAACCTCTGTTCTAGCATTTGCTGGAATATCAGTTACCCACCGTTTGAAAGAACTGACTAAAATATCTTGGAAGATTTTAATAGTAGCAATTTTTGTTTTCTTTGGTATGTACTTTATGGATACCTTAATCTCACAAATTGCTCTCAATCTTCATTAATAATTACTTTAATTGTGATCTCTAAAGTTAGGACACTTTATTAGCTTTACTAAGGACTAATTTCCGATATTCAAGCGGAGCTAGTCCTTTTAGTTTGATCTTGATTCTTTTCTGATTGTAATACTCAATGTAGTCTCTAATCGCATCTTCCAGTTCAATGAGATTTTTATATTGCTTTTCAAAGCCATAAAACATTTCTCGTTTGAGTATTCCGAAGGAGTCTTCCATTAACTTGTCATGAAGGGAACTCTTAGCGTGACATTAATTGGTTAATTCCATAGTTTTTAGTCAAGTTTGAAGCAACGCCTAAGCTCGCTCTACAGTAATGCGCTAATAGCCATAGCGGTGCTTGTGTTCTTCGTAGATAGCTTTCATTTCTGCCATTATTTCGTGGTTTTTCCGATCTTGATCCTCCTTCTTTAAAGTGTAGTAGAAATTACTACGGGATAGATGCGGCAGATTGGGATTGGCATTAATGGTGTCAAGAATAAAAGTTACGATTCCTTTAAGCTCGCGTCTTAGTTGGGTAACTGCCAGGGCTACTTCCGGAGCTTGCGGTTCTTGGTCCACTGGTCGACTAAGACTAAGACACTTAATTTTTTCCAAATTCGTTCTCTTGCTTGATCAGCTATTTATCTACTACTTACTTTTTTTGTCGTTGGAGTTTTCAAAGCAATTATCAACTTTGTAATTTGTTTGAAAACAGATGATAATTCCTTAAGAAGAAAACTTAAAGAAATTATTATCAAAAACGATTTCATTTAATCACCCCCTTTCTAAAAAAAGGAAAAGAAACCCAACTAGAACCTATCATTTCTAGAAAGTGATTGTGGAGGTAAGTTATATTTCATCAAGTTCAAATGAACTTGGGTAAATATACTTACTTTTTCTTTATTAATATTTACTTTCGATCAATAAAGATTTTTAGCCTTCTTAATTGATCATAAGTAAACTATAACATAGAAGTTTACAATTGCAATTAATGGCTTTATAGCAACATAAATTAAGCATTTTAAAAAAGTATTATAAAATACTGTGTAAGCAGTATTTTACCAAATATTATTATATTAATATTATTAATAATATTATTTTTTAATTAATCTCAGAATACTGCTTACACAATATTCTACCCAAAATATTAAGTTTTTCTAAAGATAATAATTTTAAAATCATTGACATAAAAAAGCCTTGAAATATTGATCCTAGTTTAGACAAGTCATGATTAAACCAAATTTGTAAAAGGGGAAATATGTTATTTATATTTTTACAGCATTAATAAATGAGTAAAAGTGATTAATCTACTTTGCTGGTAGTAAAAGTAAAGTGCATTGCCGGTCCATTTATTTTTATATTATTTTTTAATATTGGTGCATTTGGGTACATAGTATCTCCTCACGTTGGCTTTCTATTCTATAATCTATGGCATCTCTTTCTTTTTCCGCTAGCATTTTTTCTCTAACAGCCTTATTTTCCAATTTGAAAGAAACGAGCACTACAACTATTTAACTCCAATCAAATCTGGTTAATACATATTTGCCTATAATGCATTAAACAGGGGCTTATTGTCAGAAAAGCATATATTTTTAATAGCTTTAATTCACGTATCAGCCTATACGTTATTATTTCCCGAGAAATACCATATAATCTTCTACTCTAACTATTTGCCTCATTACTATTCCATTTTCACATGAAACAATATAGTTTTTTAGGCAATAAAAATGACCCCTAAATTTGTCCTAAATTTGGGGGTCATATCATAATTTACCCTAGCCGTCTTTTTATTATGCTTAAGCAGAATATTTTGTTAGTCCTGCTCTTAACCGTTCTAAACCATCTTTAACAGTTGTTAACGGACAGGCAAGATTCATCCGCAAGAACTTATTACCATTGCCGCGATAAATACTTCCCGGTGATAAAACCAGACCTGTTTCCTTTTCTAAAAACTCTGCTAATTTTTGTGAATCTGTACTAATCCTTTCCACATCAAGCCAAATTAAGTATGTTGCATTTCCTGCAACCACTTTAACTTGCGGTAGATTTTTACTGATAAATTCTTGAGCATAAGCAAAATTAACATTTAACTGTTTAATCAATGCTTGCAGCCAGTCATGACCATGTTCATAAGCAGCAATTGTTCCCGGAATGGCGAGCAAATTTGGTTCAGCCACCTCATCACTATTAAGACCACGATTAACCATAGCACGCAAATTACTATTTGGCACAATCGCAGTCGCTGCATGTAAAGCAGCAACGTTAAAAGTTTTACTTGGTGAAATTAACGAAATAACATTGTCACGTGCAGAGCCATTAACCGAAAAGCTTGGAGTATAACTTGGGCCCTGTCGCACCAAGTCACCATGAATTTCATCAGACAAAAGTACCACATGATGTTGATAACACAAATCAGCAATTCTTTGAACTTCTTCTTGAGTCCATACTTTGCCGATAGGATTATGCGGATTGCAAAAAATCATGAGTGTTGTTAACGGCAGGGCCAATTTCTGTTCAAGATCTTCCCAGTCGACTGTATAATTTGAACCATTAAATTGCAAGTCGTTGGACAAAACATGCCGACCATTATTTTCAATTGAATTGTAAAAGACATTATAAACCGGCGCTTGCACTAAAACATTGTCACCAATATGCGAAATTCGCCGCACAATTGCTGAAATTGCTGGTACCACACCTGTGGTGAAAATCTCCCATTCTTGCTGCGGGCGATGACCATGTTCCTTTTCAAACCAATCAGCCACGGCTTTAAAATAATCGTCTTCAGGCCATTCGTAACCAAAAACACCTAAATTAACCTTTTCCTTCATTGCCGTAATTATTTCCGGGGCTGTTTTAAAATCCATATCAGCGATTGACATTGGCAATTCGCCTTTTTTAACGTGCCATTTGACTGAGTCCGTGCCGCTTCTATCTGGTGCATTAACAAAATCATATTTAGCCATTATCTTTAATCCTTCGCTTTCTGATTTTGATCTGAACTATTAACTTTCTTGTCAATTTTAGCACAGATAATTTCAGTTTTAGCGGGGGTAATTTTTTGCGGATCTAAAATCAACTTGCCAATTGCTGGAGCAGAAATCTTACCGGAAATTGGATTTTTTACACTGTCAATTTTAATTGAAACAGTAGCATCAATATTAGAAACATATTCAAACGCTAAATCGGTGTGAATTAAACTGGTATTTTTTAGTTCCAGATGATCAATATAATTAAGTCCCTGATTGCTTTCAATTTTACAGTTGATAAACTTGATATTTTGCCCGTTCCAGGCCAAATATTCACCATCTATTAGCGAATCATACACAGTAACATTTTGACAGTTCCAAAAGGCATCTTTAGAAATAAAAGTAGAATGATGGACTTCAACATTTTTAGCGCCATCAAAGACGTAATTACCAACCACGCTAACATGATCAAGGTAGATATTCTGGCTATCTTTACCAAAATAATCACCATTAACTTGACTGTTCGTAATTCTAATATCTTTACAGCTCCACATTGTTTCTGCAGCGTTAGCAAAGTGAACATGATCCAAGCTTATCTTTTCTGATCTTCTAAATAGCTTCGGTGCCTGCAGAGCCGAATTCTTGATAGCAATGTTTTTGGTGTACCAAATACCGCTACGAGCCATAGTTTCAAAAACAGTACTCTCTACAGTAACGTCATTGTCATACCATAATGGATATTTCCATTTAAAAACAGAGTCTTTAATATTGATTTTACTGGCTTCCTTAAGTGGCGATTCACCTTCGCCAAAAGTAATCCCTACCAGCTGCGAATCTTTTAGTCCAAAAAGAATTCTTTCGCCTTCAAAAAAATGATCTTTGATAATTTTCATTCTGATCTCTTTTCTTTTAAACCAAACACTGTTTTTTGCTAATAGCGGTCAACTATTAAATTAAAGCTTCTTTTTCTATCAATTATCCACTGAATTGACTGCAACTTAAAATACTATTTTATTAGGTCTTTTAATTACAAATAGTTATACCAGTTTTAGTATTCATTAATAATTTTAAAATACTTTTCTTCAAAGTGATTAATAAAATTTATATACAAAAACTATTTGCACATGAGGATGTCAACGGACACCCTTTTTTTGCACTTCAATGTATTTGCTTTTTAAATATGCCTTTTATGGGATTGGCATCCTTTTAACTCTAAGCAGAAAAAGCCAGTAGGGTTATTCTTAAAAATGTCTAGTACAACGGACATATTCTTGGAAGGGCTTTCTCAAGTTCAAAATTATAATCAGTTCTAGGGGGTAGTAAGCAAATGCTAACAGACAATGAAGACAACATTATCAATTTTTTATTAAACAGCAACTCTTTTGTGACAGCTAAAGAAATTGCAAACCAGTTTTTGATGTCAACTAAAACCGTTTACCGCACAATTAAACATCTTAATTCCCTGACCCCCTCAGGCGAATTGATTAACAGTAAAAAAGGAAGGGGGTTCAAAATTAACTACGATAACTATTTAAAGGAAATGAACTATCAACAAGATTCCAACACCTTTACAGCAAAAGATCGTCAACAAGCTACTTTGACTAAATTATTGATGATTGCACCCAGATCACTAAAATTATCTTCATTATTCAGCCAATATTATTTAAGTGAAACCAATATCAATGAAGACTTGAAATCAATTAGATCCCAATTAGCATCATATTCTCTAAATTTAGTAAGAAAAAATCATCAATTAAAAATAACTGGAAGTGAAACGAATATTCGTCATGCGTTACAGGATATATTGATTAAGCAAAATGTCTCCAATACTTCTTTATCCGAAAAAGGCGGTTTAAATTTCTATTCGCTGCAGTTCTGCATTAAGCAACTAAATTTTATTAATGAAAAACTAGACAGTGAAATTACTTATCCATACAACGTAAACATTATTTCTCACATTTATATTTTGATTACCAGATACCAAACACATGCAGTGGCCAAAAGTGTCTTAACCAAATTAAATAGCTATGATCAAATGATTATTAAAGAGAATAAGCAACTATACTCCATAGCGGCAGAAGTAATTAAGCATATTGAAAATTACTTGGACATGGCTTTAGAACCTAATGAAATTTATTTTTTATTACAATATTTAATTTCTTCACGTCTAGATGTAATGGATAAAATTGAAAATTCTGCTTTTCAGTCTAATCTCGTCCAAAAAGTGACTAATTTTTATATCTCTAATGTGGTTGCCAAGTTAAATTTAGGAACAATTAATAATGATTTTAAAGCTGACCTAGCAAATCATATTCGACCAATGATAAATCGCTTATATAACAAAATAAGTTTGAATAATGCACTGCTGCCCGAAATAAAACGTGTGTATTTAAAATTGTTTAAAGTGATTGAACATACTTCGGATAAATTAACTAAAGAATTGGGGCTACCTCCCATTTCTGCAGACGAAAGTGGATTTATTACGATTTATTTTGCTCGTTATTTAGAACAAAATCGTCAATATATTAGAGCTCTTGTTGTTTGTACAACTGGCGTAGCTACTGCACAACTGATAAAGGTTAAAATTCAAAGTTACTTTAACAATATCATTGTTGTTGCTGATGCTGCCAGCAGCAATGTTCAACAGCAAATTCACAAGTACGCTCCCATTGAATTAATTATTTCAACGATTCCACTCAATAATACGTTTGAAATTCCAGTAGTTGTCGTAGGGGCATTATTAACCAATCAAGATAAAAAAAGAATAGAAGACAGTATTAAGCGAAATTATCATTTTCAGGGAAGTGAAAAGATGTTAAGTGAAGTTACTAATGAATCGTTAATTAGGCTCAATATTGAAGCTGTAAATTGGAAAGATGCAATTAGAAAGAGTGCGAATCCATTAGTAAAAAATGGTTATGCGACTGAGAATTACGTTAACGGTATGATCAAAACTACAGAAGAATCAGGACCATATATCGTTATCAGTAAAGGTGTGGCATTACCACATGCCCGTCCCGAATTAGGTGCTAAAAAAATTGGGATAACGGTTACTACTTTAAAGACGCCAATTAACTTTGGCAATAAAAGCAATGATCCCGTTCAGTTCATCTTTGCTCTGTGCGCAGTTGATAATAAGTCACATTTAAAAGCGATGTCTGAGTTAGTAAATTTTATTAGTGATCAAAACTTTTTAAAAAGCCTAGTTAAAGAAACTAGGCCTGCTAATGTCTATACATTAATAAAGAAGTTTGAATCGAGGTATAGCGAAAATGAGTAAAAAATATTCTATTTTGGTAGCTTGTCGAACAGGAATGGGATCCTCAATGATGCTCAAAATCAAAATTAATCAGGTTGTACGAGAGAATAAATTTCCCTTCGAAGTCTCTCATGACGTAATCGACGCAGCAAAGGGGCTTGATCCTGACCTATTGGTAACAATGGAGGATTTAGTACCTGATGTTAAAGATGACGTCAGAAGTATTATTGGGATAAAAGACATAATGGACAAGAATGAAATAAAAACGAAGTTGCAAAATTTTCTCGATCAACAAAATCCTGCATCTTAAAAAGGAGAGTGAATAATAATGAATGCCATTCTATCTCTATTGGTAGATTTATTAAGTACAGCTTCAATTATGATTGGACTGATATCTTTTATTGGTCTGGTTTTACAAAAAGAAAGTCCCACTAAAATTATCAACGGTACTTTAAAAACTATTGTTGGTTTTCTAGTTTTTACTATTGGTAGTTCTGCTGCAACAGTTGCTTTAAACGATTTTCAGGCACTATTTGCTAAGGGATTTCACCTTCAAGGGGTTTTACCATTAGCAGAAGCCGTTACCGCTCTAGCTCAACAGCGTTTTGGCACTGTAGTTGCATTGGTGATGACTTTAGGCTTTGTAGTCAACTTAATTGTTGCCAGATTAACGCCAATGAAATATATCTTCCTTACCGGACAACACAATTTATATTTGGCAGCTCTATCTACCATTATGCTTAAATCAGTAGGTTTGAGTAATCCCTATATAGTAGTAATTGGAGGAATAATAGTCGGCTTTATGTCCGCAGCAATGCCTGCAATCGCCCAGCCAGGAATGCGTAAAGTTACTGGCGGTGATGATATTGCATTAGCTCACTATGTATCAATTGGTTATGCCCTTTCCAGCTGGATCGGGGGGAAAGTGGGCAGTCCGAAAGAGAGTACAGAAAAATTGAAGTTACCAGGATGGCTTAGTATTTTCAAAGATTATGTCATTGGAGTTTCAATTACGATGGTCATTTTCTATTACATTGCTGCTTTATTCGCCGGCAAGGCACAAGTTGAACAATTATCAAAAGGAGTTAATTGGCTAATTTATCCTTTATTACAAGGACTACAATTTGCTGCGGCCTTATACGTAATTATTACTGGGGTGAGATTACTTTTAGGCGAAATTGTTAATGCCTTCGTTGGTATCTCGGAAAAACTGATTCCTAATGCAAAACCAGCTTTAGATGTTCCCGTTGTTTTCCCTTATGCCCCAACAGCAACAGTTATTGGCTTCGTATCTGCTTATGCAGCGGGATTGTTGATGATGCTGGTATTTGCGGCTCTACATATGCCCGTAATCATTCCCGTTGCAGTGCCTTACTTTTTCATTGGTGCTACAGCCGGCGTTTTTGGCAATGCCACGGGCGGCTGGAAAGGCTACGTTATTGGTTCTTTTATCGTAGGAATTTTAATCGCAGTAGGTCCATCCCTAGTATATCCAGTATTATCATCAATTGGCTTAAAAGGAACTGCTTTTCCGGAAACAGATTTCAACGTCGTTGCCTTAATTATTAAATTTATTGGTCAAATAGTACACAGTATTTTTTAGCAATATTAAAGGAGTCAATATAAATGAATTCAGAATTAGACCAATTATCAGTTGATACAATTAGAAATCTAACTCTTGATGCGGTTCAAAAAGCTCATCATGGTCATTTAGGAATGCCTTTAGGAGCAGCTCCTTTAGGCTATACTTTATGGCGGTATTTTCTTAAGGTTAATCCGGCAAACACAGAGTGGTTTGATCGTGACCACTTTGTCTTGAGTGCTGGTCACGGATCAATGCTTCTATATTCACTACTACATTTAGCAGGCTTCCCGCTTTCTATAGCAGATATTAAGCAGTTTCGTCAATTACACAGCCTGACCCCAGGCCATCCTGAATATGGCAAAACAGCAGGAGTCGATGCCAGCACAGGTCCACTAGGGCAAGGATTTGCCATGGGAGTGGGAATGGCGATTGCGGAAGCTCATTTGGCAGACAGATTTAACAAACCTAATTTCCCTGTTATTAATCACTATACGTATGTAATTTCAGGCGATGGTGATTTTGAAGAAGGCGTTTGCCAAGAGGCAGCATCTCTTGCCGGTAATTTAGGTTTAAATAAACTAATAGTCTTATGGGATGCTAATAAAGTAACATCGGACGCCGATTTAACAGCTTCGAATACTGAAAACGAATTACAAAAATTTGCTGCTATGGGCTGGAATACACTGGAAGTTGCTGACGGCAATAATTGCCGTGAAATTTATAATGCTCTTAGCACAGCTAAGCGCTGTTCAGACAAACCAACTTTGATCAAAGTTAATACAATCATCGGTTACGGTTCGACCCTTCAAGGTACCAATGCTATCCACAGTGATCCTGTTTCAGAGCAAGAAGCAGAACATATGAAAGAGCAATTTGGCTTTACTGATAAAGAAGATTTTTATGTGCCCGAAGAAGTAAAACATTGGTTTTCCGCTGTTAAAGAAAGAGGAGCTAAAGCTGAACAAAATTGGCTTAGTTTAAAACAAAATTATTTAAAGCAGTTTCCGCAACTGGGCCAACAATTAGAACAAATTATGACTAATGAGCTTGCCCTACCTGATTTTACTGATATTAAAATCACAGGAGAATTAGCTACAAGAGCTGCTTCTGGTAAAGTTCTTAATGACATTTATCAGCTATACCCTATTCTAGTAGGTGGGAGTGGTGATTTAGGCACATCAAATAAAACCACAATTAACAATAAGTTTTTTATGTCTAAACATCGTTATCAAGGTCCAAACATTTACTTTGGCATTAGAGAATTTTCTATGGCAGCAATTGCTAACGGAATAACACTGCATGGTGGGCTACGTGGCTATACCGGAACATTTCTAGTATTTTCAGATTATATGAGAAGTGCTATCAGGCAAGCAGCAATTATGAATACACCTACAATTTTTGTTTTTACACATGATAGCCTTTATGTAGGGCAAGATGGACCTACTCATCAACCTGTTGAACAATTAATGTCACTAAGAGCCATGCCTAATATTACAGTTTTTCGACCTGCAGATAATAATGAGGTTAAAACTGCTTGGCAATTAGCCCTAAAGTCTGCCACAACCCCAACTGCAATTATTTTAAACCGTCAGCCTGTACCACAACTTGCTGGAAGTGACAGTATTAAAGCTGAAAAAGGTGCCTATATTATTTCCGAAGCTGCTAATAACAATCCTACTGGGATTATCATTGCAACAGGTTCAGAAGTAAGTTTAGCAATTGCGGCCCAAACTATTTTGGCAGATCAGGGGGTTTATGTGAGAGTTATTTCAATGCCATCATGGGAACTATTTAGCGAGCAAACTCCAGAATATCAAACTAAAATTCTGCCTGTTAATATTAAAAATAGGATGTCTATTGAATTGGGAGCTACAATGGGCTGGCAACAATATGTTGGTCTGGACGGCGTTCGCATGGGTTACGATCATTTCGGCGAATCTGCTCCAGCTTCTGACATTATTAAGATGATTGATTTCACTCCCCAACACGCAGCACAATTATACTTAAATTCTTTTCCAAAATAGGTTAGGATTTAGAGATAATTTAAAGCAATAACAACTAAATACGCGTTTTTAACACCAGTTTAAAAACGCGTTTTTTATTTATATTTTCCCCTGTAAAAACTACATTGGCGGCTTGCGGTAATTACGCTTACTCATTGCTTCTCTCTTGCCTTCTGCTTTGCGGCTCAATTTTTTGGCGGTTTTAGCATCAAGATAGCCCTGTGTAGATTGGCTTTCTTCCTGCAGCTGAAGAAATTGATCATAAGACTTGCGCTCTAGCGTACCATTCTTCACGGCAGCTTTAACTGCACAACCCGGTTCGTCAATGTGCTTACAATTACGAAAATGACAATTTTGGGCCAATTGTACAATCTCAGGAAAAACCTGCGCCAAGTCACTAGCGCCCACACCAACACTTTTTATTCCCGGGGTATCAATCAAAACAAAATCACCCTGTTCAATCAAAATTAGCCGCGAACTAGATGTGGTATGACGTCCCTTATCTGTTTTGCCACTAATATGACTAGTTGCCATTACCTCTTTTTGAGCAACAGCATTTACTAGGGTTGATTTGCCTACTCCAGAATTGCCATAAAAAGAAACTGTTTGTCCTGGTATAATACTGGCTCTCAATCCTTCGATTCCCTCTGTTGTCACACTCGAAGTAGCAAAGACAGCAATATCAAACTCATCTGCAAGTTGTGCAGCTATCTCTGCGCTTTCCGGGTTGAGATCTGATTTTGTTAAAACTAGGGAAGTTTGATACTCATCATCTTTTTGAAAAGCATACAAATAACGCTTAATACGTCTACTTTTAAAATTCTTATTCATGGAGATACAAATAAACAATTGGTCTATATTGCTGGCAGCATCTTTTTCCTGAACATGATACCCTTCACCCGTTAACCTGCCTAATGTACTATATCGTGGCAAACGCTGATTAATTAAGTCAAAATCAGCTTGGGGTTCTAAGGCTACCCAGTCGCCTACTAAAAATTGTTCGGTTCTATTTTTAGGGATAGCATTTATTTCAGCGCCGTTTAAATGTATAACTTTATACATCCCTGCAGAATTCAGCGATATACGTCCCAAAGTTGCATTATCATCAACTTGTTCATGTTGTTTATACGTGTTTAATCCTAATTCCATAGTTATCTCCTAATAGCAATGGTTAAAATTATTAATCAACTTTTTATCATTTTCTCACTATTCAACCTAACTCGCAATTAGGTTTTTAACAGAAAAAAACGAGACCTCAGCCTCGTTTTTTGTTCCCGAATTTCCAACTTATTCTATTGTTTGGACCCAGCCATCTGGTCCTTTCTTATTACCATATTGAATATCAACTAGTTCATTATAAAGCTTAGTAGTAATCGGACCTGTTTCTGTTTCACTGTAAATAACGTGCTTTTTACCTTTATAAGTAATTGAGCCCACAGGGGAAATTACCGCAGCTGTCCCCATCGCACCAGCTTCTTTCATGTTAAAAGCTTCTTCTAAAGTAATTTGCCGTTCAACTGGGTCTAGTCCTTGCCACTTAGCGACTTCCAAAAGTGAGCGCTTAGTAATCGAAACCAAAATTGATTTTGACTTCGGTGTGACAAATTGACCTTCTTGGGTAATACCATAAAAATTGGCACCACCAAATTCATCAACATATTTATGTTCACGTGGATCAAGGTACAAGCAATCGGCATAACCATTTTGATGCGCATCAACAGCTGGAAGCAGGCTGCTGGCGTAGTTACCTGATGTCTTTGCTCGACCCGTACCGGCATAAGCGGCACGATCATAATCACTAACAATGTAATCTGCAGGGTTCAATCCTTTAATATATGCACCAACGGGAACCGCAAAAATGCGGAAAGTATATTCATCGGCTTTTTCAACGCCCAAAACTTTAGAAGTTCCCACCATAAGTGGTCTTACATACAGAGTTGCGCCGCTATCATAAGGCGGCACAAATTCTTTATTTGCTAAAACCACTTGTTTCACTGCGTCAACAAACCTATCTTCTGGAAATGGCGGCATGGCTAAACGCTTTGCTGAAAGAGCAAAACGATGGGCATTTTCATCAGGTCTGAAAAGATTAATCTTACCGTCTTTTCGCCGATACGCTTTTAATCCTTCAAAAATTTCTTGACCATAGTGCAGTACTTCCGCACCCTCAGAAAAAGTCATGGTTGAATCTTCAGTCAGTTTACCTTCCTGCCATTCACCATTTTGATACTTAGCCTCATAGCGATAAGGCAGATCACGATATTTAAATCCCAGATTCTTCCAATCCAGGTCTTCTACTCGTTGTTTCATATGAATTGTCCCCTATATACAAAAAACACAAAGCTGAAAATCTTTCAGCTTTTTAATATTAATTTAATTGCTAACTAATTTAAACCAAATTTTCACTGCTGTCAATAGCTTTACCCGTTCTTTTTTTATATTACCATTATTCTATTTTTATATTGATTAACTGCTGTTTCACGTGAAATAATATCAACCAAAAAAAGGGGTCATCCCTTTACGAGATGATCCCTTTTTAAAATTAGTCTTGTTTTACTTTTTCTTTAGTTTCAGCTTTTGGTTCTGGTTTTTCAGTAATGTCCAAAATAGCAGCATCATTTAAGTAAACATGCTTGTCATCAGCTGTAAACTTAACTTCTTTAGTGTCAGGCTCCTTCATTAATAATTTAGCAATCGGTGTCTCCAAGTCTTGCTCAACTACTCTGCGTAAAGGTCTTGCACCAAATTTCTTATCATAACCTTTTTCAGCCAGATAAGCTTTAGCCTCATCAGATACTTCAACTTTCACATTCTTTTTAGCTAAAACATGTGCCATCTTCTTTAAGTAAATATCAATGATCTTATTCATATCATCTTTAGTTAATGAATTAAACGGCACGATCGCATCAAGCCTATTCAAAAATTCAGGTCTGAAGTATGCTTCCAGAGCTTTAATCAGCTTATCATGATCAACCTTGCCGTCTTTTAATAATTGGTCAGAATAACCAGCATTAGAAGTCATGATTAAAATTGTATCCTTAAAGGAAACAGTCCTACCTTGAGCATCAGTCAAACGACCATCGTCCATAATCTGAAGCAAGGCATTAAATACTTGTGGATTGGCTTTTTCAATTTCATCGAACAAAATTAAGCTGTATGGTTGGTGACGAACTTTTTCAGTCAATTGACCGCCCTCACCATAGCCAACGTAACCTGGGGCAGAGCCAATCAGTTTATTAACAGCCATCTGATCTTGATATTCAGACATATCAAGTCTAATAAGATGATTTTCACCACCAAATAGTTGGATGGCCAATTGTTTAGCTAATTCTGTCTTACCTACACCGGTAGGACCAGTTAATAAGAATGTGCCAGTAGGACGATCATTGTCTTTGAAAACTTGTTTACGGGCAATTGCGTCAGTAATGACATCAACCGCATTATCCTGATCAATAACCACTTTCTTTAATTTCTGAGCCAAATCAAGGTTCTTTTGTCCTTCACTTGCGTGCAGTTCGCTCATTGGAATTTTGGTCTTGGCTTCAATCAAAGCGTAGATATCCTCATCGGTGACATGCGGCGTTGCTTTCTCATCTACATGATTAGCTTTGTCGCGTAAGTCTTCAATCTGCTTCTTCAGCTCGCTTGCTCTACTGTAATCTTCTTTTTTGGCAGCAGCTTCTTTTTCACTTTCCAGCTTTTTAATCCGCTTCTTTAAAGTTGCTTCATCATCAGGAATAGTGTCGAGACCCTTTTTGGCACCTGCTTCATCCATTAAATCAATGGCTTTATCAGGTAAATAACGTCCCTGAATGTAACGCTGTGATAATTCAACCGCCAGTTTTAAAGCACTGTCATTGTATTTTACATGATGGAAAGCTTCATATTTATCTTTTAAACCCTCCAAAATTTTGACAGTCACTGCAGCAGATGGCTCAGGAACTTGCACTGGTTGGAATCTACGTGCCAGTGCCGCATCATTTTCAATTCTCCGGTATTCACTCGTGGTCGTTGCACCTATTAAGTTCAAGTCACCACTAGCTAAAGCCGGTTTCAAAATATTAGCGGCATCACCGTTATTGTTTTCAGAATCCGTAGAACCTGCCCCAACTATATTGTGCAATTCATCAATGAATAAAATAATATTGGGGTTCTTCTTAGCTTCATCAATTACTTTTTTAAGACGTTCCTCAAAACTACCACGGAGACTAGATCCGGCAACCATATCATTAATGTTGATTGCAATAATATGCTTATCCTTCATTTTATCTGGAACATCGCCTGTAGCAATTTTTTGTGCCAAGCCTTCAACTATAGCAGTTTTACCAACACCAGCCGGTCCCACTAAGACCGGGTTGTTCTTCTTACGTCGACTCAAAATTTCAATTACTTCCTGAATCTGTTCGTCACGACCAATAACAGGATCGTATTTATTCTTTTTAGCCTGTTCAACCAGGTCAACGCCAATTGGTTTTTGACCTTGCTTTTGTCCGCCTTGTGCATTTTGTTGAAAATCCTGGGGAGAAATGTTCATGCTACTAGAATAGTGAATAGGAATAGCCCCGCCGTTATCATTAGTATTGTTAAAGAAAGAATTGTTTAATTCATTAAATAAATCGTCAAAATCGTTATCAAAATATGCCATATGTAAACACCCCTTTGATAGGTTATAAATTTGTAATTAGCACTCGATGAGTTCGACTGCTAACTGCTTACATATTATATTATAGCAGGTTATCCACAGAAAGCAACTTTTTTACTTGTTTTTTCCACAATTATTGCTTATTTTTCCACAGTAGCAAAAAAGCCTGATATAGCAGCACTTAATTTGTACTATCAGGCTCTGGTTAAGATTATTTTTGATATAATTTAAATTGTTTTCTTAGATATTTACCGGTTAAACTGGCAGATTTTTGAGAGATATCCACAGGAGTACCGCTTGCTACAATTTTTCCTCCTTGAAGTCCACCTCTTGGTCCCATATCAATCATATAATCACTGTTAGCCATAATATCTAAATCGTGGGTAATAGTAATAATCGTTCCTTTTTGATCAAGTAATTTCTGAAATACTTTTAACAGCGTTCTGACATCCTGTGGATGTAACCCAACTGTAGGCTCATCAAAAACAAACAGAGTGCCCTTTTGTCTTTGATGAATATGACTAGTTAATTTCAAGCGCTGCGCCTCTCCACCCGATAAAGCTGGAGTTGATTCTCCTAAATGAAGGTAGCCCAAACCCATGTCATGCAAGGTACGAATAGTTTTGTTAATTTTAGGTTCTTCTTCAAAAAGTCCTTCTTTTAATGCATCATCAACTGAATAATCCAATACATCCGCAATACTAAGATTATGCCATTTTACTTTTAAAACATCTTTGTTAAAGCGATGCCCTCCGCATACTGAACAAGTTTCGACCATATCTGGCAAATATTGTATATCAAGTGAAATCACTCCCGTACCATTACATGCCGGACATGCACCTTCTTTATTATTGTAGGAAAAATGAGCAGCAGTATATCTTAATTTTTTTGCTAATGGTTGTTTGGCAAACAGTCTGCGCAAATTATCCATAATGTCAGTATAAGTTGCAACAGTTGATCGTTGATTTTTGCCCACAGGTGAAGAATCAACACTAACAATATTTTTAATACCAGGATTTACTAAATTTTTTACCCATTCTTGTCCATGATTATTTTGTGCCTTAAGGGCAGGGATAAGAGAATCAAGTATCAAAGTTGTTTTACCAGCACCAGAAAAACCGGTTACTGACGTTAAGCGGTTAATAGGAATCTGAGCATGAATATTTTGTAAATTAAACCGATCCGTTACAGTAAATTCTACTTTACCCTGATCAAAAATATGATCTGCATCCGCTCTTTGACGAACAAGTAGGGCTGCTTTTCCTGATAAATATGGACCAATTAGTGATTTATCATTATGCTTAATGTCTTGAGGTATTCCCTGGGAAATAATTTCTCCACCTTGACTTCCAGACCCTGGACCAATTTCAATTACCCAGTCAGCTGCATTGATAATGGCAGTTTCATGGTCAACCACAACCAGAGAATTTCCTTGATTAACCAATTCGTGAAAAACTTCTATTAGTCCCGCCACATTGTCAGGATGTAGTCCCACAGATGGTTCATCTAAAACATACAGCACACCTGTTGTTTCTGTGCGCAAAGTTCGCCCCAGCTGGATTCTTTGAAGTTCACCTGTGGACAAGCTGCTGGCTTGACGATCTAAGCTCAAGTAGTCCAGTCCTAATTTTAATAGCGGCTTCACTTGGTGCATTAACTCGTCAATTAAGTTTTTAGCTAGATCATACATATTTTGCGGCAGCGCTGCTAAAATTTCTTTCATATAATGACCTAATTGATCCAGAGTCAATTGTTCAGCTGCTACAATATTTTTACCGGCAACCAGTTGCTGCCACCTGCTAGGATCAATACGATAGCCATGACAACGTGGACAAGTGCTAAATTTATAAAAAGAGTTTATTCTTTGCAAACCCCGCTCCGACTTGGTGGTTTTGCGTGAGTTAGCTACAGCATTATAAGCATTTTCGTATAGTGCATCTAAGTGATAGACCCTACCCGTTGAAGTCGGCAGGTCAATCGGTACCTTGCGCTCTTTTCCATGCAGCACAATTTCTTTTTCTTTGGCGTTCAATTTTTTATACGGTATATCTGTGCGCACTCCCAACTCCCGCGCAATACGCCACATCCAATTACGACCTGGAATTTGCCAAGTAGCAACTGCCCCTTTTTCAAGAGACAAATTTTCATCAGCAATAATTTTACTGTCGTCAATTTGCTCAACAGTTCCCAGTCCCTGACACTTTTGACAGGCACCATCCGAATTAAAGGCGAAATCTTCTGCACTATAAGCATAAAATTGCACGCCACATGTTGGGCAAGTCAGCCGGCCCATTGCATCTCCGGTTAAATCCATTGCCTCAGCAATTTTAATAGTCGGTGAAATCCTGTGGCCGTTGGGACAAACCGGTGAACCTAAACGCGAAAAAATTAGACGTAAAATATTAAAGACCTCGGTAACAGTACCTACCGTTGAACGTATACCTGGAATGGCCGGGCGTTGGCGCAAAGCCAAAGCCGAGGGAATGTGTTTTACTTCATCAACTTGTGCACGTCCAACTTGACTGATACGTCTCTTAGTGTATGCTGCTAAAGAATCAAGGTAGCGTCTTGCTCCTTCAGAATACAAAATGCCCATCGCTAAGCTTGATTTACCAGAACCACTTAAGCCCGATATAGCTACAAATTTATGTAAGGGAATATCAACGTTAATATTTTTCAGATTATTAACTCTGCCACCAATTACTTCAATATGTGTGGGCTGTTTGTGATACTTCATCAATGATTTTCCTTTCTTTTATTTGGTTTTAAAGGTCTTTCTGGTTTCTTTAATAGATACTGGCGAATAGCCTGAATAACTTGTTTGTTTTGAGGCAGGTCTGAGTGATCCGCTTTTTCACCAGTTACTGTTATGGCTGTATAATTCTTAACTTGATTTTGAAAAATAAATTTTCCTGCTGCCACACTCGTTTCAGGGACAATGCCATCTGATTCGTAATTTTTTCCTCCTGAAAGAGAATAAACTTTCAAATACGTAGGCAATTTAGACCGGTTTCTAATAAAATCTGCCAACATTTGGGTACGGTTATTAATATTACTTTCATTAAAATTATACGGCGTACCGAGCGTCATTAATTTTTTTATTTTGATATCGCCGGAATATTCAGCATAATAGTGTTCCAGCCAATATGTCCAAATTAATCCGCCATTAGAATGGCCAAAAGCCTTGAAATTGTTAAATTTATAATTTTGCACTAGTGACTTAAATGCTGCATTTAACCATTTCGCCTGCTTCTTAATATTAGTATAACCATCCTTATTATTGTCAAATCCGATAATAATTAATGGTTCCAAGTCATTTTTACCAATAGCACCGCTGTATGTCAATTTTGCTTCACGTGAAACTGTAATTTTGATTACGCTGTGTCTTTTAAAAGTGGTTTTATTCAGCTCATCAATTAACTGGTTAAAGCGCTCAGTAGTAGCACTGGAACCCGGTACCATGATTACTGGCGAAAGAAGGGATTTACTACGTTCTGCTCTTGCATTATTATCTTTTCTCATCCAAAAGAAACTGGGAATAGACAATATAGTTAACATGATTACTACCAATACCAGCCATTTATAATTGGCTTTTTTATTCATTTTGCCTATCCTTTCTTTTGGTTATTTATCCTTGTTACCATTTTTTCATTAAAAATAACCACAGGTAACAATAAAACTATATCCAGCAAAAATAATAGTATTGTAAAAATTAGCGCTGCCCAATTGCCGTTTGTACCGAAAAATGAAACTAATAATCCTGGTGTTCCCTTTAAAATCTGATAAACGCATACTGGAATAACATGTAAGCTAATTGCTGCTGCAGCTAGCGTCATGTTAATAAGCGGAATCACTATGCTAGGAATCAGGAACACAGGATTTAAAATCAGCGGTAAACCAATATTAAAGCCTAAAGTAGAACCAAAAGTTGCAGGCAACAAATTAATTTTGGCATTGATCTCATTTTCTCTATTACTCCTTATTAGCAGCATTAGTACTATGATGGCTAAAACTACGCTGGCTCCACCCATAGTGCCGTATGTATTAATAAGAGAACTGCCCAAAAATTTGTAAGGAACATTCCAAGAATTCCCATGCCTTAACGTGTAAGTCAGGTTTTCAGCAGTATAAGCATTATTAACTGTTCCTGACAAAGAATGCAGCGGGAAGCCTATACCCAACCAATCTAAGAACGTGATTACAACCGAAAGGACTAAAACTTCAGCAAAATTATTAGTAGTTTGTATGCGGCTGACTATTTCGTTAAAGCTGGCAGAATTAAGTAATTTCAATTGTAATTCATAAATAATAATACCTAATAAAATGCCCGCCAAAAGTGAAACAAAACTCGGTAGAGCTGCAGCCCCCGCCCTTTTTTGTAAAACTTTTGTGCCCTCATCTTTTACATAAGAATAATTTTTGCCTAACAAATGAAAAACTTGCCCCACACAGTAACCCACAATTAATGCAATAAATAGCGCATTAACTTGTAATAAACTTGCTGTAAACGGCATGCGGGCATCACGACCGCTACTAGATGCATAGGAACAAAAAAGCATAATTGATACGGCAGTTAAACCCGCCATTGTAGAGTCTTTATGATAAAGGCGGGCGGTATATCGTGCCATAAAATAGCTGGCGTAAACGCCAAAAACACCAAAGGTAATCTCAACCATGCCCCGACAAACAAAAGAACCAGCATACCATATATGGTCTGACAATATTTTATCTAAGCTAAAAATGTTATAAATTAACCCATTAGGTGTAAAGACTAGATCATTGAGGACTTTAAAGTATGAACCAACCACAGCAATTGGCATTAGCATCGCCATCGTGTGTCGTGCCGCACGAAAAAAAGAGTATTCTTGTATGCGCACTAAGATATTAAAAGTAAATTCTTTCATTTTGCAGAACCTTATCCTGATTATTTTATTTAAAAGAAAATAATACTCTAATTTTTTAGTACTAGCTATTTTTATACTGTCCTTTTTCGTTTTTAAATATTTAATGTTGTAAAAATGTTATAATTAAATTGAGTTCTAGAAGGCGATAAAATGAGCAGAAAAAAAATCGAACTAAATGAAAAAGTAGCAAAATTGACGGCAAAGTATATGGAAGTCACCGATACTGATTTTAATGATCTGATTAACGAGGCACTTAAAATGTATCTTTTTGATCGCTTGAATTCCAGTCAGATTAAAGATGCACTTAAAAAGTCTGATGATACAAGTTCTGAATATACCGGCAGATTATTTAGAGAGCGTATTGACGACTTAAATCGCTTTGAATAAATATTACTATGCAAATAAAAAGAGTGGGATTTTTTTGGC
>NZ_KQ034047.1:567092-612229 GCF_000970855.1 Lactobacillus helsingborgensis
AAGTTGGCTGGCAAATGCATCAAACCCTGTTAACTTTTAAGCATAACCTGAAAGCAGTAATTAACGGGATAACATTGAATTATTCCAACGGCTGCTTAGAGGGCTTCAATCGCAAGATTAAACAAATTGAGCGCACAGCTTTTGGCTACGCCAACTTCCACAATCTGCTAACCAGGATTAGATTAGCAGAAAACAAGGTAAAAGAAAAAGAACCAAGCAGTTTATTAGCTGCTTGATTCTATTCATTTAAGCTCTATCAACAGGATTTGACAAAGAGCCATTTTTTTAATAATCTCGCTCTTTTTATTTATTATTGCTGATTACTTTTTCAAAAACTGATCACCAGCTAAATTACGGTAAAAGTTGGCTTTTGTCGTCTGTTCATATGGCAATAGCCAGATATAACCAATGCCGAAAGTAATAACGGAAAGAATGTACCAGCCAATAAAGCTTAAGTTCAACACAAATAATTCCCATTTATGCCCATCCATCAATTGCCGACTTGCTGTTATGGCAGTGGTTGCATGCACTTCTTGTCCACTTTCCACTAAATCATTAACTATATAGGGTGTCATAGCATAGGAATAAGATTTTATCAGACCAGGAATTACCAGCAACAAGGACCATAAAAATTGAAAAATATAGCTTAACAGAAAGTTCAGAAACTCGGGCACAAAACGACTATCCATAAAAACAGAAAAAATGCTCTTGAAAAAGCCCATCCTTTCCCCACGGGTAAAGTGCAAGAACGTCACCACTAAACTCAATAGGAAAAAGCTGCCGAGAAAGTTTACTCCTGTGTTAATACCTAATTGTCCAGCCCAAACTCCGGGCTTAAATACTGAATCAAGCGAACCGCTACCCATAGCGTCATTCATATTATTCATAGTTCTTACAGTGGTATCAAACACGGGTTTACCAAAAAAGATACCAACGAACACAGTCATTACTATACCAACAGAAATTGCCCAGCCCCAATTATGCCGTAACTGGTTTTTGGCTTCTGCTTTTAATTCTGCTCTAGTCATAACCTATCTCCTTACCTAATATATATTAATTTTATTTTACACTTCATTAGTAATATTTAGCAAAAAATATACCAAAAAGCATAGATTTATCAGTATTTAATCTATGCTAATACTATGCCTGTATTGATTTAATACCCACATTATAAAAACTAATTTTTATTCATTATCTTTATCTATATGCTTTTTATGCTGGTTGCTTTAGGCTAACGAGTTTTTTACCTGCATGATTAATATCTGCAGTTTGTTTTGGCTTGGGAGCCAATCTTCACAGCTCCCAGTATTTACGGCTGGTTTATCTGCACATTTCACGTTGCAGAGTGCTGCTAAAACTGCGTCTTTACTTTAAAAAAATATTATGACTTTATTTATCAATATTTTGAGGCATACAAAAAGCCTAGTTCCACCAACATCGGAACTAAGCTCACACAGTGTTTGTGCCGTCATTACTGACCACATTAAAGAAATTTACATTTTCGCTACCGGAGAAAATGATTACTTCCTATGGCGACACAACAGAATTTTAGCATGCAATTATATAAAAAACAAGTTTTAACCAAACATATTTGCACTTCTAGCCTTACGGCCAAGCAGTTCTAGCATAATTTGATTGATTTGCCCTTTTAGCTGGTCAAACTCGCCTTCACGGGTTTTATTTGACTGAATAATTAATATTGTTTGAGCATTATTGGTGCTGCGCATAAAAGTATAATATCCCTGCCCAGCACCGTTAGCTGTTTTAGTTTGCAGCTTATTATTATTATAAAAACCGCCATTATAATAAGCAGGTGGTCCGGCCCGATATAGCAGCATACGACTCTTTTTAGTCAGTAATTTGCCCACCAGGAGATAATGAATTACTTTGGCCAAATCATGATTAGACATCACTACCGATCCTGCACCCAATTCATTATGGGCGTCTTTTAAAGCAGCCTTATGCTTAACCACATCATAACGACCCTTGCGGTAAATCATTCCCGGTACTAGGTGACTGGCAATTATTTTTCCCGGTTTAGACCATAAAAACTCGGTCTGTCTCAGCCTTAAAGGCCTAACATAAGTTTGACGAAATAGCCGTTCATAACTTTTCTTAGTTATCTGACTGGCTATTCCGCAAAGATACACGTAGTTGAGTGAACTATAGTGCCATTTATTCAATAGATGTGGCTCAAAAATAGTTTTAGCCGCATCACAACGAATATTATCGCTATCTGAGATAAAATGCTTGCGTCCTAACTTTGTTCCCGGTTTGAGATCCAGTCCTGCTGTCATTGCCAGCAGGTTTTTTATTTTAACCTTATTCGCGCCCGGAATTTGGGGATAAAATTGACTAAGCTTATCCTGCAAACTTAACTTGCCTTCTTGTACCAAACGCATAACGATTGCAGCAGTCATAGACTTCTGCACAGAATTGATTAAATAACTAGTGTCAGTATTATTGCCTAAAGCATAGTTAAGCATAATTTTGCCATTTTTAATGACTAGAATTGAGCCTTTAATTCCCAGGGCATCAACTTGCTGGCGCACTACTTGCCTTTTAAAGATTCTTTTGAATTGCTTTTTAATGGATTTTCATTAGTTAAACTAATCTGATATGGCTTATTCTGCCACTTGCGACTGTAAAAGTAATTATGAATATTATAATTACGTGGAATATCGGCTTGCGCCATAAACGGCTTTACTGCCTGGTCAACAGCTACCCAGCCGCGCCAGCCTATATGAATAGTATCTTCCATGAAATACTGTTCACCACCACGTTTGGATAAGTCAGTGACGTTATCAAAACCTTGGCTCGCCAGCTGGTATTTAATTTTAGAAACGGCCTTTTGGTACATTTCCTGCGATAAGCCCGTATAATTAGACCATTTTTCATTAATCGGCGGGATAATAAACAACACATTGGTATGCTGCTTGGCAAACTGATGCAACATCAATTCAAAATCACTGTATTCCACCGATTTGGTGTAATTAAAATGACGCTGACTATTTTTTAATTTAGCTAGTACTCTCTTATTTAAGCGCTTCTTATAAAAACGATTATTAATACCAAAATTATTAGAATTGGTGTTTATAGCAGCCTGCTCACTTGCCACTTTATTTAAAGCTTTAACTGAATAGGTAGCTGGTAACAGCTTAGCCCGATCGTTAATTTTTTTGATACGGTCACGCAACTGAAAGGTACTGAAAAACTTATCTTCATTGTTAAGTATGCGCCGCTGGTTTTCGAGATAAAAACGTTGAAAACCGGTCAGCTTTTGCCCGTGAGCAACTCTTTTCATCCCCTGCCTGACAAAACTATTCACTTCTGGCATTTGCAAGAAACGCTTAGCTGCATAGCGGTTTGTCGGTGTATCTTTTTTAATCTCTAACAGAAAATTACAGGCTTGTAGTGGTGAATAATACAGCGCGAAGGCATCGGGATTTTGCCCCATCTTGGTAAACCATTGCGGTGAAACAATGACCACGGCCTTTTTGCCCTTAAGCTGCTCGTGCGTGCTCTGCATTTCCAAAAAGTGCGCTAAGGATTGGCTACCTGGCCCACCTAACAAAAATGGCCGGTAATCGCGGTGATATTTTTGCGCAATTACACTGGGATGCAGCGGATCAAGCCGGGACAATTCACTTGAACCATAAAAAGGCACATAACCCTCTTTATAAGCATCTTGTTTCATTAAGGAGCCCTTAAAAATGGTCGTGGTCTGCGAATTCGCAGCTTGATAGATCGCACCTTGCGAAAAAGTCCGCTCCCACGGCAATAAAAAGATGACCAGTAACAGGACTGCAGCGCAAAGTACCGGGCCAAAAATCTGCCACAGCCGGCGTTTGTTACTCATTTTCTAAATTTTCCACCTTTGCCACAATTTTATTAGGCGTGTCCCATTCATTTCTGTCAAATTCAGAAACAGGTACATCAATTTGGAATTTTTCCTGCAAATTTAACAACATTTGCACACTGGCCATTGAATCCATTAAACCGTTGGCAAAAATATTTTCATCCATTCTGTCTGTTAAATCTTCACCAGTTAAATCTTGTAAAATTGCTAAAACTTCTTTTTTGGTATCCATGATAAAAACTCCTTAATAATTCACTGCTTATTTCCAGCCAAACCATAATTGACTGAGGAACCCTGAAAAAATCAGGAAACTGAAACAAACAACATTAAAAGTAACAAAAATTGCCAGCCATTTCGTATATTTGTTCGATGGCAATTTATCTTTGTGCTTCTTTTTAAACCGCAACCAACAATCATTGATGATGATAGCGAAAGCATGGAATAAGCCGTAAACAATGTAGTACCAGGTTAATCCATGCCAGAAACCCATCACTAAGAATAATAACAGATAAGCTGCTTGAGATAGTCTAACGGGATTCTTGAACAGCTTTTTCTTCATCGCAAAGAAGGTAAACCGCATATAGATGTAGTCGCGGAACCAGAAGGACAAGGTCATGTGCCACCGATTCCAGAATTCTTTGATGTTTTGCGCAATAAACGGCTTATTAAAGTTCATTGGAGTGTGAATGCCCATAAAATAGGAAATCGACACTGCAAACAAGGAATAGCCCGCAAAGTCAAAGAATAAATACATACTGTAGCAGTACATGTAGGCGACTACCCACCACGACAGTTTCAAACCGCCATTAGCCGTACCTGTTATCATTGCTGCTCGCGTAATTCTAGGTAGCCAGTGGGTACCAAAGAACCAGCCCAAGACAAATTTATATAAGAAGCCTTGAAACAAATAACGTGTCGCTAGTTCTAAATCAGTCAGATATTCGCTGCGTTTAGGAGCCATATCACATTCCTTAGCAAACCTACGGTAGCGATCAATTGGGCCCGATGAAATAGTGGGAAAGAATAAGAGAAAGCGTAGATACGTTCCGAGATTAAGCTCTTTAATGGCACCATCGCGGACCTCCATTACAACTTGAACAGTCTTAAAAGTTAGGTAAGAGATGCCCAAAAATGCCAAAACGCCGGGTATCTTAGCTTGCGGAAAAGCAGTTTGCACTTTAACTAAAATCAGAGGCACAATTGCTAAAATGACGGCCAGATAGAAAACCCAGGTTTTATTTTGACTATTTTTGCGCCTCCGATAATAAAGGTAGCCGTAGGTGACTAGCAACTGAAACAGAACGTAGATAATCAAACTAACACCCTGTTGCCACTTTTCCGCATCAAAAATAAGAAAAAGAAAAACTAATGAGAACACAACTTCATAGATTTTTAAGCGGCGTCCCCAATACAGCCCAATAATGATTGGAATTAAACCAATCAACAAATACACAAAGTAATGCGGATTAGAGTACGGCTGCAAGTTAATGAAATTAAAATTCACTACTCGTTAACCTCCTTGATAACCGCTTTAATATCAACCTTTCCATTTTGAGAGACAGGTAATGTTTCACGGTAAACATAGCGCTGCGGAATCATGTACGGCATCAAATTTTTAGTCAAATCTGCTCTAATCATCTTAGTGATTTCTGCTTCAGAATAGCGGTCTTTCACACCATCTTTCAGCTTAATTTCGGCGACGATTTGCTTGACCGTATGATCTTGGTTGTATTTAGGTGCGGCTACCCCGTGATCAACCAACTCATTCATCCCGATATAATGGTTAATTTCTTCCAGTTCAATACGGTAGCCGTTAAACTTGATCTGAAAATCAATTCTGCCCCGATAAAAGAGCATGTCGTGATCAAAGAAACCCTCATCACCTGAACGGTGACTCAGATATTGATCACCCGGTTTTTTAAAGAAAGCCTTAGCAGTTTTTGCAGGATTATTCATATAACCCTTCGAAGTACTCGGCCCGGTAATGATAATCTCACCTTCATCCGGTTGATCGCCCTTAGTTTTATCAATGGTAATTTTGGTATCAGCTTTAACTTTGCCTATAGGCAGACGGTCATATTTTTTTAAAACAGCATCAGTAATTTCTACTTGAGTGACTGCGACCGTAGTTTCAGTTGGCCCGTAAGTGTTAAAAATACGCGTCTGGGGAAATTTCTTTTTTAACATTACCACTTCGTTATGTGGCAGTTCTTCACCGCAAAACATGAAATGAGTCAGGTTTGGATGGTGCTTTTCGTCAAAAGTTTTATCCAGAAAACACATTTGCGCAAATGAAGGTGTCGAAACCCAGACGTTAAATTGCAAATTGGGCAGCGTCTGAAACAACTGGGCAAAATTTTGCGTGACTTCATGTGGCAGAGCAACTAACTTCCCTGCCCCAACTAAAGCGGGATAAAGACTCATCACTGAAAGATCAAATGAATATGGCGCTTGGGATAAAAATGCTGGATGCTCTGGCAGATCAAAATCCGTCATTTCCCAATTGATAAAGCTAAGCAGATTATTATGACTAATTTGCACCCCTTTAGGCTTGCCACCGGTGCCTGAAGTAAAAATGATGTAGAAGTTGTCATCACCTTGAACAAAGTTCGCAGGGTCAGATTCAAAGTCTCCTTTTTCTACATCAACAGGATGCACTACTTTAATAGGTGGTAAATCAATTTCAGGCAGATCGTCAATCGCTAGAAGCGCTTCAGCGCGGGAAACATCTTGGATCATAACTATCCGTTCAGCATTAGAGTAACTGGCAATGGGAATATAAGCATGCCCCGACTTGACACAACCCAAAAAACTGGCAACAATTTCGAAGTCTTGGCCGCCCCAGATCATAACTGGGCTTTGAGGCGAAAGACCTAAATTGGCAATTTTATGTGCCCACTCATCTGAACGCTTTTTTAAATCACCATAGGTATTGGTTTTACCCAAATAATCATAGGCTATACGCTCAGGTTCTTTTTGGGCAACTTCATCAATTTTTTCAATTACATTTTTAATCATATTAACGTACCATCTTAAAATTCATTATAAATAAAGTGAACGGAAGTAAGGCCGCTGTATTGATACAAATAGATTAGTACCAGTAAAATGACGCAATAGATAATTGTCGTCAAAATAAACTTACCCACACGTTTACCACGTGAATCAGTTTTTTCTTTTTTAGCCATAATTTCAGATCTCTTTCAAATATCAATAAAATGTACTATCGAATATAGTACTACTAAAGATTTCCAACTAAAAAAATCGTCATCAACTTTTACCAAATTTAAATATTTTCCTAATACTATTCGCTATTCAGTTTACGGCAAGCGTGATATGCAAAACCTAGAGGAATTGCCACAATAACCGGTCCAAATAACAGTGCGATAATTATCAGAATAAAAATATTCTTGTCTTCAAGCCAGCGCTCACTTAACGCAGTTGTCAGGATATAAGCTGCAAACAAAATTGTGAAAACCAATTCCGCTAAAAAGAGATATCTCAAGGGACTTTGACCAATTCGCTGGTAGAACAATAACAAGTTGGATGCTGGTAGTAAACAAAACCAACCTGAAAAACGTAACCAGAAAGTAATTTTTTTACGGTAATCTTGCTTTTTCATATTTCTCCTTAGGCTTTAATTCTATTATTTGAAATAAAGTAAGTCCAATTATAGCAATGAGACTTGTAACAAACAATTTTGCAGTAATCTAAAATTTGCATTTTTCCTACTTTCGTCATACTTTTTTCACATTTTATAGTTATACTGAAAATGTGATATAGGAAACATTTGCTTTTTTCTTATATCACACTCAACTTTTTGTTTTTCATTCATACTCCTCCAAGTATAATAATGAAAAAACCGAAATGACTTTACAGGTCATTTTCATATCTATCCCTTTCGACTCACGTGCGTTACGTGAGTTTTTCTATGGTCTTAAACAGTTCTAAAGAAATTCTTTACCCTTTTATAAGAGATTTTCTAACTTAACTTCATATTTTAGAGATATTATTTTTTATGTAGTAAGCGAAAGCAAAACTTACTACATACTCCCACTTTTTTATTTCATTCATTCTTACTCCTTCAAAGTAGATGAAAACTAACAGGCCCGCAGATCTTGCGGGCCTTTTTTCTTTGTTATAGGATTAAATTTGAACAATTATTATTTTTCATGATGAAAGGTTTATATTTAATGTTTTCACCCACAATCAAACACTTATTGGAAGAAAAATCAGGTTCTTTCATTATTCCTGCCTCTCGCATCGCTTTTGTTGAAGACGACAACCCTTTATATCACGCATTTATGATTCTGACGCGTGTCAAATATTCAAAAATTCCGGTTCTTGACCGTCAAAGCCGCGTTGTTGGACTTTTAAGTTTGGCAATGATTACAGATAAAATGATGGAAACAGACAACATCTCACTTGAACCATTAAATAAATTGCAAGTGCGCGATGTCATGCAGACAAAATTTGACAAAATTAACTTTGTGCAAACGACTTTAGAAACGCAATTGCACTTACTTGTTAACAACGCCTTTCTACCCGTTGTTGATGATTATGGCGTTTTTCAAGGGCTGTTAACTCGAAGAGAATGGATTAAGGCTTTTAATTACATTGCCCACAATTTTGAAAGCAAGTATCAAGTTACTCCTATTAATAAAAGCAAACGATTATAAAATATACTGTTAATTTATGATTATTTATTACTTTTTAGTGTACTTTATTCTAAACTAGACTATAATAAAAAGTAGCAGGGAACAACGTGTTGTTATTTCCTTATATGGCTATTTGGTTGATATGCTATTAAAATTTCAATCATTTTTAGTATGTATTTTTAAATATATACACAATTACAGATATTCTGAATTTTAATTAGGAAATAAATAACACTTTGCTAAATTAGTTAATAAGTTTTATTGGTAATCCTAAAGTATTTGGAAAAGAAGAACACTAATATGGCAAGTAAAATGATTTCTGAGCAACTAACTTTTTTGGTAAGCGCAATTATTAAAAACTGGACTTATCCTAATGGTCAAGAATTATCGTTAAAAGAGCGGTCTGAATTGGTTGCTCAGCTAAAAGAACTGACCGCAAATTCAAAAAATATGGATGAAGTAACAAAAATTACTGAGGCTTTTTATAGAGATAAGGTAAGTAAAAGATTCAAATCAGTGGATTCAAACTTTTCTTGGATCTTTATGATCTTGCAGCATGAATTAGTATCAGCTACCCGGTTGCATGCTCTTTTGCTAGACTTGGCACGTGAAGAACACTTTTCGGAAAAAGGAATAGAGAAAATTGACCACTACTTTGCTGAAACCGATGATTACGGTGATAATGACAACTTTATTACCATGTCTTCTTCTGACATAATTGATTCTATCGGCAGAACGAAAATCTTTCAAATCACCCCAATAAATGATGACGATAAAAAATCTTCAAAAAATCTTCATCTTGAAACTAACTCAAAACAAAATAAACAAAGTAAGCAATTCAATAAGATTATTAAACTTAAAGATTATTAAATTAATGAAGGTGTTTAGTTCTCCACCTTCTTTTTTTATGCTAAAAATTATATTCTAATTTAGACTTATTCTAAATTAGTGTTAAAATAAAAATTATACTATTTTAGGAGGAAGCAATTAATGAGTTTAAAACGTCAATGGAAATTTATCCTGGTGTTAGTCGTTGGAATTATTGGTTTGTTTTGCCAATTTGGTTTGAAAGCAAAAAGCCTGTTTCAGTTAGGCAGTTTACAGTTCCCCATTCAAGCAATTTTGATTGATATTATCGGTATTATGATGGCAATTTCTTTATTATGTGAAATTGCTAGCGACTTTAAGTCAGGGCGTTATGGTGTTGACATTTTAGCCGTGATTGCTGTCGTTTCTACAATACTAATTGGAGATATTTGGGCCGAATGGATGATCTTGGTCATGATGACAGGTGGTCAAACACTGGAAGATTATGCCACTGGTCAAGCAGATAAAGAATTGCGCTCCCTTTTAAGCAATTCTCCAACAATTGCCAATAAAATAGTTAATAAAGAATTGGTTTCTGTTGATGTTGACCAGTTAACAATTGGAGATCACGTTCTGATTAAGCCGGGCGAACAAGTTCCAGTTGATGGTAAAGTAGTTAGCGGAGAATCAAATTTTGACCAGTCATCATTAACAGGAGAATCAGTACCTGTTAATAAAAAAATTGGTGATGAGCTAATGTCAGGCTCAATTAATGGTAGTGTTGCGGTAGAAATGACCGTTACTAAAAAAGCCAGTGATTCAGAATATCAAACAATTGTTTCACTAGTTGAATCTTCACAAGCACAACCAGCAAAATTTGTTAAAATGGCTGACCGTTACGCTGTGCCTTTTACTATTATTTCCTTGGTAATCGGAATTGCTGCCTGGATTCATTCTGGCAATCCTGTTAACTTTGCAGAAGTTATGGTTGTTGCCTCACCTTGCCCTTTATTAATAGCTGCACCTGTAGCCTTAGTATCAGGTATGAGCTCAATGTCAAAACACCACATCATAGTTAAGTCTGGTCCTACTTTAGAAAAATTAGCTACGGCTAAAACATTTGCGTTTGACAAAACTGGCACACTAACAGAAAACCAGCTGGTAATTGATAAAATCATCCCAGCAAATAAGGGTGCTGCTTTTAGTCCAGAAACTTTGCAAAGCTATGCTACAAGTGTAGAACAACAGTCTAGCCACATTATTGCCAATTCATTAGTAAATGTAGCTGATAAAAAACTTTTAAAACCAGCAACAGATATTAAAGAAGCTACCGGTCAAGGAATCAGTGGCATGGTAGAAAATCATTTAGTCAAAGTTGGTAAATTACAATATGTTAGCCCTGAAACGACAACTGTTCCAGTCAACGCTACTGCTGTTTACATTTCCATTGACAACGAATATGCTGGTTGCATTACCTTTAAAGATCAAGTTCGTCCGGAAAGTGCAGAAACAATAGCACGCTTGAAACGTCAAAGCGGTGCTCATATCATGATGCTAACCGGAGATCATAAAGATGTCGCTGATAAAATTGGTCAGTCTGTAGGTGTTACTGATATCCGTTACGACTTATTACCAGCAGAAAAAATTGCTGCTATTAGAGATGTCAAAAATGAAGATAGACCCGTAGTAATGACGGGTGATGGTATCAACGATGCACCTAGTTTGTCAGCTGCTGATGTTGGTATTGCTATGGGAGCAAAAGGTGCTTCTGCTGCCAGTGAAAGTGCGGATGCTATCATTATGGTTAATGATTTATCAAAAATTAATGATGCAGTAGCAATATCCAAGCATACTATGAAAGTTGCTAACATTGATGTTTTAACCGCTATTACAATTGTAGTTATTATCGAATTGATTGCCTTTACCGGTATTATTCCTGCTTTTTGGGGAGCAATTCTACAGGAAGTTGTTGATATGATTTCGATCAGCCTTGCGCTATTAGCAAAAACCACTCCTAAAAATCCTGCACAAACCGGCATTAAAACCTCTAAGTAAATTTTAAAATGTTTTCAACTAAAAAGCCTGATAAATTGCATTTAATATCTGATGCAAACTTATCAGGCTTTTTTATACAAAACCTAGCGAATTAAAAAGCATGTGTGACAGCATTGAATAGCGCAGATCTCTGGTGGTAGTGTAGACCCATGCTAATACACACCCTAGTGCCCAATAAACTAATATGTATTTAGTTAGTCCGGGATCATGAACATAGCCAAAAATAAAACCACTTAGAATTATCCCCAGCCACTTATTTAATTTGTTATTTTCTTTAAAGAAAGTATTGAAGAATAATCCCCGAAAGATGAGTTCTTCAAACATCGGTCCCACTAAAATAACCATTACCGGATAGAAATAACCTGACTGATGGGAAATTTGATCAAGCAAATTTTGATTGGTGGAAGTTTGTTCAAGACCCAGTCCTAAAGCAAACTGAACGACCGCACTAGCTATAATCAGCATGAATGTTCCTAAAATGGCAATCAATATTTTCTTGAAATTCCAATGTGGCCTGCTATTGTAGTTCCAATTGTTACTTTGCTTTAATTGCATGCGATACAGGAAAAAGACTAATAACAAAGTTATAATTGTAATTGCCAGTACCAGAATAACAAAAGAAGAACTAGTTAATCCTAGTCTTTTTTTTAATTTAAAAGGGTAAAAGTAAAATTGTTGTACGAAGCTGTAAATTATAAAAGCAGCAATCATAGTAATTATATTGCCTAAGAAATAAAAAATTTTCTTCATCATGTTGCACCCTTTTCATATTAAAACCAGAATAGTCAGCTAACAACAAGTTTTCGTGGCATGTGCTACCAATTCATTAAAACCAGTTTGAAACAAAATATTGCCTACTAGATTATTTCCCGGGAAATAACTTTATTATTTTATCATATTTTAATTTACTAGGACTTTTTATTCATCTTTATTATAATAGACTTAGTTTTAACATCTAAGGTAGGTTATTATGATCAGAATTTTTGAAATACTAAACCAGAACCGCTCTTTTATAATTCTATCGCTTATTATGCTGACATCTTTTGCAGTATTTTTAATTTCATGGTTAAAAGAACCACGCAGATTACTTAATGGTATTTTATTTACCATTTTTTTACTGATGCTAGGTGTGTGGCTGACAGTGATGATTTTATCTACCAGTATTCGGCCGCTTATATTAGCTTATGAAATTATAATAGTGCTGTTTATAGCGGCAATAACTTTGATGGCGGCTTTTTCATGGCTGTTTTTCTTGTGGAATGCCTACATTGTATGGAAAAGGGAAAGTCATACTCTATCTAACCTTTTAACTTTATTTATTGGTATCGGAATAATAGTTATTTGGCTCATTGCATTGATTGGTCCCTTTAGAAATCTGCCTTCTTGGGTAAGAATTCTTTTGTATGCCCCTACTGGTGTCTTAGATTATTTACTTTTTGTTGCCTATGATTTTTTAGTCAATCTCACGCTTTATCAAATTGTACCAAGACAGTATGATCAAGACTACCTAATTGTCTTAGGAGCAGGACTTTCACACGGTGAAACTGTTACACCGTTATTAGCAAGTCGCATTAATCGCGCCATTGAATATGCTCAAAAGCAAGTTACTAAGGGAAGAAAAATGCCTAAACTGATCATGTCCGGTGGTAAAGGCGGAGATGAAAAAGTTTCTGAGGCCCAAGCTATGACCGAATACGCTATCGCAAGGGGAATTGAGCCTAACCAAATCTTACTTGAAGATCGTTCCAAAAATACTTTCCAAAACATGAAATTTTCTGCCCAAGTGGCAGCAAAAGATTTTGGGAGTAAAGACTACAGAGCTAAGTTTTTCAGTAATAACTATCACATTTTCAGGGCTTCTCTTTATGCTAAAGCAGCGGGCTTAAACGCAAATGGCGTAGGTTGCTATACTCGTTTTTATTTTCTACCTAATGCTATTGTGCGCGAGTTTGCGGCAGTTTTACTCTTAAAAAAGAAAAGGCACATTGTTGCCATCCTCTTAATTATTCTCTTCTTCATTATTTACGCTTTATTTGATTTAACTGGTCTTATTCATTAAAAAATTTAATTAGCAGAATTATTATCATTAGAAAAAATAAAGTTTGGTCTTAAAAACAACTTCTTTTGGCTTTGCGATTTTATAAATGTTAAACTATCTCTTATTAATTAATTATTAAAAAGAAAGAGAAAAAGACATGCTGCAGTTAAAAGATTTACGTAAATCATATCATGTCGGTGATACTGTCACCCATGCACTTGACGATGTTTCTATATCTTTTCGTAACCAGGAATTCGTCGCAATATTAGGACCTAGTGGTTCTGGTAAAACAACGCTCTTAAACGTTGTGGGCGGACTTGATCGCTATGATAGTGGCGATCTAGTTATCAATGGTAAATCCACTAAGAATTTTAAAGAAACCGATTGGGATGCTTATCGGAACAATTCCGTTGGTTTTGTTTTTCAAAATTATAATCTGATTTCACATTTATCAATCATTGCTAACGTCGAATTAGGAATGAATCTGTCTGGCGTTTCGGCTGCGGAAAGACATCAGCGGGCAGTCAATGCCTTAACGCAAGTCGGATTAAAGGATCATATTTCTAAAAACCCCAACCAGCTTTCTGGTGGGCAAATGCAGAGGGTTGCTATCGCTCGTGCTTTAGCAAACGATCCTGATATTCTGCTTTGTGATGAGCCTACGGGTGCTCTTGACACCAAAACTTCTGAGCAAATCATGAAATTAATCAAAGAGTTGTCAAAAGACCGCCTAGTAGTTATGGTTACCCATAATTCAGAGCTCGCTCAAGAATATGCAACCAGAATCGTCAATTTTAAAGACGGCAAAATTTTAAATGATTCCAACCCCTTCACTCCTGAAAAAGAAAAAGATACTTTTAAATTAAAGCGGACAAAAATGTCCTATTGGAATGCTATTAAATTAAGCTTTACTAATATTATGACTAAAAAAGGCAGAACCACCTTAACCGCCTTTGCCTCAAGTATCGGCATTATTTCCATTGCAGTTGTGTTAGCTTTGTCTAATGGTTTTCAAAAACAGATTGATACGACGATGAGCAAAGCACTGGCTAAATATCCTGTTACCATCAATCAAACTGCTACGGATGCCAGCAATGTGCAAGACCGCAATGAATCTAATAAAAATGTCAAAAATCACGGCTATATCACAATTGAAAAAGATAGGCTGCAAGAGTCAACTCACCAAAACAAAATTGATCAAAAATACGTTAATTACGTTAAAAAGATCAATCCTAATTATGCCAACAGCATTTCATATCAGCGCGGCGTTAATTTAAATATCTTAACGCGTAAAAACCATAAAGTTAAGCCTGTGCAATTTTCACCAATCTCCGCTGATTCAAACGGCTCACAGGCTGCTGCTCAGATGCGCATGCAGGCAATTAGTGCCACTGGTCTGGGCTCTTCCGTCTTTCCTACTACTCTAAGAAAAAGCAAAAACAATTTTTTAAAAGAAAATTACCAATTATTGTCTGGTGTTTGGCCAGATAAGTCCACTGACCTGGTTTTAGTGACTGACAACAAAAACAAGCTAAATATTAACATCCTTAAAAACCTTGGTTTAAAAGTTAAAACAGGAGAAAGGTTAAAATACCAGAAGCTAGTTGGGCAAAAATTTAAAATTGTCGCTAACGATGATTATTATCAAAAACTGCCTACAGGAATGTTCATACCGCAAAAAGTAAGCAATTCTATGTATGAACATAGTAAAACTACTCTCCGAATTGTTGGTGTCATCCGACCTAAAAACGAAAATTCTATGGCTCTTTTATCCTCTGGAATTGCCTACAGTGATCAGCTGGCACAAAATATTATTAAGAAAAATAAGAATTCAGCAATAGTAAAAGCCCAAAAGAAAACCACTCAAAATGTGATGACTGGTCAAAATATGAATTCACGGGAAAAGAAGCAAATGATGCAGTCAATTGGTGGCTCCACTATTCCAACCAGTATCATGATTTATCCTAACGATTTTGATGCTAAAGACAAAGTACTTGATTATTTAGATAAGTGGAACAAGGGCAAAAAGAAACAAGATAAAATTATCTATACTGACATGTCAAGTGCTGTAACTTCAATGACTGGCGGATTGCTAAATGGTATTACTACCGTCTTAGTTGCTTTTGCCGCTATTTCTTTAGTAACCTCAATGATCATGATTGGAATTTTAACTTATACTTCTGTTTTGGAAAGAACCAAAGAAATTGGTATTTTGAAGGCCTTAGGTGCACGCAAAAAAGATATCACCCGTGTCTTTGATGCAGAAACATTTATATTAGGTATCTTTTCCGGCGTGTTAGGCGTATTCATTGCCTGGCTGCTGGTATTCCCGATTAACTCTGTTCTCTACTCCATTACGGACCTATCTAATGTGGCACAACTAAATCCGGTGCACGCAGTGGTATTAGTTATTATTTCCACTATTTTGACAATGGTTGGTGGACATTTGCCTGCGCGTATGGCAGCCAAAAAGGATGCAGCAATTGCATTAAGAAGTGAATAATTAATAATTGCTAATGAGTTCAATTAACGTGTGTTTCACATGTAACATTAATTGAACTTTTTTTATATTTAAAAAATAGTAATTAATGCACTTTATACCAGTTGACAAATTGGCATATACCAATTTATAATTAAGGTAACAAACATGGAGGCGTAAATAAAATGAAAGTAATTATTACAAGTGACAAGTCTAATGGTAGTAAAAAGGGCTTTGAAATTTTTGAAAAAAGTATCGCTAATGGTGCCAAAGTCATTGGCTTAGCAACTGGCTCTACTCCTGTTGCTTTATACCAAGAATGGGTTAAGAGCGACATGGATACGAGTAACCTAACCAGCATCAACCTTGATGAATATGTTGGTTTAGCTCCTGACAATGACCAAAGCTACCATTACTTTATGCAAAAATACTTATTCAATGAAAAGCCATTTAAGAAGACTTATGTTCCAGATGGTATTAAAGCAATCAAGGATCCTGAAGGAGCTTCAGACGATTACAATAAGATAATTGCAGAGAATCCAATTGATATCCAGTTATTAGGCATTGGTAGAAATGGACATATTGCCTTTAACGAACCGGGAACATCATTTGATTCCGTTACCCACGAAGTAAAACTGACAGACAATACTATTAAAGCTAACTCACGTTTCTTTGATAACATTGATGATGTGCCAAAGACTGCAATTTGTATGGGAATAGCTAACATTATGTCTGCAAAAGAAATTGTGGTAATGGCATTTGGCGACAATAAAGCTGATGCTGTGGCTAAAATGGTTGAAGGTCCAGTAACAGAAGATGTACCTGCTTCAGTTTTGCAACAACATCAAAATGTCACTGTAATTGTTGATCAGGCTGCAGCAAGCAAGTTAAGTGCTAAATATCAAAAATAATCAGTTCGTTTTTGGAAATAAAGGCGGTGCTTTACGGCACCGCTTTTTGTGTGTAAAAAAGCGCAAACTGTTAATGTATATATATGGAGCATATTGTTAGTCTGTTAAAATAATCAGTATTATTATTAAGGTGAACACTGAGAGGATGGTGATAAGTTGAAAAGAATTAAGAAATGGCTATTAGTACTATGCATAATATTATTGCTACCAATTCCCGTTTACCTATTATGGGAAACCAGCAGTTTTTGGCAAAAATATTTAAGGATTAAATTACCGCATTTAGGCTCTCTTAATCCCATCTTTACATGGTACTTAATTGGTATTAGTGCAATTATCTTTATAATACTAATTATCAGTTTATTTGTCATCCTATTCTGGCCAGTCCAAAGATACTTTAATCTAATTCACAAACGTGATGGTCAAGTTAAAGTCACCTCAAAAGCTATCAACAGCTTTGTAATGAATTCACTTGCTGATTTGCCTTACCTAAATAATGCTAAAGTTAGTTCCAAGTTAACAAAACGCCATATTAAAATCAAAATTGGCGGTGACCTTGGTGCAGGTGAAAACATTTCTGCTCTACTTGATGAATACCTTGAAGAATTGAAAAAGAATCTAAAGCAGTTGCTGGGAATTGAACAAAAGCCAAAAATTAACATCAAGTTTACCAATTATCACAAAGGGGCTAAACCTGAGAAGCGCGTTCAATAAAGGAGGTTAAGATGAAAGAAGAATATAAAAAATACCTCCCAGAAATAAGCGGTGCTGTAATTGGTTTGTTACTGGCATTTTGCTTTTTGGTACTGGGATTTTTCAAAACTATTTTCGTCATTGTAATGTTAGTCTGTGGCTTTTTAGTTGGTCATTACTGGCCGGTATTTAAAAAGATGTTGCAGAATAAATAATTTAATATAAGGAGTATATGCAATATGGTACAATCAAGTTCAAATCAAGGAAGTTCAAAACCTGAAGTTAAAGGCGATCTAAAATATGATTCAAAGGTGATTCAAAAAATCGTAGGTATTGCCTTATCTGACATTAAAGGTCTTTTAACAGTTAACGGCGGCTTTTTCTCAAATATTGCTGATAAAATAGTTAATAGCGATGACGTCACTTCAGGTGTAAATGTTGAAGTAGGCAAAAAGCAAGTAGCCGTTGATATTGAGATCGTTGCAGAATATGGCGTAGACATTACCAAACTATATGATCAAATTAAAGAAAAGATCCAAGAAAAAGTCAAAGAAATGACCGGTCTTGATACAGTTGAAGTCAACGTTACTGTAGTTGATATTAAAACTAAAGAGCAGCATGAAAAAGATTCTGTCAGCTTACAGGACCGTATCACCGGTGCTGCTAACGACACTAAGGATAAAATCAGCGATCAAAAAGACAAAGCTCAAGATAAAGTTGAGGAAAAGAAGAAAGAAAATAGAGTTAAATAGTATTTTCAATCTCAATCGACAAATTGGAAGTAACTTATATAGTGGCATGTAACTAAAAATAGACCATTACAATATCATGCAAAAAGAAGGCCAGCTCCAACTTTAGAGCTAGGCCCTCTTTTTATTTCTGTAGAATTTTAGGTAATAGCCACATTTGCATAAAACACTATGCCCATAATCTAAAAGATTAGAGTTTCACAGCTTTTTAACAGGTCATTAAATGTAGTATTCTATCATCCCAATTCGATTACTTGATCAAACTGCTTTTTGATTTCAGGTCTCAAATGGTGGGAAATATAGATTAACGTTATGTTGTCCAAATCAAGCAGACTCTGTTCGATTTTTTGTCCATCTTTTTCGTCGATTGCAGAGGTAATTTCATCGGCCAGAATAACTTGCGGGTTACCCAACAGTTGCCGTGCTAGTGCAATGCGCTGCTTTTGTCCACCTGAAATATTGTTACCGGCGTGCTTTAAAACAGTGTCAAGACCGCTGGCATTATCTGCAACAAATTCTTCGAGACCGGCGTGCGTAATTGCAGCGTTGACTTCTTTGTCTGTTGCCTCGCGATCTAAAGTGATGTTATAGCGCAGGCTGCCATCAAAAATATACGCGGATTGGTCAATGTAAGCAATCTGCTTGTGCAGCGAACTTAAATTAAGCTCACGGTATTCATTGTCATCCCAGGTAAGTGATCCCTGGTAGCCGGTTAACAAACCGCCGATTAATTTTACGAGGGTCGACTTACCGCAGCCTGACGGTCCAACAATAGCTACCCGTTCTCCTCGCTTAATGCTGCCGGCAACATTCGTTAAAATAGGTCTATCACTATTGGGGTAGCTGAATGAAAGGTCGCTAAATGCGATTTGCTGGGTCAAAGGAGCAGCATCCCTGTCCCCTGTCTTCTTGTGCGCATTAGCTAGTTTATTGTACTTGTCAAAAATAGGCTGCACGGCCCGAATTGAAGTTAGATCAATGCTGATTTCTGTCAAGCTGCCAAAAACGTTACCGGACAATGAACCAACAATTAAAATAGCACCGATAGGAAGCTGGTTGCGAAACGCCAGATATCCAGATTCAATGGTTAAAATAGTTTGAGCAGATATACTTATCAGGTTAATTAGTGAATTAGAAAAGGACATTTCCGTAATATAATTAACCCGTGCCCTTCCTGCCTTATCTGATGCGGCATAAACTATCTTATTGAGCAATTTTTGTTGACCAAGCGTGAGCAGGTTGACAAAACCCTCAAGAGCATCGGTTGCCTTTGCCGTTAACACCTCATTTTGACTACTTTGTTTTTGCGATAACTCCTCCAACTTTTTCTTAAAAAGACGGGGAAATAAAATCATAACAACAGCAAAAACCAAAGTGGTGACAAATAAGAGTGGATGATAAGAAAGCAGGATGACACTGGCAATAATACCTAAGAGTGCACTGCTATATGTTTGCTCTAAACTGAAAAAGCCATCTTGATTAATTTGGTTAATATCATTAGTAAACCAAGAGACATAGTCAGCTTCCGTATGGTTGTTAAAGCTTTCATACTCTTGACGACCAATTACATGGGCTAATGAACTCCTAATAGAATTATCAACAGCCCTGATAATTACAGCGGAATACCGTGAACTACAAAAAAAGAAAATTAGGAAAAAGCCCCAGCTAAGCAAATTTAAACCTGTATCAACAATAAAGCCCTTTAAACTGTGCTGTGTCAAAGCAGTAAGTGCATTACCTTGAAAAATGCTGGCACCAATTTGCGCTAAATTCCGCCCAAAATATAAAATAGCCAGAATGACATACATACCTGAATTACGTTTAACGTAGGTCCAAAGCGAAAATTTTGCTACAGTGTTGTCCATGATTTACTTCCTGTCTAAATCCCTATTTTCAGGGTTAATACTAAAATGACATATCTTCTTGAGAGAAACAGTTTGCAAAGAACATTAATCTTTGACCTATTTCAAAGCTGTAGGCTCTTAAATAATTTAATTATTATTGGAAGTTTTAATAGTTTTTGTATTCTTCCTAAAAAGCCCGTCGTATCATTTACAGCATGAAACATATCAGTATACCTTTTTATTTGAAGTATTCGCTGTTTCTTTTATAATCTACTTATCATTTTATGTTTTTACTAACATAAATGCAATTTATTTTTAATTTTTTAGTTTAGAGTTGGCTTATCACGGCAGTATATAAATATTACGAACAATTTTTCGGGACTGAAAAAAGGCAAAATATTCTGCTTTATAAGCGCAAAATCATCTATCATAATTAAATCAATTTAAACCAGGAATTATTGTTTATTACAGCATTAAAAGAATTAAAGTACGGACTAAAGGGATTGATACCTAATAATATCGCTAACATGTCCTAGCAAATTAAGACTTTCCAGTCCGAATTTTAAAATTGGCTTTGTTAATTTTTAATTTTAGTTCCACGTGTAACATTTAACTTAAGCAACAATTTAGTTACTTTATCAAAGCTTAATTTTTTATTCTGTATTATACAAAATCACTTGACTTTTAAGACACAATTTAAATTTACTTTTTGCTTGTATACCACTATATCTCGTATTAAACTAGATAAGAATCTATATGTTGTATTTAATATTTAAGAAAGAACGTGATCCAAGTTATTGTTTTAAGTGGGCCAATTGGAGCCGGTAAATCCAGTTTAACTAGTATTTTAGCTGAGCACTTAGGTACACAAGCTTTTTACGAGGGAGTAGATAATAATCCTGTTCTTCCTTTATATTACCAAGACATGAAACGCTATACTTTTTTGCTTAACATTTACTTGCTTAACCACCGTTTAGCACAAATTAACCAAGCAATTCGAGAAAAAAATAGTGTTTCAGACCGTTCAATCTATGAAGATGCACTCTTTTTCAAAATGAATGCAGACAGCAAAGTGGCTGATCCAACTGAATTTAAGATATATGATAGTCTACTTGAAAATATGATGGAAGATACCCCCGGTAATCCCAGCAAAAAGCCTGATTTATTGATTTACATTCACGTTTCTTTAGACACTATGCTTAAACGCATTAAAAAACGTGGACGTTCATTTGAACAAATCAGTACTGATCCTAGTTTAAAAGACTACTATGCCAGGTTAATTAAGTATTATGAACCATGGTATGAAAATTATGATGCATCTCCTAAGATTAAAATCGACGGGGATAAATACGATTTTATCTGCGATGAAGATGCCAAAAAAGAAGTTTTACGTCAGATTGATGACAAATTGCATGCAATAGGCAATTTAGAATAGAGAAGGAACGTGATGACAGTTATTGTTTTAAGCGGGCCAATTGGAGCCGGTAAATCCAGTCTAACCAGTATTTTAGCTAAATATTTAGGAACCAAACCATTTTACGAAAGTGTCGACAATAACCCAGTTTTGCCACTCTTTTACGCTGATCCTAAAAAATACGCATTCTTACTTCAGGTGTTTTTCCTAAACACTCGTTTTCGTAGCATCAAAAACGCACTAACTGACGATAACAACGTTCTTGATCGTTCAATCTATGAGGATGCCCTTTTCTTCCAAATGAACGCTGATATTGGGCGCGCAACGAGTGAAGAAGTAGATACATATTACGAACTTCTCAACAACATGATGGGTGAACTTAAGCACATGCCAAAGAAAAATCCAGATCTGCTGGTTCACATTAATGTTTCATACGATACCATGATTAAAAGGATCCAAAAACGTGGTCGACCATACGAACAGCTGAGCTATGACGCGACACTGGAAGATTACTATAAACGGCTTTTGCGCTATTACAAACCATGGTACGAAAAATACGATTATTCTCCTAAAATGGAAATTGATGGTGACAAGCTGGACTTCATGACTGACGAACATGCCAGAGAAGTTGTACTAGATCAAATTGTTACCAAGCTGAAAGAAATGGGTAAATTACCTAACTCTTGGGACAAACCAACAGATATTCAAATAGAAGAACAATAAACAAAAGTTAGCTTACTCAAAGAACCCCTAGTTATTACTCTAGGGGTTCTTTTTCACTTAGTGTTATACTATTTTTTATGTCATTTAATAATCAAGCCTCAGATTGGCCAAATACATGCTTTAGATTGTTTAATCAAAAGTAATAAGGCGTTAAATTTGTGTTATTATTAAATCATATCTTTTTTCACATATTTTTTTAATTATATTATGTACAATTATTGTTACCAACCTAAACTCAGTCTCAGCTAAATACAAAGGAGAAGAAAATGGACTATATCATCTCAATCATGCCCTCTTTAATCACAGGCGCAAAAATGACTTTGATCTTGTTCTTTTGGACTTTGATCGTTTCTATTCCTCTGGGAATCATCGTTAGTTTAGGTTTACTTTCTCGCTTTAAGCCACTGCGCTTAATACTAAAATTCTATATTTGGATTATGCGTGGAACTCCACTGCTTTTACAACTAATTTTTATTTTTTATGGTCTGCCAATCATTGGTATTATATTTCAACGATACGATGCTGCTCTTTTTGCTTTCATCTTAAACTACACTGCTTATTTTGCGGAAATATTTCGTGGTGGCTTTCAATCAATACCGGTGGGTCAATATGAAAGTGCTCGTGTTTTAAGGCTAAGCTATTGGCAAACTTTATCGCACATTATTATTCCTCAGGTTAGCAAAATAGTTATTCCCTCTATTGGCAACGAAGTCATTAATTTAGTAAAAGATACTTCTCTGGTTTATGTTATCGGTTTGGGAGAACTATTACGAGCTGGTAATGTCGCCACTGCTAGAGACGTAACACTGGTTCCATTAGTAATAGTAGGAATAATATATTTAATGATGACTGGTATTGCATCATTCTTACTGAAAAAAATCGAACACAATTTTGCTAAATGGAAATAATGCAAAGGAAATATTATGCTAGAACTTAAGAACATTACTAAAAAATTTGGTTCCCGCCTTATACTCAATAAATTAAATCTCACTATCCCGGATAGACAAATTCTAGCTATTGTAGGACCGTCAGGTGCTGGAAAAACCACGCTATTACGTTGTTTAAGTGGGTTAGAAAAAATAGATTCCGGTAAATTTCTCTGGAACGGACAAGAATTTAATCCAGCTGAGCCTGATAGCAAAAACCACATTATTGGTGTCGTTTTTCAAAGTTACGAACTTTTTCCCAACCTAACCGTTATTGATAACATTACTCTTGCACCTACGTTAGTTTTAAAAGAAACAGCTAGTCAAGCTGAAAAGCAAGCCCGTAAATTATTAAAACAGCTTGATTTAAACGGAAAAGAAAACCTTTATCCGTACCAATTATCAGGTGGCCAGCAACAAAGAGTAGCTATTGTCAGGGCATTAGCAATGCAGCCTCATATATTATGTTATGATGAGCCCACATCTGCTTTAGACCCTGCATTGCGGACAAAAGTGGGCGAAATAATTTTAAAATTAAAAACCGACAACCAAATGACTCAAATTATTGTCACTCATGACATGGAATTTGCACACCAAGTGGCTGATCAGATTTTTACCGTTAAAGCTCTAGATGATAAGAAGGTAATGTAAGTGAAAATTAAGCGACTTGCGGCTTTATTAATAACTCTAATTTGCACCTTATTCATTTCTGCTTGTAGCGGCGTATCAGTGAATAGAAAAGCGAATACGGTAGACAATTGGTCTCACATAAAGCAGCGTGGTTACATTACTGTTGGTGTTGATGATACTTTTGTACCGATGGACTTTAGGCAAAAGAATGGTCAGTTAATCGGCTATGATGTCGATCTTGCTAAAGCCGTTTTTGATCTTTATGATATCAAAGTTAGTTTCCAGACTATTGATTGGTCAATGAACACCACTGAACTCAAAAACGGTACGATTGACCTCATTTGGAATGGCTTTAGTAAAAATCCCGAACGGAAAGCTAAAATTAATTTTAGTAAAACTTACCTATATTCCACCCAAGTTTTAGTAAGCCTTAAAAAAAATAAGATAGATCAGATCGCTGCCATGAAAGGTAAGACGGTGGGTGTACAAACAGGTTCTTCCGGCTACAATGATGTAATGCAATATCCACAGGTTTTTAAAAAGCGAATTAAAAACCATGAGCCAATTCTCTATGATTCTTTTACAAATGCCTTTATTGACCTTAATGCCGGTCGTATTCAAGGTTTATTAATTGATAGTACTTATGCCAACTATTACATTTCCCGACAAAAGCATCCAGAAGACTACACTCAAATTAATAGTCCATTCCCTAAAGAAGAATTTGGTGTGGGTATGAGAAAAAGTGATATAACTTTAAAACGCAAAATTAACCACGCTTTGACCAAATTAGCTAGAAATGGCACTATTACAAAAATTGACCATAAATGGTTCGGCAAAAAGGCCGAATCTCCATTACTTTATAAAAACTAGTTTAATTGATTGAGTATTAAGGCAATACCATCGTGATTATTATCTAATGTAGTTCTAAATTTTTTCTTCAAATTTTCAGGAGCATTTCCCATTATTACTGGATGACCGACAGCTTCAAGCATCTTTTCATCATTATAATTATCACCAAAAGCCCAGCAGTCCTTTAAATCTACTCCAAATTCCTGTGCTATCGCTCTAGCACCTTGTCCTTTAGAGACCCCTTTAACAACAACTTCTAACAAGTTAGACGCAGATTTTACTATATAAAACTCGGGATACAAACCCTGTAAGTCTTTCTGCGTAGCATCCAATAATTCTGGAGCCCCCATGAGCAAAATTTTATGCACACCCTTAAGTTTTTTGACTTCAGCAATAGAACTTGGTTGTGCCTTAACTCTTACTATTGCTTCTTCATTTTTAACTCGCCTATTATTATTTCCTGGGAAATAATACCAGTTATAGCCACTATATACGTTCCAAACGACACCATTATTTTTACTTTCAATGTATGTGCATATTTCTGCTGCTTTGGCAGCCGTCATAAAATAGGAGTTCAGTGGTTGTCCCATCTCATCTAGCACTAAAGCACCGTTGTAAGCGACCATTGGACAAGACTTGGTAATTTGTCCTGCGACAGTCATGATTGCTTGGGGCATACGTGCAGAAACTGGAATAAAGACGTTGCCTTTAATAATTTGCTGACGGATAGCAAGTTTAGTTTTCGGGGTAACTTCTTGCTTTGAATTGATTAAAGTACCATCAATATCCGAAAAAATCAGTTTAGCCATTTTTCCTCCTTATGGACTGCAATATCTATGATATTTATTTTCATTTTACCGATTATCCTATCGTGCGGTCAACTTGCGGTTTTGGCTTATAGTTGAGAATAATTGCTTTTTGCTATACTTTTACCTCTTATAATTCGTGTTTACATTTATTTTCATGAATGGTAAACTATAATCGTTGTCTAATTAATATTAAAAGACGAACAATAAATTTGGGAGAGGTTAGATGAATTTTATAAAGAGTTATTTTCAACTCGATAAATATAAAACCAACGTTAAAATTGAATTTCTCGCTGGTCTAACAACTTTTATCAGCATGTCATACATTTTATTTGTTAATCCTAGTGTTTTGGGCGCTAGCGGCATGGATAAAGGTGCTGTTTTTACAGCAACAGCCTTAGCTAGTGCATTAGGTACAGCAATAATGGGTATAGTTGCCAATTATCCTATTGGTGAGGCCCCTGCTTTAGGCATCAATGCTTTTTTTGCTTATACAGTCTGTGTAGGTATGCATGTTTCATGGGAAACAGCTTTGGCGGCAGTTTTTGTTGCTTCAATTATTTTTATTCTGATCACTATGTTTAAGTTAAGGGAAAAGATTATCAACGCTATCCCTTCTGACCTAAAATTCGCGATTTCTTCTGGAATTGGTTTGTTCATTGCATTCTTAGGAATGCAAGACGGTGGCTTAATCGTAGGAAATAAGTCTACTTTAGTTGGACTAGGTTCCCTTCATGATCCAGCCGTTTGGATTACCATTTTTGGCTTAATTGTCACTGTTATCTTAATGATTTTAAATGTACCCGGTGCTATTTTTATCGGTATGGTCTTAGCTGCCATTTTTGGTGTAATAACTGGACAGATTTCTTTGCCAACCAAAATAGTTTCAGTGGCGCCAAGTATTGCTCCTTCATTTGGTCAAGCAATTTTTCATGTGAAAGATATTAATACTTTACAAATGTGGGTAGTTGTATTGACTTTTCTCTTGGTTACATTCTTTGACACTGCTGGTACCTTAATCGGTTTAGCCCAACAAGCTGGTTTTATGAAAGATAATAAAATGCCACGTGTAGGCAAAGCCTTAGCTTCTGACTCAACAGCCATGATGGTTGGTTCAATTTTGGGAACTTCACCAGTCGGTGCTTTCGTTGAGTCAAGTGCTGGTATTGCGGTTGGCGGACGGACAGGTTTAACAGCTGTCTTCGTAGCCATTTTCTTCTTAATATCAATGATATTCAGTCCACTTTTAGGCTTATTTACCACTCACGTGACTGCACCGGCATTAATTATTGTTGGTGTCCTAATGGCACAAAATACGGCACACATACATTGGGATAAAATGGAAATTGCCGTGCCGGCTTTCCTAATATTAATTGGTATGCCTCTTACCTATTCCATTTCAGATGGTTTGGCTTTAGGACTGATAACCTATCCAATATGTATGGTTGCAGCTAAACGTGCTAAAGAAGTTACCCCAATGATGTGGATACTGTTCTTCGTATTTATAGTTTTCTTATGGGTTTTGAACTTCTAAAATTAATATCTAAAAAGCAAATATATTTTAAATATATTTGCTTTTTTTAACACATTTTTTATAAGAGTTACTAACTATTTATCTAATCTCCAAACTAGATTTATTGCACACTAAATTTTGGTGGAGCCTTTTTTTAATAATTAAGCAATGATTTTATTTTAACCAATCACAAAGATACTAATCAAAACTAGCCAATAGCAAGTATTTCCTGGGAAATATTCTCTATTCGGGTAACTCACAGTACAAATAAGTTATATACTAGATATATTAGTTTTTTGTAATTTAAATATTTTTGGAGGAAAAAATGACGACATTAGACAAAGTCTTTCATTTAAACGATGCTCATACCACTGTTAAACGTGAATTGATAGCTGCATTAACCACGTTTGTCAGTCTCTCCTACATCCTTTTTGTTAACCCTAACATTTTACACGCAGCTGGTATTGATAAAGGAGCAGCGTTTACTGTCACAGCAATTTCAATTGCAATTGGCTGTTTCATTATGGGTTTGGTAGCAAATTATCCTGTAGCTTTAGCGCCAACATTAGGTAGTGCTGCGTTTTTTGCTTACAATGTCTGTGGCGGCATGCATATTAACTGGCAAACAGCTTTAGCTGCAGTTTTAGTAGCGTCTATCTTGTTTATTTTGATAACAGTCTTGAAATTACGTGAAATAGTAGTTGATGCTATTCCACAAGATTTGAAATATGCTATTTCAGCTGGGATCGGTTTATTTATCGCATTCATTGGTTTGCAAAATGGTAAATTAATCGTAAACAGTGACTCAAATTTAGTTACTCTAGGTAAGTTTAATTCACCAGCTGTTTGGATTACTCTCTTTGGTTTAACCTTAACAGTAATTTTAATGGCTATGAATATTCCCGGCTCAATCTTTATCGGCATGGTGGTAACAGCTGTGTTCGGGGTGATTATCGGTCAAGTCGCTGTTCCTAAAGGTATTATTGCCACTGCTCCCAGTATTGCCCCTACCTTTGGGCAAGCTGTTTTCCATTTAAAAGACATTAATACTCCACAATTGTTTATGGTAGTTTTAACGTTTCTTTTAGTTACATTTTTTGATACCGCAGGTACCCTGATTGGTATGACAGAACAAGCCGGTATGGTCGATGAAAATGGTAAGATTCCACGTATCGGCAGGGCCTTTATTTCTGATTCTTTAGCAATGGTTGAAGGAGCTGTCTTGGGCACAGCACCACTCGGGACTTCTGTAGAATCAAGTGCGGGAATTGCAATGGGAGGCCGTACCGGATTAACTGCCATTTTTGTAGGAATCTTTTTCTTGATTTCAATGATTTTCAGCCCGCTGTTAGCTGTTATTCCTACCACTGTAACTGCACCTGCATTGATCATTGTCGGTGTGCTAATGGCAGGAAACCTGAAAAAAATTAACTGGGACAAATTTGAGATTGCTTTTCCAGCATTTTTAACTGTAGTTGGCATGCCACTAACTTATAGTATTTCAGATGGTTTGGCTCTTGGTATGATCGCCTACCCGATTACTATGATCGCTTCTAAGCAAGCCAAAAAAGTTTCACCAATGATGTACGTCTTACTAGTTGTGTTCGTGCTCTTTTTCTTAATCACAAATATGTAAAAATATTAATTTAATTATTAAGGATCACTTCTTTAGAAGTGATTTTTTTGTTTTCTACATAATTAATAAATATTTATTTTTTGTTTGTTTAGTATTATAATGCAACATAATATTTTAACTAACAGCGAAAGAAGCGAAATTACTATGCCCAAAACTGCCAAAAAATTGCTTAATCAATATACCGGTACCACTACTTTCTTTATTGTTGCTTTACTAACCAGTTTCAATTCTGCCTTTTTCCCCTATTCTATTACTGGAAGGCTCTGCGCCATTTTATGGCTCATCACTTTTAGCTTTACACTATTTGCTGGCGAATATTTGATCAATCATATTAGCCTTGATAACAAAAATACGGCAAAAGCAGTAGTAAATTTCAGTATCTGGCTTTTAGCAGCTTTAGTACTGGTATTATTCGGCTTAGTTTTTCAAAAATAAAGGGTAACCAGCGCTTAAATTTCAAGCTACCTTTCCCCAGTCTTTTTGCACGAACACTAAAAATTTGTTATGTTAGATAACAGTTAAGTCATTTATTGAAAGGGATGTTATAAAGTAGGTTGAGCAGTGCTTGCTTAATTTATTACTATGCTAGAAAAAAGGCAAAATTAGCCAAAAAAGATTATAAAAAAGCGCCACTTTCAAAAGTTCATTTGCGGGTATTAACTGCCATTGTTTTGGGCCAATTTACCTGCGGCTTTTCATTAGGGATTACTGGCGGCGCGCTAACTAATGCTACAAAATATATTCAAATTAGTGATATGTGGACCGGACTTATTGGTGCTGGTGGACTAATTGGTTTATCTAGTAGCGCACTTATCGGTCGTTTATCCGATAAAATTGGCCGTAGCCAATTATTGATGAGCAACATGTATATATTAGCTATCCTTTCACTTTTGCATCCCCTTACAAGCAGTTTAGCGCTGACTTTTTTAATTAGGATTGGCATTGGACTGATGATGGCAATTGATTTTACAGCGGGTAATGCTTTATTAACTGAATGGCTGCCTAAAGGTGAGGACAGTAAACGACAAAGTCACCTATTAATCTACTGGGGTTTAGGATTTATTGCTTCGTATTTAACTGGGACTTATCTTGAAGGATATGGTCAACATACCTGGCAAATTATTTTAGCAACTGGTGCCATACCAGCATTGCTCACAGCTCTTTTCCGTAGTTTCTTTCCCTTGCCGCCTTCTCCTGGATGGTTAGCAAGTAAGGGTAAAATTAAAGCTGCAAACAGATTAATTGGTAAAATTTTAGGTCATAAATGGGGCATCTCTTGTCACTTTAAACGCTCTAAAAAGCAAGGACAAGTTTCTTGGACAATACTTTTTAGCAAAAAGTATATCAGAAGTACCTTAGTAGGCGGCAGTTTTTATGCATGTCAAACTTTTGCCTTCTTTGGAATTAGTATTTTCTTGCCTATTTTGCTACAGGGGATGAATATTACTAATCCTAAGATTTCGGGAAATTTATACAACATTAGCATGTTAATAGGTATCTTTTGGGGGTCATATCATATTCTAATAGCGTGTCTTTTTTAGCCGTCGTAGCGCACTTTTTGCATCCGTTTAATTTGGTTAAATACTGCCCCTCGGTGACCTGCATCTAAGGTCAAAATCAGAGAATCACCTGCTTTAATTATAGTCTGACCATTGGGAATAATAGACTTACCATCGCGATAAATTGCTTTAACTAAAGTATGTTGAGGCCATTTGATTTGCATAATCATTTTCCCGTTTAATTGACTATCTTCATAAATAGGCACAGTCAATTGATCAGTTTCACCAGAAATTTTAACCTGCTGCTTTTTACTCTTTGTCAACATTACACGTGCCAGCGTACCATATATTGGCTCTCCATTTAAAAATTCATCGACTAGCAGCGCCACAAAAGCCACCACGGCGAGTGGCATTAAATGTAGTAATGAGCCAACCATTTCCGTAATGAGCATTATGGCAGTAAAAGGTGCCCGTATTACCGCAGCAAAAAACCCCGCCATAGCAAAAATTACTAGATTAATAACCAATTTTGCTGGTAATAAATGAAGCTGCACTAAAGTTAAGCCATAGACTGCACCAATTAAAGCACCCATTGTCAATATTGGCAGAAAAATGCCACTGGGAAGTCCTGAATCATAGGAAATAATGGAAAATACTATTCTAATGATAAAGAAAAATACCAAAATGCCAATCACCTTCCAGCCACTGTGATTAATTATTTGTGGTAAAGCTAAAATCAAACGATTACCTGGACCGGTTATTAGTGGCCAAAAGTAGGCAATTGGGATTAACAAAAATAGTGGGATCAACCCGTAGAGCCTGCTAGGTAAGAAAGTAATTTTTGTGTATAACTTTTTACCCTTAAAGAGTCCAGCTTTATATAAGTGACCTAATAATCCTAAGAGCAAACCTAAAATGAGCAAATAGCCATATAACTTTACGGGAAAGGAATGACGATAAACAAGAGATAAAGATGGCTTCTGCCCAAAAATATTGGAAACAACAAAATCAGCTACTAAAGCACCTGCAAGTGCGTTCATCCAGACCCGGGGAGAAAAGTTGTGAAAGACTTCTTCAAGTACGAATAAGGCTCCACTTAGCGGAGCCCCAAAAGCAGCAGCCAAACCGCTGGCTGCTCCTGTTGCTAAAAGCACGCGAGCGTTTGTTTTAGACTCTTTAGCGCTTTCTCCGACACCTTGACCTATAGTTGAGCCTATTTGTAAAGAAGGACCCTCAGGTCCTAAAAACAGCCCTGTACTTATAACTAAAATGCCTCCTACTACTTTACGCCATAGTGTCGGCCACCAGCTTAAAGTCAGGTTCCCTGCCAATTGCAGTTTTACTTCAGGTATGCCTGAACCACCAACATGCGGGTATTTTTTAACAAAATAGCCTGCAATTATTCCTACCGCCATCAGACCAATAATAATGGGTATAAACCAGAGAAAGTTTTTATGTGCCATGTGAAACAGAGTCAACCATAGCTTTGTCATTTTGGCGATGCCAAAGCGAAAAAAGCCAACTACTATGCCACTACAGAGTCCTACCACCATGGCTAGGACCAAAAGTTTTATTTGCGCTTTTTTATTTTTCATAGTACCTCCACTCTTTAGCTAAAATATTTTTCACACTAGCAAAAAACCAGTCAAAGCTCAAACTTAACTGGTTTCAGTTGTTACACGTGTAACAAAATTATTTTTCTTCATACCATTGGGTGTGGTAAACACCGTCACGGTCATTTCTGAGATAGGTATGGGCACCAAAGTAGTCACGTTGCCCTTGAATGAGATTTGCCGGCAAACTCGGGTTAAAGATTGATTCTAAGTAATTCAGTGATGCGCTTAAAGTCGGTGTTGGAATGCCCGCTTTAGTTGCTAGTTCAATTACAGCCCGTAATGCTGGAATATTCTTGTTCATCAAGTCTTTAAAGTATGGATCTTGGAACATATTATCAAGCTTTTTGCCCTCAGCAAAAGCTTTTTCAATATCTTTTAACATTGATGAGCGAATAATACACCCTGCTTCCCATGATTGTGCAATTGCTGGATAACGTAAGTCCCAATTATAAGCATCAGCAGCCATTTTTAATTGTTGGAAGCCTTGAGCATAAGCTACAGCTTGGCTCAATTGCAAAGCTTGACCGAGATTATCAACCAAGTCGTCAGGTACAGCACCACTCCATTTTACTTCTGCACCTTCACGCGTAGTTGCCTTAGACATAAAACGGCTAATAACTGCTTCAGCGATTACGCTAATTGGCGCACCTAAATGCACACCATCTTCAAGCATCCAATTACCAGTACCCTTGTAAGATGCAACATTCAAAATATGATCAATCACATGGTCAGGGGTCAACTCATCTTTTTGCTTTAAAACTTCAGCCGTTATTTCACTAAGATACGCCTTGACTATCCCCTTGTTCCAGTCAGCAAAGATGGCCGACATTTCGTCATTTGTTTTGCCTGCAACTTTTCGCAGTATATCATAGACTTCAGAAAATTCCTGCATGATGCCATATTCGATACCATTATGAACCATTTTGACATAATGTCCGCTACCTTCTGGACCAATAAAGCTGACACATGGCTGACCTTCCTCATTTTTAGCTGCAATCGCCTCTAATATAGGTGCGACCTCATTATAGGCTTCTTCATCACCACCCGGCATGAGCGCAGGGCCATTTAAAGCACCTTCTTCACCACCTGAGACACCCATTCCAATAAAATGAATACCATGTTTTTCCATTTCATGAAAACGGCGATTGGTATCATGAAAATTAGAATTGCCACCATCAAGCAAAATATCACCCTGATCAAGCAAAGGTAATAATTTTTGCAAAGTCTCATCAACGGGCTTACCCGCTGCTATTTGAATTAAAATTTTGCGCGGCTTTTCCAGTGAATTAACAAATTCCTCCCAAGTATAAGTTGGTTTTAGTTTAGCATCCTTATATTTAGCAAAAGCATCAACTTCTGGCTTATCAATTGAAAAGCCAGAAACGGAAAAGCCATTATTTCTAATATTTAAAGCCAGGTTCTTACCCATAACCGATAAGCCTATAATACCGAATTGTTGCATTGATAGTCCTCCATCATTAAAAATCATACTTTATTATTATACTTGTAAGACAGCAAAAAAGCGAAACTTTCAAAAAGTTCCGCTTTTTTCATTCTAATAATTTAGCTTATTAGTGAGCTGAAGCACCTGAAGTTGTATCAGGTTCTTCTTCTGGTTCTGGCTCTGGTTCTTCTTCAGCTTCTGAAGCGCCTGAAGCAGTATCTTCAACCAAGCCATACTTTTCAGCAAAGTAGCTAAATGGTTTCAAGCCTTCAGCTTGATACTTCTTAACGAATTCTGGGTCATCAAGAGTGTTCAATTCAGTTGAGTAAGGCATGTCATGAGTGAACTTGATGTCGATTAACATTGGTCCATCCATTTGCTTGAATTCCTTAACTGCGTCTTCGAATTCCTTCTTAGTACGTACAGTTACACCCTTCACGTTCATACCTTCAGCAACTTGAGCCCATTCGTTATTAGGCATAATAACACCTGATAATGGTTGGTGTGATTCGTCAACTTGCTCAGCTTCAATGAAACCTAAAGTATCATTTGTGAAGACAACATTCAAGATATGCATGTTGTAACGAGCTTCAGTCAACAATTCTTGACTCATCATAGCGAAGCCACCGTCACCACTCAAGTTCCAAACTTCACGCTCTGGGTGAACAGTTGCTGCTGCAAGTGCAGCTGGAGAACCGAAGCCCATAGTTGCGTATAAGCCTGAAGTTGCCCAAGTTTGTTCATCATGCAAGTTTACTAAACGTTGGAAGTCAATGTTGATGTTACCAACATCAATAGCAAATTGTGCATCGTCATCAGCGTATTTGTTGATAATGTCAAAAATTGGTTCACGACGAATTGGCATTTCGTCTGAATCGTCAAAGCTGTGCTCCCATTCTTCCCAGTTCTCACGGTCTGCAATAGCAGCTTTGTAGAGTGGTGACTCTTCACGAGGTTGACCTGCATCAATCATAGCTTGCAAAGTCTTAGCACCGTCTGCCAAAATTGGAACATCAACTGCGTGACGCTTACCCAATTTTTCTGAGTCAACATCAATTTGTACTACCTTAGCCTTAGGGTCAAAGAAGAACAATGAGAATGGTGAGTCATTACCAACCCAGATAACTGCATCAGCATGGGTTTGAATGTCATCACTTGGCTTAGGTGCAACACGACCAATTGAACCCATATAAGCTGGGCATCTATCTTCAACAACACCTTTAGCCATAACTGAGGACATCAATGGGGTCTTGAATTTTTCAGCAAATTTTTCTAAGACATCGCCATGACCCTTCATACCTAGACCGAAGTAAACAACTGGGTTCTTTGCTTCTGCAAGAAGCTTAACAGCTGCTTCAACTTCTTCTTTTTTAGGAGCTGCATAGTTTGGAACAGCTTGCATTGCATTGTAATTTACACGGTAGCTGTCACTAATCTTGTCCCAACCGAAGTCCTTAGGAAGAATTAATACGGCTGGACCCTTCTTTGCATAAGCTTGACGAATTGCTTCATCCATCATTGAAGGAATTTGTTCTGCACGCTTAACTTGGTGGTTCCAAACAGCAACCGGATCAAACCAAGGCTTTTCGTCAAAAGCTTGGAAGAAATCCATATCCTGACGGCTAGTTGGAACGTTAGCTACGATAGCTACCATAGGAACCTTGTCGTATTTTGCGTCATACAAACCATTCATCAAGTGAACAGCACCAGGACCAGCTGAACCAAAACATACACCAAGTTTGCCAGTGAATTTATATTCAGCTGAAGCTGCCAAAGCGCCAGCTTCTTCGTGACGAACTTCAATGTACTTCAACTTACCCTTAAAGTCATGGATAGCGTTCATTGTTGAGTCAAATGAGCCACCCGGAAAACCATAAATATGATCAATATGCCAGTCCAATAAAACTTGGAGCATGGCATTTGCGCCATTAATTTTTGCCATTTTAAGTGCATCTCCTTAAATACATGTTTACTTACATATTGTATTAAAACATATAATTTCACAATTTCAAGTGAGCAAAATTTACGATTATTGCAAGGTGTAAGCGCTTTGTAAAAATATTATCTTCACAATGTTGTACAATTAATTTATAACTTTTTGATAATAGCAATAATCAATACTTGTGATTGTTTGATCATTACCATAAAATTTGTGCATTTTTTGTGCTAGATTAGTCAGCAAAAATATTTTTTATAATTTTTAAATTTTTACTAAATTCATTTGTTAATTTTGGTATAGCGCCCATTTTGCACGTAAACGCTTAGAATTGCCATATCTGCTGGATTAACTCCAGAAATACGTTCAGCCTGGGCAATTGTTTCCGGTCTGATTTTGGCAAACTTTTCCCGTGCTTCTGTTGCCAGCCCATCAATTGCATCGTAATCAATATCAACTGGTATTTTCTTTGCTTCTTGGCGATGCAATTTGTTAATTTGCTGCTGTTCTTTCTTAATATAGCCCGCGTACTTGACGTTAATTTCAATTTGTTCTCTCACGTAGCGCTCGTTTGAAATACTCATTCCCGTCAAACGTTCAATGTCAGCAACTTTAACTCGCGGTCTTCTAAGAAAAACGTCGGCTTTGACACCCGCTTTTAATTTTTCTTCACCAATACTTGCAAGATAATCCTGTACTGCGGGTGTGGGGTGAACCGTAATATTTTTAACAGCATTAGCAGCTTGTGCAATTTGTTCTTTTTTTGCTAAAAATTTGGAATAACGCTCTTCAGAGATTAAGCCAAGCTGAAAGCCGTAATCAGTTAAACGTAAATCAGCATTGTCATTACGTAAAATCAAACGATATTCTGCTCTTGAAGTTAACAAGCGGTAAGGTTCTTCAGTTCCCTTGGTGACCAGATCATCAATTAAAACACCAATATATGCTTCGTCACGGCCTAAGGTAAATCCTGGCTGACCAGCTGAGCGTAAAGCAGCGTTAATACCAGCGATCAGTCCCTGCCCAGCAGCTTCTTCATAGCCTGAAGTACCATTCATTTGCCCCGCTGTGAATAAGTTTTTAATATTTTTGGTTTCTAAAGTATGTTTTAATTGCCACGGATCAATCACATCGTATTCAATAGCGTAGCCTGGCCGCATTAATTCTGCATCTTCAAGCCCAGCTACCGAATGCAACATTTCTAGCTGAATTTCTTCTGGCATGGAAGTTGAAAAATCGCCGACATAGACTTCCTTAGTGTCTTTTCCTTCTGGTTCCAAAAAAATTTGATGACGCGGCTTGTCCGCAAAGCGTACTACCTTAGTTTCAATTGACGGGCAATAACGCGGCCCTACGCCCTTAATTTCTCCTGAAAACATAGGAGAACGGGTCAAATTCTGATTGATTATCTTGTGTGTAGTTTTATTAGTATAAGTCATCCAGCAAGAAACCTGATCCTTGAGATAATCTTCATCTTTAGTTTCATAAGAAAAGTGTCGCGGAATTTTGTCACCGGGTTCTTCCTCTGTTTTAGAATAATCAATAGTATTGCTATTAACACGTGGTGGCGTTCCCGTTTTAAAACGGCGCAGTTTAAAGCCCAGCTTTTCTAGATCTTCTGATAGTTTAATTGCAGGAATAGTATTATTGGGACCAGATGAATAATTCAATTCGCCAATAAAAATGCGTCCGCGAGCTGATGTTCCGGTAGTTAAAACAACACTTTTAGCATGATATTTAGCGCCTGTATTAGTAATTACACCTGAACAAACTCCATCTTTAACAATCAGTTCATCAACTGTCGCCTGCCGCAAAGTTAAGTTTGGCGTGTCCTCAATCACTTTTTTCATCTGCTCGTGGTATTGCCATTTATCAGCCTGTGCACGTAATGCTTGCACGGCAGGGCCTTTACCAGTATTTAACATGCGCATTTGAATATAGGTAGCGTCAATGTTTTTACCCATTTGACCGCCCAAGGCATCAATTTCGCGTACCACCGTTCCTTTAGCAGGCCCGCCAACTGAAGGATTGCAGGGCATAAAAGCTACCATATCCAGGCTAATAGTTAAAAGCAGTGTCTTTTGCCCCATTCTGGCACTTGCCAGGGCCGCTTCACTACCAGCATGTCCCGCACCGACTACAATGACATCATAATCATTTGAATCATAACTTTTAATCATTAATTTTCACACCTATTTTCCTAAACAAAATTGACTGAACAGTTCATTAACCAACTCATCCGGACTGCTTTCACCTGTTATCTGACCTAAAGTGTCCCAAGCACCATTGAAGTCAATTTGCGCAATATCCAGCGGCACCTCGTCTTTTAGTGCTTGAATAACGTCTTGGAGCTGCTTTTTAGCCTTTTCTAATAGTCCAACCTGTCTTTGATTGGTTACCATTACTTGATCATTAGAATTCTCAATCCCCTGGAAAAATAGTTCTTTAATTGTCTTTTCTAATTGCTCAAGATTTTGTTTCTGCAAGATTGAAATAGCAATTACAGGGCTCTTGGTCAGCTGTTTAATTTGAGCGGCAGTGATTTTTTGCCCTAAATCCGTCTTATTCAAAATAGCAATCCGCTTTTTCTCCGCTGTTGCAGCAATTAAAGCATTATCTTCTGCTGATAGTTCCTTACTTGAATCAAACAAAAGCAAAACTAAGTCGGCTTTTGCCAAAGCCTTCTTCGAGCGCTCAACACCGATTTTTTCTACCTTGTTTTCGGTATGCCTAATACCTGCAGTGTCAATTAATTTTAAGGGGACGCCTTTAACCGAAACATATTCTTCCAGCGTATCCCGCGTTGTGCCCGCAACATCCGTTACGATAGCCGTATCGCTTTGCGTTAGATAATTAAGCAAGGATGATTTTCCGACATTTGGTTGACCAATAATCGCGGTAGCCAAGCCGTTACGTAACGCCGTTCCTTCACTTGCCGTTTTGAGCAAGCGATCTATTTTCTTAATAACTGATTGAGAAACACTCGTCATTTGTTTAGCCGTTACGGTATCAGCATCATATTCTGGATAATCAATATTAACTTCTACATTAGCCAGCGTATCCAAAATTTCCTGCCTCATTGCCCTTATTTTTTCAAGCAAGCCACCTTCCAGCTGCTTTTCTGCTATTTGTCTAGCCTTATCAGTTTTGGCACGCACGATATCCATCACGCTTTCAGCCTGTGTCAAATCAATCCGGCCATTAACAAATGCCCTTTTAGTAAATTCGCCGGGATCAGCCATCCGCGCACCATTTTTCAATAACAATTGCAAAATATGGTTGGTAACAACAATACCACCATGACAATTGATCTCAACAATGTCCTCACGGGTAAATGTTTTAGGAGCAAGCATCACAGAAACCATAACTTCATCAATGACTTGCCCGCTTATTGGATCAACTATGTGCCCATAATGAATAGTATGTGTTGGTACCTTAGTTAAATTAGCACCTTTGAAAACCTGATTGGCAATTTTAACTGCATCTTCACCAGACATTCTGACAATAGAAATGCCACCTTCACCAATTGGTGTTGAAATTGCTGCAATCGTATCAAACTCCGTTAAAGTTTGGGTCATGATTTTCTCCTTTTTCAATAAAAAAAGCGCATTATTCCACCATGAATAATCATGATGGATAAAGCACTTTGACTACTTTATCTAAATCAATACTTTAGATTAAAAATTTTAAAAATTATTTTTTGCGTTTCAGCCGTTTATAAGTCTTTCTCAACTGACGCTTGCGTTCACGCTCTTGGCGTGCCTTTTCCTCCTGCTCACGGCGGTATTTAATCGGGTTCTGCAAGATGAAGGTCTGGATTACTTGGAATAAGTTTGAAACTACCCAGTAAATTACAATAGCTGATTGGAAATAAATACCCATTACACCAACCATGATTGACATACCATAAGTCATTATTTTAGATGACAGAGTTTGTGATTCCTTCGGTGTTGACAACTGACTGATATATGTCGATAAGAAGGTTAAAACCATAGATAAGATCGGCATAATATAGTACGGGTCGGGTACACCCAAATCCATCCACATGAAATGTCCGGTCATAAGCTGCGGTGTTTGAGCAATTGCTCCGTATAAAGCAAGCATAACCGGCATTTGGATAATTAAAGGCAAGCAGCCAGCATAAGGATTAATTCCAGCCTCTTTATATAATTTGTTAGTCTCCTGCGAAAGCAAAGTACGCGATTCTGTGTCGCTACCAGGATACTTTTTACGAAGAGCGTCCATCTCAGGCTGAATTTTTTGCATCTTAGTAGTGCTTTTAATTTGAATGGCACTAAGAGGATACAAAATAAGCCGCACAATAACAGTAAAGATGATAATTGCCCAACCGTAGTTGTTACCAATTAATTTAGACAGCCAAAGTAAAAACGTGGACATATAATAAATGACCCAGCGATTCCACCAGCTGCCGCTTGTATGTGAAACGGGTTCTGTATTGTTAGATGACGCACAACCTGTTAAAACAACTGCTAAAGCAACTACTGTCAGCAGCACAAGTAGACGCTTGACATTCTTTTTGGTTAAAATGTCTTTCACTCTAATCTTCCTCAACTTTATTCGGTATCTCTTTAATTATATTGGCTAAAAAGAGTGCATGCAATAGGTTCTTACGAACGTCCACCCATTTAAAGTTACGCGCATAAGGTCTAGCGATTACTAAAAAATCAATCTGGGGATTGATTAAAGACCTGTTTTCCGTAAGAACAGCACGAATATAACGTTTGAGGCGATTGCGGACTACAGCAGTGTGACCGACTTTTTTACCAACGGAAATACCAACACGAAAATGTTCATTCTCCGGTTTATCTAATTGATAAATAACGAAGGCCCGATTGGCTACTGAATTGCCCGACTTAAAAACTGTTTGAAAATCATTTTCTGTTTTAACGCGATAAGACTTTCTCAAAACGTTTCATTCCACTCTTATAAATTAAAAAAACCACTGGGATTTCAGTGGTTTAAGCAGATAAGACTTTTCTACCCTTTGCACGGCGTCTAGCCAAAACCTTACGGCCATTAGATGTACTCATCCGTTTCATAAAGCCATGAACTCTTGAACGGTGACGCTTTTTAGGTTGGTAAGTTCTTTTAGTTGTCATTAAACTACACCTCCAATTTTTTGTATGCAGACTGCACAATTTAATATCTAGAATACCATGATTAAAGTAAAAAACCAAGCAAAAAGACAAAAAATTGCGAATTTATTACCTAAATATATTCGCCTTAACACAAAAACTTTCTAAGCCATGTCAGCAGGATGTTCAATCACTTTTATAGTCTTGATTTCACTCTTTAAAGCGTGCGGCAGTTTTTAATTTTACGTCATTAATAGTAAAAATATTTTCTAGGATAAATCATTATGTGTAATTTCAATTAATGGCTAGTGATTAAGAAACGGCAAATCGGTGCCAAGCAGGCAAATCCACAAGTTCATTTTTTCAATTCATTGAATTCCCTATCATATTGATAACTAAATAGCTCCTATAATAATATTCTGATATAATTATTAGAATTGAACTTAATCCTTAAAAATTATCTTACGAGCGAGGAACTACCAATGACAACCAGTGAACTATTAAAACAATATCGTTTGCGCGCTAACAAGACCCAAAAGGAATGGGTCGGCAGTACCGTCAGTCCCTCCTTTTATTCTAAGGTGGAAAAAGGACTCAATCACATCTCAGCTGATAACTTAATTGACCTGCTCGATCACAACGGAATTTCGGCTGCGAATTTTTTTAGCGAACTAAGACCCAAAAGAAAGCTGCAGTATGAACGAGAGCGAGAGCTGATAAATTTGCTAGTCGATGCTTATTATCAAAATTCAAACAGTAAATTTGAACAACTAAAACGCGTAATTGAACTCGAAAAATTGCCTCATCAAAATAACTTATTTACCTTGGCTAAAAGCTTGTCTGCTCTTGCAAAAAGTAATATTGAAAAATTAGATGAAGAAACGAAAGCAATTATCAAAAGAGAAATTTTCAGCCTCAGAGGTTTTGACAAGCAATCCTTAGCCATATATTGTGCTTTTATGCAACTTTATAATATTGATGATAACTTACTGATCGCTAGAAAAATTGTTAGTCAGTTTCAAAACAGCACTGATGTTGAAATACAAAAAAGAATTTTAGGAATTATTGGCAATTTGTTGTTCTTATGTATCGAAAACAAGCGCTACGACGAGACAAAGCCTTTTGTAAAAGTTGCAAATAATATTCCCACTGTACCAGAATTATGCTTTTATAAAGATGTTTTACTCGTACCAATTAATTTGCTCAACTACCATTTCACTAAAGAACCATCTTATATTGATAACTGTTTGAAGGCAATTGATTTTCTTTCATTTATAGGTATGCCTGCGTATAGCAAAGAGCTAACTAAATTTTTTTCAGAAAACAAGTAATCAATTAGTTGAAAAGTCATATTTGAGCAAAAATATCAAATATGACTTTTTTATATTATTTTAATATTTTACAAATATACTAAACCTGTATAGATAAAATAAGGAGAGGGATAAACTGCCGTGAATTTTCAAAATAAAAAGATTAAATTACTTACTCTTTTTTTGGTTGCCTGCCAAAGTGTTTTATTTGCTTTGCTGGCGGCTTTTTTTATCGGACGAAACTATAACTACGCTATTAGCGACTATCCCAATGTGCCCAAAACAACTTTTTACCTTAAAAATGTTGCAGACACGCAGCAAAACAAAGTCTTGAACTTTCTCGCCGAACAAGCGATCAAGAATAAGTTAGTAATCGTTCGCGCAGATCAAAGTGTAGGTCAAAATGGCAGCATTCAAGAAACCCAGCTTGGTATTATGGGAGATGTTGATAAGCATCCCTTACCATTAACCTTTGCTGGTCATACCATTATTAGACCCGAAACTTTGAAAAAGCTGCTGCAATCTCCAGATACACAAACTATTGGCAATGCACTAGATTACAAAAGCATTGCCAAAACACCAAATTTCGCTGGTGGGCAGCATCTGACAGTCTTCAAGCTTGAAGATCTGGTCAAACAGAACCACAGCATCAATGGCACCTACCAAGTGATTGGGCTTAGCGGCAAACAGCAGGTTAGTTTTTTAACGGGACTGGCAAAGTGTACCCAGAAATCTAGAAAACAGTTGCAGATGAAATTAAGCGGCTTGGGAGTAGAACAGAGTATGATGCCAACTATCTTGTTGACTGGGTTAGCCTTGAACATTCTGGGGCTTTTGGTTCTTTTCTTGCTCAATCTTCTGCAGTCACTAGCGCTTTTAGGCGATCTGGTTTTGCTGGGCTGGTCAAAAGTCAACTTTTTATTGCGACTTTACCTGCCTTATATCATTACCGCATTCGCGATGAGCATTGTTACTGTACCCCTTGGCACTATCATTTCCGGCAAATACCTGTCCTTATGGTCGCTATTTTTTACAGTCAATCTCATAAGTACTGCACTTGTCGTACTATTAGCCCTGCTCGCCAGCTCTCTAGTAATGAATATGTCTTTTCTTGACATCTTAAAGCATAAGTTTCCGCGCAAAGCGTTACTCTCATTATCAATTTTAGGCTATATACTACTAAGTGGCGGCATTATTTTTGGTTCTTACGCCCTCGATGGGCCTCTACAAACACTTAATAACACTTATCAAATGTCCAAAAGTTGGCAAGATGTTTCACATCTAACCATTCTAAAAAGTTCCCAATTTAGCAAACAAAATCAAAGCAAGCAAGAGGCTTTCAAAAAAAGAAGTAAAGATTTCTATAAATGGTACAAGGATATTTATCAAGAAAATGGCGTATATCTTGTTGGTACAACTATTTATACCACCAAGATGATTGAAGATTTGGTAGCCGCTGGGACTAATATGCCCAGCAAAAGACCCTTCTTAAAACTGACGGTCTCCCCTAACTACTTGAAAGAATTAGGGATAACAGTCTCCACGAAAAAGCTGGAAGCTGCTGAACAAGGTAAACGTCTCTACCTACTTCCATCCTCGCTTTCACTCTCAACAACTACTAAATTTAAAAAATGGCTGCAAAAAGACGACACACAGTCGATTAGTCCGCAAGATACACCTACCGTTTTTAACCAGCAGCGGCAATTTATCTTTGGTTCCTATCGACCACAAACAGATTTCTTCACTTGGGCAACTAAGACTGCAGAGCCCTTACGGATGAAACAGGCAATTATTTTGGTCGCAACGCCAGCTAACATGTCTTATTTTGAAAGTGACAACTTAAGTGCGCAGGGATTTGGCGGTCTTGCAAAATTTTCTACTAGTAAAATGTCCAATACAACCAAGAAAAAGATTTTTTCCAACCCCCGAATTAGCCCCTATAAGCCTGCCTTTACCACTATCGGCAACTATATTAAAGGCATCCAAAAAGACCTTAGTTATACGCTCTATCTCTTTGGTATCGTGGGGATCATCCTTTTAGCTCTTTCATTGGTCATGATCTACGCTATTATTAAAATCTACCAAGTATCTCAACAGGAACTTTTCAATATCAAAAAATTCTTAGGTTACAGCATTTATAGTATTTACAGCAAGCCGCTGGCTTTTTTGAGCATCACTTTTGTAGTTGAATTGCTGACAACCATTTTCAACCGTTCAAAAGCCGGAACATTGGTTATTATTATTAAATTCATCATACAAATATTATTTTGTTTGCTTTACTTGCGGCAAAGCAGCACCAAGCAGCTGCTATACAGCTTAAAGGAGGAATAACCATGGCCCAAGCAATTGTTAAACTCGAACAAGTTACGAAAAAATACGGCAAACGGACAATTCTCAACCACTTTTCAATGACCGTTAATCATGGCGATTTTGCTGCCCTGATTGGTCCGTCAGGCTCTGGCAAATCAACCATTTTGAACATCATCGGGCTACTGGAACAGTTCGATAGCGGATCCTACCTTTTAAATAACAAGTCTGCACCGGAGGTTAACAGCAGAAAAGCAACTTTGGCAAGACGCAATGACATCAATTACCTCTTTCAGACGTTTGCGCTCGTTTCCAACATGACCGTGCGACAGAATCTCAAGTTGGCTCTAAACTTTAGCCGCGTTCCCAAAAATAAAACTGACAAACAAATTGCAGACATTTTGGCAGAAGTCGGATTGCAAAACCGGCTGGATGATACGGTTGCAACAATGTCAGTTGGCGAAAAGCAACGCGTTGCGTTAGCACGTGCATTTTTAAAACCCGGTGAGCTAATCCTTGCCGATGAGCCGACTGGCTCGCTTGATCCGCAACTTGCTCTTCATGTGCTGAAATTGATCCAAAAATTGCAGCACGAGCACCATAAAACTATCATCATGGTCACTCATGATATGAAACTGGCCCAGGCAGCAGACTACCAAATTGTACTCACAAAGGGGCAATAATTAACGAAAGTTAATGCAGAATGCCGTAAAAAATTAACTAAACAAAAAGACATATTTGAAAAATAGCAAATATGTCTTTTTGCGCTTCTGCTATAAACAAGGAATATAACTTATATCTTATTTAACAATTTCTATAGCTTTTAAAATTGCAGACTGTAATACTAAAGTTATACGAAAAATAACTATAAGCTATTAGTTATTAAAAGCAGCAATAAGCTTTTAAATTAATGATTATTACCTTTACTTTTTCCTTCGAACTAAAAGTTAATCTTTTTATGTTATGACAAAAGATTTTGTTCTTCATTGGCTAACTATTCTTCATTTAAGCTGTTTACATTTTCGCTCTAAAAATTATCCACATTTTGCAATTAACATGATTTTCCACACTTTTATCCACAATCTACAAGCTGTTTAAAATTTTATACACAGTATGTGGATATATTGTCACCCAAGAATGCTCTTTTACTGTCATAGCAGTATAAAATTTCCACAAATTTATTGTACAAAAATAATTAATTAGTAAAATTCAGCATTTTTTTGTGCATTTTCCCTATTAATCTATCCACAACTTGTTAATTCTGAATTAATGTTGTTCACTTGTGGAAAACATTTTTATTAGATGGTAAAATATGTGTTGCTCAACGTAAGCGGAGGGAAATATT
>NZ_KQ034048.1:0-619 GCF_000970855.1 Lactobacillus helsingborgensis
AAATTAACAATTATTGGAGTTTCTAAGCCACCGGAATATGATCCAGATAAATCAGAAATAAAGTTAATTGCAATAACTATTAATACCAAATTCCATCCGGCAATGTTATTTCGGGTAAATAGAAACCCTACTAGCATGTATAAAATAAAGCGAATGACTGCTAGCCAAGTAATCATTTTAAATTTATTCTGAGTTCTATCTGCAATATAGCCAGCAACGCTTCCTAAAAGATCAGGGATAGCTTCAGTAATTGAAATTAATGATAAGGCTAAAGCATAATTTTGAAGTTTACTGGCATAAGTCATGAATGCTAAATAAAACAATATATTTCCTGCACTGGATAGAAATCCTGCAATGGAAAATTTACGATAATTTTTATTTCTTAAAAAAACGTCCATAATTTTTCTCCTATGCTTATTGTTATCTATAAGTATATTTAGACTATAATTAAAAATATAAAAATGGCATATTTGACAGGCAATAGATAGGAGGAGCTTTATGACTATTGGAGAATTGTTGAAAAAATATCGGATAGAGCATGAAAAGACTCAAAAAGAATGGGTAGGAAATATAGTTAGCCCATCATTCTATGCAAAAGTAGAAAAGAATTTAAGTCGGA
>NZ_KQ034048.1:2146-3592 GCF_000970855.1 Lactobacillus helsingborgensis
TTATCAAGGATCTAAGAGTGATTTGGAAAAAATAAGTCATTTGATAAAAGACAGCGATTTACCAGATAAAGATGAGCAGTTAATGTTCATTACAGCGTATATAGCATTATTGAATGATGATCTTAAGAGCTTAGACGAACAAATCAAAAGCAAATTGAAAAACAAGATTTTTAGTATCGTTAACTTTAATGAAACTAACGCAGAATTGTATTCTAATTTCATGGAGTTATATGATTTAGACAGCAACTTATTGATTACTAAACGAATTTTGCAGCAATTTAAAGGAACTAATGATGTAGAACTGCAATCGTTAATTTTAGCTATGATTTCAAACTTACTTTTTATTTGTGTAGAGAATAAACGATATGATGGTCTAGAATTTTTTATAAAGAATGCCAATGAAATCATTGTTACGCCAGAATTGTTTTTCTATAAAAATGTATTGGTATTTGTAGAAGATTTAATTGATTATCATGTGCGGCATGATAAAGCAAGTCTAGAAAAATGTAAATTGATTATTGAAAATATCAAATTGACTGGAATGACATCATACGGAAATGAATTGTCAAAGTTTTTGAAGATAACAGAATAATAGAAAATGGCATATTTGACTTTTATAAGCAAATATGCCACTTTTATTTTTTTTTTGCTCAAGGTCATATATTAGAGTCACAAACAAATAGGAAAGGCGAGTGAGAACTATGACTGATAAACGATTTTGAACAAATTAATAAGAGAATTTTTCTAAAGAAGATAGAAAAATCTACCTCAGAAAAAAAATTAACTACAAAAGAAAAGATATTAAAACTTAAATTGAAAAGGAAAGAGAAAAATCATGAGTGATTTATTACGTACGGTTATTATCATTATTGTTCACCCTAAAAGCAACCAATAAAAGATGAGAAATATTTATTGAAGGAGACGATAACATGAAAAGTATTATTTATGGTGATGAAATTTGGAAATATAGATATCGACATTATTAATTATGTACTTATACAAGAAAGGAGGTGAGAAAGTATGGAGAACGTTTCGGTAAGCACTATTCAAGACTTGGACTCATTACCTAATGCACTTACTAAGCAAGCTTTTACTTGTCTGATTACTTGTGGATACACGGAAAAGAAATAATATAGGAGCCAGTATATTACTTAATACTTTTGTAATGTTACTGGCTTTTTTATTTTTATTATGGAGATAAATAAATGGATAATTTTATTCAATTGGAAAAAAAGATACGGAGCAGTGATAAATTTACAGAATTAGTTAAAAGTATGAATTTTAAAGATTACAAAGTGATTGATGATGATGTTTGGATTTATTTTAATCCAATTGAATGTGACGTTCCAGACTCGGGTTGGAAAGGTCATCTTTCAGTTCAATCGAAAGATATAGAAGATGTTTTTTTGATTTCTTCACAAATATTGAGTATTGAAAATTGTGCCT
>NZ_KQ034048.1:5641-6324 GCF_000970855.1 Lactobacillus helsingborgensis
AGATCTAGGCAAGTATATGAAATGCTATCGGATACGCATGCATCTGTTACAGAAGCAAATAAATTTATGACATTTTATCCTAAAAATGTTGAAGAATTTAAATTAATTGTTTTCAAATTAGATAAAGCATTACAAAGATATTCTGCACCAAAGATATTTACAGATTTTCAACTACCTAAAAATAGTTGTGTGCAGTTCAGATATGGTGCATTTAAAAAGATGACTTGTCGAGATAAAGAGCATAATAAAATAATCGATTTGGTTAGATTACCTACGGGAAAACTAATTCCAGATGATAGAACCAAGTCATTCCATATGTTACCAGGTACTAGTTGGCCGTTTAAAGCAAATAAATATAAGGATAAAAAAGTATATTGTCCTGAATTGAATAAATATCGTTTTTCTGAAATTTTATCTAGAAAAAACAAAGGTGGTGTATATAAAGGTATTACTATTAATGATGTTCCAATCGTTATGAAAACTGCTAATGAATTGGTAGGTAGTAATCCAAAAAAGCTTAGTGCGAAGCAATTGTTAAATAATGAAATAAAGTATATGAAAGTATTAAATAAAAGCCCATATATTCCCGAACTTATTGAAACATTTTCTCAAGGAAAAACACTAGTTGAAATAATGAGATTTATAAGTGGGCCACAATTGATAAATATAAAGATAGAGGACAA
>NZ_KQ034049.1 GCF_000970855.1 Lactobacillus helsingborgensis
GGAACATGAATTATCTAAAAATTTAATAATGAAAGGAAATTAACGAATGAAGTATCTATTTAAATATGTGAGACAGGAGCCTTTGCGTGTTTTACTGGTAGTTATTTTACAAGTGATTTGCTCTTTGTTTAGAGTAGCTAATAGTATTTTTAATATTTTTATTTTAAATAGCTTAGTTAAATTTGATTTTAGAGCTTTTGTGTCTTATATATTGCTAAATATATTACTTTTTGTTGTAATGACAGTCTTTTTATTTTTAAATTTAGTTGAACAAGCAAAAGTAATTCAGCTTTTGAGCTTACATGTAAAACAGGATATTATTTCGCATATTTCAAAGTATTCTGTAGAAAAATTTAATGAGTATGACACTAGTGTTTATTCATCTTGGTTAACCAATGATATGAACCTAATTGAAGGAAATGGATTTGGTAATTTATTTCAGTCAATTCAAATTATTACTGATCCACTATTTTCTATTATTGCTTTAATTAAATTCCATTGGACTTTTGTACCATTAATTTTGTTAATGACAGTTTTGACAATTTTTTTACCCCAATTAGTTAGAAAGCAATTGGCAACTAGTAATCTGTCAATGACTAAAGCAAATGCAAATGTATTAGATATTATTAATGATTGCTTAAGAGGCTTTTCGACGTTATCAGTTTTTGGTGTAGAGTATCAATTAGAACGTCGAATTACAGCATCTATGTTAAAAATGATTAAA
>NZ_KQ034050.1 GCF_000970855.1 Lactobacillus helsingborgensis
TATGTTTGTTCTAACGTGTCAATTCGTTGTAATAATAATTTTAATTGCTCATTATCGTTTACCGGTAAAGAGCTTTTTTGTTGCACTTTTTTACCGGTAACATTACCGCTTTTGTTTACCACTTTTTCTTTAATAAGTCTTGCACCAATTGCATTTACGGTTATGCGATTTTTGTTGTCTTTACCGGTAAAATTTACCGGTAAAGACTTTAGGTGATAACGAATAGTTTGTTTTGAAACATGTAATTCATCAGCTAGTTGTTTAATTGTTTTTTGCATAGCACAGTTTTCCTTTTTTGCTACTTTTAGTTTTATTGTATGAATTAGTTGGTCAATTGTTCAACCTAATTTATGTAAAAGAGTGGAGAATTGACTTCTCAATAAAATTTTTTGCTGTTTTTCTTAAATTTTATGTTATGCTTAACATCAGAAAAATAAAAAAAGCCTTTTATTGATAAATCAATAAAAGGCAAAGAAAAAAGCTAATTCAACACTTTTGGACGAGTACGAAAATTAGCTTTAGTCTTTGAAAATTCATAACTTAGTATAACAAATCTAAGTTAGAATTCAAGAGATTAAAGTTAAAACCTTCGAGCTAGTGAGAAATTAGTTCGGAGGTTTTTCCGTTATCAAACAAACCAACAGGACAAAGTTGTAAAAAGGGACAGGTTTAATAGAGCCATCTCAAGTAAT
>NZ_KQ034051.1 GCF_000970855.1 Lactobacillus helsingborgensis
GCACGGCAGCGTCCTACCCTCGCAGGCAGTCTCCCACCAACTACTCTCGGCGTGAAGAAGCTTAACTGCTGTGTTCGGCATGGTTACAGGTGTTTCCTTCTTGCTCTTGCCACCGTACTTTTTTCCTTTGAGCTTTTACACTCAAAACTAAATATAATCCGCTTGAAAAACCTTGACTGCTGCTAAGCTCTGGTCAAGTCCTCGACTGATTAGTACTGGTCCGCTCCAAGCCTCACGGCTCTTCCACTCCCAGCCTATCTACCTCTTAGTCTTTGAGGTGTCTTACTACTTTCGTATGGGAAATCTCATCTTGAGGGGGGCTTCGCACTTAGATGCTTTCAGCGCTTATCCCGACCATACTTAGCTACCCAGCGATGCCTTTGGCAAGACAACTGGTACACCAGCGGTATGTCCATCCCGGTCCTCTCGTACTAAGGACAGCTCCTCGCAAATTTCCTACGCCCACGACGGATAGGGACCGAACTGTCTCACGACGTTCTGAACCCAGCTCGCGTGCCGCTTTAATGGGCGAACAGCCCAACCCTTGGGACCGACTTCAGCCCCAGGATGCGACGAGCCGACATCGAGGTGCCAAACCTCCCCGTCGATGTGAACTCTTGGGGGAGATAAGCCTGTTATCCCCAGGGTAGCTTTTATCCGTTGAGTGATGGCCCTTCCATACGGTACCACCAGATCACTAAGCCCGACTTTCGTCCCTGCTCGAGTTGTCGCTCTCGCAGTCAAGCTCCCTTATACCTTTGCACTCTGTGAATGATTTCCAACCATTCTGAGGGAACCTTTGGGCGCCTCCGTTACACTTTAGGAGGCGACCGCCCCAGTCAAACTGCCCGTCTGACACTGTCCCATGCCTCGCTTAGAGGCCCTGGTTAGAGCAGCCATCAAACAAGGGTAGTATCCCAACATTGCCTCTGATAACACTGGCGTGCTATCTTCTCCGGCTCCTACCTATCCTGTACATGTTTAACAGCTGCCCAATATCAAATTGCAGTGAAGCTCCATGGGGTCTTTCCGTCCTGTCGCGGGTAACCCGCATCTTCACGGGTATTATAATTTCACCGAGTCTCTCGTTGAGACAGTGCCCAAATCATTACACCTTTCGTGCAGGTCGGAACTTACCCGACAAGGAATTTCGCTACCTTAGGACCGTTATAGTTACGGCCGCCGTTTACTGGGGCTTCAGTTCGCTGCTTCGCTTGCGCTAACAGCTCTCCTTAACCTTCCAGCACCGGGCAGGTGTCAGCCCCTATACGTCGTCTTACGACTTTGCAGAGACCTGTGTTTTTGATAAACAGTTGTTTGGGCCTATTCACTGCGGCTGGCTCTTACACCAGCACCCCTTCTCCCGAAGTTACGGGGCGATTTTGCCGAGTTCCTTAACGAGAGTTCTCTCGCTCACCTGAGTGTTCTCCACTCGACTACCTGTGTCGGTTTGCGGTACGGGTACGCAGCTTCTCACTAGAAGCTTTTCTTGGCAGTGTGACTCTTGGACCTTCGCTACTTTAATTTCGCTCCTCATCACGCCTTGTGCTTCTCGGATACAAGCATTTGACTCATATCCACACTTGACGCTTAAACATGGCTTCCAGCGCCATGCGTCCTTCGCCTCCTGCGTCCCTCCTTCGCTATTAACGAAGCTGCGCAGTACAGGAATCTCTACCTGTTCTCCATCGACTACGCCTTTCGGCCTTGCCTTAGGTCCCGACTTACCCTGGGCGGACGAGCCTGCCCCAGGAAACCTTAGTCTTTCGGCGGATAGGATTCTCACCTATCTTGCGCTACTCATACCGGCATTCTCACTTCTAAACGCTCCACTTATCTTCTCAGTTAAGCTTCGCCGCATTTAGAACGCTCTCCTACCACGTGCATTACTGCACATCCACAGTTTCGGTACTATGCTTAGCCCCGGTAAATTTTCGGCGCAGCGTCACTCGACTAGTGAGCTATTACGCACTCTTTTAATGGTGGCTGCTTCTAAGCCAACATCCTAGTTGTCTACGCAACTCCACATCCTTTTCCACTTAGCATAGATTTGGGGACCTTAACTGGTGATCTGGGCTGTTTCCCTTTCGACTACGGATCTTATCACTCGCAGTCTGACTCCAGTGCTTTGATATCTGGAATTCGCAGTTTATCTGAATTCAGTAACCCCTGACGGGCCCTTCGTCCAAACAGAGCTCTACCTCCATTATCATCCTCGCACCAGGCTAGCCCTAAAGCTATTTCGGAGAGAACCAGCTATCTCCAAGTTCGTTTGGAATTTCACCGCTACCCACAACTCATCCCCGCAATTTTTAACTTACGTGGGTTCGGTCCTCCAGTGCGCTTTACCGCACCTTCAACCTGGTCATGGGTAGGTCACTTGGTTTCGGGTCTACATCAACTAACTTCCGCGCCCTCTTCAGACTCGCTTTCGCTCCGGCTCCGTCTTTTCTGACTTAACCTCGCTAATTAACGTAACTCGCCGGTTCATTCTACAAAAGGCACGCCATCACCCCTTAATGGGCTTTGACTATTTGTAGGCACACGGTTTCAGGTTCTCTTTCACTCCCCTCCCGGGGTTCTTTTCACCTTTCCCTCACGGTACTGGTTCACTATCGGTCACAATGTAGTATTTAGCCTTGCGAGATGGTCCTCGCTGCTTCAATCGGGATTCCTCGTGTCCCGACCTACTCAGGATCCTGCTCAGCGCGCTCCGGATTTCGCTTACGGGGCTCTCACCCTCTCTGGCTTACCTTCCCAGATAATTCTGCTATCCTTTGCGCTGCCTTGTCGCAGTCCTACAACCCCAGATGATAAATCATCTGGTTTGGGCTCTTTCCGCTTCGCTCGCCGCTACTAGGGAAATCGATCTTTCTTTCTCTTCCTGCAGCTACTTAGATGTTTCAGTTCACTGCGTCTTGCCCCAACCGGCTATCTATTCACCGCTTGGTAATGCATCTGCATGCATTGGGTTCCCCCATTCGGATATCTCCGGATCGCTGCGTACTTACCGCTCCCCGAAGCCTTTCGTGGTTCGTCACGTCCTTCTTCGCCTCATTGTGCCCAGGCATTCACCGTGCGCCCTTCTTTACTTGACCTTACTCAAGATACTCTCTCGGTCGCTCTTTAGCAATCTGTTCTCTTTTGATTGTTTCTCGGTTTTTCTTGGATTATATTCAGTTTTCAATGTACTAACTCGT
>NZ_KQ034053.1 GCF_000970855.1 Lactobacillus helsingborgensis
GTTCTGTGGCGCAAATGATTGGCACCGGATCACATCAACTAATTGATACCTGGGCTGCGCAATACCAGCACTTTGGTGTTAAGGGCCTAGAAATTCGGCACACCTCGCAAAATTATCGTGGTCAATTCAAGCTCCAAGTCTTAAACTGGAGAAAAGAACATGACGAGACCTATCAAAATACCGCCATTCACTTCAAAATTGCCACACCCAGCTTAATTTGTACTTGGCAAAAACGTTTTGATGAAGGCGGGCTTGATGCGCTCTTTACCAAACGAGGCCGACCACCAATGAACAAATTGCCTAAAAAACCAGTTAAGTATACCAGCAGCGAGTTATCTGAATTAGAGCGGCTGCGCTTAGAAAACCGTCAGCTCCACATTGAGAACGACTACCTAAAAAAAGTCGAAGCCTTAGCTCGGCGCAAAGACGCTCAACGCAAGAAGAACGGACCATCATCCAAGAGCTAAGGCATGAGCACAACTATCAACTGCAAGAACTATTGCACTATAGCTTTTTAGCCAAGAGCACCTACGAGTATCACCCGCGCAGCAGGCGGAAAAAATACAGCGATCTGGCTTTACTGTCGCTGATTAAAGTGGTTAAAAGGCATAATCCCATCGGCTACCTGCCCATGACTGACACGCTAAAAATCAAGTACGGCTTGCAGGTGAACCATAAACGCATTTATCGCCTGATGAAGGAGCACAAGCTGCTGGCCCGCAAATACAACTTGCGTGCAGGCAAGTATGATTCATCAAAAGGTCCGCAAGGCAAGAAGGCGAAGAACCGCTTCCACCAGAAGTTTAAGACCGATCGGCCCTACCAAAAGGTAGTCACCGATATCAGCGAGTTTCGCTATGGCAATAAGAGCATGAGCGAACGGTTATATTTCTCGCCCTTTAAAGATCTTTACAGCGGTGAAATCATCAGTTACACCATCAGTCAGTGGCCGCAGACCAAATATGTTCTAGATGGACTCAAGCAGGTTTTGGCGATCCGGCCCAAACTGCCTTACCGCATGACGATTCACAGCGATCAGGGCATTCAATACCAGTCCAAAGCATATTGTCAGACCCTAAAACAGCACCACGTTTTTCAAAGCATGTCGCGACGGGCGACCTGCCACGACAATGCGGCCTGCGAGAGTCTCTTTCACATCATGAAGGTTGAGCTAGACTACTACACCTATACCTATCCTACTAAGAAGGCGCTGCAGGAGGCCATGGAAAAATGGA
>NZ_KQ034054.1 GCF_000970855.1 Lactobacillus helsingborgensis
AACCGTTTATTAATCTGGTTTATTAGTTTTTTTGATTGCTTATTTTTATAAAACGCTTTATTTGCAGAATTCAGAAACTTTTAAAAATTAAATCATTTTTTTACCAGAAACTATTGCGTGTAACCGTCATCATTGATATATTTATAATACCATAAGTAGAAGTGAGGAAGGATATGAGACTAACAAAAGCTGAAGAAGTATTGGTGACGGGATTGTCGAAGTACAGTGTAAACAAATACACTGTAACAAACTTCTGTAAAGAACTGAAAATTAATCGTGTAGCTTTCTACAAAAAATACCGCAATATTTGTGATTTGTTTACTTCGGTTTTAGCGTTGCAAACTAGAAGGACCCTTCGCGTTATTGGTAGTGAAAATATGGATCGCATGTTTTATAGAATGCTGGCTAAAATCCAGGAGAACAAGATTTTTTACGCCAATTTAAATCGTATTGCACAAGATCCAGCAGAATTTTGTCGCGTCTTAAGTAAAGAATATGCCTATGCGATTGAAATGTATATGAGACCGCGGGGCGCATTTTCGGTTCGAAAAGTCGAAATGGTGGCAAACGGTGTTTATGCAATAATTTTTAATTGGGTACTAAATGAGTGTAAGGCTGATATCAGAGATATTTACCAGAGCGTTCATTTGCTGCTCTACCATATAGAAAAAAACGTAAAAAAGCAGTCGTAACTATATTTTTTGTAAGAATGTTAGAAATAACATTCTTTTTTT